>JAYFOA010000032.1:0-7251 GCA_034933145.1 Clostridiaceae bacterium
AAGCCCCGTCGTATCCATATCAGTCACAGTCCAGCACGATCTTGAGGACGCCCGGGTCACCGGACAGCGCCAGCCGGAACGCGTCGCGATAGCGTTCCAGCGGGAACCTGTGGGTGATAAAGCCTTCCGTCCGGTACTTTCCTTCTTTGATCCAGCGCTGCGCCAGATCAAACGTATAAAGGCGCTCGCCTTCCCATTCTTCCATTCCGTGAGAATCCACGCCCACGATCCGGAGCTCCTGCCACCAGACCGGTGTCTCATCATAGGTTACCGCGTTCATATGGTGGCCCACCTTGACCAGCGTGCCGCGCGATGCCAGCAGACGTACGGCGGTATGATTGGCCCAGTTGCCGCCCAGACAGTCATAAACCCGGTCAAAACCGCCGAAAAACATCCGGTTTTGATTCATGCCTTTATAGACACGGCTGCCGCCGGTAGCCCGGGCCGCCGCCTCATAAATATCACCGCTCAGAATATGGTGCGCGCCCAGACGGAGTGCCATCTCCTGCTTCATTTTGCTGCGAACGGAAGCCCATATTTCGCAGGTAGGCTGCGCAATGCGCAAAGCCTGTACAATCCCAAGGCCGATGACGCCGCAGCCGAGGACCAAAATCTTTTCATTTTCTTTCGGAGGATCGATCAGCACCGCGTGGACCGCTACCGCCGCCGGCTCCACCAGGACGGCCTGATCATCGGTAAGCGCATCGTCGATCTTTGTCATCTGCCGCTCAGAGGCGATGAAGCTGTCGCTCCAGCCCGCGCCTGTGTCACCCAGCGAAAGCGGCGACGGCTCGCCGTAATTGAGGCACAGGGTATAACGTCCCTCCGCACAGTTGGGGCAGGGCGGATTGATGCCCTTATTATCGCAGCAGGACATATATTCTCGGATGGCCACCCGATCCCCAACCTTGAATTTTGTGACAGCGGGGCCCGTCTCGGTCACCACGCCCACATTCTCATGGCCCAAAAATGTGCGAGCAGAACCGGGAATTGGTTCCAATGCGGAATTGGTGCTGGTTGTCGCCCGGAAAAAGCTCACGTCGGTGCCGCAGACACCGCAGGCGGTATTGCGTACACGGATCCAATCGGGTGCCGGCAGCGGCGGATCGGGAAGCTCCCGATATTTTACAGCGTTA
This sequence comes from Clostridiaceae bacterium, assembly GCA_034933145.1. Taxonomy (GTDB): domain Bacteria; phylum Bacillota; class Clostridia; order Oscillospirales; family Butyricicoccaceae; genus UBA4644. The sequence goes on from JAYFOA010000032.1 coordinate 1,137, forward strand.
ATGCCGGTAAACAGCAGCGGCTTTCCACATTTGGCCGCCGCCTTGGTCATCAGAATACGCGGAATATCTTTGTCAAAAAAAACTGTTTTCAAAGCAAAACCCTCCTAAGATCAAATCAATTGCAGCCGCGACTTCCGGCGGCCGCCTGTGAGGGATGTCGGCAGAACAAATCGTGTGCCCCACCTGTGCCGGGGATATTATACCATTTTTACAATTTGCTTACAAGACAGGTCCCGGAAATCTGCAAAGCCTGTTATCGGTTCTCAATTTTGGTTGAATTTTTAGGATCCGGTGATATAATGATTTGAGAATGAATCTTAAAAAGGGAGCGCCGGGTATGACCAAACAGCGAAGCCTGATCCTGCAGGTACTGCGCGATTCTCACAAACATCTGACCGCTGCGGAAATCTGCGAGCTGGCACGCCAGACGATCCCCACCCTCGCGGTCGGAACCGTATACCGGAATCTGAATCTGCTTGCGGATCAGGGTCAGGTTCTGCGCGTCCGTACCGCGGGAAGCTCGGATCGCTTTGATGCCGCACCGGCACCGCATGAGCATCTGATCTGTACCCGCTGCGGCAAGCTGACCGACGTTGATCTGCCCGATCTGCGCCAGCTGCTGACCCGCCGTGCGGGGACACAGATTATCGACTACCGGCTGGAGCTTTATCATGTATGCCCGGCCTGTGTGGAGAAGGAGCGGCGTACATGAGCCGGAAGCTGTTATGCCTTCTCTTGTGCGTTTCGCTGCTGGCTTTTTCAGGCTGCGTACCGGTTACCGTATCGGCCGAAGATCCTCCTGTCACAGCGGATGAGCCTACCCCTCCGCCAAACCCGGGACCGGTTTCGGCGCCCAGCCTGGAACCGAAGCCGGAACCCGCGCCGGAGCCGGAAACATCCCTCACACCGACGATCGAATATGAAACATATACCGGCGACATCCCACATATCTTTATCCATTGTCTGATTGCCTATCCGGAGGTAAAGGGCAATGATGGCAACATGCTCTATGATGCCGATTGTATTAACGGTACGGAGTTCCGGCGTCTGCTGACCGCGCTGTATGCCAATGGCTACTGCCTGATCGATATCCATGACACCTTTGAATTGACTGCCGACGGCTGGCGCCAGAAGGAAAGTGTTTCGGTCCCTGTCGGCCGCAAACCGCTGATTTTTTCCGTGGACGACGTTACATATGATCAGCGAAAGCGTAGCTGCGGCATGGTGGATTTCCTCGGCTTTGACGAAAACGGTGAATTCACCGCTGGAATATACCGAAGCGACGGTTCTGTTGAATATACGAAAGAGGAATTCGTCTTTATTTTGGAGGATTTTATTGCGGAATACCCGGATTTTTCCTCCCATGATGCGCGGATGACCCTGTGCATGACCGGCTTCACCGGCCAGTTCGGCTATCGTACCGATATAGACGACGACAACGTGGATATCCGGGACGCTGAGATTGAAAAAGCAAAAACGGTCGCCGAACAGTTCCGGGCACTGGGATATACCTTTGCCTGTCATGGCTTCGGCCACTACGACGCAACCAAGCTTTCGCTGCGCGGCATGGAGGAAGACCTTCGCTGTGTCAAAGAACAGGTGGAACCGGTGGTTGGCCCGATGACGGTCTATGTCTATCCTTACGGTAAACCCCTGACGCCGGGCGATTCCCGATATGAAGCGATGCTGGACACCGGCTTTGTCGAGTTCTGCTCGGTCAGCCATTTTTTCTATCGCCGCGATTATGCCGATGGACGCAGTTTGTATATGACGCGGATCGGCATCGACGGTTATTCCCTGCGTAACTACGGCGAGGCGTTGGCCCCGCTGTTTGATGTTCATCAGATAATTGATACCGAAAACCGAAAGTGAAAGGAAACAACATGGAAAATCTGCAGAAACACGCTGCGCTGGAAGCCATCGACCGCAAAGCCAACGGCTTGTACGCCCTGAGTGACACCATCTGGGAAAAGGCTGAGACCGCTTTTCAGGAGACCGAAAGCGCAAGCGCCCTAAAGCTTGCCCTGCGGCAGGAAGGGTTTGCCGTTACGGAAAACCTGGGCGGAATCGAGACGGCCTTTTCCGGCAGCTTTGGCAGCGGGCGGCCGGTCATCGGCATTCTGGGTGAGTTTGATGCCTTGTCCGGCCTGTCCCAGAAAGCCGGACTGAACGAAAAACAGGCTGAAAAGCCCGGCGCACCCGGCCATGGCTGCGGCCATAACCTGCTGGGCGTCGGCAGCCTTGCGGCGGCAATCGCCGTCAAAGATTGGCTTCATCGCACCGGAAAACCCGGCACGGTAATCTATTTCGGCACCCCGGGCGAGGAGGGCGGCAGCGGAAAAGCCTTTATGGCGAAGGCGCATGTCTTTGATGGGCTGGATGCGGCTCTGACCTGGCATCCGGATAGTCTGACCCACGCCTGCACCGGCAGCACACTTGCTAATTATCAGGCGGCCTTTCGTTTTTACGGAGTCAGCGCACATGCTGGCGGCGCGCCCCATCAGGGCCGCAGCGCACTTGATGCACTGGAACTGATGAATGTGGGCGTCCAGTTTCTGCGGGAACATGTAATTCCTGAAGCACGTATTCATTATGCCATCACGAACGCCGGCGGCTATTCGCCCAACGTGGTGCAGGCCTATGCCGAGGCACTCTATCTGGTGCGCGCGCCGCGCAACGAATTGCTGGAGCCCATCTGGCAGCGGGTCGTTCGCTGCGCTGAGGGTGCGGCCCATATGACCGACACGCGCATGGAGATTGATTTCTACAAGGGCTGCTCCAATCTGCTGAGCAACAGTGTGCTGGCAAACCTGCTCTATGAAAACTATACTGCTCTGCCGCCGATTTCCTATGACGCGCAGGACCGCGACTTTGCGGAGAAAATGGCGGCCGCCGCTGCGGACACCAAGGGAGAAAATCTGCGCAAGCTGGCCGCCCGACTGCCTGCGGATAAACGGAAAACACTTCTTGCGCATGTCGGCGACAGTCTGTATGATTTCGTATCGCCTTATGATCCCACTGTCTGGCAGGAATTTGGCTCAACGGATGTGGGCGATGTCAGCTGGTGCTGTCCCACCGCGCAGCTTTATTGCTGCACCATGGCTGCCGGCACGCCGGGGCATAGTTGGCAGCTGGTAGCTCAGGGTAAGAGCGGCCTGGCCCACAAGGGCATGCTGCAGGCCGGTAAAGCCATGGCCGGCGCGGCCATCGATCTGCTGAGTGATGGAGCGCTGCTGACACAGGCAAAGGCCGCCTTTGAAACAGATCTCGACGGTCAGACATACCGCTGTCCCATCCCTGACGGCTGCAAGCCCCGTCCGCTGGCATAGGCATAGGAAGTAAGCCGTAGTCTGCGCAAAGGGAGAAAGCTTAGATTATTAGCTCTCTTTATGCGTGTTCTCACCACCCGGTTGCAGTGTATCCAACATAATGAGGAGGAAATCCAGAATGCAGGATCTGACGCAGGAATTGATCGCCTTTCTGAAGGAAAGTCCGTCCCCTTTTCATGCCGCGGCGGCCTCGGCACGCCGTCTGGAAGCCGCAGGCTTTACCCATCTGCTGGAAAGTAACGGCTGGGATATCCGCACCGGCGGAAAGTATTATGTCGTCCGCAACGACAGCTCGGTCATCGCCTTTGCCGTCGGTGAGGCTCCCGGCTGTGATGGCTTTAGCATCGCGGCTTCCCACAGTGACTCTCCCACCTTCAAACTGAAAGAGCGGCCGGTGAATTCCGGCAGCGGCTATCTTCGCCTCAATGTGGAAAAATACGGCGGCCCGATCTACTCTACCTGGCTTGACCGCCCCCTTTCGGTGGCGGGGCGGCTGACCGTCCGCAGCGGCTGCGGCGTGGAAAGCCGACTTGCCTATGTGGACCGGGATCTGCTGCTGATCCCCAACATCTGCATCCATATGAACAAGGAAGTCAACAAAGGATATAAGTTCAATGAACAGGTCGACTTGCTGCCTCTGCTTTCTGATGGAGGGAAGACGGAGGACTTCTGGGGCCTGGTAGCAGAAAGCGCGGGCGTCCGGGCCGAAGACATTTTGGCATCCGAGCTTTCGCTGTGCTGCCGCACGCCCGCAATGATATGGGATGACGGGCGACTTATCTCTGCGCCGCGGCTCGACGACCTGCAGTGCGCTTTTGCCACCCTGCACGGTTTCCTGAATGCCAAGCCGCAGGGCATTGCCGTCTGGTGCTGCTTTGACAATGAGGAAGTCGGCAGCCGGACAAAGCAGGGGGCGGCCTCCAACTTCTTTGCCGATACCCTTCGGCGCATCAGCACGGCGTTGGGGCGTACAGAAGAAGAGCATCTGCGGGCGCTGGCCTCCTCCTTTATGCTGTCTGCCGACAATGCCCACGCTATCCATCCCAACCATCCGGAGCTTTCCGATGCGGACAACCGCGTGCGAATGAACGGCGGCGTCGTGGTAAAGATCAATGCCGCCCAAAGCTACGCCACCGACAGCACATCTTCCGGCATCCTGCGTCTGTTCTGTGCAATGACCGAAACGCCGGTGCAGAGCTTTGCCAATCGCAGCGATCTTCCGGGCGGCGGAACGCTGGGCAATGTGGCGGCGGCCAGCGTCTCCATCCGCATGGCGGATGTCGGGCTTCCCCAGCTTGCCATGCACTCCTGCTATGAAACGGCGGGTACGAAGGATACGGTGTATCTGGCCGCTGTATCGGAAAAATTATTCGGCAGCCGTCTGCGCGAAACGGCGCCCGGCAAGCTGGAAATTCTTTAAATACGTATTCAAGCTGAATCTACCTCGGCCCAAAGCATACACATACAGTTACAGTACACAATATAAGGAAAGCGGCATGGCCCTCAGGCCATGCCGCGTTGTTAGGATTTCTTGTTTGATCAGTCCGCTGCCGCTGCCGCAGCGCCGGAGTTGGCTACCGACCACTGCTCTTCCAGTGCCGGCCAGTCGCGCGCCGGCAGGATCGAAGTCCAGACCTCATACATGCCGTCCTCGGACATCTCATAATCATGAGAGTTCGTGGCTTCCTGTACATCCAGATAATACCAGATGTTCGGATCCATATTGTCGACCCAGGTGATCATGTTTGTCAGCAGATGATCTTTGTCCGGTGCGCGTCCCAGCACACTGTTCATGATCTTCATCGCCTCGGCACGAGTGATGTTCTGTGACGGACGGAAGGTGCCGTCCGCATAGCCGTTAATCAGCCCAAGCTCTGCCGCCCGGTTGATATAGTTCCGGGCCCAGTGGTTAGCGATATCCGTGAATGCATCCGTGGGATATTCGCTCACCATATCGTAGAAACGAGTCGCCATGGTCGCGAACTCAGCACGGGTGATCGGCGCGTTGGGACGGAAGGTACCATCCGCATAGCCATTGATCACGCCGGCATAGCTCAGGGTAGAGATCGCGTTGTTGTACCAGGAAGTCGAAGCCACGTCCGTAAAGGAATTGGTCTGCTGCCAGTATTCGGCGCGGCTCTCATCGGTCAGCATACGGAAGAAGATCGTGGCGACCTCAGCACGGGTGATCTGCGCGTTCGGCTGGACGCCGCCTTCTCCGCGGCCAACGATATAAGCGTAGTGGTCTTCCCGGTTCAGGGACGGACCGGTCGGCACGGGGTCATCAGGGATATCGGTTCCACCGCCGCCGGAGCTCTTGATCGAGAAGTTACCGGGAATGATCGTTACCGCATAATTGTTGTTTGCGGCATACGTTGCGCTCAGAACGCCGGTGTACATCCCCACAGCTTCCGCCGTGTTCGTACGGATATAGGTGATGGGGTTAAGATCCCCGTCCGCTACCAGACCGCTCACCGTGCCCCCGAATTTCGGGTCTGCATCGCCATGATACTTGGATGCATTGTTCACCGTGATCGTCACGGCCTTCGCATTCACCGTCAGCGTGCCGCTAACATACTCGAATTTGTAGTTTCCGTGATTCGCCGCAAGGCTGCCCACGTCCGCCGTAATCGGGTACTGCCCCGCAGGCGACGCCGCAGTGGCCGTCGTGCTCAGTTCCGGCACACCCGTCAGAGCCGTGGCCGCCGTCTCATTGTTTACAAAACCGCTGATCGTGTACGTCAGTGCCGGGTTGGCTTCGCCGTATGCCCTGCTCTTATTCTCTG
>JAYFOA010000033.1:0-60577 GCA_034933145.1 Clostridiaceae bacterium
GAGACGCTGTCCCTGCAGACACGGACCGCCAACGCGCGGTTCTTCTGCCGGCCGGAGGATGTGCCGGCACAGGCGATCACCATGGGCATGGGTGATATACTGCGGGCAAAGCGCCTGCTGCTTTTGATCACCGGCGAAAAAAAGCGGGCGGCCGCGAGATCGCTGCTGCGCGGCGAAGCGGTAACGACACGCTGGCCGGTAACCTTTTTAAAACTGCATCCTGCGGTTACGGTAATCCTTGATCGGGCGCTGGTCACGGGCCTGGATGTGAAATAAAATGTCCCGGCATTGCCGGGGAGAAAAACGGAATATAGTCGGCACCTGTTTTTCGGGAATATCGAGAGGCAGTCCGGGTCCGCTGCGCATACTAAAAAAACGCCCTTATGGGCGTTTTTATTTATTGGTCAAGCTATGCCTGGTGACGGCCACGCGTCCAGAGACCGGACAAACGGGGCGGCGCCATTACGGCCATGACAAAACCGAAGATACCCAGCGCCAACAGAACATCGCCAATGCTGGCAAAACCACCAACCACCGGCAGGTTTACAGCAAGGATATCACCGAGAAAGGGGAGGCGGGTATCCTCACCGACAGCACAGTACATAGGAATTTTGCCTGACAGCAAGGCTTGCGCCCGATCGGCCGGCAGTAGGGACAGTGCTGCTGCAGCCACCGGCATCCGAAACCCGTTGGCCATGATGACAATCAAATTGCACAGACTGCCCGCGCCCAGCAGTGCGGCGCTTACCCGCGCCTGTCGGTTGAACCAGAGAAAGACAAAAAGCAGCAGATAAGATAAAATCAACGTCCAAGGCCGCAGATATAAACGCTGCAATACTGCAGAAGCAGCCGGAAGCCATAAAAAACGGATCTCGGTGCCGCCGTCGCCCGATAGCCGCCCGCCCATCAGCCAGCCAACAATAACTGCAAGCAGAACCGATAAAATCAGCAAGGCTCAACCCTCCATCGCCAGTGCGAGTGAATCCGGGCGTTCCAAAAGGCCTCGCTCGACCATGTCGGCTGTGATACTGGCAACCTGTGGGTGGAATTGCTTTCCGCTTTCCCGGCGCAGGATGAGCGCAGCTTCCCGCGGCGTACGGCCCGCGCGATAGGGACGATCGCTGGTAATGGCGTCATATGCGTCGGCAACACCCAGAACATAGACGGCCAGGGGAACTTCGTCCCCCTTTGTACCGTCGGGATAGCCGCCGCCGTCATAAAACTCATGATGATGCAGTACCAGCGGAATGATCTCGTCATAGCCGGCAAGGTTTTTGAGAATACGGACGCCTTGAATCGGATGCTGGCGGATTACCTCAAACTCCTCCTGCGTCAGGGGGCTTGGTTTTTGCAGAATCGAATCGGGAACACCGATTTTACCAATGTCATGGAAGACAGCGGCAGAACGCAGCAGATCAAGTTGCCTCGTACCTAGCCCCATCTGGCGGCCAATTCGTTCCGCATAATATCCTACGCGTTGGGAGTGGCCTTCGGTATATTGATCTTTTGCCTCCAGTGCAGCCGCCAGTGTTCGGAGAATATTGTACTGCTGCTTACGGCTGTCCAAATAGAGTTTGAAAGAAAACCGCGCGAGGAGCAGGGGCAGCATAAAAAGCATTGAGAGCCAGATGCCGCCTTCCATCCGAAGCAGCATTGCCAGAAAATAACCGATGGGTGCCGTGCAGGTAATGGACGGCGCAAGACCAAGAAACATCTGAAATATGGTGGGGAAGATTCGTGCCTGTTGTTCGATGACGAAATAGAACATCACCGTCACAACGTTGACCAACATGGCGACGGCAATGAATAACAGGGCGGGCAGTAAAACACCAGGGAGCGAGATGTTCCCCGGTATTCCGCCCCCGGCAGAGTATGCCAGGCCGCCCAGCGCAACGGAAAGGTTGCGGCAAGCCATATTGAACATTGTCTTGGAGAAATGCGTATTGAAAATATGGGAATAACTGTGCCCATCCGGGGATGGGACAATGATCAGGGGATAGGTCAGCATGCAGATCGTTACAGCGGCATTCGGCCCAAGATACAGGGTGGAGGCCAGAATGGCAATAAAGGAGAGATCGACTGTGCAGTCATCCCGGATGTAAAGCGGAAGACAGCAGCAACCCCAACAAAACACAAGAAGAACCAAAAAGGGTCCCAGCGTTTCGCTTTGCACAAACGGATCGCTTTGAATCAGAAACCGCCAAACAGCAATTCCGCCGGCCAACAGGCCCGAAACGCTGACCGCTGACATGTACCATTTTGTCGCTTTGCGCATCGGTGACCCGTCCTTTCCGGCGGAATATGAAGAACCACGACATAGATCGTGGGTTATTAACAAATAGGGGCAGTCGACCGTCGTCGGCTGCCCGAATTCGGCGGGACTCTTGTTGCCTATGTCAGCGGATGCCAAAGAAAGCGCCGCCGGCCAGCAGCAGAGAGACCAGCGAAGTGATCGCGGCCATAATTTTCGCCTTTTTCATCGAACATAGCCTCCTTGAGTAGTACTCTGCCACTCGCTAAAGACAGGCTATATCCGCTTCGCTACATAAATTGCTGAGATTTCCCGTCGATGAGATTACCGCTCATCCGATTTGGGAGAAGGAAGATCCAGGGCCAGAAACCGCCGGTTGACGGCATCCAATGTTGCCTGTGCGGCAGAAAAATTGGGATCCATTCCCTCGTAACAGGCGCCGAGAAGATGGTCTGTCTGGCTTCCGACCCGCAGCTGAACACCCACAAGAATGGCATATCGCTCATCCATCGGAACCCGACGAACATCTTCCAGCGTGATATGGCATGCACCAGAGAGAAACTCGTTCAGGGCAACAACGGTGGCCTTAGCAACGGCACGGGTGCGGCTGCCGGTTGCCAGATCACATTCAGATGAGCCGGAGTATTCATCGTCCCCCATACGGAGCCACACGGTAGCTGACCCGTTCAGGCGGTCGGAGGAAATCGAAAGACGGTCGCAAATCAGCCGGTGCCGTACCTCGCGGAGCGGACCCGGAATTTGTGCCACGCTGATGATCCGATGGTCAATGTCCTGCTGAAACCGCGCCAGCATGGCGCTCTGCACATCGCGAACCACTTGTTTTGGTGTACGAGACTGGTCGGAAAGGATGTGCACCTCGCGGATTTCGTCCCCTTCCAGGATGAATTCCGCACCTAGAACGCCCGGCAAACGGGAAACCAGCGTTTTCCAAGCTTCGGTCCGGGTATCTTTGCGTACCTGCTCTGCCATGCCGCGCCTCCCGAAATTCAAAATGACGATCAGATACAAATATTATACAGAAAGTGACCTCAGGATGCAATAGGTTACAAAATATTTTTGAAAAAAACAGTATTTTGTAGAAGATATTCCTAAATCATGTAAAAAACACTATACAAAGGACATGAGAACCTCGGAGACGGAGATGCGGCCCTTCCCTTGTGAAGAATGTTGATACGGAAGTTCCCGCAATTGGGCATCGGAATAGTATCGCTTTCCGATTGCAAGCACCTGCTCAACGGACAGGACGGCATGGCAGGAATAGCTGACCACCAGCGGAGCACCCAGCGCAGAAGTTCGCGCCATTACCCGGGAAAAGGCCTCCGCCGCCCGGCCGCGGTAGCAAAAATCCGAATGAAAACGATCCTCCCGGTAGCGACCTTTTCCAGACAGGGCAGGTGCGTCGAGGAGGATGACGGTTTCCAGAAGATGATAAAAGCGGGAATACTGGTCGACCGTATAGGGCGGATCGAGGTAAAAACAGTCGACCTCTGTCATTTCCGGAAGGCAAAGAAGTTCGTCTACCGGAAGATGAAAGGCACGGCCCATGCCTGGATGAAGGTCAGAAAACAGGGTACAACAAATGCGGAAGGTCTCCCAGAGATCCATGGCACGCAGCGCCCCTGCCCGTGGGCTTTGCCAGGGAAGATACTGGGCAAAATGTCCCGTGGTTGACTGACAACGGCCCATGGTACACAGCAATGCAGAGAGATAGAGGGAACGCTTTGGCTCAGACAGTGGTTCGATAGCGCCGCGGAGCGCATCCAATGCACGGCATTGCGCCTCGGAAAAATAAGTATCGGAATAATGGGCCGTGAAAAAGCCCGTAGAGTTGAGCAGGATCTGATAGGAATCTTCCAGTTCGTCGGCGGAGGTGTCGGAGATTGTCACACCTGGGTTCTCGATCAGGGCACGGGCGACGGTATGAGAATAGGCTTGCACATCGTTTGCAAAGATGCGCCGCGGCCCCTTCAGTGCGTATCCAACGGCGCAGGTGCCGGCCATCAGGTCGCATACTGTCCCGCCGGGCGGACATAGCGCCTCTATTGAGGGACAGATCTCATCCAGCAGGCGGTTTTTGTTCCCCATATATCGGAGCACCGGCACATTGGCATAGCTCATAGCCGCCTCCATACGAGAATATAATCGTGGGTGATGAGGTCGCTGTAGCTGTTGCGTGCCGTCAGCAGCGACCGCCGGACGATGGGATCGAGAAAAGCCTCTTCGCAGAAAAATCCGTGCTCTTCGGCCAACCCGGTCATCAGCCGGGGAGTCTCGATCTGCAGCCGCTTCATCTTGCTGTCAGAAATCTTCATGACGACTCTTCCGCCAGGCGGAAGAAGCACAGACATCCGGGATACGGCGCCCGCCATATCCCGAAAGTAATTGGCAAATGTCACGCCGCAAGCCGGGTCTGCGTTCCAAAGTGCCGCGGCGAGCGTATCGGTCTCCGCCCGTCCGGTGTCCGGTAACCTTTCAAGATCGGCACGGAAAAACCGGTCATTTCCCGTCATCTGCCGCTCCAGCGACCGGTATTCCGCCGCGCTGTTCAGAAAGCCCATCCAATATAGTTCCAACTTCATCGTTTCGATATATCGAACCGAGCTGATGTAGGGCGGATTGACAACGATCAGCCCCGCTTGCGGAAGGGAGAGCGACTGTGCCGCCGCACTGCCCGTAAGTACGGAGACCTGTGCCGCACGCCGGTATGCGGGAACGTAATCCGCCATGGATGAAATCTTTTTCCGTAGGGCGCTGAAAAAGCTACGGATAACATCGATATGTCGCTTCCCGGCAGCGTCCAGCGCGCGCAGGCGCTTGCTGTATCCGGGGAAGATATGCTGTGGGTCGGCATTGGACACCAGTCGGATAACTGAGGAAAGATTAAGCAGCAGCAGATCCTGCACGTCGGATGCTTTCTCTGCCGGCAGCTCCGGATGGCGGAGGAAGAGCTGCTCAATTCCGTCCCGAAGCCAGTACAGGTCATCCTGTACCTCAGGCCGGAACCAATTATCGCGGTGGATGCAGAAGGGAAGCTCGCCTTCCGGAGCAGGGGGGCGCATCCCAGCCATATCTTTTTGCAAAAGGGTGCCAGCCTGTGCCAGCAGGACCGGGTCGATATAGGTGGTTTTGACCCGCTCGATCAGACCGGCAATGGGAGAGATGTCTACACCGACAGCATCAACGCCGTGCAGTTTTGCCTCTACCAGTGTGGTGCCGGAGCCGGCAAACAGATCGATGACCGGCAGGCCGGGCAGCGCATAGGCTTCAATGGCCGCCGCCGGAATGGCGGGGATCAGTTTGCCGAAATAACGGTGCCAGGAATGAATGCCGGAGACCGGTCGTTCCTTGCAGGCGTTGAGTCGCCGCTGAAAATCGCCCTGGTCGGTAAGCGAAAACGGCATGGTATCCTCCAAAAATTACGGAAAAAACAAAAGCAGCCATTAGCCCTCAAGGCGGAAAATTAGGCACAAGCCGCTTCGCTTCCTATTTTTGAAAACGCTTATCCACCCTGTGAAATGGGGTGAATAAGCGCTGTCTTTCATGTTTTGCGGTGAGAATTACCCTGTGGCTATTTGACCTCTTCTTTTGAACTCGGCCCCCGCCGGGTGTCGAACGGGCTGAGCGGCCCCAAACCTTCCATGGTCATCATGTTCTCCAGCACACTGATGTCAGTGGATACATCAAGCGCTTCGGCGGCATAGAGCGCGTCCAGCTGTTTTTCAAATCCGGATACCAGTTTGTCCATAATAGATTTGACATCCTGCATAGCGGAGGTGATATTCTCTCCGTCAACTCCCTGTTTTTCAAACCGGGCGTAAGATTCCAGAATCTTGAGGGTGGTCGGCAGATAGTGGGCTTTGAACTGCCGAAGGTCGTTTTCTTTTTCGGGATGATCTTCCACATAGGCAAAAATATTGTGGGTAAGTTCCTCCAGACGGTCCATTTTTTCGCTGATATATTCGTCGTCAATTCGATCGTTGATATTCCGAATCCGCCGTTCATCCGGATAGACCCGGCGTCCGTTCTCGTTAGGCTTTTCCTGCGGCGCATCCTGTGCAGGCTTTTCCTGTGGCGCCGAGACCCGCGCATCAGGATGCATCAGGCAGCAGTTCGTGCCGTCAAGATAAAAGCCGGGAAAGAACCCCTCATCCAGCATCCATTGGAGATCTTTCCGGACCTGATCGCGGCCGGTGGGGATTGAGGCGGCCAGCTCGTCAAGATCAATCTTTTTACGTGTACTCGCCAGGGCCAGATAGTTCCGGCAGCGAGCGGCACGGTTTCGGTTTTTATTGCCGACAACGGTCAGCACGGCACCGGGAAGGCAGACAGAGGCGGCAGTGATACCGGATGCCATAAGGATTTCGAAAAAAGAGGTCATACTTGCGAAACCACCCAGCAAAACCATAAGGGCGGAGAAAATGCCCGCGCCCAACGTAATCAGACCTGCAATCCACAGGCCTTTTCCGCTTTTGCCGGAGATCAACTGCCGCTGCCGACGGGTTAGACCAGACTGTACAGACTGTGAAGGCGGGACATTTTGATGTATGCTCTGCCTCGGAGCTGCATTCTGCTGCCCCCGGGCCTGAGTTGCGTCCTTCGGCGGCTGATAGGTACGGGTCTCGTTTTCCCGTACCGGCTGATAATCCACGGTATGCATCGTACCGCGAGGTGGCTGATAGGTGCGGCGCTGGTCGCGCTCGCGCTGCTCCTGAACCTTTCGGGCGGCGTTGTCATCGGCGGCACTCTGCAGAATGCGGATGACCAGCAGGACGATGCCCGGCCAAAAACCGAAACAAAACCCGAGAAAAATCAGCCAGCCGGGCATGTAATGGCGCGAACCTCTCATAGCGTGCCTCCGTATCTTCTTTCTAAATGATTAGTTTAGCATATTCCAAGCCATTTGAAAAGAGGGTTTCCGGTTTGAAAAGTAATTGTATTTTTAAGATTTCTTAATTTTTCCGTAACCGCTTCGTCATCACCACGTAACGCCTTTGTCATCTCTGCCGGCATTTTTTCGAAAAAGCAGGGCAGAAGGAACGGTCGCTTTGGCAAGATTAGTGATGGCAGACTTTTAGTAAATCTGATATGATTTTTATGGAACAAATTTGAATTTGCCAAGTCTAATAAAAGAAAATACTGGCAACGTCCGGGTATAACGCTTTTAGGAGGAAACACCATGTCTGAAAACGCAGCCGTCAGCGCGCCGGAGCAGAAAGTACAGAAACCCCAGCGTAACAAGTACGGATCCGACAAGAAAAAGCGTCGGATGCCGAAATGGCTTCGGATTATGATCCCTATCGTTCTTGTGGCGGGTATCGTGTACGGAGCCTGGGCCATCGTGCAGAAAATAACCGCAAAGAATGATCCGGGTGTGATAGAAGGTACGGTTATGACCAATACGTTGGCGGATCAGATCACCGGCTGGGCCACGATTTCTGCCAAGCAGACAGCGGAATACGGTGTGGGCTTGACCGGCACCGTGACGGAGGTTGCCGTCAATGCAGGCGATGTAGTTAAAGCAGGCGATCTGCTGTTTGTCATCGACCCGGTTCAGCTACAGGATGAGCTGGACACGGCGGAAAAAAATCTGAGTACCGCAGAAAAGGCATTGAAAGAAATCAGCGCCAAGCTGGCGTATACAGATGTCACGGCGCCCTTCAGCGGCAAGCTGATCAAGGCGGGCGATCTGAAAACCGGGGACCAGGGCGCGGAAGGCGCGTCGGTCGGAACGCTGGTAGATGATTCCACCATGCGGCTGGAGCTGTATTTTGTCCGCGGCCTGTTCGGGCAGATCCAGAAGGGACAGATAGCCACCGTTTCTCTGCCCGATCAGATGCAGCAGGTTACCGGCACTGTTTCCCAGATTGACGATATTGAAAAACCGGTGGACGGATCCGTCTGCTTCCGTGTGTATATTGATTTTAAAAACCCCGGCGTTTTAGTCGCAGGGGATACGGCTACAGCATCTGTCACGACGGCAAAGGGAGATGTCACACCCATTGGGTCTGGAACCATGGATTACTGTCGCAGCGTGGATCTGGTGCTGAAGGCGGGCGGTGAGGTTTCTTATGCCAACTTGGTGGAGTACGGAAACTATACTGCAGGACAAAAGATGGTCTCTATCGATACTGCGCAGCTGCGCGACCAGATTGATGGTGCGCAGAAAACCTATGATGAGGCCCTTGCGGCTGCGCAGAAGATCCGTGATAAAATGCAGAATACCGAGGTGCGCAGCGAAATCGACGGTATGGTTTCCGGCGTTGTTATCGAGCCGGGCTCCAAGCTGGAAAACAGCACAACCCCGGTCATCACGGTTTCCAACACTTCCAGTCTGATCGTGAATATCAATATTGATGAGCTGGATATCAGCAAGGTGTCGTTGGGCATGCAGGTTTCCATGACCAACGACAGCGGCGTATCTGCCATGGGCACGATTACCTACATCAGCTATACGGCCACCACCTCACAGGACAGCTGGTCGGGCATGAGCTCCACTTTCCCCGCCACCGTCTCGCTGGCCAACGACGGAACGCTGCTGCCCGGTATGAGTGTTAACTATACGATCACAGCCACCGTGAAAGAAAACTGTCTGGTCGTGCCGTCCACCGCGATCACTTATACTGAGGACGGCAGCACGGTGGTCTTCGTAAAGGACGGACAGGACTTTACCTATGATAAGGTGGAAGGGCTGCCGGAGGATCAGGTGCCGGAAGGCTATTATCCCGTCGCGGTGGCGGTCGGCCTGTCCGATGCCAGCAATACAGAGGTCGAGGGCCTGCAGGAAGGCACCGTTGTCTATGCCGGCAAAGCTACCAATGAAGGCCAATGGGGTTGATCCTATGCTGATAGATATCAGACAAATCAGCAAGATTTACAACGAGGGGCATGAGAGTGAGGTCCGTGCGCTGGACGATGTGTCACTTCAGATTGATCACGGTGAGTTCTGCTGTATTCTTGGACAATCGGGCAGTGGAAAGAGCACGCTGATGAATATCCTTGGGTGCTTGGACATTCCCACGTATGGCCAGTACCTGCTGGATGGTGAGCCAGTGAGCGATATGTCGGTGGTCAAGCTGGCCAGCATCCGCAACCGACAAATCGGGTTCATTTTTCAGGGCTTTAATCTGATTCCGGCGCTGACAGCGCTGGAGAACGTAGAGTTGCCGTTGATCTACCGCGGTATGCATGGAGAGCAGCGCCGGGAGCTGTGCGTTCGGGCACTGGAGAGTGTGGGGCTTGGGAACCGCATGACCCACCGCCCTTCTGAGCTTTCCGGCGGCCAGCAGCAGCGTGTGGCCATTGCCCGTGCCATTGCGGCAAGGCCCCCAATTATTATGGCCGACGAACCCACCGGAAATCTGGATTCCAAATCTGGGGCGGAGATCATGGCTACGCTGGCGGATCTGAACGACCAGGGAACCACCGTAATCCTCATTACGCATGACCGGCGGCTGGCCAACATTGCCCGACGCATTGTCACCATCAGTGATGGGCGTGTGACGGACAACTATATTGTCCCAGAAGAGATGCGCCGCGAGGTGCTGAAGGGAGCCGTGAGCGCATGAACATTTTCCGGACCTTTTCCATGGCGCTGAAATCTATTGCAAACAACAAAATGCGGTCGTTCCTTACCATGCTTGGCATCATCATCGGCGTCTGCTCGGTCATCACGCTGTTGTCTCTCATTGGGGGCCTGACCCGCCGATCTCTGGAAGATTTCGAAAAAATGGGATCGAACATCATTCAGGTCAGTTATGGAAGCTATGGCAGCAAATATGTGGATGTATACAATGAGCTTACGCTGGAATGCAAGAAATACAGTGACTATATCGTTGGCATCACCCCCAGCAGCCAGACCAGTGTGGGTGCTCGTTACCGCAGTAAAAAATTGGATAACGCGACAGTTTATTTCGGGAACCAAGATTTCGACCTGTGTAAAAACATGACGCTGGAGTCCGGCCGCTCGATCTGCTATATGGATGTCAAGAACCGGGTGAAGGTCTGCACTATCGGAAGCTATATCAAGGAGCAATTTTTCGGACTGGAGAACCCCGTGGGCAAAAAAATCAAGCTTAAAGGTGTGGAATATACGGTCATCGGCGTGTATGAGAGCAAATACGACAATCAGCAATGGAGCGATGACGGGATGATCGTTGTTCCCATGTCCTGCAGCCGCTCTCTTGCGAACCAGACTAAATTCACCGAATTCATTGTCAAGGCCAAAGATAATGACAGCACAAATCTTGCGATGTTCTATCTGACGCAGTTCTTTATGGCCAGAATCAATACCAATACTGGCTATTACAGCGTCTATACCAACAACCAGTGGCAGGAAAGTGTCAGCGAAAGCATGAAAATCTACAGCCTGGTTGGCGGCGGCGTAGCCGGCATTTCCCTGCTGGTCGGCGGGATCGGTATCATGAATATCATGCTGGTATCGGTGACTGAGCGTACCCGGGAAATTGGCATCCGTATGGCAATCGGCGCCCGCAGGGGGAGTATTATCAGCCAGTTTCTGATCGAAGCGGCTACGATTAGTGCCTGCGGCGGTCTGCTGGGGATCGGGTTCGGTGCCATCGGATCGTATATTCTAACGGCGGCCATTATCAAGAAGGTCTATTTCCCATCGGTGCCCGTCATGCTTGGCGCCATGGCCTTTTCGGTGGTACTGGGGATTTTCTTTGGCTTCTATCCTGCCAATAAAGCGTCCAAAATGCAGCCTGTGGAAGCGCTGCGCAATCAGTAATTCTGGGGGTAACGAATGATGAAGAAACAGTTGATCGCGCTGATGCTGGTGCTGGCTATGCTCTGCGCGTCCCTGCCCGTCTCAGCGGCGTTCACCGATGTGACAGACCCGGCCGAAAGCCGTGCTTGCGAGCTGCTGGCTGCACTTGGAATTGTGGGGGGCCGCTCCACGAATACGTTTGATCCCAGCGGATATATGACTCGCGCAGAGTACTGTCAGGTGGCCCTCAAACTGGCTGGATTCTCGGGGGAGAGCTTATATCAGAACTATACCCGATTCTCCGACGTGCCGCATAACGCCTGGTATGCTCCCTATGTCAACGCGGCTGTCAAGGCTTATAGCCTGATCGAGGGTTACGGCGACGGAACCTTCCGTCCCAATGTTTATATTAAGTACGATGAAGCACTGGCAATCCTGCTCCGGCTGCTGGGCTACACCCGGGCAGACATTGGAGATTTCTGGCCTGCAGATTACATGAACAAGGCGCAGGTCCTCGGCCTGCGGAAGGGGATTTCCACCTCGATTGCTGCCGGTAATGCGATCCCGCGCGGGCAGGCGGCTATCCTGCTGGTCAATACGCTTTTAGCCGATACAAAAGATGGAGCACAGCTGCTGAGCGGCAGCTTTACGATGGATGAGGGCAAATCCCTGCTGCTTGCCACACCGGAGACCGACAGCACATTGTCCGCGGGTACGGCACGCATCTGTACACCGGACGGCACCGTCAAGGTGGTCGCGGCTTCCACAACGCTGGATTCTTCCGGCGTCATGCAGCGTGGCTGCTGTGTCTGGCAGAAAGGCAGCCTGATTTATTTCCACACCGCGGGCGAAGGGCTGGGAACAGCCGTGACTGTCCGCTCCCGTACGAATATTGCCATCACCCGGGAGGATGGCAGCGTGCTGGTCGTACCTTCTTCTGTGCTGCTTTGCGACGGGACCAAGGCCGGGCTGTATTCGGAAAATTGGCTTGACCTGCCTGTGGGGCAGACGGCGACCCTGTTTTATGGTGATACCGGCACGCTGGAGCTGATTGTCACAGGCAGCACTTCCAATATCAGTGGTGGGACCGCCGTTTATGGCGTGGATGACGTGATCCTTAAATCCGGCGCGGCGGTGGTTCGCGACGGAGAGCGCGTTGCGGCTTCTGCCCTTCAAAAATATGATATTATCAGTTATGACAGCGCAAACAATATATATTATGCCAGCTCCGATAAGCTGACGCTTCTCTATAACGATGCAGGCACCGTCTATACCGCCCCCACCTGGGTCGATGTTGGCTCTCTCCGATTGACCGTCGCACCCGGGGCGGCCGCCGATTTTGCGGCGCTGAAATTTGGGACGCTGATCACCGTGGCGCTGGATGTCAGTGGCCGGGCGGCTGCTGTCTGGCCCGCTGCCGAGCTGTCAGTCCGCACAATGGCCGTGCTGGACAAGCTGAGTGAGAGTGCCTGTACCGTAACTACATTAACAGGGCATGAATTGACAGGCACCCCTTCTTTTACTGGCTTTACCAAGACTACGTCGGGTGACGCCAGCACCCTGTACCAAAACGTGGGCCGTCTGGTTACTGTTACACAGGATCTGAAGGGTAATTATATATTCCAGACCGTCGCCTATAACAGCGCAAGCAAGCTTGACCTCCCGGAAGGCACGGTCGGAGGCAAGGCGTTAGCTTCCAGCGTACGCATCTTCGAAGAGCTGGATGATGGCCTTCCGCTGACAGAAACCACGCTTGGTGCGCTTCAGAATACCGGGATCGATTCTGCCAAAGTGCTGTATAGCCGGATGAATACCTCCGGAAAATATGACTTGCTGGTGGTAGAAAATATCACCGGCGCTGGCTGCAGTTATGGACTGGCAAAGCAGAGAAGTGAAATTAAGGAAACCGTATACAAAGATTTTGATGATAATTCATTTACAGTGGCCCAGATGCTTTATACGGTTACCTATCGCAACGCATCGGCCGCCGCGACTGAGGTTGAGCAGACGTATTCGGCCGCGGGACTTACAAAGGAGGAAACACCGGCTGTCTGGTTCCTCCGCAGCGATGGAAGCTGTGTTGCAAAGGCACTCAGCTATGCCGGAAAAGTTGGCGCAGATGCGTTTATTACCTCTAAACAGGTGAAAGTTGGTCTGACGACGCTTGTTGTATTGACGGATGTTCAGGTATGGGCAAAGGATCGTGACCGGTTCATTACCTTGAGTGAAGCGGTACTCAATTATCAGAGCTTCTCCCTTTATTGTGCCCGTGCTGCCGCCGATGGCGGGGCCGTGTGTTTCATTATCGCGGAATAGCTTATACTACCCGGTTAAAGAAACAAGACCCTCCTGCTGACGCTTTTCAGCAGGAGGGCCTTATACATTTTTCGGGAGAAAATCACAACCTCTGTCTAGAGGATTAAAAGGGAATTACCAGATATCTGTTTGCAATCTTTTTTGATTTTGCTTGCCCGTTCGGTGATCTCGAATATATCTGCAAAATGTTTGCCTTCTGTCAGGACACCCGCAATGGAAAGGGATATAAGTGGAAACTGTTCCATAAATCCGTTTCTGTTTACCGCAAGGAGATAGCCGTTACGTTTATCTTCTTCTTTATAAAAAGCCGTTGCGGTTTTTTCAAATTCGTTGAGAATCTTTTGAGAAAGCGCTTCTGCCCGCCAAAGGTTTTCCTTGTAGATTAATACTACAAAATCGTCGCCGCCTACATGACCAACAAAATTTGGTTCCGGGATCATATGGGTAATAATATCCGCCAGATATTTAATGATCCGATCCCCGTTTTCAAAGCCGTAAACGTCGTTATAGGCTTTAAAGTTATCAATATCGATATACAGAACACAGCTGGCTTCTTTCTGACGCAGGAGATCGTTTAATTTTCGTTCGATCAGAATATTTCCGGGCAGAGCGGTCAGTGGATTGAGCTGTGTCGCGTTACTGACCTCGATCTCGATTGTTTTATTGAGTAGATCCTTAATAGTGACAATACCGTAATATTTGCCCTCCAGTGTAACAGTAATAAAATCATAAACTGTTTCGTCCGGCCGGGACATGGCGAGCCGGCCCGCTGTATTTACAGGTGTTTTCAGGTCCATACTGAGAAAATCCACATTCATAACGGTGGAAATATTTTTCCGTGAATGCAGGTTATATCCATAGAGCCCGCTCATTACGGCGTTCAGCCTGTCCCTGGTGACAACACCCTGAACGCTGCCATCGCTTCTGGTAATACAGAAACCGGGCGTTCGCTCGTTGCATTTCAGCATCTCGTAAGCCTGAGAAATGGTTACGGTTTCGTTCACCGTCGGGGTGCCGATACAAAGATTTCCTATATAAATTTCTGACAGATTGTATCCGTAAATATGATTTTTCCGTGCGTTCTGGTCAACAATCATCTGGGTTACATGGTCAGAAATCTGTGCCAGAAAGGGGCCTGGCCGTTGGATGAGATACCCTTGTCCATAATGGACGCCGATATCGATGAGTGTCTGCAGCTCAGGTACAGTTTCAATACCTTCGGCAATCAGGGCGGTACCTGTGATCCGGGTGAATTCGCACAAGCTGCGCACCAATGCCTGCTTAACGGAGTCCCTGTCGATTCCGTGGATCAGATTCATATCCAACTTCAGATATTGCGGATGGATATCGGAAATCAGATTCAGCCCGGAATATCCGGCACCGGCATCATCGATAGCAATTTCATAGTCTTGATCACGATAGCTTTTAATAATTTTTTTGAAGTCGCTGATGTTTCGGATAGCGCTCCGCTCAGTAATCTCAAAAATGATATGCTGCGGATCGATTTTGTATTGCTTAAGATATCCTTTGGTAAATCCTTGCTGAAATTTTCTGTCTTCTATGATGCTAGGATTTACGTTCAGAAAGATTTTACAGTCCGGCTCGAATTTCTGGAGTTCAGACAGCGCCTTTGTTCGACAGAGAAGTTCCAGATCCCAAAGGCAACCGTATTGTTCGGCAATGCTGAATAAAAGTGCTGGGCTTTCCAGCGGGGAGCCTACCGGTCCTCTGCTGAGGGCCTCAAATCCGAGGATGGAGCCATCTCGGAGAGAGATGATGGGCTGAAATACCGATTTTATGTCCCTGTTATGCAGAATCTCCCGCAGAAGCGTTTCCATATGTGGTAGGTCGTCCTCGAAAACAGATTCACACAGAGTCGTTCCCTCCCTATATAGCTTTCTAAAACCATGTAATCATATCCGGGTAAATTGTCTGTCGAGATTTTGTATTTGCAATGTAAAATATGTAAGAAGGCCGAAAAGATCCTGGCAGAGGAAAATGCAGCGTAAAGAGGGGAGGAAATTTCAATGGGTACGATAGAGATATTGTGTATACGGAATATAAGAATATAATTCGGTCGTTTTTATGATAAAGATAAAAGGCGATTATCGGTTAAACGATAATCGCCTTTTATCAAACAGAGAATTATTCCATGCTCCGCCGGCCTTCCAGAGCCCGGGTCAGGGTCACCTCATCTGAAAACTCCAAATGGCCGCCGACAGGTACGCCGTAAGCCAGACGGGTCACTTTGACGCCAAAGGGCTTCAGAAGGCGTGAGATATATAAGGCTGTGGTCTCACCTTCGGTATCTAGATTAGTGGCCATGATGACCTCGTTGACATCGGTATCCGCCACCCGCTGCAGCAGTTCCTTGATGCGAAGCTGGTCGGGCCCCACGTCATTGAGCGGTGAGATGGCGCCGTGAAGGACATGGTATAAGCCGCGGTACTCCCGCGTCCGCTCGATGGCGATAAGATCTTTTGGATCGGTGACGACACAGATGGTAGAAGAGTCCCGCCGGGGATCGGCACAAATGGGGCAAAGCTCTCCTTCGGTCAGGTTTTGGCAGACCCTGCAGGTGTGGATGCTGCCGCGGGCGTCGAGGATCGCCCTGGCAAAGGCTTCCGCACCGCCCTCCGGCATGGACAGCACAAAGAAAGCCAGTCGCTGCGCGCTTTTGCGGCCGACACCCGGCAGACTTTCAAACTGTTCAATCAGTTTTTCCAGCGGGGCTGCGTAGTATTTCATCAGAAACCGAGGCCCCCGATGCCGCCGGTGAGCGACTGCATAGCACGGGCGGAGGCTTCCTCACACTGGGAAAGCGCATCGTTGACGGCGGCCAGCACCAGGTCGGACAGCATTTCCGGATCGTCAGGATCAATGGCTTCGGGAGAGATGGACAGGCTTTTCAGAAGCTTATTGGAAACGGTTGCGGTTACTGCACCGCCGCCGGCGGTGGCGGTATACTCCTGCTTTTCCAGTTCTTCCTGCTTTTTGAGCATTTCAGTCTGGAGCTTCTGGGCCTGCTTCATCATGGCGTTCATGTTCATGTTCATGCCGCCGGGCATTTTTCCGGGTTTCATGTCGATTCCTCCTGTCAGTTCGTTTGAACACCCAGCTGTCGGGCGTTTTCCAGCAGACTGTCGAGCGCGCCTGAGGGCTTTTCAGACGTCAGCTTTTCAACCCGTACGCCGGTATAAGAGAGGGCCTGCGCCGCTGCCTGCAGGGTATCCAGTGTGGATTGCTTACTTACAATGTTAAGCACCGCGTCGTTGACGCGGATGAGCAGCGTTCCGTTTTTGTCCGAAAACTCCGCTGTTTTCAGGTAGGTGCGTACAGGGGCAGTCACCTTGCTGCCGGCCAGGGAGAGAAAAGCTTCACGCAGCCGGTCACCGTCCCGGGGCATACTTTCGGGTATTTCGGAACGGGTGTCCGCACCATTTCCAGAGAATATATCTTCCCGCTGTATGGGTGATAGCTCTGCCGCGGGTTGAGGCGCAGGTACGTCCCAGGGGGGGGATTCGGCGGGCGGCTTCTCCGCGGCACACCTCTGTGTATCCGGTACACTTTTGTCCGAACGGGTGGTCGCAGATGCTGCTGCCGGTGGGCGGACGGTTTCATCCGCAAGCCTTACGCCGCCGCGGAGCGCCATACGCATCAGACACATTTCTCCATCCGTGCGGCGGATGGCCGTCCGGGTCAGGCGGGTCAGCAGATCGGAGACGCAGGTGACGAAGAAGGCCAGCTCTTCCGGTGAAACGCGGGCGGCCATCGAGCGTAGCTGTGCCGGGTCGGCCGCAGCGGCGGAGACCAAGTATTCTTCCCGTCCGGTAGCACGGAGGACATATAGATCCCGCAAAAAGGACAGCAGCTCGTCAAAGAGGGACAGGACATCCCGTCCCTCGAGATAGGCTTCGGAAAAAACGGCCAGCGCGCGTGCGGCATCGCCGTCCATAACCGCCAGCACGATGGCGGCGACGGTCTCTGCCGGTGCGACACCAAGGGACTCTGTCACCTGACTATATGTCACACTGCCCTTTTCCGGCAGGCTGCGATCCAGCAGGCTGACGCCGTCCCGCATGCTGCCGTCGGCCAGCCGCGCAAGCAAAGCGCAGGCATCGTCGTCCAGCGTATAGCCCTCCCGTTCCGCAATATGGCGCAGTCGGGCACCAATGATTTCCGGCGGGATGCGCCGGAAGTCGAACCGCTGGCAGCGGGAAAGGATGGTGGCCGGCACCTTGTGCAGCTCCGTGGTGGCCAGAATGAACAGCGCATGCTCCGGCGGCTCTTCCAGCGTTTTAAGCAGCGCGTTGAAGGCGCTGGTTGAAAGCATGTGCACTTCGTCGATGATGTAGACCCTCTTTTTCAGGGCGGCGGGCGTAAAGGACACTTCGTCCCGGAGGGCACGGACGTCGTCCACGCTGTTGTTGGAAGCCGCATCGATCTCAGATACGTCGAGCGCCGATTCGTCCAGGACGGATCGGCAGGCTGCACATTCGTTGCAGGGATTTCCGTTAACGGGTGCTTCGCAGCAGACGGCCCGAGCCAGGATCTTCGCACAGGTAGTCTTTCCGGTGCCGCGGGTGCCGGTGAAAAGATAGGCGTGGGATACCCGCCCGGATGCCACCTGAGCACGGAGCGCGTCGGTGACGTGCGCCTGACCGTACACCTCGTCAAAGGTCAGCGGCCGCCATTTTCTGTATAATGCCAAGCGGGAGGACATACGCGCACTCCTTTCAGACATGGGCTCCGGAAAACAATTAGACAAAAGCGGGAAGAGGAAGCGCCATGTTCGGCACTTCGGGTACTTCCCACAAAACTGCGGATAAAATTGGACGGTCTGTCCCACCGTGCGCCGTCCTTCGAAATACTTTTCCGCCCGCTGATCCTGCCCTCGGCTCAAGACCGGTTGACCGCGGCACCCGCGGCGGTCCGCTAAATGCTGCTCGGTTCCCCGCCTGACATGGTTCACGGGGCCGCGTCGCGCGGGACCGGTCTCTCACAGCTCCGGACAGGGAGCTGCAGCGGAAAAGAAATTCCTCGGGAACGGCGTCCTCCCTGCTATAGCGGATCTCAGGTTACAAGGAACCGCTGACTCCCCGAGTAGCACGGCGGGACAGACCGCCCAATGGCTTCTGAACTATTATTATAACCAAAACGCAGCGGTTTTTCAATGGGTTTTTGCAATGTGGCGCAAAGTGTTCAATCCATCAGGTCTTTGTTCCGGATATCGCAGATAAACATGTGCCCCGGCGCATGCGTGATGGCAAAGGCAGGCTTTGCCGCCATGACTGCTGCCTGGGGCGTCACGCCGCAGGGCCAGAAGACAGGAATTTCGCCGTCGCGGACGGTGACCGACTCGCCGAAGTCAGGTTTCCCAAGATCGGGGATACCGATTTTTGCGGGGTCGCCGATATGGACCGGCGCACCATGGACGCGGGGCATCCGGGCGGTGATTTCTGCCGCCTGCTGAGCCTGTGCCGGCATCATCGGGCGCATGCTGACTACCATATTGCCGTGGAACATCCCCGCCGGCCGGCAGGGAATGCTTGTCAAATACATCGGCACGTTGCGGTTTTCCTCGATATGCCGTACCGGCAGACCGGCATCCAGCAGTGCCTCTTCAAAAGAAAAGCTGCAGCCGATTAAAAACGCGACAAAGTCATCCTGCCACAGGTCGGAGACGTCAGGCGTCTCATAGCTCAGCCGGCCGTTTTCATAGACGCGGTAGAGCGGAAAATCCCGCGCCACATCGGCGTCCTGCGCCAGCCTCCGCAGGGCGCGAGCGCCGGGCAGCGTCTCTTCCAACACCGGACAGGGGAAAGGGTTGCTCGCGGCGAACTGCCGGAAATCTTCAGCTTCCCGTGCGGGCAGGACGATTAAATTGCACTGAGTATAGCCGGCGCATATGCCGGAGGTCTGGCGGACCAGTCCGCCTTCGCGGAACAGCAGCCGCGCCTCCCTCGGCGTCAGTTCGGACAGCGTATGTACGCCGTGCTCTGCCGGTGCGGCCGCCAGACGCAGTGCGTGCAGCACCGACAGGTTTTCTTTCAGGGAGAGGCCGTCCACCGTCAGCGTTTGGGTCCGGGTGACACCGTCCACCGCACCGGCAGCGACGACATCCGACAGAAGGCCGGTCTCTTCTTCTGCGGTAGGCAGCAGATCGCGGCCGGTCAGGATGCTCAAAGCAGCACAGATCTCCCATCCGCCCCAGTTGGAAACGCCGGCGGAAACTGTGAAATCGGCACGCTGTACAGAGGCAATTTCTTCACCGTGCTCCACCAGCCGGGCGATTTCCGCATGCAGCGCACCCATTCCCAGCTCGTTGCCGCCGTCGCCGACGGCAGTGACCGGCGCTGAATGGGCACTCACCAGCAGGTCGGTATCGGCGAGCAGGTCGTCGATCTGCTCGCCCCGGGCGCTGTGATAATGGCCGTCGGCAGCCTTGCCCGGCCGTTCGATGGCGATGATATGCGCGGGCTTCAGCCGGTCCAGTACCTCGCGGCACCAGGCTTCGCCGCCGCTGAGCGGCGCTTCCAGAATCTCGGCTGACGGGGCCCGGCGGCTGCAGGCGGCGCGCACCGGGGCCAGGGACAGCCGGTCAGTCACCAGCCAGACTTTTTTCCCAAGGGTACAGAGCGCCGCAGCCAGATCGGCCGCGCCCGGCGGGCCGTCGGTTTCTCCCACGCCGGCCGCCCGGATGGGAAAGCCGGTGACGATCAATATGCTGGGTGCGTCTAAAAGCGCCTGCGCCAGCGCTGGCAGGTCCGGATGCGCCGCAGCGGCCAATCCACGGTGGCCGGGATCTTTTTTTGCCGGCAGCGCGGCCAGATCAAAAAGCGTTTCCATCCTATTCCTCCGGTATTCGACAGAATATAAATAATATAACATATCTTTTACTGAAAAGCCATACCGGCCGCCTAGGGGTTGCTGTTTTGATTTAAATGGAATAATATAGAAAGTATAGTTATGTGGGCAATGGAAAACCGAATTGATATGAGGTTTCGGAGTTGGCTTTATATACCATTTTATGAGGGAGAGATGAATGGATTCGATATTGGCGGGCCTGTGCTTTATCCTGTTGGATTTCACATTGATTTTTCCGACGCGCACGGTGGCGCTGATTCCTGATTTTATCGGCTATCTCCTGCTGTACCGGGGACTGAAAGAATTGATGGAGAAGGCGCCCGCGCTGGCGCGGCTGCATAGGTGGTCATGCCCGTTGGCCGTGGGGACCGGCACCAGCTGGTTGCTTTTTATTCTGGGCGTCCTCCCGTCCTCCGGAACGGCGGTGCTGCTGCTGCGTTCCGCCGCGGCAATTGCCGCGCTTTGGGGCGCATGGCAGACGGCGACCGGGATTCGCCAAATGGAAGAATCTTATCATATTGAGCTTGAAGCCGTAAGGCTCCGGCGGGCCTGGTGGTGGATGGCGGGGACAGTCGTCGTGGTGTTTTTGCTGCCGGAGCGCATGTGGATTCTGCGCCTGATCCCGGTCGCGCTGACGCTCCGCTTTCTCCGGCTGGCTGCGCATTCATTCCGCTTTTACCGTGCCCGGCGGCCCGGCGGGGAGAGCTTTGGGTACAAACCGTAAAAATCTTTGCGCCAGACCTATAAATTCCTTTTCTTCACAAGGAAATTATGGTAAAATAGATACCAATAAAGATCCGTTTTGTGCCGAGAAAAGGAGGAGCCACATGAAAAATCATAAATTTGGAAAACACGTCCTGTGCTTCCTGGGAATTGCGGTGCTGCTGGCATTGGTTGGCCCGTTGCTGTATGCCGTTGTCAAGGTGGACAAAATCCCTGGTCTTGTGATCGATCGGGAGAAGAAGGCCTGATTTTGGTTATTTTTTATAACTTTTTGTGTACTTTACCGATTTACATTGATAAAATGTCGTGGTAAAGTATAGACGAGGACAAGGAAAGAACGAGGGTATGAGAAACCGGTAATTGGAGGAGATTCCCATGGGCAAGAAACAGAGGTTCGGGCGGAGCTGAGACGCTTCGGACGTATCTGACACCCAACGTCGGAACGAACAAACATACCGGGCATTGCGGAGAAGGCCCCTTGGCGGGTGGCCGCCCACGGCGTGTGATACTCCGAACACCGGCCCGCAGCGGCGGGCAGAACAGCACGTTTGTATGCGTCTCGCTTCGCCCCATGTACCGCACACAAGTGAATATAAAATCTGCCGCGGATGGGAACGCCCATCCGCGGCATTCTTGTGTCCTAAGTTTCTGCCCAGCACCATGCCGCCGGAATTGCCGCAGGGAAGCGTCTCCCGGCAGAAGGCGCTGCTTTGGCATATGCTTTTCCACTGGGTCTCAGGGGCAAGTGCGTTTTGGCGCGGCACTGGGCGGATCCACCTGATAACACTGCTTTTTCTTGTATTTTACAGACCTTTTTGCTATAATGATTTGGTATGCTTATTAAGAATGGAGCGAGGTGCGGTTTTGTACTTAAAATCCATTGAAATACAGGGCTTTAAATCCTTTCCGGACAAGACGGTGATGACCTTTGGCCGTGGCGTGACGGCGATTGTCGGCCCAAATGGCAGCGGGAAGAGCAACATTGTGGACGCCATCCGCTGGGTACTGGGCGAACAGAGCACCAAGACTCTGCGCGGCGGCAAGATGGAGGACGTGATCTTCGGCGGGACAGTCAGGCGCAGCCCGCTGGGCTTTTGCGAGGTGACGCTGTCTCTGGACAATACCGACGGGCGGCTGCCCGTGGAATTTGCTGAGATCGATGTCACCCGTCGGTATTACCGCAGCGGAGAGAGCGAGTTTTATCTTAACCGCCGGGCTGTGCGGCTTCGGGATATTCACGAGCTGTTTATGGATACCGGCCTGGGGCGTGATGGCTATTCGGTCATCGGACAGGGGAAAATCGACGACATTCTCTCCGCCAAGAGCACCGACCGACGGGAAATTTTTGAGGAAGCGGCGGGTATCTCCAAGTTTCGCTACCGAAAAGAGGAGAGCGAACGGAAGCTGCAGGCCTGCGAGGACAACCTTATCCGTGTCCGAGATATCATCACAGAGCTGGAAAGTCAGGTTGGCCCTCTGAAGGAACAAGCCGAAAGGGCAAAGCAATATCTGATCCTTCGGGACGAGCTGCGCGTACTGGAGGTCACCGTGTGGCTGGACGCGCTGGACAGGCTTAAAGACAGCCTGCAGAAAGCGCGAACCGATTATGACAATGCGGAGCGGATGCTAAGCGCCCGGCGGAGTGAGCTGGAGCAGCTTCACGGCCGCTCTCAGTCGCTGACCGATGAGATGCACGCCCGTGACATGGAAAGCGAGCAAGTGCGTGAGGAGATGCGGGACAGCGAAAGCCGTACGGCTCGTGCCCACGCCGACGCGGCGGTTACCCGCACAAATATCGCGAATAATGAAGATAATCTGGCCGCTAAGATTCGGGAGCTGGAGGAGCAGACCGGCCATGGAGAGACGCTGGAAATGCAGCGGGCGGCGAGGCTTGCGCGTATGGACGAGCTGGCCGCGCTGGACGAACAGCTGGCCCGGCAGATGGATAAACTGCTGACCGAAGCACAGGCGGCGTCGGAAAGCGCGCGGGACATCGGAGAAAAACTGGATGCACTCAGCGCGTCGGCTCAGGTGAGAAAGGAACAGGCTGCTGAGGCGCAGGCAAAGGCCGGGGCGCTGGAGAGTGGGCTGGCGGAGGTAAGCGTCCGCGGCGGCAGCATTGATGCGGAACTTGCCCTGCTGGAAGAGCGGCTTTCCCAGGAGCGGGAAAAGGCGCGCGTACTCCGGCGGAACATGGAGGAAAACGAGGAAAAACGCGCATCTGCCGAAAATATGCTGCGCGGCTATGCACTGCGCGACCAGGCGCGCAAGAAAAAGGCGGAAGAGCTGGCCGCCGCGCAGGAGCAGCGCTCCCGCCGGCAGGCCGTCATGACCGAGCGGCTGAATCTTTTGCTTGCTATGGAGCGGGAATACGAGGGCTTTGGCCAGGCGATCCGCCGGGTGATGGAGGCTGCGCGGCGGAATGAGCTGCGCAATATCCGGGGCACGGTGTCTGATTTAATCCGGGTGGAAGACCAATATGGCATAGCCGTGGAGATCGCGCTGGGCGCTGCGCTGCAGAACATCGTGGTGGACGCTGAGCAGGATGCCAAAGCCGCTATCGGATTTTTAAAACGGAATAATTACGGCCGCGCCACGTTCCTGCCCCTGACTGCGGTACGGGAGCGGGGCGGCAACCGGAAAATCACGGGCCGCGGTTTTTGCGGCTGGGCCGACGAGTTGGTGCGCTGCGATGACAAGTACGCAAAGGTCATCCGAAGCCTGCTGGGTGGCACTGCTGTGGTAGAAAACATCGATGATGCCATCGCCATGGCGAAGACAGAAAAGTATGCCTTCCGCATCGTCACACTAGACGGACAGCTGATCAATCCCTCCGGCGCAATGACCGGCGGCAGCACGGGGAAGAATGTGGGCGTTTTGTCCCGCGCGAATGAAATTGAGCGGCTGCGTACCGAGCTGGCATCGCTGGAGACCGAGCTGGAGACAGGCAAGCGGGAACTTCGGGCAGCCGAGCAGGAGCTGGAGAGCGCCGCATACGAATCCAATGTAGCGAAGGATGAGCTGCGCGCAGCGCAGGACGCGCTATTGAGCCTCGGAGCCGAACAGCAGCAGCATGAGGCGCTGCTGGATACACTTCGCGCCCGGATCGAAGAGCTGGAGCAGGAAAAGGATTTGCAGGGTACCCGGACGGCACAGGCCCGCGGTGAGATCGCCCGGCTTGTGCAGACGGCGGAAGAGCACCTGCACGCGGCGGAGCAGATGCAGGCGGAGATTGAAAAGATGGCCGGCGGCCGCCGGGAGGAAGAGGCCCGGGCGGGGCATCTGGCGGAATCGGTGTCGGCCCTGCGGGTGGATATCGCTTCCGCCCGCGCTGAGCGGGAGACCACCCACGGCGCCATCGCAGAGCTTGACGCGCTGATTGCATCCATGGCAGACCAGCGGCAGGATCGGCAGACGGTGATAGAGGCCATCCGGGCCCGCAACGGGGAGTTGCGGACGCTGCTAGGTGAACAGGAGCGGCTGGCCGAGCAATACGCGGCTGAGGCGGCGGCCCGCCGGGACAAGCTTCTGCGTATCAATGAAGAAAAGGCCCGGCTGGAGGGTGCGCGTGCCCGCTGCGAAAAAGAGACCCAGCAGAAAAACAGTGATCTGCTTAATCTGGAGCGGGAACGCGGCCGGCTGGAAAACAAAAAAACCCAGGCGGAGATGGAGGAGGACAATATTCTCCAGAAGCTGTGGGAAACCTATGAGCTGACCCGCGTCACAGCGCAGGAGGTGCATGTCGAGCTTGAAAGCACCTCCAAAGCAAACCGGCGCATCGGCGAACTGCGCGGCGGGATCAAAAAGCTGGGCGACGTCAATATTTCCGCTATTGAGGAATACGCAAAAGTCAGTGAAAGATACGAATTTCTTTCCGGTCAGCGTGACGATCTGGAAAAATCCAAGGCCGACCTGCTGAAAATCATCACTGAGCTGACCGGCAGCATGACGGAGATATTCGCCGGCGAATTCCGGAAGATTAATGAAGAATTCCAGATTACGTTTACCGAAATCTTCGGCGGCGGCCGGGGACGGCTGGAGCTGGAAGATGAGAGCGACGTGCTGA
Source organism: Clostridiaceae bacterium (assembly GCA_034933145.1). Lineage (GTDB taxonomy): Bacteria > Bacillota > Clostridia > Oscillospirales > Butyricicoccaceae > UBA4644. The sequence continues at coordinate 24,970 of JAYFOA010000033.1, forward strand.
ATTGCGGTATCGAGATCAAGGTCGAGCTGCCGGGGAAATCCATGCGTGCCATCTCCCTTCTGTCCGGCGGCGAAAAGGCTTTCGTTGCCATCGCACTGTATTTCGCGATTCTCAAGGTGCGGCCGACGCCCTTCTGCGTGCTGGACGAGATTGAGGCCGCGCTGGATGACGTCAACGTTGCACGGTTCGCCGCCTACCTGCGGAAGCTGAGCGATAATACCCAGTTCATCGTCATCACGCACCGCCGGGGCACGATGGAGGGCGCAGACATCCTCTACGGCGTCACCATGCAGGAGCGTGGCGTTACCAAGCTGCTGGCGCTCAACATCAGCGAAGTGGAAGAGCATATCAAGGAACAAATTTCCTGATACGGTTCTGGCGATATGTTGAATGGCAGGGGAAATTTAAAAAATGAACGGGAAAACCGATTTCGCGGAAACCGACAGGCAGCGGTATAAAGGCAGTCTGATACGCGCCGACGTGCGAGGAGCAATAGACTGTCTTGAACAATGCGGAGAAACCGATAGGCTGCGGGAGCTCCAGAAAAGATTGGAAGATATGCCTCGCGTGCGAACGGGAAATGCGCAGGCCGACCGGATTGCCGAAGCTTACATGAAATATTTTCAAGATTGTTTTACGCCGGGGAGTGGAAACGCCGACACAGCGAGAATGCGGGAGCCGGGTGCCCGAATGGTACTGGAAAAGAGGCTTCGGGAGATTCTTCAGAAGAAAGATGGGGACATGGCAAAACTGGAAGGATGGATGGCGCCGGTTTTTAAAAGTCTTGGCTGGTTCTTCCTTGGGGGAAAAACAATGGGCTTTTACGGCCCATATGTATGGGAAAAAACCGAAAAAACCGACTATGAGGTCGAACTCCCGTCCGGTACGGAATCCGTGACGGTATATTGGATGGATGGCTTTATCATCAGAAGCTGGCTTGCCTGGTTGTCCGGAGATGAATTCGGTACGGGCGGGTGGGCCAATGACGATGGGATTTATTGTGTAAAAAGTGTCTATTCGGCAGATCTGCAGGATCCGGTATTTGCAATTTCCTTTTTAAAACATGAGGCACAACATCATGCCGATTATCGATATGGATCGATGGCCTCCCAGGACCTGGAATATCGTGCCAAGCTGGTGGAGCTTATTTATTATCCGACCTCTGCTTTTTTCGCCTCGCTGCTTTCGTCGGGAGACCTTTCTGATCGGAGCAACAGCCACGCGTATGCTGCCGCTGAAATCATACGCCGGCTTTCCGGATGTCTCGCCCCGGATATAATGGAAAATGACCTGAGGAAGGCCGCCTATTCGGACGAAGTATGGGATCGGCATAAAGAAAAAATAAGGGGAGCCGCGCTCTATCTGCTGGAAGAGCATACCGGCCTGATTGAAAAGGCACGTCCATCGGCGGAGATCGCGATTATCTGATTTCCGTAAAGCATAAAGGAGAAGAATCATGGCGTTTTTTGATAAGATCCGGGAAGGATTGAAAAAGACAAAGGCACAGACCGGCGGAGCGCTCAATTCCGTTTTTGCCGCGTTCCGCAGCGTAGATGAAGAACTGCTGGCGGAGCTTGAAGACGCACTCATTCTGGCAGACATCGGTGCATATACCGCTGCGGGCGCCGTGGAGGAGCTGCGGAAGCGGGCAAAGCTGCAGAACCTGCAGACCCGCGAGCAGGTCATTGACTGCCTGTGCGATATTCTTGCGGACATGATGGCTGCCAACGACGGGCTGAAACTGGAAACCAAACCCGCCGTCATTATGATGGTGGGTGTCAACGGCGTGGGAAAGACCACCACAATCGGCAAACTGGGCCAGAAGTTAACAGCGGAGGGAAAGAAGGTACTGTTCGCTGCTGCGGACACCTTTCGCGCGGCGGCAGCCGACCAGCTGTCCATCTGGGCACAGCGCTGCGGTGCGGATATCGTAAGGCATGCCGAGGGTGCTGATCCCGCTGCTGTTATCTTCGATGCCGTATCGGCGGCAAAGGCACGGGGTGCGGATGTAGTGATCTGCGACACGGCCGGTCGCCTGCACAATAAGCAGAACCTGATGAACGAGCTCGCCAAGATGCGGCGGGTAATTGACCGGGAGCTGCCCGGTGCCGACGTTGAGACGCTGCTGGTGTTGGACGCCACCACCGGCCAGAACGCGCTGACGCAGGCGGAGGCGTTTAACGAGACAGCCCACCTGACCGGCATCGTACTGACCAAACTGGACGGAACCGCCAAGGGCGGTATCGCCATCCACGTCAGCGCACAGACCCAGGTGCCGGTAAAGTTTGTCGGCGTTGGAGAAACGGCCGATGATCTTCTGGAATTTGACCCGAAAGAGTTTACCAAGGCATTTTTTGAATAGGAAAGCCCGTGCAGATGCTGGGCGGCAGAAGGATGGATAAGGGAGGAGCACCATGCCAAGACACGACGGACGAAAGAACAACGAGATCCGGCCGGTGAAAATTACCACCGGTTTTATCAAATATCCGGAGGGCTCCGTACTCATCGAGTGCGGCAACACAAAGGTTATCTGCAATGCTACGGTGGAAGAGGGCGTGCCTCCTTTCCTACGCGGCCGGGGCACCGGCTGGGTAACGGCGGAATACAGCATGCTTCCCCGCGCCACCGCAGAGCGTTCTTCCCGGGATATCTCCCGGCTTAAGCTCAATGGCCGCAGCGCGGAAATCCAGCGCCTGATCGGCCGGGCTCTGCGCTCGGTAACCAACCTTGCCCGCTTGGGCGAACGCACGATCACCATCGACTGCGATGTGATTCAGGCCGATGGCGGTACCCGTTGCGCGTCCATCACCGGCGGATTCTGCGCACTGGTCCTGGCGCTGGAAAAGCTGCGCGCTGCAGGCGTGTTTAAGACCCTGCCGCTTTTTTCCTACGTGGCTGCCATCAGTGCCGGACTGGTTAAGGACGAGCCGGTCTGTGACCTCGATTATGTGGAGGACAGCGGCGGTGAGGTGGACTTTAACTTCGTTATGGATGACGAAGGGAACATCGTTGAGTGCCAGGGCACCGGTGAAGAGCGGCCCTTCAGCAAAAAGGAACTGGACGACCTGTATATGCTGGCCCACAACGGGATCCGGCAGCTCATCGCTGCCCAGCGTACCGCCGTGGGGGAATACTTTAAATGACCTATGTCATCGCGACCAATAATGCCCATAAGCTGGGCGAGATGAAGACCATTCTTGAAAACCAGAACCGGCGCGCCGTCTCGCTGCGCGAGGCCGGTATCGCGGTCGATCCGGAAGAGACGGGAGAGACCTTTGAGGAGAATGCCCTGATCAAAGCCCGGGCTGCCTGTGCTGCAGCGCATATGCCCGCGCTGGCTGACGACAGCGGACTGGAGGTAGCCGCCCTTTCCGGCGCGCCCGGCGTCCGCAGCGCCCGGTATTGTGAGGGCAGCGACGCAGACCGGACGGCGCTTTTGCTGCGGAATCTGACGGGCGTACCCGACAGACAGCGGCAGGCGCAGTTTGTATCCTCTATCGCCTGTGTCCTGCCGGACGGGACGGAGTTCACGGTCCGGGGCGTCTGCCCCGGACGTATCCTGCAAACGCCCGCCGGCATCGGCGGCTTTGGCTATGATCCGGTATTTTATGTGGAAGAGGCCGGAGAGACTTTCGCGCAAATGGCGCAGGAGCTCAAAAACCGGATCTCCCACCGGGCGGAGGCGCTGCGGCGCATGGCCGGTGAGTTGGATCGGCGGGGCCTGTAAGAATCATAGTTTCATCACAGAAAAAAAAGGAGTCAACGTTATGCTGACCAGTAAACAGCGCGCCTATCTGCGTGCGCTCGCAAATCCGCTGCCCACCACCCAGCAAATTGGCAAGGACGGCGTTACCGATGCCGTCCTACATCAGGCTGCCGCTGAGATCAAGGTGAAAGAACTGATTAAGCTGCGGGTGCTGGAAACTGCGCCCGTTTCCCTGCGTGAAGCCTCGGAGCTGCTATGCAGCGCTTTAGGTGCCGAGCCGGTGCAGTGCATCGGCAGCCGTCTGGTGATTTATAAGCGCAGTCCCGATAAGCCGGTGATCGTCCTGCCATGAGAATCGGAATGTTCGGCGGGACGTTCAATCCGCCGCACGAAGGGCATGTTTCAGCAGCTCGAGCTTGTGTTAAGACACTTGCGCTTGACCAACTTTTGATCATACCCGACCGGCTGCCGCCTCACAAACCGCTGCCGGAAGGCAGCGCTTCGCCCGATCAACGGCTCGCCATGTGCCGTCTTGCCTTTGCGGGAGTACCGAATTGCTCGATAAACGATATGGAGCTCCGGCGGCCCGGCCCGAGCTACACGGTGGACACGCTGCGCCTGCTGCGGCAGCAATATCCAGACGCCGCGCTATGGCTGATGATCGGCACTGATATGCTGCTGTCTATTGACCGGTGGCACTGTACGGAAGAAATTCTGCGCCTGGCGCGGCTGGCCGTCGTCTCCCGGGAGGAAAGTGACCGCATCCTAATTGAGGAAAAGGCGGCGGCGCTGGCCAGCATATACGGTGTGGAGATCGATATAATTGATAATCCGGTGGTGGAGGTCAGCTCCACCGAAGTTCGTGACGGCGCACGGGCAGAACAGCTGCCAAAGGCGGTGGCAGATTACATCCGAAAGAACGGGCTGTATGCCGTTTCGCTGGATACGCTGCGTGCTTTTGCAGAAAGGCATCTGCCGGCAAAGCGGCTGGCCCACACCTTGGGGTGCGAGCGGCTATGTGCCGAACTGGCCGCGATCTGGGGTGCGGATGCATATACCGTGCGGGCGGCGGCGCTGCTGCATGACTGCACCAAACCTCTTTCCCCGGCAGAACAGTTGAAATTATGCGATCAATGGGGTATAATTACTGATTATCCGCAGGAGAGCTTTTTTGACCTGATCCACGCGGATACCGCGGCAGAGCTTGCACGGCGCGAGCTGCGCATGCCGGAGGCGGTATGCCGTGCCATTGCCAGACACACTGTCGGCGCTGCCGATATGACAACAGAGGAAAAGATTCTCTATATTGCCGACCTGTGTGAGGAAACACGCACCTATGACGGTGCGGAGGGACTGCGATTACTGGCAAAACAGGATCTGCACGCGGCGCTGATTGCCGCCCTGCAGCGGACAGCCGCTTTTGTGCGGAACAAGGGAAAAGAACCATATTATGTGACTTTACAGACGCTGGAGCGGCTGACGAAGGGGGGGCAATGAACAATGAGCGAACAGATCATGGCACCGAAAACGCTGATGGAAGCGGTAGCGCGTATCGCGGATTCAAAAAAAGCCCGCGACATCATTTCTATGCGGGTGACTGAGCGTACGACACTGGCCGATTATTTCCTGATGATGACCGGTACCTCCACCACCCATATCCGGGCCCTGAGCGATGAGATCGAGCACAAGCTCAAGGAGCAGGGTGTGGCACCGCACCATGTGGAAGGAGTCACCTCCAGCTGGATTCTTATGGATTACGGCACAGTCGTGGCCAATATCTTTCTTGCCGACGCGCGCGAGATGTACGCGCTGGAACGACTATGGGGAGATGCAGAACCCGTGGATCTCTCAAATATCGTGACGAAGGAAGATTAGTTGCAGTATGAATTATGATTTCTTAGAGATTGAAAAAAAGTGGCAGGAAACGTGGGAACAGGAAAAGGTATTTGCCGCTGACAACGATTCGAAGAAGCCGAAATTTTACGGCCTGATTGAGTTTCCCTACCCCTCCGGCGAAGGGCTGCACGTCGGCCATCCCAGACCGTACACCGCCATGGACATCATTGCACGCAAACGCCGGATGCAGGGCTACAACGTGCTGTTCCCCATCGGCTATGATGCATTCGGCCTGCCTACGGAAAACTATGCCATTAAGAATCACATGCATCCCAAAGATGTAACGAAGCGGAATATCGCCCGCTTTACTCAACAGCTCAAGATGCTGGGGTACAGCTTCGACTGGGACCGCTGTGTGGATACCACCGACCCGAACTATTACAAATGGACCCAGTGGATCTTTTTGCAGATGTTCCACAAGGGGCTGGCCTATAAGTCGTCTATGCCGGTGAACTGGTGCACTTCCTGTAAATGTGTGCTGGCCAACGAAGAGGTCGTTAACGGCGTGTGCGAGCGCTGCGGCGCCCCGGTGGTACGCAAGGAGAAGAGCCAGTGGATGCTGAAAATCACCGCCTATGCAGAACGGCTGCTCAATGATCTGGACGACCTTGATTATATCGAGCGCGTTAAGATCCAGCAGCGCAACTGGATCGGCCGCAGCACCGGCGCGGAGGTAGACTTTACCACTACGCTGGGTGACCGGATGACGGTGTTCACCACCCGCGCGGATACGCTGTTCGGTGTGACCTTTATGGTCGTCAGCCCTGAGCACCCCTATCTCCGGCAGTGGAAAGACAAGCTGGAGAACTGGGACGAGGTCGAGGCTTATATTGAAGAGGCCGCCCGCAAGTCCGACTTTGAGCGGACTGAGATGAACAAGGACAAGACCGGCGTCCGCCTGCAGGGCGTGGAGGGCATCAACCCGGTCAACGGGAAACCCATCCCGATTTTTGTATCCGATTATGTTCTGATGAGCTACGGAACCGGCGAGGTGATGGGCGTCCCCGGCCATGATCAGCGCGACTGGGAGTTTGCCCGGAAATTTGGAGTACCCGTCATCGAGGTGGTCAGGGGCGGCGATATCGCCAAGGAAGCTTTCACCCTCAAAGACGATACCGGAATCATGGTCAATTCCGGCTTCCTGGATGGCATGACCGTCAAAGAGGCGATCCCCGCCATGAAAAAATGGGTTGTGGAGCAGGGCATCGGACGGGAAAAAGTCAACTATAAGCTGCGCGACTGGGTGTTCTCACGCCAGCGTTACTGGGGAGAACCCATCCCGCTGGTCAAATGTGAAAAGTGCGGCTGGGTGCCTCTGCCCGAAAGCGAGCTGCCCCTGCTGCTGCCTGAAGTCAAGAGCTATCAGACCACGGACGACGGGGAGAGCCCGCTGGCGCATATGGATGACTGGGTAAACACCACCTGCCCCTGTTGCGGCGGCCCGGCCCGGAGGGAGACCGATACCATGCCTCAGTGGGCTGGCTCCAGCTGGTACTTCCTCCGCTATACAGATCCGCACGATGGGGCGGCGCTGGCCTCGCCTGAAGCACTTAAATACTGGACGCCGGTGGATTGGTACAACGGCGGGATGGAGCATACCACCCTGCACTTGCTGTACAGCCGGTTCTGGCATAAATTCCTCTATGATCTCGGCGCCGTTCCGACGAAGGAGCCGTATCGGAAACGAACCAGCCACGGCATGATCCTCGGTGAAAACGGGGAGAAGATGAGCAAATCCCGCGGCAATGTGGTTAACCCCAACGACATCGTTGCCCGCTATGGTGCGGATACCCTGCGCCTGTATATCATGTTCATCGGCGACTTTGAAAAGGCTGCTCCCTGGAACGATAACGCGGTCAAGGGCTGCAAGCGCTTCCTCGACCGTATCTGGGATCTGGCTGAGCAATTAAAGCCTGCGGAGGGCTATTCGGCGGAAAATGAGAGCGCGATGCACAAGACGATCCGCAAGGTGGGCGAAGACATCGAGAACATGAAGTTCAACACCGCGATCGCCGCCATGATGGCGCTGCTCAACCAGCTGGAGAAGAACGGATGCACCGCCGGTGAGTACAGAACGCTGCTGCTGCTGCTGGCGCCGTTTGCCCCCCATATCGCAGAGGAGCTCAACGAGCGCCTTGGCGGGAAGACCCAGCTGGCGTGTGCCGCCTGGCCTGCGTTCGATGAAGCCAAGACAAAAGACGACGTAGTTGATGTGGCTGTTCAGATCAACGGAAAAGTACGGAACATTGTTTCCTTCCCGGCAGACGCCGACGCGGAGCAGGCACGTGCTTTGGCCCTTGCCGATCCGAAGATTGCCGCCGCTATGGAGGGCGTGCAAATCGTCAAGACAATTTTAATTCCCGGGAAGATCGTCAATTTTGTGGTCAAATCTTGACAAGCATTTACGAAACGCATATAATAACTCCGTGATGCACTTATGTGTTTCACCGTCAGCGATGGAGGGAGGTAAGAAGAGATGTCTGAGATCCATGTTAAACCGGATGAGTCTTTAGACAATGCGCTGCGCCGCTTTAAGCGCTCCTGCGCAAAGTCCGGCGTACTTTCCGAGCTCCGGAGACGCGAGCATTACGAAAGCCCGAGCGTGAAGCGCCGCAAGAAGAGCGAGGCGGCCCGCGCAAAGAAAAAGACCTTCCGCTAACAAAGTACGACACGCCCGTTCCGAAAGGAAAGGGCGTGTTTTGCTTTATATGAACACGGGACACCGATCGAGGATCCACAGGAGGACAGCTTGTGCCGCCGGCCTGGCGTACGGCGACCTGAGATATGGCATGGCAGGTGCTGTTCCAGCGGCCGGTACGATGGGAAAAAGCCGGCGCAGAGAAATAAAAAAGCCCCACGCCGCGGGCGGATGGGGCGATCTACAGATAGAGGATATAAACGTCGGAGCCGCCGGTGGTCCGGTCGGTCTTTTAAAACCCCACCGATTCATAAACGTGGATGGCGGCGGCGTTTCGAGGGTCGAGGGCGGCAAGAAGCTCGTTAAGCTCCGGCCGCTGCGCATGCAGCTGCTTCAGCATCATCCGCAGAGCAGTACGGGCAAATCCATGTCCCTGAAAGTGTTCGTCAATCATCAGCTGCGCAAGCCACCAGCCATCCTCGGGATAATCATCCGCCGCAGGGTAAAACCCATACATCAAAAACCCGACCGGCTCGCTGTCGGCACAGATGACCAGCGGATGCATTTCGTTCCCGCCATAGGCAGCCTCGGCAAGAGACCAGCTGTTCGGCGCGACAAACCGCCGCTGATCCTTGGTGACCCGCAGGTCATATACGCGTTCATAATTATCTCGGCCGATCTTTTGAAGATCGATCATCGAAGTGCGCCTCCCGCCGAATCGGCGGCCGCCCTTCGGCGGCCTCTTAAGTTTGCTTCATTCTATCACCATACCCGTCGCTTTGCAATACCGAATTTCCGCGAGATTTACATTCTGTTTTTCAGCGGTATAAAAAGAAAAGCCGGCAGATTCTGCCGGTTTTTTCAAGGCGCTGAACGCAGTAAAAAGCTCAATAGACCCGCCAGCCTCCACCGCCCTTGTAGCTGCGGCTGGCCTTCCAGAAATAGACCAGCAGGACTACATAGGCGCCCAGGGCGGCAAGGGTAAGGTAAGAAATAAAGCTGCCCAGCAGGTTGAGTACGACCCAGACGGTAAAGGTTTTCTGGAGGCGGTCAGCGCCAAGATAGCCGCCTCCGCCGCGTTCCAGATCACCCACGCCCAGCACGCAGAAATACATTGTGATGAAGCTGCCCAGATCAGCCGCCCAGTAAAGAATGGTGGCGATGGTTCCGCCGGGCATAATATTGAGGAGGTTAAGGGCGAATACCGCCGCCGTAAAGGCACACAGGATCTTGGACAGCGTCGCGGCATAACCGAAGTTACCGCCGGGCAGATCGCGGGCGCCCAGCATGATAAGCAGGTAGCCCAGCGCCACGCTCAGATCGGCCGCAATGCTGAACCAGGATACGAAACGCCCGCCGCCCAGCAGTGAGAACGCCAGCGTCAGGATAGCACCCACATTGGCCATCGCCAGCAGAATGCCCCAAAATACTTTTTTCATGGTTTCCTCCGCTCTATTTCACATAGTCGCCCAGATTATTGAGCGTGATGTCGTCCACGACCCCGGAAACGGAGACGTCCGCTTCGGACTTCCACTCCGTAAGGCATTCGGAAAAGCGCCAATCCAGCGCGCTCTGAAATATATAGTCCCGATTGCTTTCAAAATATCCGGCGTCCACCGGCAGCCTCTGCAGGATATAATAGCCGTCTGCACATTCATAGACGCCGCCCACCTGGTTTTCTTCAAGGTCAAATGCCGGCTCCATATAATCGACACCGGCGGCCTCCAGCCGGCTGATAATCATGCCGGCCGGGGAGGCGGCCATATTGGGATCATCGTTGTAGGCGGCCACCAGTGCGTCGAAATCCGCACCTTCCGCCTGCGCCTGCGCAAGTACATCTTCCGCCTGGGTATGGAGGGTATCGCGTTCGCTGTCGGACAACGGTTGGCCGCTGTCATCGGTAAGAGAAAAGCGGATGTATTTCAGCGTGATGTAGCTATCGGCAAAATACTGGCGCAGCACTTCATCGGTATAGACTGTATCCTCGCTCTCTTCAGAGACGTGGTCATAGAGCATCTGATAATAGAGCGCGCCCTCCTGGAACTTGTCATAGGCACGGTCAGTCAGATAGGCCTGTCGGAGGTACTCCACATAGGCGGATTTTCCGCCCAGAGAATCCAGCAGCGCGGCTTTTTCCGCCTTCAGGCTTTCTTTTTGCTCATCTGAAAAGGAAAGTCCCAGTTCCTTGCACTTAAGACGGACGACCTCGTTGGTGATAATCTGATCGATCGCCTTTTCCCGGGCGGCGGCGGTCTCCTCATCGGTATAGGCCCCACCGGCGGCACCCTTTTCATCACAGTTATAATGCAGGTAAAATGCATATTCGGAAGCGTCCACCCGGTTTCCACCGACAGTGATGGCGGTGGGGCTGGGGCGGCAGGCACACAAGCTGAGCAGACAGAGAATACAGAGAGCGATAACGAGCCAGCGCTTCATCAGAAGGTCTCCTCCTTTGTTTGGCTGTGTCCCATCGTATCACATCCGGCGAGCGGTGTAAAGCTGCTCCATGCGTCGACAACCGCTTTTGTCTGTACCAGCGGGTCGTCGGTGGGTGAAAGCCGCAGACTGAGATACGGGGCCTCTCCGGCAGACAGCAGCAGCCGACCGCGGAATTTTTTGTCGGCACAGGCCGCCGCCGCGCCCGCGAGGGCAGAAGAACGAAAGTGAAGCAGCAGATGACTGTTTTTCTGGCTGATCTCGTGGATGCCGACCGAACTGGCACGGGCACGCAGCAGGGCGATGTCCAGCAACGCAGTCGCCGGGGCCGGCAGCTCACCGAACCGGTCGAGCATCTCGTCCTGCATATCCATATAATCTTCTGTCGAGGAGATCATGGCGATGCGGCGATAGAAATCGACGCGGGTGGCGGCATCGGGAACATAGGTCTGCGGCAGACCGGCCGATACCAACAGGTCGGCAGTACAGTCGGTACGGGCGACAGGCGTGCCGCCCTTCAGCTCCGTGGTGGCCTCTGCCAGCAGCTGCATATACATCTCATACCCCACATCCATCAGATGACCGCTTTGCTGTGCGCCGAGAACATTGCCCGCACCGCGGATTTCAAGGTCGCGCATGGCTATTTTAAAGCCGGAGCCAAACTCTGCAAATTCACGGATGGCAGAGAGGCGCTTTTGCTGCACCTCCGTCAGTGCCTTGCCCCGGCGGTAGGTGAAATAGGCATAAGCGTGGCGGGTGGAACGTCCCACGCGGCCACGGATCTGATGGAGCTGTGCCAGACCCATGTTGTCTGCATCCTCGATGATGAGTGTATTTACGTTGGGGATGTCTACGCCGGTTTCGATAATCGTCGTACAGACCAGAATGTCCACCTGCCCCGCATAGGTGCGCTCCATTACATCGCTCATTTGCTGCTCGCCCATACGGCCATGGGCAACAGCAACGGTGGCATCGGGAAAGGCCGCCTGCAGCCGCCCTGCTGCCTGGTCGATAGATTCAATTCGATTGTGGAGGTAATAGACCTGCCCGCCTCGTGACAGCTCCCGGCGAATCGCATCGCGGAGGATGGCATCATCCTGTTCCAGAACATAAGTCTGTACCGGCTGACGGCCGATGGGCGCCTCCTCCAGCACCGACATATCGCGGATGCCGGACAGAGCCATATTGAGCGTACGCGGGATCGGGGTGGCGGTAAGGGTCAGTACATCCACATCGAGGGCCATCTGCTTGATCCGCTCCTTGTGTCCGACGCCGAAACGCTGTTCCTCGTCGACCACCAGCAGCCCCAGATCCTTGAAGATTATATCCTTCTGCAGGATCCGGTGGGTACCAATCAGCAAGTCACAGGTCCCGTTTTTGACCCGCCGCACGGTCTCATCCTGCTGCCCGCGGGTACGGAAGCGGCTCATCATCTCAATTTTGACCGGTAGGCCGGAGAATCGCTGGCAGGCGGTCAGATAATGCTGACGGGCCAGTACGGTGGTGGGTACCAGAATCGCCGCCTGCTTGCCGGACAGGGCGCATTTCATGATGGCACGGAAGGCCACTTCAGTTTTCCCAAAGCCCACATCGCCGCACAAAAGCCGGTCCATGGGGCAGGCACGCTGCATATCGGCCTTGATCTCCTGTGCGCAGACCAGCTGATCTTCGGTCTCATCAAAGGGAAAAGCTTCTTCAAAGGAACGCTGCCAGTCGTCATCGGGGAGAAAGGCAAAGCCCGGCCGCTTCTGTCGTGCTGCATAAAGTGCGATCAGCTGTTCGGCCAGGTCGCGGGCACTCTTTTTTGCCCGGGCTTTGGTTTTTGCCCAGTTGGTACCGCCCAGCTTGGACAGCTTGACAGAGCCCTGTTCCGCCGCGCCGATATATTTGCTGACAAGATCGAGCCCGGTGGCAGGGACAAAGACGAAGTCGGTCCCCGCAAAGGCAATCTTCATATAATCACGCCAGACTCTATCTACCTGAATGCGCTCCACACCGACAAACCGGCCGACGCCATGATGCTCATGCACCACAAGGTCGCCGGGATGCAGATCGGAAAAGCTGCGCAGATGGTCTTTGCGCCCGGCACGTTTATGCCGCTGGGCCCGATGCCCGCTGGCCTGACCTTCACAGACCACGGCCAGACGCAGGGAGGGGTATTCCATACCGGCACTTAAATTGCTCTGCAGGACGCAGACGCGGCCCGGCCCGGCCTGGCGTTCATCGGCGACGCAGGGAAGGCCGTTTTCTTCCAGCAGGGATTTCAAGCTTTGAGCCCGGGCCTTGCCGCCCGCCAGAGCGAATAGCGTGAAGCCGAGGCGCAGGTACCCTTCCAGATCCCGGGATGCGGTTTCCAGACTGCCGCCATAGGAAGGAAGCTGCTTAACCTCCAGCGACAGCAATTTTTGCGGTGAAAAGCCGCTGGAGGCCAGGAAGCTGTCCAGCAGAAGGCAAGCGGAGAGTTGGGCCCGAAACTGGGATTCATCCATACTCCAGCCGCTTTTCGAAGGAGCCAGTACACCGTTTTCCAACAGGTGGGCAATATCCTCACTCTGCCGATGGACAAGGCCGCGGGTCGTTTCCAGCACGGCAGAAGAATCGCAGATCAGATAGACCGTACTTTCCGGCAGGTGAGAAAACCCGCTGGAGAAATCAGGGTAGATCAGCGGCAGATACCGGTCGGCCGCGGCCAGATCCAGTCCGTCCCGCAGGCGGGCAATGTCATCCTCCAGTGTTTTTCGCAGTGCATCCCCGCAGGACTTTCGCGCACACAGCCGTTCCAGCTGGGCAAGCAGCCCTTCCATCCCACCTTCGCAAAGACGGGGCAGCGCCTCGCGGGCGGGCGGAAACTCGGCGCGGCGGATATTGCGGGTACGCCGTTGGGTCAGCGGATCGAACACGCCGAGGGAATCTATCTCGTCGCCAAAAAATTCGGCACGAACCGGCTCTTCTCCGCCGGCGGGGAATACGTCAAGAATGCCGCCGCGCAGGGCAAACTGGCCGGGACCCTCCACCTGATCGCAGCGGGCATACCCCGCGTCGGTCAGCGTCAGAGTCAGCGCAGAGAGCTCTGCAGCGCCGCCCAGAGTCACCGTGACTGTGGCGCGCGAAAGAGCTTCCGGGGGCAGGGTGCGAAGCATCATTGCGTCGGCTGGCGAAACAAGCGCACGGCAGCCGGCAGCCATGCTTCGCAGCGCACGGATTCGCTGCTGCTCATATTCGCGGGATGCGCCTTCAATCTGATGAAAGACAAAATCCCGGGAAGGCAGGAAGGCACACGTCAGGCCGGAAAGCGCCTCAAAATCCCGACGGAAGGTCTGTGCCGCCGCTTCGTCGCGGGTCAGGGCACAGAAAGTCCGTTCCGGCAAATCCTGTGCCAGTGCCGCGGCGATATGGGCGCGATGGACGGGCGACAGGCCGTGCAGCGACACGACCCCCGTCCCTTCGCGGGCGGCGGAAAGCAGCGCCTGATATTCAGGCAGTTTTTGGATCGGTGTGAGTAATGCTTCCATAGATACTCCTGTGCAACAGGCATTGCCCCATCCCGAAGAGGGATGGGGTATGCGAAAAATGATGAACGGGGGAAGGTGGGGTCGAAGGGACGCACCGCTATTTCCGGTAAACGACCGTTCCGTCAACGATGGTGATGAGCGCCTCGGCGCCTATCCGTGTCAGCGGGTCATCCTCCCAGATCACCACATCGGCATCCTTGCCTTTTTCCAGGCTGCCGATCCGGTCACCCACCTCGCAGTGGATGGCGGGAGTGATCGTGATAGCACGCCAGGCCGCATCCCTATCCATCCCGGCGCAGACAGCCAGCCCAGCACACAGCGGCAGATGTTGGAGCGGGATCTCCGGGGCGTCGGTGACGATGGATACCGGAACGCCTGCGCGGTCGAGAATACCGGGCGTCTTAAAGCTAAGGCTGCGGATTTCTATCTTGCTTTTGCCGTGCAGACTCGGTCCTACAAAGGCAGCAACGCCCTCTTTTGCCAGCACGTCGGCGATCAGCGGGCCGTCGGTACAGTGTTCGATGGTGACGCGGATATTAAATTCTCTGGCAATGCGCAGGGCGGTGCAGATGTCATCCGCCCGGTGGGCATGGGCCTTGATGGGGATTTCCCGCTTCAGCACGGGAATGAGGGCTTCCCACCGGAGATCAAAGGCAGGCTGCTTCCCCTTCTCCTTGTCCTCCATATATCGCCGCGCCCGGAAAAGTCCCTCTCGCATCAGTGCGGCAGCCATCATACGGGTCTGAGGACTCTTTTCGATGGCGGTGTAAAAAGACTTGGGATTCTCTCCCAGAGCGGCTTTGACGGCGATGGGGTACTTGAGTATCATATCGTCGATTCGCCGGCCATACAGCTTCAGCGCGACAAAGGTGCCGCCCAGAGCATTGACCCCGCCGACACCGGTAGCGGCGCAGGTAACGCCGCCGCGAAGCGCCTCGGAAAAGCACTCGTCCTGAGGATTGATGGAGTCGATGGCGCGCATCTGCGGCGAGATGGGATCCACCACCTCGTTAAAATCGTGGCCTTCAACGCCGACGCCGGAATTCCAGAGGCCAATGTGGCAGTGGCCGTCCATGCAGCCGGGCGTTACCAAACGTCCGCCGGCGTCGATGATCTCGGCTTCTGCGGGAGCAGAAATATGCTCGCCGATATCGGCAATCTTGCCGTCTCGTAGCAGCAGACAGCCGTTTTCTATATCCGGGCCGGCCATGGTCTTAAGGTGTGCGTTTCGGATCAGCAGCATGGGGAAAACCTCCCTTCGATATGCGGCGCCGCGCCGTCCGGGGTAATAAGGCCCCGCGGCGGCGCGGAATATCGCCGTGCCGGAAATAGGCTGCGGCATCGGCGGTGCAGAGATAAGCGGTTTACTTCTCGTAAACGATCTTGCCGTCGACGATGGTCTTCCAGGAAGCGGAGCCGATGTCGGTCAGCGGATTGCCGTCCCAGATCACCACGTCGGCGTCCTTGCCTTTTTCCAGGCTGCCCACGCGGTCGCCGATCCCGGTCAGCGTCGCGGAATTGATGGTGATGGCACGCCAGGCTTCTTCGATGTCCAGACCGGCTTTGGCCGCCAGTCCGGCACACATGGGCAGATATTGCAGCGGGATGACGGGCGCATCCGTGATGATGGCAATGGAGACGCCTGCATCGTGGAGTACATGGGGTGTGTCAAAGCTCTTGTTCTGCAGCTCGATCTTGCTCTTGCCGCCCAGGGTCGGCCCTACAAAGGCGGGTTTCCCCTCTTTTGCCAGCTCATCGGCGATCAGCGCGCCGTCAGTGCAGTGGTCAAGGGTGATCTTAACGCCGAATTCATTGGCGATACGGATACTCGTCAGGATATCGTCGGCGCGGTGGGCATGGGCCTTCAGGGGGATCTCTCCTTTAAGGACGGGGATCATGGCTTCCAGCTTCATGTCAAAAGCGGGATCCTTGCCGTTTTCCTTATCCTGCATGTACCGACGGGCCTTAAACAGCGTTTCCCGAAGCAGAGCGGCGGTAGCCATACGGGTCTGCGGGCTCTTCTTCAGGTTGGAATAGCAGCGCTTCGGATTTTCGCCGAAGGCGCATTTCATAGCGACCGGCTCTTTGACAATCATGTCGTCCACACGCTTGCCGCAGAGCTTGATGGCGGCAAAGGTGCCGCCGATGACGTTGGCGCTGCCCGGGCCGGTGACGGCGGTCGTCACGCCGCCGTGGATGGCCAGACCAAAGGCTTCGTCCTGCGGATTGATGGAGTCGATAGCGCGCAGCTGCGGAGTGACGGGCTCGACGATCTCATTATAGTCGTGGCCTTCCCAACCCATGCCTTCGTTGTCAAGGCCGATGTGGCAGTGGGCCTCCACGCAGCCGGGGGTGACCAGGCGTCCGCCGGCGTCGATGACCTCGGCATCTTTCGGGGCCTTGACTGTCTTGCCGACAGAAACGATCTTTCCGCCGTCCAGCAGAACCTGTCCGTTTTCAATGTCCGGGCCGGCCATGGTTTTGATATGTCCGTTTTTGATGAGCAGCATGGTAGTTTACTCCTTATTTTTTATTATAGGTCTGCATGGCATATGCCGGGCCATATTCAATAAGGTCGATGACGGCGGCAGGCGCCAGCTTTATGATATCATAGGTTGCACTGTCAATGGGAGAGAGGACATAGTCCGCCAGGTCCTGACCGTCTTCCGGATGGCCGATGCCTATCTTAATCCGGGGGAACTGGTCATCGCCCAGCTGATAGACGATGTCCCGTATGCCGTTATGGGTACCCGCGCTGCCGCCGGTGCGGATGCGCATCCGTCCCGGAGCCAGATCGGCATCGTCGAATACCACGATGATCCGCTCTGCCGGAACAGAAAAGGCCTGTGCCAGATCACGAACCGCCTGCCCGGACAGGTTCATAAAGGTCTGGGGCTTACATAGCACCGCGCTGTGCCCCGCGATTTCGCAGGGAGCGATCAGCGCCTTGCATTTGACCTCCTGTATCCGGACATCGCCCAGCGCCTTTGCCAGCAGATCCAGAGCCATAAAGCCGCAGTTATGCCGGGTCGTCTCGTACCGGATTCCGGGATTCCCCAGCCCCACGACCAGGTATTCCGCCGTCTGGGGCGGCGTCTGCTTTTTGCGTCTGAACAAAAGCCTTTCTCTCCTTGCGATATGGGATAGGCGGGGCAGCCCGCCGGGGGAACGGACGGTCAGACGAACAGATCGGAGACCGAGACTTCCTCGTAGATACGCTTGATAGCTTCGGTGAACATATTTGCCACGGGCAGAATTTTGATCTTATCAATAGCCTTTCGTCCATCCACCGGTACGGTGTCCAGCAGGTAGACCTCTTTGATAGGACTGTTTTCCAGACGTTCGATCGCCGGACCGGACAGTACGCCGTGGGTTGCGCAGGCATAGACCTCGGTGGCACCGCCGACGTTGATGAGAGCAGTCGCCGCATTGCAGAGAGTGCCGGCCGTGTCGATCATGTCGTCCACCAGGATGACGCGCTTGCCCTGCACATCGCCGATGATATTCATGACCTCGCAAACGTTGGCGCGCTGGCGGCGCTTGTCGATGATGGCCAGCGGCAGATCAAGCCGCTCAGTGAATTTGCGGGCGCGGCCGACGCTGCCCAGATCGGGTGCGACCACGACGAAATCTTCGTTGCCGACGCCAAACTTATCCGCGAAGTAGGGCATAAGCACACTGGTGCCCAGCAGGTTATCCACCGGAATGTCGAAGAAGCCTTGGATCTGTGCTGCATGCAGGTCCATGGTCAGGATACGGTCTGCACCCGCAGCCTGCAGCAGATTGGCACACAGCTTTGCGGAGATGGGATCGCGGGCCTTGGCCTTGCGATCCTGCCGTGCATAGCCGAAATAGGGGATGACCGCCGTGATGCGGCCGGCCGACGCCCGACGGAACGCATCGATCATAATGAGCAGCTCCATTAGGTTGTCGTTGACCGGAGAGCAGGTACTCTGAACGACGAACACATCGCAGCCGCGCACCGTCTCACCGATGGAGACGGAAATTTCGCCGTCGCTGAATTTGGCGACGGTGGCCTTGCCGACTTCCAATCCCAGCTGAGTCGCGATCTGCTGCGTCAGCACGGGATTAGAGTTGCCAGAAAATACTTTGATCTTGGTGCCGTGCGGTATCATGGTGATTACCCCCAGATATATAGTTTCGTTTGGTTTATAATTTTCCCTGTTCTTTGCGCTCCGCGACCCAGCCCTCTTTAATATAGGGACGGCTCCGCGCCATAAGCAGGCTGCCTGCGGGCACATCCTCGGTAACGGTGCCGCCGGCGGCCAGATATGCGCTTTCGCCCACCGTGACCGGTGGGACCAGGTTGACATTGCAGCCTATGAAGGCGTTGTCCTCCACCTTGGTGCGGTGCTTCCGCTTACCGTCGTAGTTCACGGTGACAACGCCGCAGCCCACATTGATATCCTTTCCGAAATCGCTGTCGCCGATGTAAGTCAGATGGGATACTTTTGTACCGTCTCCCAGCGTGCTGTTTTTTAGCTCGACAAAATCGCCGATCCGCACGTGCTCTCCAACATTGCAGCCCGGACGGATGTAGGCGAAGGGGCCAACGGTGGTATGTGCGCCGACCCGGCTCTGAATCACCTGACTCGCGTTGACGGTAACGCCCTCGCACAGCTCGGCATCCCGCAGCAGAGCATTGGGGCCGACAATACAGCCGGCGGTCACGGTGGTCCTTCCATAGATCTGGCAGTTCGGAAGGACCGTAACGCCGGACTCCAGCCGGGCCAGCGGTGAAATATGGGCGGTGTTGGGATCGGTGAGAAAAACGCCGGCAGCCAGCAGTGACATATTGACTCTGCGGCGCAGCGATTCCTGTGCGGCATAGGCAGTCTCGGCCGAGCAAACGGCGACGCCCTCCCCGGGTGCAGCCTCGAAATAAGAGGCGTCCTCCGGCAGGGCGTCCATGTGAAGGTTCGACAGAGTGGCGCTTTCGCCGCAAACGGCCAGCATCTGTCTGCCGGCACGCAGGACGCAAAGTCCTTCCGCCTGATAAAGTTTTGTCAGAGTTGCCGGGGACAGTGCGGGTGCGGGTGCCAGCAGCAGCATCGCGCGTCCCTGCGCCGGCAGCGAGCCGTCACGGCACAGGACACCCCCCGCCTCATAAACCGTATGGGTCAGCAGATCGAAGACCGGGCTGCCCAGAAGCTCAAAATCCCAAAACCGCGTTTCCGGCCCGGAAATGGCCAGCGCGGGAAAGCGTTCGGACATGACAAACCCCGCCCTTCTGAAAATATTGTGGTCATAAACACAATTAAGTATAACAGCGTTCCATACAAATTTCCACCCCTTTTTTGTCCTTTACGACGAAGAAAAATCTTGCTATAATATGATTTACGATAAATGGAGAAAAGGGGCTGCGGGAATGAACCAGGGACGAATGCTGCTGCACGCCGAAGGAAGAGAGGCGTTTGAGGCGCTGCTGCGTGCCGGCGACGCCGATACGGCGCTGCTTTATGCCTATCTGGCGCTCACTCCCGCCTGCACCGATAAAATGGCCGCAGCGGCGCTGAAATGGGATATGACGCGACTCGGGCATGCCCGCAGTCTTTTGCTCGCCTATGGGCTGGCGTCCGACGATATGGCACCGCCCCCAAAAGGAGAGGCCCAATACCATCCGGCCGAGCTGGCGGAGGCGCGGACGGGTGATCCTGCATTCAACGGCCTGTGCAATTATCTGGAAGCGGCGCTGGGCCGGATCCTCCGAAAGAGTGAATTGGAAACCCTCCTGGGTGTCTACGAGACGCTGAATCTGTCGCCGGACGTACTGGTGCTGCTCATCAGCTGGTGCCGGGAGGAAGGTACGCTTTCGGCCCGCAATTTGGAAAAGTGGGCCTACCGCTGGCACGATCTCGGCCTGCACACCTACGCCGCAGCGGAGGCATTTTTAGAGGATTGGCGGCTGAAAAACGACCGGTACGGACGCATCCTGCGCTTGTTCGGATGGGACCGCCGTCCTTCCGACAGCGAGAAAAAGTTTATGGATTCCTGGACGGAAAAAGGTATTACCATTGAGCTGGTCCGTGCAGCTTATGACGAAATGACCGGCTGCATCGGCCGGTTCAACTGGGCGTATTTGAACAAAATCCTGATGAACTGGACGGACGAGGGAGTCAAAACACCGCAGCAGGCCAAGGATCGAAACCGGGGCGGCAGTTCCGGAAAGCAGGAGACCGCGGAGACCGCGATTTTGCGGCGAATGGCGGAAAAGAGAGCCGTCCGGGAGAAAACGCTGGCTGCACGGCGGGAGGAGCTGCGCAGCAGTTCTCCTGCATTTCTGGAAAACGAGCGCGCCCTCCGCTTGTGCGCTTCCCGCGCGGCAAGGAGCCAGGGGGCGGCTAGGGAAGAAGCCGAGCAGGAGCGGGAGACACTGCTTTCCTGCCAGATATCGATTCTGCGGGCCATGGGAAAGCCGGAGGACTGGCTGGAAGACCGGCCCGACTGTCCGCTCTGCGGTGACCGCGGCTATGTGGGTACGCGGAAATGCAGGTGCCTGCTGAAAGCACTGGGCCAGATCGGGGAGCCGGCGCAGGTGGGTTAATGGAATCGCAGTTTGTGACGGCGGAAGACGCCGCGTTTGAAAAGAGAGTGAAAACATGAAGTGCGGGACCTGCGCGCTCGGTTCGCTGAAAACCTACCGCTATGCGGTCATTTTATCGGAATACCGCGGCCGGATACTCTTGAGCCGGCATCGGGCTCGGACGACCTGGGAAATTCAGGGTGGGCATATCGAAGCGGGGGAAACGCCGCTGGAGGCTGCCAGACGTGAGCTTTATGAAGAGTCGGGCGCGGCACGGTTTTCCCTCACCCCGGCGTTCGATTACTGGGCAGATGACGGTACAACACATGCCAACGGCATGGTTTTTACGGCAGAGATAGAGACGCTTACGCCGCTGCCGGAAAGCGAAATGGCAGAAGTCGCCCTGTTTGAGCGGCTTCCCGACGCGCTGACCTATCCGGAGATCACGCGGGAGTTATTTGCCCGGGCCGGTCTGCCGCGGGATTGTGGAGCAAAGGCATGCTGCACAGGTGGGACGAGCAAATGAATATCCGGAAATATCAGGATAGCGACTGTCTGGAGGATATCAGCCGGGTTTATGCCCTGAGCTGGAAGTCGGCGTACAAAGGCATCGTGCCGCAGGCGTACCTGGATGCCTTGCCGGAGGGACGGTGGGCGCCCATCCTTGCAAGGAATCGATCGCGGCTTCTGCTGGCGCTGGACGGAGAAAAGATCATCGGCGTGTCGACCTATGCGCCGGCGCGGGACATCACCCGAATTGGCTGGGGTGAAATCATCTCACTCTATTTACTGCCTGACTATTACCGACAGGGTACCGGCACGGCACTGCTGCATGCGGCGGAAGAAGCGCTGCACACGCTGGGCTTTGCGGATGTTTATCTATGGGTTCTGGAAGATAACCACTCGGCCCGTGCGTTTTACGAAAAGAACGGCTTTCGATTCAGCGGAGACCTGCTGACGGCGGAGATCGGCGGCGCGCCTCTTCGGGAGTGCCGGTACGTCCTGGCAGAGAGGCCGGAATTTGAAGAAGCTTAGCGGATGGGCATTTAATCAAATAGATGGTAAAATGTATGGCGGCGGGAATCTCCCGCCGCCGTGTTTTATGATTTATTTGTGGTCGCGCGTTTCAAAATAGATGCACAACATAATACTCTATCTACCATTCATGAAGGAGGGTAAGCGTCGAGGCAGTGTGCGTTTTATCAGTGCTGTGATTATTGCCGCGGAAATGCAGAGTAAAAGGGATGAATACAAAATGTTAAACAATTTTCAATTCATTAGCTTTTGCGCTGTAGATATAGTTTTCAGAAGTAATATCGATAGTCTGTTCGCCGAACTCTGATTTGCCGTTCGTCGCAGTTACCGTTATCGTAGCATCATCTCCTGCACAGTCAAAGTCGTCAAGTGGTGACCAATACAACGTCTCGCCGTTATCACAAATCATAGATTGGCCACAATGCGTTATAATGCCGCTTTCGATATCCCATTTCAACAATTCACCTTTATCGACAGACACTTTTGTCATCAAAGACATATCCAAATTATTGAACGTAAACGGCAAGCCTGGGACACAACTCATTGCAGGCGAGTATGTTGCCAGCAAAATATCCACATTTGGTTGTAACTCCGTAGGCGCTGTTTCTGAAACATAATTGGCTGTCAATACTTCGCCGGGATTTTTTGCCGCATA
Source organism: Clostridiaceae bacterium (assembly GCA_034933145.1). Classification (GTDB taxonomy): domain Bacteria; phylum Bacillota; class Clostridia; order Oscillospirales; family Butyricicoccaceae; genus UBA4644. Next base: position 47,392 of record JAYFOA010000033.1, read on the forward strand.
AGCAGTCAGAACAAATCCTTTAAATTGAACATTTTTTGAAGATGAAGAGGGCGCACTGATATCACCGTTGCCCTCATTTGTGGCTGTACCGCCGTTATTGGTATCGGTCAACTGCGAAACAGTAACGACTGCCAAAACAGCCACAACCAAGCATGCTGCAACGGGGGCAAGCTTTTTCACAATATTGTTTAGAAGATTTGGCTTTCTTGTGTTTGATCTGCCAAGCTTTGTCCGGTGATAGATTTGATGAAGGATATGGTTTTGCCTTTCCGCATCAGGTTCAATACGATCCATTGCACGTATAATTCTGTCATCTTTCATCGAAAGTCACCTCCTAACTTTTCTCTTAGAATTTTTCTTGCTTCATACAGCAAGTAACGGATCGTAGATTTTGGCTTGTGAAGAATCTCGGAAATCTGAACCGTCGAATAGCCGTCATAATAATACAATAAAGTGACTAGCTTGTATTTTTCGGGCAGGGAGCAAACGACACCCAAAGTAAAATCAATTTGCATATTATCACCGGTATTCAGAGTTTCAAAATTGTCAAGCGAGTCTTCGTATTTACGCCACCAACGTTTCAGGTTATCCTTGCAGACATTCGTTGCCGTTCGAATAAGCCACGCTTTTTCATGCTCTGCGTTGTCAAGGGCAGGTGCGGACTTAATCATTTTGACAAATGTGTCAGCAACTGCATCTTCGGTATCCGCAGGATTTTTCATGAAGGCGTAACAAACGCGGTAGACAGTTTTTACGTGACGCTGATAAATTTCCGCGATTTCATTGTCCGTACGCAACAATGATTTTTCCATCAGATGTCCTCCTTTCACTATGAATACGATTAAACGGTGAAAAACGCTTGAAAATTTTAAATATTTATACTGCTAGAAAGCAGTCAATTCTTATTTTCGAGCTTTTATGTGGATTAGGGGCTTATTGTTATCATGAATTTCCAGCTTAAACGCCGCGCTTAACTGTGGAAACAGGTGAAGACGGCGTTTGTGTATTTTGTTAAAATATTCAAATATTCTACCCCTAATGCAAAAAACGAGCTATCGGTTTTATACCGAAGCCCGTCTTTCGTTATCACATTCTCCTGATAGAGGGGAACGATCTATGAAGAAATTATTTGCTTTTGTTATACTTCCATCAGTTCAAAATCTGAGGCCGGGTGTTTGCAGATGGGACAGATAAAGTCTGCGGGCAGCTCGTCACCCTCGTAGATATAGCCGCAGATCTTGCAGACCCAGCGCTTTTTTTTCGTCGGGGCCGCGGGCTTCTGGGGCGCCGGTTTGATATGCGCAAAGTAATAGGCATAGGTGACCGACGGGGCGGCACTCAGGACGCGTGCCTCCGTAACCTCGGCTACGAACAGGGTATGGGTGCCATAATCGGTCATGGCCACTATTTTGGCGGACAAGACGGCGTTTGTGGCTGCATTCAGATAGCGCAGGCCGTTCTCAGAGCGCAGTTCTTCGCCGGGATAGTCCACGAACTTGTCTGCGGTGCGCCCACTTTGAAAGCCAAACCGCTTGAAGACATCAAAGGGCACTTCTTCGGTCAGCACCGACAGATTGAACATTCCCGTACGGGCGATCATACCGTTGGTAAAGTTCTGCTTATTGACGCAGAGCACCAGCCGCTTCGGATTGTCGGTGAGTTGCAGCACGCTGTTGACGATGCAGCCGTTGTCGCGGCCATCTTCCCGTGCGGTCAGTACGAACAGGCCGTAGCTCAGCTTGAACATGGCGGGCGGTTCGATGGGCCCGGTGGGAACAGGGGCGGGCAGGCCCATGGTGGCCGTCAGCGCGTCGGCCAGCGCCAAAAGCTGCGTCTGCGGCGTCTCCTGGACGGCAGAACGGACGGTGACGGTGGTTTCGAGGATTTTCATGCCCGGCATCTTTTCCAGCTGCGTACGCATCAGCCCGCCGGCGGCGGGAGCCCAACTCCCGTTTTCAACGAGGGCTACCGTCCGGTTTTGGACCTTGTGGGATTCAAAATGGCTGAGCAGGGTCTCCATATTGGAAAACAGGCCCATATTGTACGTGGTGGAAAGCAGGGCCAGATGGCTGCAGCGGTATGCTTCAGCCACCAGTTCTGAGGGATGGACCGAGGAGACGTCGTACAGGCGTATGTCTTTCACACCGTTTTCCGCCAGCCGGGCGGCAAAAATTTCGGCGGCATTCTCCGTGTGGCCGTAGGCCGAGCCATAGATGACCAGCACGGCCTGATCTTCCGGCGTATAGCTGCTCCAGCGCTTGTATTTTTCCACATACCAGCCGATGCTTTTGCGCCAGACCGGGCCATGAAGCGGGCAGAGGTACGCGATGTCAAGTCCCACGAGCTTCTGCAGGAGAGATTGCACCTGCGCACCGTATTTACCGACGATATTGGCGTAGTACCGCCGCGCATCTGGCAGCCATACATGCTCAAAATCCAGCTCGTCGGCCCACAGACTGCCGCCCAGTGCGCCGAAAGTGCCGAAAGCGTCCGCAGAGAAGAGCGTTTTGCTCTGTGCGTCAAAAGAGACCATGACCTCGGGCCAGTGAACCATCGGAGCCATGTAGAAGGTCAGAGTATGCGTACCGGAGGAGAGCGTGTCGCCCTCTTTGACGGTGCGGATATTAGCAGACACCGAGAAAAATTGTCCGAACATCCGCTGAGCCTGCGCCGTGCAGATGATCTGCGCTTCCGGCCAGCGGCGGAGTACGTCGGCCAGCGTCGCGGCGTGATCCGGCTCCATGTGATGAACCACGATATAGTCCAGCTTCCGGCCATCCAGCAGATGGGTCAGGTTTTCAAAAAATACGTCGGCGACGGCCTGATCCACCGTATCCAGCAAGACGGTCTGTTGATCCAACAGAAGATAGGAGTTGTAAGACATGCCGCGGGGGACGGGATAAACGTTTTCAAAACGCGACAGCCGCCGATCGCTGCCGCCGATCCAATACAGATCGTCTGTCAGTTTCCGAGCGTTATGCATGTTACTTCTGCTCCGAAAACGCGTCTTTTCCAGCGCCGCAGATGGGGCAGACCCAATCGGCAGGCAGATCGGCAAAGGGGGTCCCGGCGGGGACGCCATGATCCGGATCACCGGCGGCGGGGTCATAGACATAGCCGCAAACATCGCACACGTACTTCATTTGATCTTCCTCCTGTTATTTACTATTCGTATAATGTGGTTAATTAATTACAAATTGCAAAGGTTTTTCGGCATCCCGGCCAGCCATGCATGGATATTGTCAAATACAATTTCGGCACGACGCAGCATAGCTTCGTCAGAGAGAAATGCCACGTGCGGGGTCAGGACGGTATGGGGCGCACTGAGCAGGGGATAATCGGCGGGGATCGGCGGCTCCATGTCGAAGACGTCGATGGCGGCACCGGCGAGCTTTCCTTCACGCAGCGCCTCTGCCAGCGCCGTGTTGTCCACCACCGCGCCGCGGGCGCAGTTGATGAGGACGGCGGTCGGCTTCAGCTCAGCCAGCAGTTCCCGGCTGATCAAACCCTTGGTCTTGGGGTTGGAAGGGACGTGCAGGGAGACAATGTCGCTGCGATGCATCAATTCGGGCAGATCCACATATTCGATGCCGAGGGCCAGCATCTCTGGCCGCTCCGTACGGGAATAGGCGATCACCTTTGCGCCGAAGGCGGCGAACAGCTGCGCAGTTTTCATGCCGATGGCCCCGGTGCCGACGATGCCCACTGTCCGGCCACAGATCTCCCGGCCGCGCAGGCCGGCGGAGGTCTTTCCGCCGCGCACGGTGGCGTCACCCTCGGGAATAAAGCGCAGGGCGGCAACGGTCAGGCCGACGGCCAGCTCAGCCACCGTCTGGGTGGAATAGCCCGCCGCGTTGCAGACGGCGACACCCTTTGTCTTGCAGGCGTCCAGGCCCACATGGTCGATGCCGGTAAAGGCCACGTCCAGCAGCGTAAGGTTCGGGGCGGCGGAGATCACGGAAGCGGGCAGGGGCGTATTGGCAATGACGGCGATTTCGCTGTCGCCGATGCGGCGCAGCAGCTCGGCCTCGTCGGTGGTTTTTGTATCAAAGGCGGTAAAGGAATGTCCGGCGGCACGGAGCTTGTCCGCGTACTCTTCAAGCACCGGCGCAGGAATGCCCAGCGGCTCCAGCAGGGAAATTTTCATGGGGAAGCACCTGCTTTCTTGGTAATAGGATGAAATGATTATACCATTCCGGCGTGGTAAACACAAGCGGGAGAAGAAAAGCTCTCTACGGCGTAAAAGAGCCGCAGGGGGGCGAAAAGAGCCGTTTTTTCTATTGGTCATATGGTGCATGCAGGACATGATATTGACTTTATTTCTCATATGCAATATGAGGCGAAGAGAGAGATGTTATTTATGGATCGTAATATGAGCAAGAAGGGCATAAATTTTCTTCTTCTTTTTTTGGTATTCTCAATATGTATGAATATAGTTCAAATCCTTGTTTGAATATATGATGACAAAGCAAGGCTTGAGCCAGGAACATACATGGAAGATCCAAAACAAAAGCTTACGAGCAAAATTCTTGCACTGACAGGAGACAATGAATTTTATTTCTATACAAATCAAGATGAAGAGGCAATAAGACAGGGCACCTATGCGATTGATGAGAATAACATGGGAATATTGCGTGCGGAAAACAAAAAGATTTGTGGTTATATAGTTATGAAGGACAGAAAGATAATTCAAGTTATATGGACGAATGGAAGCTACATAATATTGCAGGAACACAGTAAATATGCTGTAATTCCGTAAATAACGTAAATGGTTTATAGGCAAAGGTAGTACCCACTCGGACTGACCGAAATGTTTTCAACGGTTTTGACTTTAAACCGGAGTCAGCTTATCAAAATGATCGCGTTGAAAGAAGAATAAGAAAACCATACGGCCCAAAACAAATTGCCATGATAATTGCTAGTCGCTTTTCCCGTTTTTCGTAAACCTGCAGCTTTTCGAGCAGTTGGGTGTAATTCATGCCGGATGCGGTATCGTTTTGATTGCATTTCTGCACTTCTATCGCAATAACCGTAAATAAGGCGGAGCCGGAAAGGGACGAGAGTCCAATCAGGATATTTGTTCGGCAAAAGAGACTTATAATAAGCAGTCCGGCAAACAGGTAGGCCACTATATTTTTCCCTATTTACAGCTTTTTCATGGAAAGAGCTCCTTTCATTTTGCTGATATGCAGTATTAAGGACCATTGCATATCTTATATATAATGATAATAAACATTATTGTGTTATGTCTTCATAACATGAGGCTGACTGCTAAAAATCAAGGATAATCCCCCAAATTGTTTAGACTGTATGCCATCTTTATACAACCTAACATAGCCTCGGCTCGCCGTGCGGCGGGCCGAGGCTATGTCTGCGTGTGCTGCATGATTTCTTTGCGCGGCTATTTTACAATCTCCCTTGCCAGGGCGCCCCACTCCGACCAGAGGAGGAAAACCGCCGGCAGGCCGCGCCGGCGGGCCAGATCTACCTTGTACGCGGCGGTGTCCGCGTCGTCGAACAGGATGAACTGTGCTTTCCCGCCCTCACGGCAGGTAAAGTATTTTGCACATAGCTCGGGTGAAAAAAACACGCTGGACATATGCTTTTCCAGCAGGGCGGAAAACTCGTCCCTTGGCAGGACGCGTCCTTCCGGCGACCAGCCGGGCATCTCAAACGCGCTGCGCGTCCGTGTGATATCCAGACAGATATTGTCGGCGCCCCAGCGGGCACAGGCCTCGTCCAGCAGTTGGGAAAATGATCCGCCGCTGACGGCGGTGGAGACAACCAGCTTTGCCCCGGGCGCAGCGGATGCCAGTTCTGCGGGGATATAGTGAACGACATTCTGCTTCCGCAGCGCCTGGGACAGGGCAGACAGCGGAACCAGCATTCCGGCTAAAGGCGTCAGGTCGAGCAGCACGCCGGAATACCCACGGCGGGTGCATTCGACCGCGATATCCCGTGCCAGCTTTTCAGGATCGGCAGATGATAGGCCCGGCCCCTCAAAAATACCCATCATTCCGCTTTTTGCGGCCGCAGGGAGCTGCGCCCGCTGGAGTGCTCCATTTTCCCCCACGCGGTAGAACAGATAGACGCATGGCAGGCCCAGTTTTTCCGCGCTGCCCGCGTCCCGGGCGTCGGCTGCCACATAAACCCTTGTTTTTTCGGCCATCGGTGATTCCCCCTCTTGGCATTTTGCCGGCCGTATGATACACTTTATGACGGACATACAATAAATATGAGGAATAAGATCATGACGCTGCCATTTCCGCACAAAATATATCATGCCGTCACGGACATTACGCCCGAGGCGCTGCACGCTCTGGGCGTGCGCGGTCTGTTGCTTGATATCGACGGCACACTGATGCGCACCCGCGATGCGATGCCGCCCCAGCCGGTACTCGAATGGATTCGGGGGATGAAGGCGGCGGGGATTGCGCTCTTCATTTTTTCAAACAACCGGCACTATGATCGGGTAAAGGCGTTTTCGGAGGCGGTGGACCTCCCGTGGCTCCACCTGGCGAAAAAGCCACGGAGGCGCAGCTTTTTCACGGCAGCCGGACACCTGGGGCTTTCGCCTGCGGAGCTGGCCGTCGTCGGGGATCAGACCTATACCGATATACTGGGTGCCCGCCGGTTCGGGTGCAAAGCCCTGCTGGTTCAATCTACGGATACCTATCTGCCTTATTTTTGGCCGCGGCGCCTGCTGGAGCTGCCGTTTCGGAGGGAAAAACCATGACGCTGTTTGGGCCTGCCGGCAATAGTGACGCGTTTACAAAAAAATTCAAGGGCAGCGTATTTGCCCCCGCCTGGCTACGGGAGATGGGGCTGGACTGCTACGAATATCAGTGCGGCCGCGGGGTCAATATTGGTGAGGACACCGCCCGAGCCATCGGCGCGGCAGCCTCGGCGCACGGCATCCACATGTCCCTGCACGCGCCCTATTTTATTAACCTGTCCGGCAGCGCGCCCGAACGGATGGAGAAGAACCTCGGCTATATCCTGCAGTCGGCCCGCGCCGTGTCATGGATGGGCGGGGACCGCATCGTCGTGCACTGTGGAGGTTTGTCGGGCATGACGCGGGAAGAAGCACTGGCCAATACGGCCGCAGGTCTGCACCGGGCGGCAGACCTGCTGGCGGAAGAGCACCTCGGCCATGTGACGATGTGTGTGGAAACCATGGGAAAAATCAACGTGCTGGGCGACCTTTCGGAGGTGCTGGCTCTTTGCCGGGGTGACGGGCGGCTTTTGCCCTGCATCGACTTCGGACACATGAACGCCCGCACGCAGGGACAGATGCGGACGCTGTCACAGGTGACCGCGCTGTTTGATGCGCTGGAAGATGCACTGGGGATTGACCGGGCAAGGCACCTGCACGCCCATTTCAGCCGGATCGAATACGGCAAGGGCGGTGAGGTGCGGCATCTGACATTTGAGGATACGGTCTACGGTCCGGACTTCGGCCCGGTGGCTTTACAGCTGGCAAAGCGCGGGTATGCGGCACGGGTGATCTGCGAATCCGCAGGCACCCAGGCGGAGGATGCGCTTACCATGAAAAAAATGTACACTGATTATTTAAAATAGGGGTGCATACTATGACCAGATTGCAGAAAATAGCCGCTGCTCTGCGGGAGCGCAATTGGGACGCCGTGCTGATTGCCGGCGGAGAAAACCTCTGTTATGCCACAGGCTTCGTCGGGCTGGAGGGAATGGTGTTCGTTACAAAAGACGGCAAGGGATTCTGTCACACCGACTCACGCTATATCGAGGCGGCGGAGGCGGCGATCACGCCGGAAGGGTATCAGGTGTGCATGCCGGAGGAAAGCTATCCGGAGGCCGCCGCTGCCCTTGCAAAGAAATTCCAGGTAAAGCTGCTGGCCTTCGAGGACCGGGTTATGCCCGTGTCGGAATACGAAAAGTATAGGGAGGCCGTCCCCAGCGTCCTGACCTGCGCGGGCGATCTGTTTGAAACACTGCGTGAAGTCAAAGAGGAAACCGAGGTTGCGCGTATTGTCGCCGCCCAGCGGATCGCGGAGGACGCCCTGCGGGAACTGCTGCCGATGCTGAAGCCGGGGGCCGTTGAGCGGGAACTGTCAGCCGAGCTCGATTATCTGATGGCAAAGCGTGGAAGCACTGGCGTATCCTTTCCCACCATTCTGGTTTCCGGCACAAAGTCCAGCATGCCGCACGGCGTGCCGGGAGAGAAAAAGCTGGAAGACGGAGATTTTGTCACCATCGACTTCGGCGCGATGGTCGGCGGTTATCACAGCGATATGACGCGCACCTTTGCCATCGGGCACGCCACAGATGAGATGAAGAAGGTCTATAACATCGTCCTGCAGGCGCAACTGACCGGCATCGAGGCCATGGAAGTTGGGAAATCCGGCCGGGCGGTGGACGCCGCGGCACGGGATATTATCGAGCAGGCCGGGTACGGCCGATATTTCGGCCATGGTCTGGGACACAGTCTGGGACTGAACATTCACGAAAATCCGCGGGCATCCCGAATCTGGGAGCCGCTGCTGAAGCAGGGAAACGTTGTTACGGTGGAACCGGGGATTTATCTGCCGGGGAAATTCGGCGTGCGTATTGAGGACATGGTCTATTTGGGAGTAGACGGCAAAAGAAACCTGACCGAATTCCCGAAGGAACTGATGATTTTGTGAGTATATCTTGATTTTTCCAGTTTCATCGTGTAGAATACTTCTGTTAATCATGTTACAACATAGTAGGAGGACAACAATATGGTAACTGCCGGTGATTTCCGTAACGGTGTTACGTTTGAGATGGACGGCCAGGTTCTGCAGATCATTGAATTTCAGCATGTCAAGCCCGGAAAGGGCGCCGCGTTTGTGCGGACCAAGTGCCGCAACGTCATCACCGGCTCCGTGGTTGAACGGACCTTCAACCCCACCGATAAATTTGAGAACGCCTATATCGAGCGCCGTGACATGCAGTATCTGTACAACGACGGCGACCTTTATTACTTTATGGATACCGAGTCTTATGAGCAGATGCCCGTGGGCGCCGACAAGCTGGGCGACAGCTTTAAGTTTGTCACCGAGAACATGGTCTGCAAGGTGCTGTCCTACAAAGGAAATGTCTTTGGTATCGAGCCGCCGCTGTTCGTGGATCTTGTCGTGACTGAGACCGAACCGGGTGTCCGCGGCGATACCGCAACCAACGTTACCAAACCCGCCAAGCTGGAGACCGGCGCGGAAGTCAAGGTCCCGCTGTTTATTAACGAGGGAGAAAAGATCCGTATCGATACCCGGACCGGAGAATATCTGGAGCGTTCCAAGGAATAATGGAACACCGCGGAAGCAACGCAGCGAAAGGAGCGAATTGATATGACCATTACCGAGAAAACCGCCTATCTGAAAGGCCTTATGGAGGGCATGAAGCTCGACACCGCCACCAACGAAGGGAAACTGCTGGCCGCCGTCGTCGAAACGCTGGATGAGATGGCGCTGTCCATCGCTGATCTGGAAAGCGAAAACGAAGCGATCAACGAGGAACTTGATCTGATTGAAGACGCCATCGACGAGATCGACGAGGATCTCGACGACATGGACGAAGACCTGGAAGACATCTGCGACATTCTCGACGACTGCTGTGAGGACGACGAAGACGACGAGGACGAGTGGGATGAAGACGAGGAATGGGACGGAGACGAGGAATATTACCAGCTGGTCTGCCCCACCTGCGGCGAAGAGATCGTGGTCGATGAAGACATGTTGGCCAAAGGCGAGATGAAATGCCCTGCCTGCGGCGAGGATCTGGAATTTGACCTGTCCGATCTGGAAGACGGGGAAAACGAGGATGAGGACGAGGACGAAGAATAAGTCCAAATGAGTCCTTTGGCTGTCCCGGGACGGCCTGCTCTCCTGCCGCAGCCATGCGTTGGGGGAACGGGTCTGCCGCGGGACAGTCTTCTTTTTTCTGTATTGGGTGGGCGCAAAGAACCCATAAATAGTTACTTCACGGAACCGGGGATGCCCGGATGCTTTTGGTATGAGGAGGCAAATTGATATGACCCATGAAGAACTGATCGCGCTGGCCGACAAGGCGCGGGCACAGGCATATGCACCCTACTCCCATTTTCCCGTAGGCGCGGCGCTGCTTTGCGAAGATGGCACGGTCTATACCGGCTGCAACGTGGAGGGCGCGTCCTTCGGCAATACGATCTGTGCCGAGCGCACGGCGCTGGTCAAGGCCGTCAGCGAAGGAAAACAGGCTTTTGCCACGCTGGCTGTGATTGCCGATACAGACGGTCCCTGCGCACCCTGCGGTATCTGCCGTCAGATGCTTTATGAATTTGCGCCGGACCTGCTGGTGCTTTGCGCCGGAAAGGACCAGAAGTACGAGGCGGTGCCGCTGCGGAAGCTGCTGCCCTATGCCTTTTCCCGGGCCGATCTGTGAAGCCCCGGGCAATCGTCGCCATGAGCGGCGGCGTGGACAGCTCGGTTGCGGCGCTTCTGGCACTTCAGCAGGGGTATGACGTGCTGGGCGTCACCCTGCGTATGCGGGATCAGGCCCCTTCCGGCGCGGAAGAAGTCTGCCGGCGGCTGAGTATTCCTTTTGAGGAATGGGACGTGCGGGAGGCCTTTTCCCGCGAGGTCATCATGCCTTTCTGTGATGCCTACCGGGCGGGGAGGACGCCCAATCCCTGCGTGCTGTGCAATCGCAGGCTGAAATTCGGCCTGCTGCTGCGGCATGCGGTGGAACGGGGTGCGGGTGCCGTTTTCAGTGGGCATTATGCACGTGTCGAGGAGCAGGAGGGTCGTTACCTTTTGAAAAAAGGCATGGATGAGCAAAAGGATCAGAGCTATGTTCTCTGCCCCCTGAGTCAGGGGCAGCTTTCCCGGCTGCATCTGCCGCTGGGCGGGATGACCAAGGGACAGGTACGCGCCCTTGCTGCGGAAGCCGGCTTTGTGACGGCTGCCGCTGCGGCGGAAAGTCAGGATATCTGCTTTATCCCCGATGGGGACTATTGCGCCTTTGTGGAGCGGGAGACCGGCAGGCTGACGCCGGGAGAATTCCGCCTTGAGGATGGACGCTCGCTTGGCGCGCACCGGGGGCTGGAAAGATATACTGTCGGTCAGCGGCGCGGGCTGGGTGTTGCCTGGGAATACCCATTGTATGTACTTTCTAAGGACGTATGCACCGGCGCGGTCACGCTGGGGCCGCAGGAACGCCTGATGAAATCCGGGCTGACTGCCGGAGATATGAACTGGATCGCCTTCGATGTGCCGGCAGAGCCGTTTCGCGCACAGGCCCGAACACGGTATCATCAGACAGAGACCCCGTGTACGGTGATACCTTTGCCGGATGGTCGGGCAGAGGCGGCCTTTGACCGCCCTGTCCGTGCGCCTGCCCCGGGGCAAGCCGTTGTCTTCTATGACGGAGATACCGTACTGGGTGGAGGAACTATCTTATGAGCCTGACGGAACGCAGCGAACTGCTGCTGGGAACGGAAGCCACGGAAAAACTAAAAAATGCTTATGTTGCCGTGTTCGGCCTGGGCGGCGTCGGGAGCTGGTGCGCTGAGGCACTGGCCCGCGCCGGGGTAGGAAGGCTGCTGCTGGTGGACGGTGACAATGTGGCCGACAGCAATCGCAACCGACAGCTGCCGGCCCTCTGCTCCACCGTCGGACAGCCCAAGACGGCAGTGATGGAGGCGCGAATCCGGGACATCAATCCTGCCTGTGAGGTGACGGTGCGGCAGGAAGTTTTTTCGGCGGACAACGCGGACACTTTTCCGTTTTCTGAGCTTTCTTACATTGTAGATGCCATTGATATGGTCAGCGCCAAGATCGAATTGATCTGCCGCAGCGTGGGGGCCGGTGCCCCGGTAATCTCCTGCCTGGGGGCGGGCAATAAACTGGACCCGACCCGCTTCCGGGTATGTGATCTGTACGAGACCGATACCGACCCTCTGGCCCGGGTACTGCGGCATGAGCTGCGGAAACGCGGCGTGGTATGCCTGCCGGTGGTCTGGTCGTCGGAGCCGCCGATTACGCCGCTCATACAGATCGCGGAAAACGGCCGCCGGCAGCTGCCGGGGAGCGTATCCTTTGTCCCGCCTGCTGCCGGCCTGGCCGCCGCGGGAAAAGTGATTCGCGACCTCTGCGGAATTGGGTGAAAGAGCGGATGCAGTAAACGGGAATGGTGCAATACACTGCCCCTTTCTGCAAAGACATGATCAAACATACTTTTGACTGCTATGAGTTTATAAAGACGTCCAAGGGAAAAACAGAATGGATTTCAGAAAAATCTATGACAGCAGCGTGTCTCCCAAAGAATTTGACAAATGGAGAACCCGTTACTGCAAGGAGTGTTTTGAAGACCTGATCGAATACGCAAAACTCAGTCCCATGAAATCAGCTCTCGAAATTGGTCCTGGAACAGGACAGGCCACCGAGCCGATACTTAAAACGGGATGTTCATATCTGGCTATTGAACTTGGTGAGAATTTTACAGAGGCAATGAAGGACAGATTCGGTTCCTATGATAAATTCCAAATTATAAATGATGACTTTGAAACGTATGATTTTAAGCAACAAAAATTTGATTTGGTTTATTCAGCGGCAACGATCCAGTGGATACCTGAAGAAATTGGCTTTCCAAAAGCTTATGATATATTGAAAAGCGGCGGTACATTTGCAATGATGTTTACTGCTACCGATTACAAAAGTTCTAATGAGGCCCTATACTTAAAAATTCAGGAGGTGTATGACCAATACTTTCATCCCGAAGTTGAATATAAAGGGCTTGTAGAATATCGCAACGTTGGAAATTATGGATTTATAAATGTTGAGCGCCGCCAATACCATAAGGTAAGAGAGTACAATGCCGATGAATTTGTCGCATGGACGAGCATAATGGCTTCTCATTTGACGCTACAAGAACCATATAGATCTAAATTTTTTGAGGGTATCAGAGATGCTGTTTTGAGCTTTGGCAATCAAATAACGCTGCATGACACAATTGTTTTATATTTGGCGAGAAAACCATAGCGCTGTATGATACATAACCTGCATCCTGTACATTTTTATTTCCAAAACAGTGACACCCGCTGAAAGAAAATTTCTTTCAGCGGGTGTTTTTTAACGTGCCTGGCAGCGGGGGATTTGCCCTCACCGGCTTGTCTGACTACCTTGTTTCCAGGACGGTGTTCCAGACGTTC
>JAYFOA010000034.1:0-56848 GCA_034933145.1 Clostridiaceae bacterium
TTGTTTAATTTACAAAGTGCTTTTTGCGTCCCCTCATCGGGCTTCCCGCTCGCTTTTCTTTCGGGCCGCTCTCTTTGGCGCTCATTTAGATTACCACACGTTCACCCTATATGTCAACTCTTTTTTTCATGTTTTTTGAAATTAGCATAAAATGATCACATTGAGTCGATTTTTGGGGGAGCGTTGTTTATTTTGACGTAAAATGTCAATTTCTTCCGAATTTCAGGATATCCAGTTCAGCAACTTGCCCCAAAGCTCAACTACCTTGAACCGGATGACATACGGCGTTTCCTCATCGCAGAGAAAGGCGATCTCATCGTCAGTCAGGCCGGCCTGTGCCGCGATCTCCGTAAGATCTTCCTCACATACGCCGGCGCACAGCGGCGGGAACAGAACACACCACCAGTTATGTCCTTCCCCCGCGCCGATTGTAACACGCAGCGCATCATAATACCCGGCGGGCAGAGAAAAGGTCGCGTATTCCCGCGTGTCGAACCACATGCGCGTCCGCTTTACCGTCACCGCGTCCTGACATCCATTTTCGCGGAGCGTCTGCTCTGCCGCCGCCTGCAGCCGCGCGGGCAGCGTTTCATCCTCCGCATCCGCGCCGTCGGCGGCGCTTAACACGGCATCCCGCACCAGCAGCTTCAGCCGCTGATCTTCTTCGGTATCGGAATTGGCGACTACATGCAGCCGCACCAGCTTTTCCGAAAGACGATTCTGCGCCCGGATCGGCAGCGCACAAAAAACAAGCACGGCGATCAGCGATGCGAGCAGCGCGATCTCCCAACGTTTCAGTTTCATGGAAACACCTCTTTCATCGGATATACCAAGTTTTCCCTGTATCTTTTTTCTTTATTCATCCGATAAATTCGCGCGTTCAATAGAAACTATTCAAAAGAGGTGTGGTATGAAGGACCGTAAACTGTTCTGCCGGCTGACGGCGGTGATTCTGCTCAATATAGCGCTCATATTGACATTTCAGGCTCTGACCGGTTCGCGGGCTGCTTCTTATCGGCAGGGCTCCACCGGGGCAGAGGTGCGCACCATTCAGACCAAGCTCAAACGCTGGGGTTATTATACCGGCAATATCGACGGTGTCTACGGAAGCCAGACCGCCGCCGCGGTACGGAGATTCCAACAGACGAACGGTCTGACCGTCGACGGCATCTGCGGGCCAAAGACCCTGGCAGCCATGGGAATCAGCTCCGCGGGCACCTCGGCCAGAGAAGACGACCTGTATCTTCTGTCGCGCATGATCTCCGCAGAGGCCCGGGGCGAGCCCTATGCCGGCCAGGTCAGCGTCGGTGCGGTGATCCTCAACCGAGTGGATCACCCGTCCTTTCCCAATACGGTGGCCGGCGTGATCTATCAGGCGGGGGCTTTCAGCAGTATGACAGACGGCAACTATGCCACCGTAACCATCACCGATACCGCGCGGCGGGCGGCACAGGACGCCCTCAACGGCAGCGACCCCACCGGCGGCGCGATCTATTTCTATAATCCGGCAACCAGCACCAACAAATGGATCCTGTCCCGACCGGTGGTCTGCACCATCGGCAAACATGTATTCGCAAAGTGATAACGCAAACGGCCCCCGCAATCGGCCCGCCATTGGGCCGTCCTGCGAGGGCCGTTATCCTTTCTGATGTGCGCTTACAGCTCCCGGACCATGAAATACAATTTCAGCAAGGTGCCGTCTTTCGTACGAACCGCATTGGGAATCACGGCAGCGATCTGAAATCCCATTTTTTCATACAGAGCGCGGCCTCTTGCGTTGCCCTCGATGAACTCGAGCTCCAGCTGTGTGACTCCCCGCTTTTTCGCGGCATCAATCATCTCCTCGAACATCGCAGTGCCGATGCCGAGATTCCAGTACTTTTTAACAATTGCGATAGCAATTTGGGCACGGTGTCTGGTCTTGATGCGCTGATTAAAAGAAATATGGCAGTTGCCTGCGATCTCACCGTCGATGACGCACGCTATCATCATGCCGTATTCGGACTCATTGATCCCCGTCAGAAAGGCTTTCTCCCGTTCGGGCGTCTCATTGCATTCCTCCGGGCAACGCAGGAGAAAGGACGTTTCTCCCGCTGCGGTTTTCAAATATTCCTGCATGCCGGCGGCGTCCTCTGCCGTAGGACTCCGAAAGATGCATTCCTTCCCGTTTTTTAGCCGGACCGTTTTCTGCCCGAATAACATGTTTTACTCCCCCCACTCAATGATTCATCCAGCTTTTCGTTCTGATCTTTTCTCTTCGTATTCACAGGTGCCTCTACAAAACGGGTTTGGTCAAAAGAGGCAGCCCGTTGGTGCCCGTCCGATGCGATTCGGAATATCCGCGCCGAAGCCAAAACGCCTGCGCCGGTCCATACGCCAAAACATAAAAGCCCGCGGCCGCAGCCTGCTTCATCCGCGCTTCCGCAAAGTCTACAATCGCTTTGCCGATGCCCTGATGCCTGTACGATTCTTTTAGTCCGATCTCCAGAATCGTGCCGTATCCCGGCATTTCGCTGAAATCGGATTCCGCCCTGTCGATCATCCACAGCACAAATCCCGCGGCCGTATCCCCCTCGGTATAAATCAGGCGGCCGTCGATGGATTCCGAGGCGATCAGGCCGAACAGCTGTCCAATGAACCCGTCGATCTCCGCCTGCGGCGTATCCCGGTCCTCTGCGTCCCGGTAGTAATCTACCATCAGTTCGTGAAATACAGCAGCCTTCGTGTCATCGATTTTTTCGTAGAGAATCGTCATCCCCGCCCCCCTATAGTCCTTTGTCTGTCCCATGCGCGAAATTTTTTATTCTATATATAAATGTACGCAGTTTACCGTGTCACGGATTCCAGAATCGTAAAGCTGCAATTGTCGCAGTCAATCTCCGCCATCGCGCCCATGGGGATCACCCCGCTGGGGGCATTATGTCCAAAGCTGCCGTTGGACAGCACGGGCAAGTCGGTACGGCCATATTCAGCCAGCACCTCCTGCGTTATCGCATTATATCGTTCATAGCAGGCCCTGCCTCCCAGCGGTTTTCCCATCAGCAGGCCGGAAATAAGCTGCAGCACGCCGCACTCGCCGTAATAGCGCAGACGGGTACGGTATGTTTCTGCGTCCGGCGTACCGCAGACCTCATAGAAGAAAATGGAGCCGTCAAATGCTTCCAGCGGTGGGAACAGCACGGTACCCTTTATATCCTCAAAGACCTCAAAGCAGCCGCCGATCAGGGTGCCGCGGGCTTTGCCGCCCTGCAGCGCTTCATAGCCGAAATCCGGCTCATAAATCCGTCCGGCGCCATGTTCATCCATCCACGACGGCTCATGTTCACTATAAACAGGGCTGGTTTCGATCTTTCCTACCGTCCCGGCCGAAAAGAGCATCCTGCGGATGATGTCCGCCGTATAAGGCGACATTTGTCCGGTTTCGCCAAAGTCATTGAGCACATGCGCACCGTAAAAGCTCTCTATGCCCGCTTTCATACAGAGAAAGTCCGTCACCGTGCCGTCGGAATAGCCCGTGAATATCTTCGGATGCTGACGCAGCACCTCAAAGTCGATATAGGGCAGCATTCGGATGCTGTCATTGCCCCCGATGACGTTGAATACGGCTTTGATGGAATCATCCGCAAATGCCGCCATTAGATCCTCTGCCCGCTTTTCCGGATGCGCGCTTACATAATCCTCCGGCGCCTGCGTATGGGGCATTTCGACCACCCTGAGTCCGAACAGTTCCTCCATACGGCGTTTACCCAAATCATAGCGCCAACGAATCTCCGGCACGCCCGCCGCGCCCCAGGAAAGGCTGACCGCGGCCACTTTGTCCCCGGCGTTCAGATGCTGCGGCTTCTGCAAATTCAGCATTTTTTATCTTCCTCAAACACGCGGGCCAGCGAGATACGCTTTTTTGCTGCGTCCACCTCCAGCACGCGGACCTGGATGACGTCGCCCACGCTGACAGCGTCCATGGCCCGGCGGACGAAGCCTTTGGCCAGCTTGCTGATATGCACCAGCCCGTCCTGATGGACGCCGATATCCACAAACGCGCCAAAATCGGCCACGTTGCGCACCGTGCCCGTCAGCTCCATGCCAGGGCTGAGGCTCTTGATGTCCAGAATATCGCTGCGCAGTACCGGCTGCGGCAGCGCGTCCCGGATATCGCGGCCCGGCTTCTGCAGCTCGTCCGCAATGTCCCGTAGGGTCGGGACGCCGATGCCCAGCGCATCGGCCAGCGCATCCCAGCCCATTTCCGTGATCTTCTTAGCAAGTCCCTCCATCCGGCGGGCGCGGACATCGGCTTCCGTCAGGCCGGCGGCCTTCAGCAGCGCTCTCGCGGCCGCATAGGATTCCGGGTGCACGGCGGTGTTGTCCAGCACCTCCGCGCTCTCGGGCACGCGGAGAAAGCCGGCGCACTGGGTAAACGCCTTTTCCCCGATCCCTTTGACCTTTTTCAGTTGTGTTCGGGAGGTGAATGCTCCGTTTTCATGCCGGTAATCATAAACCGACTGCGCCGTCCGGGCGTTCAGACCGGCAATATGCGCAAGCAGCGAAGGCGACGCGGTATTCACGTCGGCTCCCACAGAAGAAACACAGCTTTCCACCACGCCGTCCAGTGCTGCAGACAGGCGTTTCTGATCCATATCGTGCTGATACTGCCCGACCCCGATAGACTTCGGATCAATCTTGACCAGCTCGGCCAGCGGATCCTGCAGCCGGCGAGCGATGGAGACCGCGCTGCGCAGCGACACATCAAACTGGGGAAACTCCCGGCTGCCCAGTTCGGAGGCCGAATAGACCGACGCGCCCGCCTCATTGGTCATGGCATACCGCACCGGCAGGCCGAGTTCCCGGATCAGGCCTGCCACAAAGATTTCGCTCTCCTTGCTCGCGGTGCCGTTGCCGATGGAAATCACGTCCACTTTATGCGTACGGATCAGCGTGGTCAGCGTTTGCTTTGCTTCTTCCGTCCGGCTCTGCGGCGGCGTCGGATAGACCACCGTAGTATCCAGCACCTCTCCGAGGGCGTCTACAACGGCTATTTTGCAGCCGGTGCGATAGGCCGGGTCAAAGCCCATCACCACGTTTCCGCGCAGAGGCGGCTGCATCAGCAGATGCCTAAGATTTTCGCCGAATACGGTGATGGCCTGCTCCTGCGCCCGCTCGGTCAGCAGGTTCCGCAGCTCGGTTTCCACCGACGGCGCGATCAGCCGCCGATACGCGTCCTCTGCCGCCGCCGCCACATAGGGCGCGGAAGGACTGGGCGTCTTCCTGCATACATGGGCACGGAGATAATTTAGAATCCAACCTTCGTCCGCCGTAATTTTGACGCTGAGCACTTCTTCCCGCTCACCCCGGTCTACGGCCAGCACCCGGTGGGAAGGGATCTTTTTCAGCGGCTCCTGATACTCATAATACAGGCGATAGACCGTATCCTCCGTTGTACGGGCCTTGGAGGCCAGCGTACCCTTCTCATAGGTATATTCGCGGATCCACTTCCGGTATTCCGCAGTGTCCGATACCTGTTCGGCAAGAATATCCATGGCGCCCTGCAGCGCGTCCTCGGGCGTAGCTACGCCCTTTTCCTCATCCACATACGCCTGCGCCTCCGCCAGCGGATCGATGCCGGGCTTCTGCGCCAGCAGAAGCTCTGCCAGCGGAGAAAGGCCGCGCTCGGCGGCGATGGAGGCGCGGGTGCGCCGTTTCGGCCGGTAGGGGCGATACAGGTCGTCTACTTCCGCCACAGTCCCGGCGGCGCGGACGGCGCGCTCCAGCTCAGGCGTCAGCTTTCCCTGCTCATTAATCAGGCGGAGAACATCCTCCTGCCGCTGCACCAGCGCCCGCAGCGCGGAAAGACGCGTGTCAAGAGCGCGAAGCTGTTCATCGCTCAAACCGCCGGTAGCTTCTTTGCGGTAGCGCGAAATAAACGGTACGGTATTTCCCCCATCCAGCAGCGCGACGGCACTTTCAGCCTGTGCGGGGCGGATGGATAGCTCCTGTGACAGAATGGATAAAATGTCCATGCGACAATACTCCTTTGCTTCGGGCTTGGCCGACGGGAGAGCTTCCCGCCTGTGCAGGCGATTTTTGTGCCCACGCCGTGAAAGATCACGCCTGGCGGCAGGTACGCACCCACCGGGGCTCGGCCATAACCCGTGACCATACAGAATATTGCTATTATACCACAGATTTCCGCTGAATGGCAGCAGAAACCGGCATATAATACTCCCCCGATAAAGGCGGGTCCTTTCCAAGCGGGCATGGCTGTCCGCCGGATATGGCTTTGATTTTTAAGCCGCCTATCGGGCGGTTTTTATATATAGTGAAGCCGGGCCGCTAAAGCGGCCCGGCTAAACGTCTTCATTATGCACCCAGTTCTTCGTCAATCAATACGATCTCCATCTCCGTGCCCCGCATGGGACGCTCGGTGATCAGAAAACCGCGGCACAGCCGATCGGGGCTGTTGCAATCATAGCAGCGATCGCCCTTGACCGCACAGGGCGTCTGATACCCGAGCCGCTGCGCGTTCTTAGGGGCCGCCACATTGCGGGCCCGCCACAGCGCGCTGTCGAGATCGGGTGTGATCTTGTTCCGTCCGACGAGAACATAAACCTTTTCATGGCCGAAGGAGATGGAGGCAATCCGGTTCCCGGTGCCGTCGATATTGACCAGCAGTCCTGTCTCCGCCAGGGCGTTGACCGAGGTAAGGTAGACCTGCGTATCCATCGCCATCCGCCGCACCGCGTCGGCGCCGTGGGCCTGCTTTTGATCGGGCAGCCAATGCCAATAGACGGTGTTGTGCTTCCGCAGCCGCTCTGCCAGCCCCATGGTTTTGATGGTATCCGAACCGCCGATCCCTACCGTTTTCCCATCCAGTTCCCGGTCGAGATAATCGGCCGCCTCCGCTGCCGTGGAAAAGCTTGCAACGGCAAAGCCCTTGCGCTTCAGGGTTTCTTCCAGCGCGGTAAAATTCATACGTCTGTCCTCCTTGTCCCATAAAAGCGCGGCAGCAGTGCGCCGCCGCATACATCTCTGTCGGTACGGCAATATGCCGGAGCGAAACGCCGTGTGCAGCGTCTCGCCCAAAGCCTCGGCATAAAGGCGGTATCAGTATCCCATTTCCTCCAGCAGCTCTACCGCCATGCGGATAAAACCACCGCAGAGCACGCCTCGCTGCTGCTCCTGCGCCGGGGTACGCTCTCCGTACAATTTGCCCAACAGATCGGCGCAGCGCAGCGCGCCGCATCTCTCCTGAAAGGCCTCCAGAAAACGCTTTGTCTCCTCGGCGCAATGCCGCTTTCCCTCCTGATCCTCCGCCTCCCGCTGACCGTATCTCAGGCCGATCGCCAGCACCGCGCCGGAAGCGGCGCCGCACAGCTCGCCGCAGCGGGCGCCGCCGCCCAGCCCGCAGGCCAGCGCCGCGGCGTCACGGGCGTTCAGTCCATAATCTTCGCAGAACATACGCAGCACCGATTGGGCGCAGTTAAAACCCCGGCCATGTTCGGCCACGGCGCGTTCGGAACGCTCACTCATGATTTTCCTCCCAATTTTAAGAAGTACCAGACTGCCAGCAGCTGTGCCAGCAGAATCAGCGGTACGCCGATATAAAACTTAGGATGCCTCGTTTTGTGCCGGAATACGGTCATGCCAAGCAGCAGACCGGGGCTGCCGCCCAAAAGCGCCATTCCCATCAGCGTTTTCTCCGGGATGCGGCGATGCCTCCGGATGGCAAAGGATTTATCAAGTCCGCACAAAATAAACGCAGCCACGCTGGCTGCCGCCAGCCAGATACCGAGCAGAAGGCCCCAATTCATCGGATGCAGGGAGCCGTCATATCAAAGATCATACGGGCGAGGACCTCGGTGGCCACCGGGCTGTAATGCCGGCGGGCGGTGCGCCGCTCGTTGAAAAACAAATCCGGATTCGCCTGGAAAAGGCTATAGGTATCGACGATCTGCACGCCCGCTTCCGCGCAGAGTCCGGCAAGTGCCCGGTTCCAGAACGGCAGACGTTCCTGTGCCTCCACCCCGGCGTAATCCTCCGAATACCAGGGGATCAGCAGCGCCATCGTCTCGATTCCCGCGGCGCGACATTTTTTCAGCAACATGCAGAATTCGCGGAGATACGTGCTCAGGTCAGCCTCCGGCTGACGGATATTGTTGGTGCCGAAACCCAGAATGCATAAATCAGCATTCCGGGTATTCTCGTCAAACTGCGCCAGAGCAAAGTCGGTCTGCCTGTCCGGGTACCCGTTGTTCAAAACGGTAACATTGGAATACCCGGCCGTCGCAAAGAGCTGCTGCAGCTTTGCGGGGTAGCTGTCCTCCGCCGGTCCGTCGATCTGTTCATCTCCCAGGAAATACCGGGTGTTTGAATCCCCGAAACAGGAAATGGCAAGGGGACTGTCTTTTGAAAACATGCGCATAGGCTGTGCTCCTTCCAAAATCGAAAAGCGGCGCGCACCGGCTGACCGTTGCGCGCCGCTCGGCTTTTTCTCAGTTTTTCAGGCTGCGTTCCAAGAGGTTCAGGGAGGTGCGAAGCTCAGACGGCAGACGATCGCCGACCGTCGCATAAAAGTCCTCGATGCTCGCGATGTCCTCCTGCCAGGCGTCTGTGTCCACGGTGAGGATGTCCTTCAGCGTCTGCCGGTCGAACATTTTCCCGTCGCAGATCTCATAATCAAGCGCCTCCAGATCAATGTCTTCCGCGTACGGTATGTATCCAATTGCCGTTTCGCAGGCCTCCGCCTCACCCTCACAGCGCCGGAGGATCCACTCAAGCACGCGGAAGTTGTCGCCGAAGCCCGGCCAGAGGAAGTTCCCCTCCGCATCGGTTCGGAACCAGTTGACGTTGAAGATCTTCGGCGCGTTGGGAATCTTTTTGCCCATATCGATCCAGTGCTGGAAATAGTCGCCCACATGATACCCGATAAACGGCCGCATGGCCATCGGGTCGCGGCGCACCACGCCTACCGCACCGGTGGCGGCTGCAGTCGTCTCGGACGCCATGATGGAGCCGACGAAAACCCCGTGATCCCAGTCGCGGGATTGATAGACCAGCGGTGCGGTGCGGGCGCGGCGGCCGCCGAAAATGATGGCGGACAGGGGCACGCCGTCCGGGTCTTCCCAGTTCTTTGCAATGCAGGGGCAGTTCCGCGCCGGCGCGGTAAAGCGGGAGTTGGGGTGCGCGGCCTTTTCGCCGCTCTGCGGATCCCAGGGTTCCCCCTTCCAGTTCAGCAGACCCTCGGGAGGCGTCTTATTGAGCTTTTCCCACCAGACGGTGCGGTCGTTCATATCGAGCGCCACATTGGTAAAAATCGAATTGCGGCAGGCGCTGGCCAGCGCGTTGGGGTTGCTGTGCGCGTTCGTTCCGGGCGCCACGCCGAAGAAGCCGGCCTCCGGGTTGCAGGCCCACAGCCGTCCGTCCTTTCCGACGCGCAGCCAGGCGATGTCATCACCGATCGTCCAGACCTTATATCCCCGTTTCGAATAATACTCCGGCGGAAGCATCATGGCAAGGTTTGTTTTTCCGCAGGCGGACGGGAACGCGGCCGCCACATATTTGACCTGTCCGTCGGGGTATTCAATCCCAAGGATCAGCATATGCTCCGCCATCCAGCCCTCATTGCGCCCCTGATAGGAGGCGATGCGCAGCGCAAAGCATTTTTTACCCAGCAGGACGTTGCCGCCGTAACCGGAGTTAATACTCCAGATGGCGTTGTCCTCCGGGAACTGCATGATGTAGCGTTTCTGATCGTCCAGCGTGCACTTGCCATGCAGACCGCGGACAAAATCATCACCGTCACCCAGCATCCGCAGGACCGCGTCGCCGACACGGGTCATGATCGCCATGCTGACGACGACATAAATGGAATCGGTAATTTCAATCCCGACTTTGGCAAAGCGGGAACCCACCGGCCCCATGGAAAATGGAATCACATACATGTCGCGGCCCTTCATGGAGCCGCGAAGAATCTCCCGCCCGGTCGCATAGGCTTCCTGCGGGTCCATCCAGTTGTTGGTGGGTCCTGCATCCTCTTTTTCGCGGGAACAGATAAAGGTCCGGCCCTCCACCCTCGCCACGTCGTTAAGCGCGGAGCGATGATAGTAGCAGCCGGGCAGCTTTTCCTCATTGAGCTTAATCAGTTCGCCGGTAGCCATGGCTTGCTTGCGCAGATCCTCCAGTTGCTGTTCGCTGCCGTCGATCCAGATCACGTGATCGGGGGTCATCAGCGCGCGCGCCTCCTCCACAAACGAGAGGACCGCCTTGTTCGTCACAGAAACCAATTTGTACATCCCCTTAGCCATATAGTAGGAGTCTCCGAACTCATCTTACTATACGCACCGGGAGAAAACAAGCTATAAAACGTGTGATTTGCTTATTTTTCAGACAATATTTTGTCTATAATCAATAACAAGCGTGAAAAATCTGTCAATGTTAACGCTTCTCCGCGAATATTTTCTTTGAGATTGCATGTTTTGAACAAATTAGCCATGTCATTTTTGGGTATTTTGCTGCCATATACCGCTGTCAGGGCATTCAGAAGAGTCTTGCGCCGCTGTGCAAAGGCGGCATGGATCAGGCGGAACAATGCTTCCTCATCCCCCTCCACCGGCGGAGCTTCCCGCCGGGTAAAGCGGACGACGG
Organism: Clostridiaceae bacterium; assembly: GCA_034933145.1. Taxonomy (GTDB): domain Bacteria; phylum Bacillota; class Clostridia; order Oscillospirales; family Butyricicoccaceae; genus UBA4644. Next base: position 10,639 of record JAYFOA010000034.1, read on the forward strand.
TTGAATCCACGTTGGGCGCGGGAATGAACCGATCCCGCGGCACCTCCGCCATAATCTCCGGCCGGGTATGGTACTGCAGCCAGAGGACAAAGGCCCCGGCTTCCGGCGTGCCGGGCTCCGCCGTCAATCGTGCGGCCGCTTCCTTCTGCACCAGCACGGTGATCGTGGAGAACCGCCGGCAGGAGACCAGCTTCTCCAGTGCGGGCGTCGTGATGTAATAGGGCAGATTGGCGCACACAACGGCCGGTGCGCTCCCGAACCGCTCGCTGCATAAAGCGTCAAGATCCAGCCTGAGGATATCTCCCTGCACCACCTCAAAATCGCCGCAGCCGGCCATGGTCTCTGCCAGAAGGGCGGGCAGCCGCTGGTCAAGCTCCACGGCAACCACCTTTTTCGCGCGGGCGCACAGCTCGCGTGACAGCGCGCCGATCCCCGGCCCCACCTCCAGCACGCAGGTCTCCTTTGTGATTCGGGCGCTGCCTGCAATGGCGGAAAGCGCCGATGCGTCGCACAGAAAGTTCTGCCCCAGGCTTTTCTGAAATCGGAATCCATGCCGCGTCAGAAGCGGCCGGATCTCATCGATATTGCATAAGTCAATCATGTTTTCCTCCGTTTTCATTTCGCGGACGCCGCCCTCCTCGCCCGGAAATGCATTTCCTGTGATCAATGCCCCGCCGTCCGGCGGGGCATTGGTAAAAACCCGGCCGCGCCCGCCCCGCCGGCGGCGCGGCAGATGCCGTCCGGCCGTACGTTTCAGCGTTCGCAGTATCCCTTGCGCCGCCGCAGTCCGTCATTCAGAATCGGCTTTACTTTATTTCCCATTTCACAGGGGGTATTATACATGACAAGGGCATAAATGTCCATTGAGTTTTGCGTTTTGAAGGCCGGAGAATGCCGCCCCGAATTGGGCTCCTGCGGATGCTTCGGAAGCAGCCCTCAGGAGTAAGCCGGCAGCCGGGACAAAACTCCGCCCACAGGAATTGAAAAGAGGAAAAGGATGTGTTATATTACTATAATAAAATAATTTCCTGAACTGTAAGACAATTCCGGTCAAACAATGAATGGAGGCAGTGTTATGGCAGACTATAAAGCCGCGTTTCTCCAGTACATGGATCAAAAGGAAATCAAGTATGCCGACGCGAATGAAAACGTTGTACGGGTTGCCTATTCGGGCGACAATTTAAAGAGCATCCCGATTTTTGTCTTTTTTGACAAAGACGGAGACAACCTGGTTCAGTTTGCCTGCTGGGAGATCGCAACATTCCCCGATGACAAGTACGCTGCCGGACTTTTGACCTGCAATGCCCTGAACTCGAAGTTCCGCTGGGTAAAGTTCTATCTGGATGCGGACAAATGCATCCGTGCGGAGATGGACGCCTATGTGCAGCTGGAGACGGTAGGCGAAGCGTGCTCCCAGCTTGTGCGGCGCATGGTGGGCATCATTGACGAGGCATATCCCGACCTGATGAAGGCGCTCTGGTCATGAATCTCGACGGGCCGGACATGGGCAAAGGCCTGTCTCCGGCCCGCCTCTTCTTTGCGCAGATTTATATATTACATAACATCGGTGATGACATATGATCGTAAAGCTGTCTTTTGATAAGAACTGGATTTTTTCAAACGGAGGCGTGAACAGCCTCTCCGTACAGAAATTTCTCAGCCAGTGCCGCAGTCAATACGGCGCACAGATCAACATTCTGGAGCAGTATATCAACTGCTGCACCCTTGATCTGACGGTTGCCTGCTCCCCGGATGAGCTGAAAGCACAGCTGAATAGCATCCTGTGTAAAGATATTCTGGGCGGGCGCGAAAACAACGGCATTTTCCAGCTGGACGTGCAGACGCCGCACGAAGCGGGCACCCCCGCCGCCGCCGAAAATAACGGCGGCGGAAAGAAACCCTTAGACATCGCAGAGAATCTGCGGCAATACCTCGCGCAGCAGAAACAAAAAGACGGGCAGGTGCCTGCTGCTTCCCGGGACGACACCGAGCGTCCGGTCTGCCCCGCTGCGGACCCCGCTGCGGAGCAAGCGTCCGCCGCGCCCGTAGACGACGCCAGCAAAGCGGTGCTCGAGAAGATTGCCCGGCTCACAGGCGCCGAGGCGTTCAAACAGCTCTGCGATGACATCCACACCTGTGCTGCGCTCGTGCGGGAAAACCGGACGCAGCAGATGTTTTTCGCCAATACCTATTTGTTCTCCATCAATGTGGGGGAAGGACACAGCTGCGCTCTGGAGTTGCTGGCCGATCTGCTGGCCGCAGAGGGAATTTTTGAGGAGCGCGGAAAAGTAACCGAGATAGAGCTGCCGGCGTTCTCCGATCCGGAGGCCTCTGCCAAGCTGCAGCATCTTCAGGACGCACTTGGCAATGGGTTTGATTCCCCCCGCGTCGTCTCCCTGGACATCTCCTCTTGGCTGTACCACACGGGCGGAGCGGATTTTAAGCAGCTGCTCCTGTACATCTTCCGCCACAATATCAAAAATGTCATCGTGTTCCGTATTCCTTTTGTCGCCGCGAACACGCTCCGGCAGACCAGGCAGGACCTAAGCGATCTGCTTTCCGTCAGCGAGGTGGTATTCCCTCCCTTTACGCCGGATGAACTGCGGGAGATCGCCGAAAAGATGGTGGCGGAAGCCGGCTTTACGGCCGAAGACAGTGTATGGCCGAGTTTCAGCCAACTGATCAGCGAAGAAAAGAAGGATGGCTTTTTCTATGGGATTCACACCGTCCGCAAGCTTGTCAATGAGATGATCCGATGCGAAGAACGCGCCTGCGCGCAGACCGGCTCTTCCGCGCGGCACATCACCGGCGCGGCGGTCGCGTCCATGATGCCCGAACCCGGACCGACCGATGATTCTGCGCTGAAGGAGCTGGACAAGCTGGTGGGGATGGACCCCATAAAGGTCCAGATCATGGAGATCGTCAACCAGATCTCCATCTCCCGGACACAGGGAATGAGCTTCCCGCCCTGCATGCATATGCGCTTCGTGGGCAATCCCGGTACCGGCAAGACAACGGTTGCCCGAATCCTCGGCCGCATCTTGAACGAGAACGGCGTCCTGCGCATCGGTAAGTTCTATGAGCACAGAGGCCGCGACCTGTGCGGCAGCTATGTGGGGCAGACCGCCCCCAGGACCGCCGCCATCTGCCAGGAGGCCTACGGCTCGGTCCTCTTCATTGACGAGGCCTACTCTCTGTTCCGCGGGGATGGCTCCACCGTCGACTACGGCCGTGAGGCGATCGATACGCTCATTGCGGAAATGGAAAATCACAGTGACGATCTTGTGGTGATCTTCGCGGGCTATCCGGAAGACATGGACATTCTTCTGCGTGCCAACGCAGGCATGGCCAGCCGCATCCCCTATACGCTGACCTTCCCGAATTACACTAGGGAACAGCTCGCTCAGATTTTCTTCCGGATGATTCCCGACCGCTTCCCTTACAACAAAGATTTTGCAGACAGTGCAAACCAGTATTTTTTAAGCCTGCCTGATTTTATTCTTGAAAGTCCCGATTTTGGCAATGCCCGGTTTGTCCGGAATCTCTATGAGCGCGTCTGGGGCAAGGCTGCCATGCGCTGCCAAGGTGCGGACAGCATCCGGCTGACGTCGGCGGATCTCGCCGCCGCCATTCAGTCCGCGGATCCCGGCATGCTGAAAAACACTCCGCGCAAGATCGGTTTTCATTGATTCCCGCTCCCGGACAAGAGGAAGGGCATGCGCCTGCACGGGCGGCATGCCCTTTTTTACGGGCCTGCTGCGGCGGCCGCCCTGGAAGCACAGCAGCATTTCCGGGGCGGATATGCTGGCACGGCGGATTTTTTTAAATCGCGGAAAAATACAAAAGCCCTGGAACCATGCGGTTCCAGGGCTTGCATATTTTGAGGTCAGCGCTTGCTGAACTGCGGAGCTTTACGTGCAGCTTTGAGGCCGTACTTCTTGCGCTCCTTCATGCGGCTGTCACGGGTAAGGAAACCGGCCTTTTTTAGGACGGCGCGATACTCTGGATCCGCCTGGGTCAGCGCGCGGGCGAGGCCGAAGCGGATAGCGCCGGCCTGGCCGGTAAATCCGCCGCCCTGAACCTTGACATCCAAATCAAACTTGCCCTCGGTCGCAGTGGCGACCAGTGGCTGCTTGACGATGAACTTCAGGGTTTCCAAGCCAAAATAGTTATCCAGCGTGCGGTTGTTGACGGTGATGTTGCCGGTACCGCCGGGAATCAGACGAACGCGGGCAACGGAGCTCTTGCGACGGCCGGTGCCGTAAAAATAAGCCTTTTTCGGTGTATACATGCGTCGTCTCCTCCTTATTCAGCGGCCCAGAGTTCGGGCTTCTGGGCTTCTTGTTTATGCTGGTCGCCGGTGTAAATCTTCGCGCGGCCCAAAGACCAGCGGCCGATACTGTTACGGGGCAGCATGCCCTTGATGGCCAGCTTCATCGCCAGCTCAGGGCGCTCTTTCATCAACTTGCTGTACTGAACTTCCTTCAGCCCGCCCACATAGCCGGAATGGGTCCGGTAATACTTCTGGCGAAGCTTGCGGCCGGTGAGGACCGCCTTGTCGGCGTTGATGATGATGACGAAATCACCGCAGTCAACATGCGGGGTGAAATCCGTCTTATGTTTGCCGCGCAGAATGGCGGCGGCGGTGGCGGCGGTACGTCCCAGCGGCTTTCCGGCTGCGTCCAGGATGTACCATTTACGCTCAAGCGTCTCGTTCTTGGCCATAAATGTGGACATGATCGTGTTCCTCCAATTATATTTTAAAGTTATTTTGCTTTTTCCGCTTCCTTGTTATATCACAAAGTCGGGCGGCTTGTCAACGGGGTTCTTCGAATATTTTCATTTAAATATTCCTACCTCTGATTTGCGCATGAATCCGCTGAATATCGCCTGTTTTCTTAAAACCCATTTCATTTTTTTCTATTGCGTTTTTTTCCGCTTTTCGATAGAATTGGAACGGGAGCTGAGGAAATGCTTCAAAAAATGTTATCGATGGTCCGCAGCTGTGCGGATGGCTACCATATGCTTGAACAAGGAGACCGCGTGGCGGTCGGTGTTTCCGGAGGCAAGGATTCGCTGACGCTGCTGCGGATCCTGGCCGCGCTGCGGGAATTTCATCCCAGCGGCTTTTCTCTGCATGCGATCACGCTGGACATGGGATATCCGGAGATGGACTTTTCCCCCGTGGCTGAGCTGTGCCGTGCGCTGGATGTTCCGTTCCTGATCCGCCCGACGCAGATCCGCCAGGTGATCTTCGATATCCGGCAGGAGGAAAATCCCTGCGCCCTGTGCGCGAAAATGCGGCGCGGCGCCCTCAACGAAGAGGCAAAGAAGCTGGGCTGCAACAAAGTGGCGCTCGGACATCACTTTGACGACGCGGTAGAAACCTTCCTGCTCTCTTTGCTATACGAGGGACGGATCTCCTGTTTTCTGCCGGTGACCTATCTCGACCGCACGGATCTGACGGTCATCCGTCCCATGCTGTATATCCATGAACAGACGATCCGCACCTTTGCAGAGCGGGAGCGGCTGCCGGTGGTGCACAACCCCTGCCCCGCCGACCGGAACACCAAGCGCGAGGACGTAAAGCAGCTGCTCTTTGAGCTGGAGGGCCGTTATCCCCAGCTGAAAGAACACATCTTCGGCGGCCTGCAGCGGTCGCCGCTGCCGGGCTGGAAAAAGCCGGAACAGGGAGGCTGATCGTATGAACATTCTGATCATTGACGGACAGGGCGGCAAGCTGGGCGCCCAGATCGTAAAAACCGTCACAGAAACCTATCCGGAAGCCGTGGTTACCGCGGTCGGGACGAACAGCGTCGCCACTGCCGCCATGCTCCGGGGCGGCGCGCACCATGCAGCCACCGGCGAAAACGCCGTCATCGTCGCCTGCCGGAAGGCGGACGTCATCATCGGCCCCATCGCCATCGTCATCGCGGATTCCCTTTTGGGGGAGGTCACCCCCGCCATGGCCGTTGCCGTCGGGCAGGCCGGCGCCGCCCGCATCCTCCTTCCGGTCAGCAAATGCGAAAACCTGGTGGCCGGGGTCCGGGACGTTCCGACGGCGGAGCTTTTGTCCGACACAATAAAAAAGCTGGCCGCCTTCGCCGGAAAATAGGGCGCTCCCCCTTGGCAGACGCGCAGTTTTATGATATTCTGTTTTGCGGAGCGGCCCGTAGCCGCCCGACGGACAGAAGTCCTTTCCCGATCGCAGATCCACATGATTATATAATTATAATGTAAGATACCAGGAAGGTATCGTTTTTCAGAAGAAAAACGATACCTTTTTGTATCGGAAAGGCACCTTTATGAATTCTTCGAGACGTGCTTCCCTGCGCATCCGGAAACTGGCTTATTCCGGCATGTTTCTGGCGCTGGCGCTGCTGCTCCCGTTCCTGACCGGGCAGATCCCGCAGCTCGGCAGCGCGCTGCTGCCGATGCATCTCCCCGTCCTGCTCTGCGGCTTTATCTGCGGCTGGCCCTGGGGCCTTGCGGTGGGTGCGGTCGCCCCGCTGCTGCGGTTTGCCCTGTTCGGGATGCCGCCGCTCTTTCCCACCGGCGTTTCCATGGCGTTTGAGCTGGCGGCCTACGGACTGATCATCGGCCTTCTATATGCGCACTTTCCGAAAAAGCTCCCGTTCCTTTATCTGGACCTGGTGCTCGCCATGATCGGCGGCCGCGTGGTCTGGGGCGCGGTGCAGTTTTTTATCGCCGGACTGCAGAGCTCCTCATTCCCCCTGTCCGCCTTCTGGGCCGGCGCGGTAGTCAACGCCATTCCGGGCATCCTCTGCCAGCTTGTCCTGATTCCGCCCATCGTTGCCGCGCTGCAAAAAGCAAAGCTAGGTTGCTGATGCGCAACTAAAATTCCTCGAAACAGGAATGACGGCGGCTGTTCGGAACAATGCTCCGAACAGCCGCCGGCTTTCCTGTTTTGTTATGTAGAAGACGATCCTTCGTTTTTAGCTTTTTCATTCACTAACTTCAAATCTGACCGCAACAACGCAAACACAAGCTCGTCATTCCATATCCCGCCAACCAACTTGCCTTCCCGCAGGCGCGCTTCCTGCACCATCCCCATACGCTTCGCCAGCGCCACGCTGCGTGTATTCTGGGAATTGATAAAGGCCATCAGCTTATGAACCGATAATGTATCAAAGGCAAACGTAATAGCTTTTCGCACCGCTTCGGAGGCATAACCGGCACCCCAGTATTCTCTAAGGAGCCGATATCCAATTTCCCATTCCCCTGTTGCCTCCCAATTGCACTGCAAAGAAACCGTTCCAATCCTTTCGCCGGCCTGATTGCAGATCACGAACTTTATTGCGCCGTTTTCCGGCAGTCTCTTTGCTTTCTCAATAAATTGCCGGCAACTCTCACTGACAACATCCCTGTCCGGAATGCCGCCCATTTCATATTGGCAGGATTCTGGCCTCGTCTCCAGTTCAAAAATAAAGCCGGCATCCTCTTCCGTCAGCTCCCGTAGCAGCAGACCCCCTGCTTTCAAAATGCGATTCTCAAACATGTTTACCCTCAACATCTGATCCCATTTTGTTTTTATTATAGCAGGAAATATTAAAATTGTAAGAGTGTGCGCATTAAAAACGAAAGCCTATGCAAAACTTATGTAAGGAATATGAACCGGATCACCAAAAGCAGCAGCAGCCCCGTCGGTCCGAGAATTCCCACCGTGAGGGCCGTTACCGCGTTGACGCCGACCGTGACGCCGAGGAACTTGCCGAAGAAATTGAACGCCAACAGCGCCAGGACGCCGAGTACGGCATGGATCAGGAACTTCAGCCCCCATCGCAGCGGCGTCATCAGCAGACGCAGCGACGCCAATGCCACCAGCCCCACCCCGGCATACAGAAGATACTTCATCCGTCTTCACCTCAGCACATACATTCCGGTGACCTGCTGCTCTTTCAGCAGCCCCATTAAATAGGAACAGCGTGTCTGGGCCGCGCCGATCTCAAACACACAGGCCGAGATCAGCTCCGGATCCGTCACCCGCTCAAAGGCGGCTCTTGCCTCCCGCAGGCGCGCGACGGACCCCCAATATTCTTCCAGCAGCGCCTGCTGCTCCGGTGTGCGTCCTCCGCCCTTTCGGACGCGGTTTGTTTCCGCTGGCTGCATGGCTGCACCCCCATACAATTTATAGTGTGAGTTTTTCCAGTTATGCCGGAATTTATACGAAATGTGTTTGACAGGAAATGTGGTTGACGATACAATATAATATAATTGTTTTTTAAGCGAGGTATGCATGACGAAAAAAAGTAAACAGGAATACGGCAATGACAGCATCTCCTCCCTCAAGGGCGCCGACCGCGTCCGGAAACGCCCGGGCGTCATCTTCGGCTCCGACGGGCTGGAGGGTTGTGAGCATGCTTTTTTTGAGATACTTTCCAACTCCATCGACGAAGCACGGGAGGGTTACGGCGATGTGATCACCGTCACCCGTTTTCTCAACGGCTCCATCCAGGTGGAGGACGCCGGCCGCGGTATGCCGCTGGACTATAACGAAAAGGAACAGCGCTATAACTGGGAGCTCATCTACTGTGAGCTGTACGCCGGCGGGAAATATAAGAACAATGAGGGGGAAAACTATGAATTCTCCCTGGGCCTCAACGGCCTCGGCGCCTGCGCCACCCAATACTCTTCCGAATATATGGACGTGATCTCCCGGCGGGACGGTTTTGAATACGAGCTGCATTTTGAGCGCGGCGAAAATAAAACGCCCGCGCCCGGCGGATTGCTGAAGCGCCCCTATTCCGGCCGGCGCACCGGTACGATCCAGCGGTTCAAGCCGGATATCGAGGTCTTCACCGAGATCAATATCCCGCTGGACTATTACTGCGACGTGATGAAGCGGCAGGCGGTGGTCAACGCCGGCCTGCGGTTTGTCCTCAAGGATGAAGCCGCGCCCAATAAGTTTGAGTCTATGGAGTTCTGCTATGAAAAAGGCATCCTGGACTATGTGGCCGAGCTGGCGGGGGAAGAACCGCTGACGCCGCCGCAGTTTTTCAAGACGGAAAAAAGCGGCCGCGACCGGGCGGACAAGCCCGAATACCGCGTCAAGGCCGAGGCGGCCTTCTGCTTTTCCAACCTGTCACCCCGGCTCGAGTATTACCATAACTCCAGCTGGCTGGAACATGGCGGCTCGCCGGATAAGGCGGCCAAAAGCGCCTTTGTCTCCGCGATCGACGCCTATCTCAAGCAGACGGGAAAATACCAGAAAAACGAAAGCAAGGTCAGCTTTAACGACATTACCGACAGCCTGATCTTGGTGACCAACGGCTTTTCCACCTATACAAGCTATGAGAATCAGACGAAAAAGGCCATCAACAACAAGTTTGTTCAGGAGATGATGACCGAGTTCCTGCGCTCGTCGCTGGAGGTCTATTTCATCGAAAACAAGCAGGATGCGGACAAAATCGCCGATCAGGTGCTCATCAACAAGCGCTCCCGCGAGCAGGCCGAACGCACGCGCCTCAACCTGAAAAAGACGCTGGCCGGCACATTAGACATCGCCAACCGGGTCCAAAAGTTCGTCGACTGCCGGAGTAAAGACCTCTCAGTCCGTGAGCTGTATATCGTGGAAGGCGACTCCGCCCTCGGCTCCTGCAAGCAAGGGCGCGACCCGGCTTTTCAGGCCATCATGCCGGTACGCGGTAAAATCTTCAACTGTCTTAAGGCAGAGTACCCAAAGATCTTTAAGTCCGAAATCATCACCGACCTCGTCAAGGTCCTGGGCTGCGGCGTGGAGGTCAAGACCAAAAGTAAGGACATGGCGGCTTTTGATCTCTCCTCCCTGCGGTGGAACAAGGTGATCATCTGCACCGACGCCGACGTCGACGGCTATCACATCCGCACGCTCATCCTAACGATGCTCTACCGTCTGACGCCGCAGCTCATCGAGCAGGGGTATGTCTACATTGCAGAGAGCCCGCTCTATGAGATCACTGTAAAAGACAAATCTTATTTCGCCTATACCGACGGTGAGAAGGAAGAAATTGTCAAAAAGCTGGAGGGCAAGAAATATTCAATTATGCGCTCCAAGGGCCTCGGCGAGAACGAGCCGGAGATGATGTGGCTGACCACCATGAACCCGGAAACGCGGCGATTGATGCGCGTGCTTCCCGAGAACGCAAAGCGGACGGCGGAGGTCTTCGACCTGCTGCTGGGCGATAACCTGCAGGGCCGCAAGGATCACATTGCCGACGTCGGCGCGAAATATCTTGATCTTGCCGATCTGAGCTGAGGAAGTAACAGATATGAACAAGTATATTGAAGCCCCGATCACACAGACCCTCGAGCAGAACTTTATGCCCTATGCCATGAGCGTTATCGTCTCCCGTGCGCTGCCGGAGATCGACGGGTTCAAGCCCTCTCACCGAAAGCTTTTATATACAATGTATACCATGGGCCTGCTCGGCGGTAACCGGACGAAATCCGCCAATGTGGTCGGCCAGACCATGAAGCTCAATCCCCACGGTGAACAGGCAATCTATGACACCATGGTACGCCTGTCCCGCGGAAATGAGTCCCTGCTGGTTCCTTTTGTGGACAGCAAGGGCAACTTCGGCAAGGTCTATTCCCGCGACATGGCCTGTGCCGCCTCCCGCTATACGGAAGTGCGGCTGGATCCCGTCTGCCGGGAGTTATTTTCCGACATCGACTGCGATGCCGTGGATTTTATCGACAATTATGACGGTACGCTCAAAGAGCCGCTGCTTCTGCCGACGAGTTTTCCCAATATCCTCGTCAGCTCGAATCTGGGCATCGCCGTCGGTATGGCCTGCAATATCTGCGGCTTTGACCTGAATGAGATCTGCCGCACGGCGATCGAGCGCATCCGGAACCCGCAGCACGACCTGCTCGAAACGCTGATCGCCCCGGATTTCCCTACCGGCGGCGAGCTGATCTATGACCGTTCTCAACTGGAGGAAATTTACCGTACGGGCCGCGGCAGCTTCAAGGTGCGCTGCAAATGGAGTTATGACAAGAAAGAACACCTGATCGAGGTTACCCAGATCCCCTATACCACCACCATCGAGGCCATCATCGACAAGGTGACCGATCTGGTCAAGGCCGGAAAGCTCAAGGAAGTCGCCGATATGCGCGACGAGACCGGCAAAGAAGGCCTGAAGCTGGCTATTGACCTGAAGCGCGGCGCGGACCCCGAAAAGGTGATGCAGAAGCTGATGAAGATGACGCCGCTGCAGGACAGCTTTTCCTGCAACTTCAACATTCTGATCGGCGGGACTCCGCGGGTGATGGGCGTCGGAGAAATTCTGGGCGAATGGACGGCCTGGCGCACGGAATGCGTCCGCCGCCGCGTACATTTCGATCTGCAGAAGAAAAAGCAGAAGCTGCACCTGCTCCGAGGTCTGCGGAAGATCCTGCTGGACATCGACCGGGCCATCGCCATCATCCGAGATACCGAGGCGGATGCGGAGGTCATCCCCAATCTGATGATCGGCTTCGGCATCGACGAGGTGCAGGCCGAGTTCATCGCGGAGATCAAGCTCCGCAACATCAATAAGGAGCATATCCTCAAGCGGCTGCAGGAAACCGACGCGCTTGAAAATGAGATCGATCGGCTGGAAGATCTGCTGTCGAGCCGCATGAAGATCCAGAAGCTCATCGTCTCCGAGCTGGAAGACATCATCCGGCGGTATCCCACCGTGCGCAGGACGACGATCATCCATGAGCACGAGGTGGAGGAATACGACGAGACAGAGCAGATTGAGGACTATCCAGTGCAGATTTTTCTGTCCCGGGAGGGGTATTTCAAAAAAATCACGCCCCAGTCGCTGCGCATGAGCTCCGAACAGAAGTTCAAAGATGGCGACGAGCTGCGGCTGACCCTGGAGGCCGGCAACCGGGCCGAGGTGATTTTCCTCACCGACCGGCAGCAGGCCTATAAAGCCCGCCTGCATGAGTTTTCCGATTTGAAAGCCAGCGTGCTGGGCGATTATCTGCCTCAGAAGCTGGGCATGGACGAAGGCGAAACGCCGGTATTCATGTTCCTGCCGGGGGATTTCAGCGGCAGCCTGGTCTTCATCTTTGAAAACGGCAAGGTGGCCAAGGTGGACGCCTCCGCCTATGAGACAAAGTCCAACCGCCGGAAGCTGACCGGCGCATATTCCGACAAGAGCCCGCTGGCCGGTGTTTTCCATCTGACGGGCGATACGGAGCTGGCGCTTTATACCCAGAACCGCCTTTTGCTGATGAACACCGCTATGCTGCAGTCCAAAGCCACCCGCACCGCACAGGGGGTGGCCGTGATGAACCTGAAGCGGGGGCAGGGCATCCGCCTGGCGCTTCCGGCCGAGCAGGCCGGTATTCTTGACCCGGCCCGCTACCGCACACGGACGCTTCCGGCCGCCGGCGCCCTGATCCGCGACGGCGACGAACCGGAAAAACAGCTGACGCTGATATAGGCGCTCTGCCGGCATAAGGCCGGCTATCCCATACACAAAAGAAATCCGCGCCTTCCGCCGAGGTCGGCGCGGGAATCTATGGGTCCGACAGCTCGTCGGACTCTGATTTTTGCAGGAGGAATCACATTTGCCGCAGTTTGAGACCGACCTTTCCCAGGGTCACGTGGGCAAGCAGCTTTTAAAGTTTGCCATGCCCTTTATCCTCTCCAACCTGATCCAATCCCTGTATAATGTGGCCGACATGATCATCGTCGGCCAGTTTGCGGGAACCCTCAGCATGTCCGGCGTCAACATCGGCGGCCAGGTCACCATGCTGATTGTCAATCTGGTCTTCGGCCTGAGCGCAGCCGCCACCGTACTGGTCGCCCAATATAAAGGTGCCGGGCAGCGGGAGCTTATGCAGGAGACCATCGATACGCTGTTTGCGACCCTGACAGCGCTGGGCGCGGTGCTCACCGTTCTGATGGTGTTCCTGCGCAGCCCGATCCTTCGTCTAATCCAGACGCCGGCGCCGGCCTTCGCCGAAGCGTCCCGCTATCTGCTGGTGACGGCGCTGGGCACGCTGTTCATCTTCGGCTACAACGCCCTGTCCGCCATCATGCGCGGCCTGGGTGACAGCCGCCGTCCCCTGATCTTTGTCTCCATCGCCTGCGTCATCAACGTCGGGCTCGACCTTTTGATGGTCGCGGTCTGGCATTGGGGCGCTTTCGGCGCCGGTCTTGCCACGGTCATCTCCCAGGCGCTGAGCATGATTCTCTGCCTGATCTACTTAAAGCGCAGCGACTTTTCCTTCCAAATAGGGATCCACTCGATGAAATTTCATAAGCAGCGGCTCTCCCTGCTGATGAAAGTCGGCGTGCCCATGTCCGTGCAGAACGTCTGCACCAGCATTTCCTTCCTGTTTCTGACTGCTATGGTAAATATCCTCGATCCCACCGCCATCGCCTCCGCCGCCGTCGGCGCGGTGGGCAAGTTCAACTCCTTCGGCGTGCTGCCGGCCTTTGCCATGAGCAACGCCATCTCCGCCATGAGCGCGCAGAACATCGGCGCCGACCGGAAGGACCGGGCGGCGAAAACCATGCGGATCGGTACGGGGATCGCCTTTGCCATCTCCGCCGGTGTCTTTCTGCTGGCGCAGCTTTTCCCCGATCAGATCCTCCGGGTCTTTGCAAATGACGACGCGCTGGTCACCGCCGGGCGGGAATATCTCCGCTCTTTCAGCTTTGATTATCTGATGGTGCCGCTGTTTGCCGGATTAAACGGCCTGTTCATAGGCGCGGGACACACCACCTTTTCCTTTATCAGCGGCGTCTGCTCCGCCCTGCTGGTCCGCATCCCGACCTGCTATCTGTTCGGCATCACGATGGGGATGGGGCTGTTCGGCGTAGGACTGGGCGCACCGTTCGCCTCCGGCTTTTCGTTCCTGCTGGGGCTCTGGTTCTATTTCTCCGGTCGGTGGAAAAAGGCCGTCATCCTGCATCGGGAGGCTTCGGAATGACGATTTTGTTTGCATCCGACATCCATGGCTCCGCGGGTGCCTGCCGCGCGCTGCTCTCCCGCCGGGAGGCCGAAGGCGCGCAAACCCTCATCCTGCTGGGCGACCTGCTCTATCACGGTCCGCGCAACCCGGTGCCGTCCGATTATGATCCGAAGGCCGTCGCCGCGATGCTCAACGGCGTGAAGGAACGGATCCTCTGCGTCCGCGGCAACTGCGACGCCGAGGTGGATCAGATGCTGCTGGAGTTCCCTGCGCTGGCGGATTACGCCATGCTGTGGCTCGACGACCACCGGGCCTTTCTGACCCACGGGCATGTCTTCGGGCCGGAGCATCTGCCGCCCCTCTCCCCCGGCGACCTGCTGTTGTCCGGTCATACGCACCTCCCCACGAATCGGGAAAAGGACGGAATATGCCTGCTCAACCCCGGCTCGGTCACCTTTCCAAAGGGCGGAATGCCGCCCACCTATCTTCTGTACGAGGACGGGCGCTTTTCTCACCGGACGCTTTCCGGCGCGGAGATCAAAGTCGAATAAAGAGAAAGCAGCGCCGGGATCGGAATAAAATCCGACCCCGGCGTTTTGTCGTCTTCTCCTCAAAGTAAGGCGCGGACAAACGCTTATTCCTTTATGGCCTGCTATTATACGTTTCCGTCAAAATTCTCTTTTAATCTCATGTATTATCCGCTAATTTTGGATACTTTGCATATTCAATTTAGAAACATTTTTTCTTCAATCTACCTATTTATTATGTTATTATATTTATTGTTATTTAATGTGCTTATTCTATATTTACAAAAATCTTTCATTTATAATCGCTGGGAATAAAACTTGTTACCATGCCCAATATGCTTCTTCTTCAAATCATGAAATTAGATATGCATAGCATAATGAGAAACGTTTCATAAATCCCAAACAATGTTCTCTAAACTGCGCAGGAAAAGAAGGTGTTATATACATTTCAGAGCAGAAATTCCTGTAAAGAGTCTAAATTATTACTAAACAGAAAAAGCTTTCATTATTGCTATGTATATATTTTAAAAGAGACTGATGTATTACATCAGAAGAAAGGATGTTTGTTCGATGAAAAACAACAAAATATTTTAAGTTTACAGATCGACAAAATAATGCACTATGCCGTAACATACAATTAGATTCCCCGAATATTATTTCTGAAATTGAAGAAATTTCTGAAAATCAATATATATTAGAAACTAACAACTTTCGTATAAACAATACTCTTAATAATTCTCTTGCTTCTACATCCTCGGATTCCGATAATATAACCGTCAGTTGGCTCCAGATGACAACCAGCCTATCGGTCGGGAACCCCGATAAATGGGTTTTGACTAGCGACGTAGTTTATACAGGTAGTCGTTTATTTTCCCCAGCAACTCAGATCATTTCTCTTGGAACAAATGCCCAATTTTCTATTATTAAGGATAGTCAATATTTTAGTCGGCACTATGAATATGATTCTCTTGGTGGCCCGTTACCTGTATCATATGTTGCCAATGTCAATGATACGAATTGGTTCTGTTCCTCAATTGGTCATGCATACCATTTTGATATAGGCCCCGATGATATAAATAATCAGTGTTTTATGGCAGTCGTAATTACTCCTAATAACAGCGCTGCTACTTTGGTGGATGGATTTGGTACATATTCAAAAAGCACATTATCATTTACGCCATCCATCGGTTTCGGTACCGATGGCGCAAGTATTAGTATTACTCCATCTACTCATGTTACAACTGCACCGAACACGCATGTTCAGTTGCCAAGATAGCGTTCATGTCAAAGTGACTCTATACGAAAGGGGGTATCAGCCCTGAAACGGTGGGCAAAAGCTCTTACAGTCTTTGGGCTTGTATTTTATGGAGTGTCCATGGCTGCTGGAATCTTCCTATCAGCGCCGGAACAATTTACGCTGGCTGCATTTTTTGATGCAATTATGGTAAACGACTACCAATATATTTTATTTATGCTGTTCCATATTTTCATTCTCTTTTGTTTTGTGCTGCTGCTGGCCGGCAAACGAAAGAGTACCGCTTTCTTTCGCAAAGTTTTTATTACCGCAGATTTGGTTTTCATCGCCACACAGATATTTTCTTTTATCGGCGTTTTGCGTTCTTACATTCCCCTCCTGCAAACAGCCAGCTATACATGGAAAGACATTTTTCCCATGGCACTCCTTCGCTTTAGCTCAGTGACCGTGACGATCTCCTTTGGAATTCTCCTGCTTGTTCTTTTTGATCGTGTCGATTCCGACCGGTCATTCAGCAACCATCCGTAAGCAGCGTTCTGGGGGAATTTAAGAACATCCTAAGCTGAGCTCTGCCCACAGAGAAAGCAGCGCCGGGATCGGAATGAAATCCGACTCCGGCGCTTTGGTATTAAAAAACTCCGTCTGCCTCCACGGGCGGAGCGTCAGCGGAAGACCGCCTGCACCAACAGCATGTAGATCGCCGTGCCGCCGCCGATGCTCAGCAGCACGTTGTCCTTCCATCGGTGCAGGATAACGATGGCCGCAATCGCAAGAAGCTCCGGCAGACCGTGGGGCGTCTCTGCGACCGAAACCCCTTTCAGGCAATAAACCACCAGTAAACCCATCATCGCCGGCGGAAGAACCCGCCCCAGATAGACGACAATTTGGGGTGGTTCCCTGCTTTCCGGAAACAGCAAGAAGGGCGTGACCCTGGTTGCCATCGCACCCAGGGCGACAGCCAGAATGATGGACAGCGTCTGTATCGGCGTCAGCAGCATATTTGTTTTCTCCCCAGCAGCAGCGCAAAAAGAATCGCGCACATGGAAGGAATCACCATATGATCCGCTCCGAAAATCCATAAACCTGCGGCAGTACAGCCGATGCCCATCACACCGGATACCCGGTTTTCCGGCTTCTTCATCTGCTCCAGAAACAAAACGACGAACAGCGCCGTAAGTACGAAATCCAATCCCCGGATATTGAAGGTGATCACTGCCCCCAGCATGCTGCCTAAAAATGTCCCGAAAACCCAGTACAGATAATTTAACAGTGAAATGGAAAGATAAAATGCTTTCCGGTCGATATCCGCAGGCGGAACAATGCCGGAAGAAATCGAAAAGGTTTCGTCACACAGCAAAAAAATCAGAAAGTATCTTATTTTCCCCAGGCCTTTGTACTTCTGAAGCATGGAGATACCGTAAAAAAGGTGTCGCGTGTTGACCATCAGGCTCATCAGAAATGCCTGCAGCGGATGAAATGCCATCGTCAAAAACGTAATCGCGACAAACTGCATGCTCCCGCAGAAAGCAACGGCGCTCATCAGTACCGACCACAGCATCCCATATCCCTTGGTCCGCATCAGGACGCCATATGCCGCCCCCAACACCAGAAATCCCGTCAGTACCGGGATCGTATGCGGAAATGCGGCAAAAATCGCTTTCCGTACAGTTTTTCGCTTTGTTTCGACCATTTTTTCTTGCGCTCCCCATGTATGCGGTATACAATATAAATAACAATCGTAAAATATATTTTGTACTTTATATTTTACGTTCGTAAATTATAATTGTCAACCCCTTGGAGGGCATTATGGAAATTCTTCTGGTGATCGCAGATAATTTAAAGCGCCTGAGGACAGAGCGGAATCTCAGCCTCGGGCAGCTTGCCGAGCTTTCCGGCGTCAGCAAGGTAATGCTTTCCCAGATGGAAAAGGGGGATACCAACCCAACCATCAACACCATCTGGAAAATCGCAAAAGGCCTTCGGGTGCCCTATTCGGCGCTGATGGAGCAGCCGCAAACCGCCGCGGCCATCCGACAGGCGGAAATTGCGGTTCAGGCAGACGAAGACGGTCATTACCGGCTCTTTTGCTATTACGCAAACACGCCGACGCGTGATTTTGAGCTGTTTCAAATCGAGCTGGATTGCGGATTCAGCCATACGACCCTCGGGCATTCCGAAAAATCACAGGAATACATCATGGTGCTAAAGGGCGAGCTGACCCTGACGGTAGGCGGCGAAAATCATGTGCTGCTTCCAAATGACGCCGTCAGCTTTACCGCTTCGGCAAAGCACACCTACGCCTCAACCGGGCCGGAAACGCTGCGGGCCGTCGTCATTAACTATTACCCCGTCTGAGCACGGACAAACAAAGCGCCGGGATCGGAACCATGTCCGACCCCGGCGCTTTAAAAATCATGTTCACGCCCGCCGACGGCTTCACCGATTTTCTCCGCCGGAAAAAGCGCAGGCCAAGCCCTGTTTCCGCAGGTTCTCCCACTCGGGACGAAGCAGACGGTACACCATCCGATCCTTGAGCTTTCCCTCATGCAGCTGAAACTCCTTCAGCTCCCCTTCCCGGATCATGCCGCATTTCTGCATAACACGCTCCGACCCGCCGTTTTCTTTCAGACAGCCGCAGGAGATGCGGTATACGCCGTCTTCCTCAAAGGCAAACCGCAGAACCTCCCGCAGCGCCTCGGCCGTATAGCCCTGTCCCCAGCAGTCGGCGCGAATGAAATAGCCCACCTCCGCCAGCTTTCCCTGCGGTGCGCTGCCGGTGACCGTATAGCCGATCTCCCCAATATGTGCGTTTGTGGCGCGGTCCTCCATACGCAGGAAATAATATATCCGGTCCGGGCAGCCGACTTTTTCCATCGCCTGCCGGAGGTTTTCACGGGACTGCGCAAGGTCATGGGTCATGATGTCCTGCAGAAAGCGCATTGCCTTCGGGTCCGAAAGCAGCTCATGATGCGTCGGCAGATCGCCGGGCACATGGTCGCGGATCAAAAGCCGGGGCGTCGTAAGCCGGATCATACTTCTTCCTCCCGGCCGCCGGGCGCAGCCCGCGACCCGCTCATTTCGCATCCGCCTGCGTTTCCGGCGGCGGATACGGCCCCCGCAGGATACATGCGTTCAAATTCCTCTTTCGTCATGCCGTAGAAAAGCTCGTCATAATACTGTCCGTCGGTATAGACCGCCCGCCTTAACCGCCCCTCCGGCTGAAAGCCCAAACTTTCATGCAGCCGGATCGACCGTTCATTAAAGGCATAGATGAAAGCCGTAACCTTTTGATAGCGCAGTTCAAAAAAATAGTACCTGAGAATCAGGCGGATGGCGTCCTTTGCATAGCCGCGGCCCCAATATGCCCGATTGATCCCCAGGCCGTAGCGAAAGGTACCGTTTCTCCGGCTGCAGCCAAAGGTATTGATGTTGCCGACCGCTATGCGGTCGGCGTTTTCGATGATCCAGAGGTATTCGTCATTTGCGGGCTCCCCGGCGCTCATGGCCTCTATCCGCCGAACCATACCGTCATGGGAAGTAGGGAAGTGAATCTCGTCACAGCAGCGGTCGGCCTCGTCGTCATAGTCGGCGCCGTATTTAAAATACGTCCCGGCATCCCCCGGCTCCACCGCGCGGAGCGTGACCCGCTCGCCCGTCCAAAAATGATGCGCCATGTGTTTTCTCCTTTTATGTAGTCAAATGGCCGATTACCATTTGATTTGTGATCCGCAGCCTTTCCGGAAACTCATGGCGTCGAATGGAAGCCAGGGCAAAATAGCCCTTTTCATCTTCGTCCTCCCGCAGCCTTGCGTCCGGAAAGCCCAGCTGCGCGGCAAGCTCCGCGTAAAAGGCCCGGTGGTTGACGGCGTCCTCCGCCGCCAGATGAAAAACACCCGTCAGCCCGCGGTCTATGATATAGCAGAGCTGCTTTGCGATCATTTCGTCGGTGTTGGTATTGTGAAACAGGTGAGGATAAACGGTGATTTCTTCCCGGTTATGAAGGGCGCCGGTCAGCGCGCGCAGCCGCGGGGAGCTTTTTCCCCAGACCTGCGGGAGGCGCAGGATGCAGGCGTCCTCTCCCAGCGCCGCGCGCAGTGTTTGCTCGCACGCGATTTTGAAGCGCCCGTACTCCGTGCAGGAATCCGGCCGGTCGGCCTCCGTATGCGCGCATCTTCGGTCGTTGTCAAACACGTTGGTCGTCGAAAAGAAATACAGGCGGCCGCCGTATTCCTTCAAACAGGCCGCGATCGCCGCGTGCGCTTTCAGCTGTTCTGCAAAATCCCCGCGCAGGCAGGAGACGACCAGATCGGGCCGCACCGCCCGAATCACCCGCTCGGCGCTCCCGGGGTCTTCCACATCAAGCCTCCGGTCCCGCTCCGGATCCGGGGCGGCCGGCTGATGGCAGTACGTAGCGTAAACCTCAAACCGCTTGTCCCCGCTCATCTCACGGCACACGGCCGTTCCGACCAGACCGCTCCCGCCGAGAATCAATACCTTGTCCATCTTCGCGCCTCCCGTTCCGTATCGTGCTTCATGCCCGCGTGTCCGCCGCCAGTGTACTTTGATCCTGCGGAAAAGATATGTGTCATTTTTAGTATACTACGGAATTCCTTTCTGCAAAAGCAGGAGGCGTCCGTCGTTGATAAAAACGGATAAAAATTTGCGCCTCCCGGATCAAATTCTAAATTTCGCATTAGCAATTTTTAGTAATTATGCCCGTCTGATTTATGAACTTATATCATTGAATGAATGAATGGGCCGGCTTAAACTATAGATATCATTTATTTTAAATACTGCATTTATGGAGAAGAACATAGGGAACGCTGTGTCCTTCTTATATAGAGGCAAATTATTTGGCATCCGCTATTTATTCAATTCAGAGGGGGAAACGGATGAAAAAAACATGGATGCCGGCGCTGCTGCTGGCTTTCACAATGCTGCTGCTATTGCTGACAGCTTGTGATTCTGCCCGGATGGAGACCGAAGCCGACGGCAGCTCCCCTCCTGCGGAGGAAGTGGATTCGAATTCTGCCCCCGACCCGAACCCGGAGGATCGTGCGGCTGCGGCCCCGCAATCTTTTTCCGATCTGTACAGGCAGCAAATGGAACCGTACGCCGTCAACTTTTCACCGGACGATATGAGCCCGCTGGATACGCTCGACTTAAAAGACTACCGGGTTTTTTTGATCGGTGAAAGCCATGCGGTAGGTAAAAACGCAGAAATAAAACTAAACTTTTTCAAGTACTTAAATCAGCGTCTTGGGGTGCGATACATAATTGAGGAAGCGGGCTATTGCAGCACGATCGCAATCAATCAGTTTTTACAGACGGGCGAGGCGGACTTGATCTCTGAACTGATCGAAAGCTATAAAGGTACGTTCGGGTATACAAACGAACGCTACGACTATTATTCGGAATTATATAAATACAATCAAACCCTGCCGGAAGGCGAAAAAATCGTGGTCATTGGGATTGACGTGCAGCATCATACGCAATATGGGATTAAACTGCTGCGCGCCTTTGCGGGTGAAGAGGAAATGTCTGGGCCCGTACGGGATGTATTTGACATTCTCTCTGCCGATAAGCAGACATTGGAACAAATCGATTCTGCACTAAATACGTTAGAGGCAAACAAGGCTGCTTTCAAGACGTATTTGGGCGCCGGCTATTTTGATTTTTATTATGGCCTGCGTGCAGTCTGGCAGGCTTTCGTGTACTATACGGGCGGCATGGGTTTTGAAAAGGCATCCTTTTCCGTAAGGGAGTCCTTTATATGCGATAACTTCCGGGATCTGTATGCAGATCTGGGAATCGGCAGCTGCTTTGGCATGTTCGGATTTAAACACGTTATTTTAAACGGCCGGTTCGGTGCAAATAAGGTCCTGGGAAATTATCTAAACACCGAGGTCGAAGCCACGCAGGATCAGGTGTTAAGCATCATGTGCATTTATCAGAATTGCTATTACATGGATTTAGCATCGGGCCTGAGCGTACCCGAACCATCGCAGTATGGGTATACCTTCGGCAATTCGCTGGCCGAAACGGTAAGCGGCGACTATGGGATTTGCCCTTCGGGAACTCTCAGCATCGGAGACAGAGTGCTTTCGGACGAGTTTCAATATATGCTGTGCGTAAAAAACAGCCCCGCCTGCTCCATGTTTGATAAGAGATAAACGGTCATTCAGACAAGCGACTCCTATATAATTATAGGAGCCGTTTTTTATCGGCCTCTATTGCCTGGCAGCCCTGACACAGTAAAATATACACGATGACGATTTGGCTAGTATGCATATTCCATTTGTGGACAATTACTCTTCAATTAGTACATATATTATATTATTATATTAATTATGATTCATATATAACTTTTTGTTTTGCTATGCCGCTATTTGAATCTGTTCAGAGGGTTTTTTTGAATTTTTTTGACAGGCTCTTTTGTTGGGCCCGTTGATGATCAGGAGGCTTTCATTTGTTGTCGTTATATTCCGCAGGTTCTATGCATTGCGATGAAGCGCTTAAAAAGCAGCACAGAAAGAGTCCGAAAGGCCTGCCAAACGCGGGCTTTAAAAATGTTCAGGCGCAGGGTCTTCGGCTCATGGTGCAAAATCTTTGCGCATTCATTCCTCATAGCCGGTTTAAGGTTTAGGCCATGCGGCCGAATTCTACATGCGTTTGCCATACGCCCAAACCAGCAGACTTTATGCATTTTCAATCATTGTCTTATAAATTTTTATACAATTGAAATTTGTTTACTATTCAACTTGAAATAACGCATTAGCAATCCTATAATTCATCGTATAATAAATTATATATTTTGATTATATTTTATAGATTATATGATACTATACTGAGCATATAACTATGGACGATTTAATTAAAATGACGCTAACCACGGAGATGAGTCAATGAAAAAGGCCAAGCATATCAAGCACATAGTATTTACTGCAATTTTAGTTGCTCTCATAGCAGCTTTTGTTTTTCTGTTGACGCCAAAAGCGCCCGCTGTCACCTCCTCTGCCGAAGAACGGCTCAATGCTCTTGAAATTATTTATCAGGGAGCAAAAGCGTCATTCGGATATTGGGACTTAGTTCCAAACCTGGATTGGGACAGCCTATATGAGGAATATCAGGGCCGGGTAACCCATGTAAAAAGCGACTGGGAATATTATGGGGAGCTGCGCCGCTTTGTAGCGCAATTAAGAGATGGCGGACATACGTATGTTACTCTGCCTATCTCCCCTCCCTATCTTCTTCCTATTGAGCTGCGGTATATGGAAGGGCAATTTGTGATATGGGGCGCAGATTCCAGCACCGTAAAGGTTCCTCTTGGTTCAGTTGTTACGACGATTAATGGAGCTGGGACCGAAATCTATCTGGAACGTTTGGTCGGAGACCAATCGGGATTGTTTACCCCGAATGCCCGACAGGATATGTTGGCCAGCTTAGCCCAAGTTTCCGGCTCTCCCGATACACTGACGTTGAATGGCATTACGCCTGATGGACAGCCGTTTTCATTGGATGTGACCTATCAAAAAAATACGCCCAAATATGCACCTGTCCTGGATACTCTTCACATTGAGTCCACAGGTACACCGGTGGGGCAATATGAAACCATGACAGTTTACGACTGCGGATATGGTAGATATCGCATCAAATTTCCCGATTTCAACGATAAACGTCTGAAGGATGAGTTTGAACAGTTCGTAACAGACTATGGTCTTCAGGCCTCGGCTTTTATTCTGGACATGCGTGGCAATCGCGGCGGAAGCGCGTTATTGGGTATGAATGTTCTCAGCTACTTTTCCCACCTGGAAGATTTAACTGTCGTTTGGAATAAAGCGGATACCTTACCAAAAGAATATCGGGCGCAGATGGCAAAAGAGGCCGGTAAAATGGGCCTTGTTCAGGAGTATCTGCTTACACAGCCTGCGGTTATCCTGACCGATTGGGATTGTGGTTCAGCCGGCGATGATTTTGTCGCCATGGCTAAGGGTACCGATCGATTTACCATCATAGGTACAAATACACATGGCGGTACGGGAGAGCTCGCTTATTTTGATCTGCCAAACGGCGGCAGGTTTGCTGTTTCTTCTAGGAACACTGTCTGGGGCGAAGATGGTAACGAAATCATCAACATTGGCATTCCGCCTGACATCTGGGCAGAACAGACGATCAAAGATGCAATCAACGGAAAGGACACCGTAATGGCCTTTGCGTTAAACAGGATGGAGAAGCTGAAATAACTGGGTTTATGAGTTCCAATATCAAATGCTGAAACGGGGCACTGAGGGCTATATGGTGTGACTGCTCTACCGTGCTACGTTTTATACAATAACTGGGGGCTTCCATATGAAAAAATCAACTTGCCTGCGAGGTCTTGCGCTGCTGCTCGTCCTCCTGCTGTCCGTGGTTCCGCTGAGCGCCTGCCAAACTGAGAAAAAGCCGGTGGTATCGGAATCACCGGAACCGCAGACTGCGGCATTTGACGCGTCCACACTGACCCAGGAACAGATGCTGGAGGACTACGATTATATGTGGAAGGCCCTGGAGGAGAACTATCCCTATTTTGAGCTGTGCAAACGGGTATATGGTACAGACGAAGCAGAAATCAAAAATTCATATTACAAACAGCTGAAATCCACAGATCTTACCGGTGACGAGCTTCTGTTTTTCTTTTATAGCACCATCAGTCAGGCGCTGGGAAGTTTTAAAATGGCCGGGCATCTCTGCGCGATCGGTTTCGAAGAATTTCATTTAGGGCAAGATACCAATGATTCTCCGGAACCAGGAGACCCAACCGCAGAAATTTTTAACAGCAAGCAGGCATCTATATTTTATCGTCTGTTACAAAGCCGCTATGGTGCACCGGATTCAGACAGCCAAAATGTCCCGGCAGAGTCAATAAACTCAACGGATTATATAAAGCAGCTTTTTTCGGTTTCGGAAGAAGACGGAATCCCTGTTTTTAAGATTCGCTCCTTCTCCACCCGCAACACGGAAGATGCTGAGGAGTATGTCCGCCAGTTGTCGGAGGCCATATTAAACTATATTGATGCACCCGACCTGATTCTGGATGTGCGCGGCAACGGTGGGGGATCGACGTATCCATGGCAGAACGGCCTGCTGCCCTATCTTTACTGCAACGGAAGAACCCGACTCTCTTATACTGTTGTCGGCGCGTATAAAGACGGGGCGCTGAATCGGACTTTCTGGGGACGAGATCTGACCACGGATTCAGGGCTGGAAACTGCGACGATCGAAGACATAGATTTTCTCAGACAGCGTTTGCCGTCTCTGGAGAGTTTTGTACCGGAAGATCTAAACGGAATGAATAACTTAATATCTTCCGTAATTGATCAACAGTACTGCGGAACTGCGGATACCCTCTTTCGAGGCCGGCTCTGGATCCTGCAGGATGACAGCTGTGCTTCCGCCACAGAGGATTTGTTGCAGCTTTCAAAGCGAACGGGTATCGCAACGTTGGTCGGGATGCCAAGTCATGGCATCGCGTCTTATATTATCCAGCCGGCATTCATTCGTCTCTTGTTGCCCAACAGCGGAATCATTATTAAATTCACCCCGTTTTATACCTTTGATGAAAACGGCGGTCCCTATGAATTCAACGGCACAACACCTGATATTCTCTGTTCGTCAGGAGACGCTATGATGAACTGTCTTCGTGCAATCAAGGCACAATAGTCATTGTCATCTGGCATATAGCTGCGCCCTCACCCCTCGTCAATAGACATAAAATTCGCCGGGATCGAAAAAACGATCCCGGCGAATGCTTTATTTTTTACGGATGCTGCTCCGGCTGTCCCGTCGGCACGTCATAGCGGCGGGTGCGGTGATACACCCCGTCCACCGTGTTGTCGATGATGTCCAGCAGGACGCCGCCGTTCTTTTCGATCACCCGGCGGGAGCCGGTATTCGCTTCATCGCAGGTGACCCGGGCGGAACAAATGTCCAGCTTTCGCGCCTCCGCCAGCGAACCGTGCAGGATGGCGGTGCCAAACCCTTCGCCCCAGCGGGACCAGCGCACGGCATAGCCGATATGCCCGCCGAAGCGCTCAAGTGCCGGGGTCAGGCTGTGCCGCAGACTGGCCATACCCAGCCACGTCTCCCCCTCCACCAGCCACAGGATGGTGCAGGGCACATACCCCGGCCGCAGGCCTTCACCCCGTCGATTGCAGGCAAAGGTCTCAAAGATGGTATCCTTCCACGTATCAAAGGCATCCGAATCGTGGAGGGTGTAGGTATGAACGCCGTGCTCCCTATACTCCCGGCAGCCGTCAAGATAGCTCCCGAGCCACCGCGGGCCGGGCAGAACCAGCGCGGCCATACGCTTACCTCCGCGCCAGGGCGCAGGCGATGCGGGATGCGCAGCGGGCGTTGCTGAGTGCCAGCTGAATATTGGTTTTGAGGGAGTCTCCGCCGGTCAGCTCCACCACCTTGGCCAGCAGGAACGGCGTAGTCTCCTTGCCATGAATCCCCTTGGCCCGGCATTCTTCCAGCGCCTGATCGATGACCTGCGCCATACGCCTGCTGTCCATGGCATATTCTTCCGGCACCGGGTTGGCGATGATGGCACCGCCCTTCATCCCCGCGCCCCACTGGGCCCTGAGCACGGCGGCAGCCTGCTGCTCACTCTCCAGCATAAAGTCCACCGGATACCCGCTGTCACGGCAGTAAAAGGCCGGGAACCGGTCGGTGCGCATCCCCAGCACGGGGACGCCCATGGTTTCCAGATATTCCAGCGTCAGGCCGATGTCCAGAATGGACTTGGCCCCCGCGCAGACGACGGCCACCGGCGTTTTTGCCAGCTCCTGAAGGTCGGCGGAAATATCCATTGTGGTCTCCGCCCCCCGGTGGACGCCGCCGATCCCGCCGGTGGCGAACACCTGGATCTTTGCCAGCGCGGCGATCAGCATCGTAGAGGCCACCGTGGTGGCGCCGGGGCGTCCGGTCGCCAGATAGACGGGCAGATCGCGGCGGGACACCTTGCCCACCCCTTCGGCCCGGCACATCCGCTCCAGCTCGTTTTCATTGAGGCCCACCTTCATCTTTCCGTCCAGAACGGCAATGGTGGCCGGCACGGCCCCCTCCTCCCGGACGACGTGCTCTACCTCCCGCGCAAAGGTCAGATTCTGGGGATAGGGCATCCCGTGGGACAGGATCGTGGATTCCAGCGCAACCACCGGCCGGTGGGCGCTGAGCGATGTGGAAATCTCGGGAAGAACGGCAAGATAGTCTTTCATGACAGCCACTCCTTTTCAGCTTCATTCACCAAAGAAACGGAAAGATCGGGGCGCACCGCCCCGTCATATTGCAGGGTCAGCGCCGCGGCGGCCGTTCCAAAGCGGAGCGCGCGCTCGGGCGCTTTTCCCGAAAGCAGACCGAAGATTGTGCCGGATGTCAGGCTGTCGCCCGCGCCGGTCACGCTGCAGATCGGCACGTGCGGTGCGGGGACAAGGCAGAAATCGCCGCCCGCGGTTAGCAGCGCCGCCCCCTCCGCACCCAGACTGACGCAGAGGCTTTGCACGCCCCGCGCCTGCAGGGCCTCCATCCCCTCTTTTACGCCGTCCCTCCCGGACAGCAGATACAGCTCCGCCCGGTTGGGCTTGAGAAACGCAAGCCTCGGCAGCAGCGGCAGCAGCCGCTCTGCCTTGGCGCAGGAGACCGGGTCGGCAAAGATCGGGCCGGAAAACTGCTCTGCCAGCCAGACAAGGCTTTGCTCCGGCAGATTGGCGTCCAGCACCAGTGCGTCCGCCGCATGCAGCAGCGGCGTGCAGACCGTAAGCGCCGCGGGGGTCAGCGCCTGTAAAATCTCCATGTCGTTGATGGCTGCCAGCAGCTCTCCGTCCCCGTCTTCGGCCGCGAGATACGCGCCGGTCCGTCCGGAAACATGCAGCAGGCCGGACACATCGATGCCCGCGTCCGCGCAGCTGCGCAGGATCAGCTCGGATGCCCAGTCGTCGCCCACCGCGGAAAGAAGCGCCGTCTCCGCGCCCAGGCGCGCCAGGTTTTCGCAGATATTGCGCCCGACACCGCCGCAGCGGAACCGTACGGTGCCCGGGGTGGAATCCCCCGGCAGCGCCCGGCCTTTCGCCCGCCCCAGCAGATCCAGATTGGCGCCCCCGGCCACGACGATCTTCATATGCGCCCTCCGATATATCCGATTTACACATTATATAATATATTATATCCGGCGCACCGCCTTCTGTCAAAGCGCATAGTCTGGAGCGAGGAGGTGGCGCCATGCCCGTACCCATGCCCTATGACCGGGAGGCCGCGGTGGCCTATGCCCACCAGTGGGCCTACGGCCGCAACCCCGTTTATCTGGATTTCAGCCCAATGGGCGGTGACTGCACCAATTTCGCCAGCCAGTGCATTTTTGCCGGCTCGGGCGTCATGAATTACAAGCCGCTCTACGGTTGGTTCTACCGCACCGGGAATCACCGCACGCCCTCCTGGACCGGTGTAGACCAGCTGTACAATTTTCTGACCTCCAACAAAGGGCCCGGGCCCTTCGGCGCGGAGAGTACGATCCGCCAGATAATGCCCGGCGACGTCGTACAGCTGGCCATCGGATCAGATGTCCCCTACCATCATTCGCCGGTGATCGTGCGCATCGATGGAGAGCCGACCCTTGGCAGCATCTACATCGCGGCCCATAGCTTTGACTGTGACACCCGGCCATTGAGCAGCTATGCCATATGGAAAATCCGGTATATCCATATCGAGGGCGTACGAAAATAGCATGCCGGGCAGCAAATCAGATGCTTGCGGCAAAGCCGGCGGGTTCTCCCAGCCGGGCAGCGTTCCGTGGGAGTTCCGACGTGTCATGCCGCGCTGCCGCGATGGCTCAGCCTCAACGGGAAGAGGTTTAAAAAAGTGGCAACCCTTCCTGACATACTCTCAAAAAGCGCCGGCGTAAAGCCGGCGCTTTTCCTCTCAGAAAAGTTTTTTCTTCAGTAAAATGATGGATGCAAGGACGGACAAAATTAATGAGCAGCCAATAATTACAGGGAAAGCTACGGCGGACTGATTCCAGGCGTTGGGAACATTCATTCCAAAAAAGCCGGAAATCATGGTCGGTATGGCCAGGAAGATGGTTACGATGGTTAAAGACTTCATGACAATATTCAGATTATTTGAAATGACCGAGGCAAAGGCGTCCATCATGCCGCTCAAAATGCTGCTGTAAATCCCGGTCATTTCGATTGCCTGCTTATTTTCAATGATTACATCTTCCAGCAGGTCCTTGTCTTCTTCAAATTTCTTGATGGCCTCCAGCTTCATCATTTTTTCCAATACGGATTCGTTGGATTTCAGGGAGGTGGAGAAATAGACAAGACTTTTTTCAAGCTGCAGAAGCTGTGTCAATTCCCGGTTCTTCATCGATTTTTGAAGGTCGTTTTCGATTTTGCTGCTCTGCTTATCGATTTGACGTAAATAGTTTAGGTAAAGCGTCGCATTCTTAAAAAGAATCTGCAGGAGAAACCTGCTGCGGTAATGTGTATAGAACGACTTAATCCGTTTACTGATGAAGTCGTTCAGAATGGGAGACTCCTTTAAGCATACGGTAAGAATATATTCTTTCGTCAGGATGATCCCCAGCGGGATCGTAAAAATATATTGCCGCTGCCCGCATTTTCAACGACCGGAATGTCAACCAGTATCAGAGTCTGTCCGTTGTCATTTTCTATTCGGGCGCGTTCTTCCTCATCCAGCGCGGGCCTTACCAGTTCAGAATCAACGCATGCCGTATCGCATACATATTTTATTTCCTCTTCCGTGGGATTTGTTAAGTTAATCCACACGCCTTCTTCGATCGCTTCGCAGGAAACCAGCTCTTCTTTCATTGATTTATAATATTTCACCATTGATATCACCCTCTTCATTTTTTGTGGGAGGGTTTTCTTGTCATTTCAATTCATATATGTGAACGGCATGACAAATAAACCCAAGGGGCCTCGGATACTTCGTATGTCGCTGCTGCCGGAATCGCTGTCCATGCCGTCACCTCCCATGGCTTACGTACAAAGAAACCGTCAAACGAATGACGGTTTCTTAATCAACGCGCCATCTTTCGTTGAGCTTTAACACCATACAGCTTTGGAATCGGATTCCAGCTGCATTAAGTAAAACCTTACTTCGATCATACCTGTTGGCCCCTTGGCATCTCTCGATGTTTCCGGGCAGCAGCGTGTATCTGTATGGTAGCCTCACCTAACGATGATTTTATTGTCGTATTATTATACTCTCAAAAAAGCAATCATTCAATGCTATTCTATTATTTGATTTTGTAGTACAAAAACACGCCGCCCCGAAAACTTCGTCTTTTCGGCAGGTCTGCGGGTCTACCGATTTAATTCCCGGTCCCAGCTCGCCGGAAATGAACGAAGGACGCCGATGGCCGGCGTCCTTCGTTCCTGTGATTGTCCGAAAGCCACTGTGGTTTCCGGGCTTTTGTTATCTGCTTGATCGGCTAACCCAGCGTTTTCTGTGCCTTTGCAAGGTCATTTACCGAATCGTTTGGGTTTGGTGAAACCGTAGTCTCAGCCGTCGTAACGGCCCAGGTTGGCCGCGCCGTCGGCGCTGGGATCCACACCGAAGACATAGTCGTTTCCGGGCAGGATCGCGTTGAGCAGGATGCCCAGGATGGCGGCGAGGGCCAGACCGGTCAGGGTGATGTTGGCGTTGCCGATCGTGAAGGTCAGGCCGCCGAAGCTGTTGAAGCCCAGGCCGGAGACCAGAATAACCGCTGCGATGATCAGGTTGCGGGACTTGGTGAAGTCCACCTTGTTCTCAACCACGTTGCGGACGCCGACCGCGGAGATCATGCCGTAGAGGATGAAGCTGACGCCGCCGATGACCGCGGTGGGGATCGAGCTGATGACTTCCGCGAACTTCGGGACGAAGGAGAGAACCGCCGCATAGACAGCCGCCAGGCGGATCACGCTGGGATCATAGACGCGGGACAGCACCAGCACGCCGGTGTTCTCGCCATAGGTGGTGTTGGCAGGGCCGCCGAACAGGGCCGCCAAGCTGGTGGCAAGGCCGTCGCCCAGCAGGGTGCGGTGCAGGCCGGGATCTTCGATATAGTTATTGCCGCAGGTGGCGGAGATCGCGGAGATATCTCCCACATGCTCCATCATGGTTGCGATGGCGATCGGGGCCATAACCAGGATCGCGGTCAGGTCGAACTTGGCGAAGGTGAACTGCTGCACGCCGAGCCAGCCGGCCTCCTTGACCGCGTCAAACTGGACCATGCCGAAGCACAGCGCGACGACATAGGAGACCAGAACGCCCATCAGGATGGGGATGATCTTGATCATGCCTTTTCCGAAGATGTTGCAGACGATGATGACCGCGACGGCCAGGGCAGCTAGCCACCAGCACTGAGAGGCGTTGGTCACGGCGCTGGGGGCAAGGATCAGGCCGATCAGGATGATCATCGGGCCCGTGACGACCGGCGGCAGAAAGCGCATAACCTTGCGGACGCCCACCAGCTTGATAATCAGCGCCAGCACCACATAGAGCAGGCCGGCGATCACAATGCCGCCCAGCGCGTAGGCA
This sequence comes from Clostridiaceae bacterium, assembly GCA_034933145.1. Taxonomy (GTDB): domain Bacteria; phylum Bacillota; class Clostridia; order Oscillospirales; family Butyricicoccaceae; genus UBA4644. The sequence goes on from JAYFOA010000034.1 coordinate 41,923, forward strand.
AGCTTATCGTTTCCGCTCATGTCGGCATATTTTCCGGAATCCAGATTTGCCACCGCGGCAAATCCGCCGAGGAACGCAAAGGACGAACCCAGGAAGGCGGGCACCTTAAACTTGGTCAGCAGGTGGAAGAGCAGCGTGCCGAGGCCGGCGAACAGCAACGTGGTCTGGATGGAGAGCGGCAGGCCGTATCCGCGGACAATGATCGGAACCAGCACGGTGGCGCCGAACATGGCGAACATATGCTGCAGGCCGAGCACCAGCATCCGGGGAAGCCCCAGCGTACGCGCGTCGTAAATCGGTTCGGTGCCAAGGTTCTTCTTTTCTTTGCTCATGAACAGATTCCTCCTATACCTATATTATTAACAAAAATTTCGCTCCGCATAAAAAAGAGGCACCTCCGTCAAATGACGGAAGTGCCGAAAAAGGAAACGTCTTTCGGAAGGGAACACCTGTCCGAAACGATACGCGCTTTCGTACGATACCGCTTCATCACAGTCCCCCCTCGCTTTTTTCTGTTTGCTATCATACAGCAGAAACCGGCGGCATGCAACTGTTTTTTTCAGTTTTTCAGATTTTGGTGAAATCTGTACAAATTTTTGAAAAGCATGTCGAAAAAACCTTGGTTACTTTGCAATTCGCACAATAAAACAGATGATTTCAGCCGCTTTCAGTCGAACGGCGCTGTCCTCCGCCCGCTTTTCCGGCGTCAGGGCCGCGCCTCAGCCGCCCAGATACGCCGACCGGACGGCGTCGTTATTGAGCAGCGCGTCGGCCTTGTCCTGCAGCACCACGCGGCCGCTCTCCAGCACATAGCCGCGGTCGGCCACCGACAGGGCCATCCGCGCGTTCTGCTCCACCAGCAGGATGGTCGTCCCAGCCGCGTGCAGCTCGCGGATGATATCAAAGATCTGCTCCACCAGCAGCGGCGCCAGTCCCATGGACGGCTCGTCCAGCATCATCAGACGGGGTTTGCTCATCAGCGCGCGGCCCATGGCCAGCATCTGCTGCTCTCCGCCGGACAGCGTGCCTGAGGCCTGCCGCCGACGCTCACAGAGGCGCGGAAAGCGGCGGTAAACATCGGCCAGCGCGTCCGCCGTCTCCCCTTTCTGCCGGGTAAAAGCGCCCATCTCCAGGTTTTCCTCCACAGTCATCTGGGCAAAAACGCGCCTCCCCTCCGGCACATGGGCCAGCCCCATGGCGACGACCTTGTGCGGCGCCACGGGGCGGATATCCCGGCCCTCAAAGTTGATCTCGCCGGTTTTGCAGCGCATCAGGCCGGAGATGGTTTTCAGGGTCGTACTCTTCCCCGCGCCGTTGGCGCCGATCAGCGTGACGACCTCCCCCTCCTCCACCCCAAAGGAAATCCCTTTCAGCGCGTGGATGTTTCCGTAAAAGACGTTGATGTCCTTGACTTCCAGCAGCATGCTCACGCCTCCTTCTGCGCGCCCAGATAGGCCTCGATGACCACCGGGTCGTTTTTGATCTCGGCCGGCGTGCCCTTGGCGATGATCCGCCCATAGTTGAGGACGGCGATGCCCTCACAGATGCCCATCACCAGGCTCATATCGTGCTCGATCAGCACGATGGCGATCTGGAAGGTATCCCGGATCTTCCGGATGTTTTCCATCAGCTCCGCCGTCTCGGACGGGTTCATACCGGCCGCCGGCTCGTCGAGCAGCAGCAGGCTGGGGTTGGTGGCCAGGGCACGGACGATCTCCAGCCGGCGCTGCGCGCCGTAAGGCAGGCTGCCTGCTTTCTTCTCCCCCATGTCCTGCATGTCAAAGATGCTGAGCAGCTCCCGCGCGCGGTTTTTCGCCACCCGCTCGTCCTTCCACCAGCCGGGCAGGCGGAAAAACGCGCTGGCCAGGCCATAATCCATTTCGTTATGCAGACCGATCAGGACGTTTTCCTCCACGGTCAGATCCTTAAACAGGCGGATATTCTGAAAGGTACGCGCCACGCCCATCTTATTGAGCTGCCAGGTTTTGAGGCCGCGGGTATCTATGCCGTCCAGCAGGATGCTGCCGCGGGTGGGGGTATAGACGTTGGTCAGCAGATTGAATACCGTCGTCTTTCCCGCGCCGTTGGGGCCGATCAGACCGGCGATCTCCGTCCGGCCGATCACAATGTTGAAATCGTCCACCGCCTTTAATCCGCCGAATTCGATCCCCAGATGCCGCACGTCAAGCACCGGCGTCTTGTCAAGATCCCGCTCGGGGATCATGCCCTTGCTGGGCACAGGAATCAGTCTACCCATTCTCGCGCCCCCTCTTTTCCGCGCCCAGCGGTCCATTGATGCATTTTTCCAGCAGGCGGTTAAACGAGAAGTCATAGGTGCCCAGCAGCCCGGAGGGCCGGAAAACCATGACGGCGATCAGCAGCACGGAGTAGATTACCATGCGGTAGGTATTAAAGCTCTGCAGCGCCAGCGGGAGGGCCGTCAGCACCGTGGCGGCGATCACCGAGCCGGCCATGCTGCCCATGCCGCCCAGCACCACCATCACCAGGATGTTGATGGATTCCATAAAGGAGAACTTGTCGGGGAACAGGGACCCCTGAATACCGCCGTACAGCGCGCCGGCCACGCCGGCAAAGAAGGCGGAAACGGCAAAGGCCATCACCTTGTAATAGGTAGTATGGATGCCGCAGGATTCCGCCGCGATCTCATTCTCTCGGATGGAAAGGATGGCGCGGCCATGGCGTGATTTCATCAGCGTATGGATCAGGGCGCAGCTTACGATCACGCAGATATAGACCACGGTGAAGTTTGCGTACTTCGGCACATTCAGAAGACCCGGCGTACCGCCGGTGATCTTCGGCAGATTGATGATGCAGACGCGGATGATCTCGCCGAAGCCCAGCGTGATAATCGCCAGATAGTCGCCCCGCAGCCGCAGGGCGGGAATGCCGATGATGACACCGAACACCGAGGCCAACAGGCCGCCGGCCAGCAGGCCGAGAATGAGCGACAGCGGCTGGGGCAGTGACAGCGTGCCTTTCCACACCAGCGCGCCGCAATAGGCGCCGACGGCCATGAACCCGGCATGGCCCAGCGGCAGCTGGCCCAGATAGCCGGTGGCGATATTGAGGGATACCGCCAGAATGATATAGACACCCGCCTGCAGGATGATGCTGTTCTGCGCGCGGGAAGTGATGCCGGAGGAGATGACAAACGAGCCAAAGACCAGCAATGCCGCCAGCAGCACGGTATTGATGCCGTAGCGGGCCGGCATGGGGATCTTTTTATACGCTTTCGATGCCGTCTTCATACACCGCCTACACTTTCTCGTTCATCGTCCTGCCCATGAAGCCGGTGGGCTTGACCAGCAGGACGATGATCAGGATGGCAAATACCACCGCGTCCGTCCACTGGGACAGACCGACGGCGGTGACCAGCACCTCGCACAGACCGACGCACAGGCCGCCCAGCATGGCGCCCGGAATGTCGCCGATACCGCCCAGCACCGCCGCGACGAAAGCTTTCAGACCGGGCAGCATGCCGATCGTCGGCTTGACCAGCGGATAGCGGCAGAAATAAAGCACCGCACCGATGCCGGCCAGCAGGGAGCCGACGGCAAAGGTAAAGGTAATGGTGGAGTTTACGTTGATCCCCATGAGCTGCGCGGCGCCCATATCTTCGCTGACGGCGCGCATCGCCTTGCCCATCTTGGTCTTTTTGACCAGCAGGGTCAGCCCGATCATGGACAGCACGGTCACGAGAATCGTGATCAGCGCCGTCATGCTGATGGAAAGAGGCCCTGTGCCGAAGCGCACGGCAGGGATGATCTTTGTGTTGGGCACCGGCTTGCTGTCCGCGCCGAAGACCAGCTGCGCCCCGTTTTCCAGCAGCAGCGAAACGCCGATGGCGGTAATCAGCAGAGAAATGCGGGGCGCGCTGCGCAGCGGCTTATAGGCCACCTTTTCAATAAGGACGCCCAGCACCGTGCAGGCGGCGACGGAAAGGGCGATGGCAGCCACGGGGCTCATCCCTGCGGTCATTACGGTCAGCAGGATATAGCCGCCGATCATAAGAATGTCACCGTGGGCAAAATTGAGCAGCATGATGATTCCATACACCATGCTGTACCCCAGCGCAATCAGCGCGTAGATCGAGCCAAGCTGCAGCCCGTTGATCAGTTGGGAAAAAAACAGCATATTCTGTTCGTCCTTTCGGATACGTTTTAGCAATCGGTCGGCGGCCGCCGCCGCGGCGGCGGAAGCGCCCGCCGGACGATTGCAGACCCGGGGGGAGGAGGCGTTCTCCTCCCCCGCCGGGTCTGCGGAAAAAGTAATCAGAGGGATCAGCTGCGCTTTGGGACTTTTGGGTCCGAAAGGCGCTTAATAATTGCCCCAGTACTTCGCTTCGCCGCCGGTGATATTGATGATGACGGCGGTCTTCTGCGGGTTGTTTTGATCGTCAAAGGTAACATGGCCGGTGACGCAGTCCATATCGGTGGCCTTCATGTAGGAGATGATGGTCTCATTGTCCAGCTTGCCGTCGGCGTCTGCCTTCTGGATGGCGGCAAACAGGATCTGCGCGGCGTCATAGCCCTGGGCGGCGAACATGTTGGGCTCATCGCTGTATTCGGCCTGATAGGATTTCAGGAAGGTCTGGACCGCTTCGGTGGTATCCTGCGTGGAGTAGCCGGAGCAGTAATAGGCGCCCTCGATCAGAGAGGCATCGGTCACGGCAGTCAGCACGGAATCCCATCCGTCGGAGCCGAGCATGGTGGCGGTGACGCCGGCGTCACGGGCCTGCTGCGCGATCAGCGCGATGGTGTCGTAATAATCGGGGATGAACAGGACGTCCGGAGACTTCGCTGCGATATTGGTCAGCTGGCCCTGGAAGTCCATGGCACCTGCGGCATAGCTCTCAGTGGCGACGACATTGATGCCCAGATCGGCGCACTTGGCGGCGAAAGCGTCGGCGCAGCCGGTGCTGTAGTCGCTGCCGTTGTTGTAGATGATGGCGGCGGTCTTGGCGCTCAGCTTTTCAGAAGCGAAGGAGGCCATTTTTTCGCCCTGGAACGGATCGATGAAGCAGGAGCGGAACATATTGTTGTAGACCGTGCCGGCTTCCGCATTGTAGGTGACGGAGGCTGCGGTGGCGGACGCCGTGATCATCGGCATCTGATCCGCCTGGGATTCTGCGACGACCGCGACGGTCGGGCCGGTGGTCACGTCGCCGACGATGCCGACAACGCCTTCGTCCACCAGGTGGTTATAACCGGTGACGGCCTTGGCCGCATCGCCTTCTTCATCATATTCGACGAGCTCGACCTGCTTGCCGTTGATTCCGCCGTTGGCGTTGATCTCCTTGGCAAACAGCCGGACGCCGTTGGCGACCGCGATGCCGTACTGAGCAACGCCGCCGGTCAGCGGGGCCAGGAGGCCGACCTTGATGGTCTCGCCGGAAGCGGCGCCGCTGTTGTCGGTGCCGGTCGTGTTATCGGACGGTGTGGTGGTGTCGGTGCCGGTGGTGTCATTGGTACCGGTGTCATCGGTGGTCTGGGGCTTGCTGCAGCCTGCGAACATGGCGACGACCATGACGACGGCCAGCATGAGTGCGAAAAAGCGTTTTGTGTTCATCGGTTTCTCCTCCAACTAAATAATTACAAAATGGATCGACCCGAGGTATAAAAAAGGGACTTGCGGCTCCTTTGCCGCAAGTCCCTCGGTCGCTTGTCAGTGACCGTTATGCCTGCATCTCAGCAAAAAAGCGTTCTGAAAGATCACGATCCACCATGGTAATTAGTACCAGGACCGCAATAATCAGGACGCTAATCAGAGAAGCGCAAATAAACATAACGGCGATTCCTTTCCGAAGTTGCCCTCATTTTAGCGCCGGGCAGCGCATTTGTCAACCTTGTCGATACTTTTTTGTGAAATTGGACGTTTTATGGGGATTCTTTTAGCGTTTTAGCAAAATGAAATTGGGGATTATGCACAAAAATCTTCCGGTTATCCCAGCTGCCGATGGGTCACCATATTGTCGGTCACCGGGGCCGTATAGGGATTGATATAGGCGTTGATCATTTCCATCGCCTGATCGTGAACGATATTTTCATAATACCCATGGGACGCATCTTCGCCGGAATAATCCACCGATACCGTCGGCAGCGTATAGAAATGAAGGTTTTCCGTCCCAATATCCTTTACCTGCCGGGCGAACCAGGCCAGATTGCCCGCGCTCAGGTCGGTCTCCAGGTTCTGGTCGGCGATCTTCAGAAACTCCGGGATCTTTCCGATATTGCTCAGGGTCAGCGTCTGCTCGGCCAGTGCTTTCAAAAACATCTGCTGAACCTGCATCCGGCCATAGTCGTCATGATTGATCCCGACTTCTTCCATCAGCTGAGAGCTGTAGCCCCGGTACCGCACCAGTTGAAGGGCTTCATCGCCGTTTAAAAGCTGCGATCCGGGCTGAAGATTAATACCCTCCGACAGCTTTTTCATCCGTACCGGCACATCGAACTGCACGCCGCCGACGGCGTCCACCAGATCCACAAAGCCCTGCATATTGACACAGGCATAGCTTCCGGGGATATAGCCGACGATCTGGGACATCTCCGTCCGCAGCTGCTCGATCCCCGCCGCGCCGCCGCCCGCATCATTATAGGCGCCGTTGATCTTGGGGATCCGGCGGGAAACATCGACCACCGTGTCCCGCGGGATGCTGACCACATTCAGCTCGCCCTTCTCCGTGTCCAGCATGGCGACCATCAGCGTATCGGTGTTTCCGTCCCGCTTGCCGATCAGCAGAAGCGTGTAGACGCCGTCCCGGAGGGTATGCGTTCCGTCCAGCGCGCCCGTCTCCGACGTGGGACGATCCGGGTCAGAATTGGATGTATCCGGTGTGGGAGTCGGCACCGGCTGGTTGGCCGACGGCTGCTTCTGCTCCGGTGGGCGCACCTGCCCCATCAGCCAGATCACGCCGAGGGAAATAAATATAATGACGATCGGCACAAGGTACAGCCTGCGCCGTTTTTTCCGCTTCTTCTGCCGCACTTCCGTTTTGGCAGCTTCTCTGGCTGTTTCAGCCATGTTTCTGTTCTTTTCTGGCATCATACGTTTTCCGTTCCGTTTATCCGCCGTATAATCCGGCATTTTCCTTACAGGTATGGCCTGCCTCTGTAAAAAGGCCGCCGGAGAACTCTTCCCTGTCCTCCGGCGGCGAAAACCGCACGGTTTAATTTGCGGAAACGATCTCCTGCGTATCGCGGGCGATCACCAGTTCTTCGTTGGTGGGAATAACGAACGTGCGGACGCTCGCGCCCTCCGCGGTGATCTCGCGCAGGACGCCGCGGCAGTCGTTCTTCTGCGCATCGACCTTCACGCCCATAAACTCCAGGCCGGAGGTGATTTCCAGACGGAACGCCTTGTCATTTTCGCCGACGCCGGCAGTGAAGACGATGGCATCTACGCCGCCCATAGCGGCCGCATAGGCGCCGATATATTTCTTGACGGCATAGACAAAGACTTCGTTGGCCAGCTTCGCGCGCTGATTGCCCTGCTTGGCCGCTTCCGCAATGTCACGGAAGTCGGAGGAAACGCCGGAGATGCCCAGCACGCCGGACTTCTTGTTCAGAATATCCATGCACTCCTGATAGGAGATCTTCTTGATGTTGCAGATAAACTCCACGATGGCGGGGTCAATGCTGCCGCAGCGGGTGCCCATCGGCAGGCCTTCCATCGGCGTAAAGCCCATGGAGGTATCCACGCTGACGCCGTGATCCACGGCGGCGACGGAAGATCCGTTGCCCAGGTGGCAGGTGATGATCCGCAGATCCTTGACGTCCCGGCCCATTTCCTTGGCGCAGATGTCGGAGACAAAATGATGGCTGGTGCCGTGGAAGCCGTAACGGCGGATATGATATTCTTCATAATACTCGTACGGGATCGGGTAAATATATGCCTTCGGCGGCATGTTGGAATGGAAGGCGGTGTCGAAGACGCCGACCTGCGGCACGTCGGGCATAACTTCCCGGCAGGCGCGGATGCCGGTGACGTTGGCCGGAATATGCAGCGGGGCCATCGGCGTGCACTCTTCGATCGCATCCAGGCTGTCGGGCGTGATCAGGACGGAGCCCTTATATTTTTCGCCGCCGGTGACGCAGCGGTGGCCCACCGCGTCGATCTCCTTCATGCTCGCGATGACGCCATTTTCCTTATCGAGCAGCATGGAAATCAGGAAGCGGATGGCGTCGCTGTGGTTCTTCATCGGGGTCTCGCCCTCCAGCTTTTTGCCATGCGCCTCATACTTGTATTTTCCGTCGATGCCGATGCGCTCGCACAGGCCCTTGGCCAGCGGCTGTTCGGTCTGCATGTCCAGCAGCTGATATTTCAGTGAGGAACTGCCGGCGTTGATCACCAATACATTCATGTTTTTAACACTCCGATCTCCTATTTATAATTCATGAAACCTATGCTATAATGAACCATCGGTTATTTTACATCAATTTTTTTCGCAATACAACCCTGTGGGAGGATTTTTATGCGCATTTGCGGCATTGTAACAGAATATAACCCTTTCCACTTGGGTCATTCCCGTCATTTGAGCGAGACACGCGCGCGCCTCGGCCCGGACGCGGCGGTGGTCTGCTGCATGTCCGGCGATTTTGTCCAGCGGGGCGAGGCGGCGATTTTGCCCAAGTATCTGCGCGCCGAGGCCGCCGTACGCTGCGGTGCGGACCTTGTTCTGGAGCTGCCTGCGCCCTATGCGCTTTTATCCGCCGAGGGGTTTGCGGAGAGCGCCGTTTCCCTGCTGGCCGGCCTGAACGTGATCACCGACCTGAGCTTTGGAGCGGAGGACGCCGACGTTCCCCTGCTGCAAAGTCTGGCCGATACCCTGCTTGAGCACCGGACGGTGCAGGATACCCTCTGCCACCTCAGAACCGGCATTTCCTATGCCGCGGCCCGGGAAAAAGCCCTCTATGACCGGATCTGCGGACAGGCCGTCCTGCTGCGCAAGCCCAATAACATCCTGGCGGTGGAATACTGCAAGGCCGTGAGGAAGCTGTCCCTCCCTTGGACGCTGCACGCCGTCCCCCGTGTGGGCGCGCCCCACGACGGCCCCACCGAAGACGGCCTGCCTTCCGCCGCCGCGCTCCGCCGGATGCTGCGGGGCGGGGACGCGTCCGCGCTCGACTTTCTGCCGCCGGGAAGCCGCGAGGTGATGGATCGGGCGCTTTCACAGGGACTGGCGCTGCTGGACCCCGCCCGGCTGGAGCATGCGGCGCTCGACCGGCTGTGCCGGATGAGCCCGGAGGATTTTTCCGCGCTCCCCGGCGCGGCGGAAGGACTGGAGCACCGGATATATGCCGCTGTCCGCGCCTGCCGGAGCCTGGACGCGGTCTGTGCCAGTGCGAAGACCCGCCGCTATCCCGCCGCCCGCATCCGCCGCATGCTGTGCTGCGCCTATCTGGATTTTCCCAAAGAGCTGACGGCGCTGCCGCCGCCGTATATTCGCGTTCTGGCCCTCAGCGACATCGGCCGCATCGTACTGCGGCAGGCCGCCGATGAATGCATGCTGCCCATCCTCAACAAGCCGGCCCATGTCCGGCAGCTGCCGGCCTGGGCGCAGCAGGTATTCGCCGCCGCGGCGCAGGGCGCCGACCTCTATGACCTTGCGTTACCCGCCTGGGCACGCCTTAAATTTGGGGCGGACTGGAAGCGCGGCGCGCAGTATCTGCCGTCTGCCGGCCCTGTCGAAGAACGGGACGGCCCCTGACCGCGCGGCTGCGGCGAACCCCGGTTTGTCAATTTGGTGCTTTGTTTTTCGCGTTTTTTTGCGGCCCGGCGTCCCTATTTGCGCTCTTTCGAAAAAGTATGTGCAAAAAAGCCCTCCGGAATACAAAAGCCCTTGACTTTCCCCTATATGGATGATATACTTACAAAGCCGCATTGAAGGGGCTGTGTAAGAAAACCATTTGGTTTCGCCCCCAGAGCGAGTCCGTGATGAAGGAGGATGCGCGCAATGTATGCCATCATTAAGACCGGCGGTAAGCAGTATAAGGTTTCTGTCGGCGACGAGATTTATGTGGAAAAGCTGGACAAGGATGCCGGTGAGAGCGTGGAGTTTGAAACGCTGATGACCGGCGAGGACGGTAAGGTCACCATGGGTGGTGCCGTCACCGGCAAAATCGTCAAGAACGGCAAGCAGAAAAAGGTCATCGTCTATAAGATGAAGCCGAAAAAGAACTATCGCCGTAAGCAGGGCCATCGTCAGCCCTATACTAAAGTGGTCATTGAGACCATTGCCTAATTAGAACGAGCCAACGGGAGGTGCGAAAGTATGGCGCATAAAAAAGGTATGGGTTCTACCAAGAACGGCCGTGATTCCGAGGCGAAGCGCCTTGGCGTGAAGCGTGCCGACGGCCAGTTCGTTCTGGCGGGCAACGTCCTCGTCAAGCAGCGCGGCACGAAAATTCATCCGGGAACCAACGTCGGCATCGGCAGCGACGATACGCTGTTTGCCCTGCGCGATGGTACGGTGCGGTTCGAGCGTCTCGGCCGCGACCGCAAGCAGGTTTCGATTCACGAGAACGTGCAGCAGTAACGGATCAAAACGGCATCCCGGATTACTTATGATCCGGGATGCTTTTTATTACAAGGAGAACCGTATGTTCGTTGATATTGCAAAAATCCGTGTAAAAGCGGGAAAAGGCGGCGACGGCAAGGTCGGCTTTCACCGGGAGAAGTTTGTCGCCGCGGGCGGCCCGGACGGGGGCGACGGCGGAAAAGGCGGCAGTATCGTCTTCGTGGCCGACGACCATATGGCGACGCTGCTCGACTTTAAGTACAAGAAAAAATATATCGCCGCGGACGGCGAAGACGGCGGCACCAAGCGCTGCTTTGGCCGCGATGCGTCCAACGTCGTCATCAAGGTTCCCCGCGGCACCCTGATCCGCGACGCCGAAACCGGCGCCCTGCTGCAGGACATGTCGGGCGACGGACCGTTTGTCGCGGTGCGTGGCGGCCGCGGCGGCTGGGGCAACGCCCATTTTGCCACGCCGACCCGTCAGGCGCCCCGCTTTGCCAAGCCGGGCATGGCCGGCGAAGAGCGCGTGCTGCTGCTGGAGCTTAAGCTGATCGCCGACGTGGGGCTGCTCGGCTTTCCCAACGTGGGCAAAAGCACGCTGCTGTCCATGATCTCGGCGGCCCGGCCCAAGATCGCCAATTATCACTTTACGACCCTGACGCCCAATCTGGGCGTAGTCTATGTCGGGGAAGGACAGTCCTTTGTCTGCGCGGACATTCCGGGCATCATCGAAGGTGCGGCCGAAGGCGCCGGACTTGGCCATGACTTTCTCCGGCATATCGAGCGCTGCCGCCTGCTGATCCATCTGGTGGACGTATCCGGCAGCGAGGGGCGCGACCCGGTAAGCGATCTGGACGCCATCGATGCGGAGCTTTCCCGGTACAGCCCTGCGCTTGTGTCGCGACCGCAGATCGTCGCCGCCAACAAATGCGACCTGCTGCCCGAAGGCAGCGATCACCTCGCCCGGCTGCAGGCCCGCTGCCAGGAACTTAAAAGACCGCTGCTTACGCTGTCCGCCGCCACCGGCGACGGCATCCAGGCATTGATCTGGGCGGCATGGGAGGCGCTGCAGACGCTTCCGCCCGTCGCGGTGTATGAGCCGGAGGCCATTCCGGAGCCGGAAGCGCCTGCCGAACGGGATGTGCACATTGAAAAACGCGACGCCATCTACTATGTCACCGGCGCGTGGGTCGATAAGATCGTGGCATCGGTCAATTTCGGGGATTATGAATCCCGCATGTACTTTGAGCGCGTCCTGCGCCGCGCGGGAGTCTTCGATATGCTGGAAAATGCGGGGATCCAGGAGCACGATACCGTGGACGTTTTGGGTCTGCAATTTGAATATGTATATTAATTATCACTGTATCATAATTCCAAAGATATAAATACAATTGCATATATATACCTATTTACTTGGATATATTGTATGATTCTTCCTGCCGGAATGGATGTCCGGTCAAAGGCTCCCAATGTGCTTTTGGGGGCCTTTTCCTTTACATTGTGCAATGTGTTTTAATCTTCTGCTCTCTTTTGTCAAAATTGACGGTGTGAACAAACTGTAAACAGATACCTAATATTTTTCCCAAAGTACGCATAACTCCGAAAAAAAACCCTCCCCATTCTTCCAAAGCCTCCTTCATAACCGGAGAAACGACGCAAACGACCGAAATTATTTTCCCATATCCTGGCTGCCTTCCGTTAATTTTAGCCCATTTCCCCAATTTTTCTATTGAAATCTCGCGTAAAACCATGTATTATCGTGGTATATTTGCAGGGGGATGTAGATGCTCTCCCGGCAATACTCCGGAACAACAAATAACGAGGAGGAATGACATCCATGGGTTGGTTTGAAGACTTTACGTATTGGCTGTGGGGCACCCCGCTGCTGGTCGTAATCCTCGCCTGCGGTATTTTGTTCACAGTCCGCAGCGGCTTCTTCCAGTTAGCGCACCTCGGCAGAATCATCAAGCATCCGTTCAAGAAGGATCCTGAAATTGCCGAGTCCAAACAGAAATTGACCCCGTTCCAGGCTGTTTCCATCGCGATCGGCGGCTCTGTTGGTGTTTCCAACATCTCCGGCGTCGGCACCGCGATCGCCACCGGCGGCCCCGGCTCCCTGTTCTGGCTGTGGATTGCCGCTACGCTGGGCATGGTGATCAAAATGGCCGAGGTTTCTCTGGCGGTTTACTACCGCACCACGAAGCCTGACGGAAGCTATGTCGGCGGCCCGACGCACTACATGGAAAAAGGCCTTGGCGAAGAAAAGGGCTGGAAGTTCTGGAAAGTCCTGGCCATCATCTTCGGCGGCGGCATCTTTATCACCTTCTTCATCACCCTGCAGAACTACACGGTTTCTGAGGCTGTCGCCTCCACGTTCAATATCAGCTATATGATCCCGTCCCTCATCCTGGTCGCCTGCATCTACGCGATCATTCTGGGCGGTCTGAAAAAAGTCGGTGAGATCGCCGGCTACCTGGTTCCCTTTATGTGCGTGTTCTACGTTGGCGTAGTTCTTGTCGTTCTGGTCATGAACTACTCTGCGATCCCCGGCGCCTTCAAGCTGATCGTTGGCGGCGCGTTCACCGGCCAGGCTGCCGTCGGCGGCTTTGCCGGCGCGACCATGGCTGCGGCGCTTCAGAAGGGCTTTGCCCGTTCCGTCTACTCCAACGAAGCCGGCTGGGGCACCAGCCCGATGGTCCATTCCACTGCGGAAACCAACCACCCGATCAAGCAGGGCATGTTGGGCGCTTTCGAAGTCTTCATGGACTCCCTCGTCGTCTGCACCGCCACCGGCCTGGTCGTCGTGACGACCGGTTTCTGGAACAGCGGCCTGCAGGGCGCGACCCTGACCCTGACCGCGCTGGAAGCCAACGTCGGCTTCTTTGCCCGTGTGGTGGTTGCCCTCTCCATCTTCCTCTTCGGCCTGACCACCGCCACCGGCTGGTACACCTACTATCTGTGCCTGCTTGACCACGCCTTCAAAGACGGCAAGGCCAAGAGCGTCATCCTCAAGATCTATAACCTGCTGACCCCGGTGTTCGGCTGCCTGCTCACCATCATCACCGTTTACACCAAGGGCACGCCGGCGCAGATCTGGGTCCTCGCGGACTTCTCCTCCGTCATCCCCACCTTTGTCAACGTCGCGGTCCTGATCGTCCTGGGCAACAAGTTCATCGCTCTGCTCAAGGACTACAAGGCTCGCTATATGGGCAAAGGCAAAGTCGATCCGAATTTTGCCCTGTTCTATGAGGACAAAGTCCGGATGCAGGCGAAATAAGCCGGTTTCCGTAAAAAGAACTGTTCTGGTTTAGGCTTCCAGCCGTCCATTCAATGAAACATTGAATGGACGGCTTTTTTATCTGCTAAGAATTTGTTGAAACTGCATATTTCTTTTGTGCATATTGCGAATGAATTTTTTTTTCGACAAGACTATAATATTTATACTTTTGCCCCGCAAATGGGATTTCTTTACATACCGGAGGATTTGTTAACTGGAATCGAGGTTTTCACATGTCTTACCACTACTTCATTGATCTTGCGCTGATCCTGCTGAGCACAAAGCTGCTGGGGCTGGTTACCCAGAAGATCCAGATGCCCCAGGTGGTCGGCGCTCTGCTGGCCGGACTCCTGCTCGGTCCCGCAGGTCTCAACATCCTGCAGGAAACCAGCTTTCTTTCCCGCCTTTCTGAGTTGGGCGTCGTTGTGCTGATGTTCTCCGCCGGTATGGGTACCGATATTCAGGAGCTGAAGCGCAGCGGAAAAGCCGGTTTTTGGGTGGCGCTGCTGGGCGTCCTGGTTCCGCAGGTCATGGGTACCGGGCTGGCCTGGGGCTGCCGGGAACTCGGCCTGATCCAGTCCGGCGATTTCATGGAATATGTATTTATCGGCACCGTCCTGACCGCCACCTCCGTCAGCATCACCGTAGAGGCGCTGCGGGAAATGGGGAAGCTGGAGACAAAGGCCGGCAACACCATTCTGGCTGCGGCTTTGATCGATGACGTGCTGGGACTGGTTGCGCTGACGATCGTCAGCAGCCTGTCCGGCGGCGGGGATCGTCTGGGCATCGTTCTGCTGAAGATCGTGCTGTTCTTTGTCTTTGCCTTTGTTGTTACCTATGTTTTTCAGCGGCTTTTCAACTGGATGATCGCCAAAGAGCAGGAGAAGAACCTGCACCGTTATCCCATTCTGGCCTTCGCTCTGTGCCTGCTCATGGCTTACTGCGCAGAAGAGTTCTTCGGGGTTGCGGACATCACCGGGGCCTATGCCGCCGGCCTTGCCGTTTCCCTTACCTCCAAGGCCAAGTACATCCAGACTAAGTTTGAGCCGCTCTCCTATCTCCTGCTGACGCCCGTCTTCTTTGCCAGCGTCGGCATCAACGTGCAGATGAGC
>JAYFOA010000035.1:0-103795 GCA_034933145.1 Clostridiaceae bacterium
CATCAGCTCCAGTACACGTTTTTCGCGTTCTTTTTTATCCTTGACAACACCGTGAATACGCATGGGCTCCGCAATTGTCTCTGACAGCGTCTTGCGCGGGTTCAGCGAGGAAAAAGGATCCTGGAAAATGATTTGCAGCTCGTGGCGCTTTAGGCGCATCTGCTCTTTGGTAAGGGCCAGCAGATCTTCGCCTTCGAACAGCACCTGACCTCCGGTCGGCTCCAACAGACGCAGAATGGCGCGGCCGGTGGTGGACTTGCCGCAACCGGACTCGCCCACAACGCCCAGCGTTTTTCCACGGTCAATGGTAAAGGTAACATCATCGACCGCGTGAAGCATACCGCGTTTTGTTTTAAAGTACTTCTTGAGGCCGTTCACCTCAAGAAGATGCTGATATTCCTTGGTTTCCTGCATGCTCATCTGCCGATGACGCCTCCTTCCTTGATATTCTCTTCATTGTAGAGGAAGCACTCGACATAGTGCTCATCGTTGCGATACGTGCGATGCGGCTTTTGGTTCTTGCAGATATCCATGGCATAGTCGCAGCGTGGGCAGAAGGGGCAGCCCTTGGGCAGGTTACTCGGATCGGGCATCAGTCCCTTGATGGGTTTCAGCTTGGCCGTACGATCCTCCAGATTCGGAAGGGAGTTGAACAGTCCCTCCGTATAAGGATGGCGGGTATGGTCAAAAACGTCTTCCAGCGTACCATGCTCCACTACGCGACCGGCATAGATAATTGAAACCGTATCGCAGATCTCAGCAACAATGCCCAAGTCATGGGTGATCATCAGCATGGAAGTGCCATACTTGTCGCGCAGACCCTTCATCATTTCCAGCACCTGTGCCTGAATGGTGACATCCAGGGCGGTGGTAGGCTCGTCCGCGATCAGAAGGCTCGGGTTGCAGGCCAAGGCAATAGCGATAACCACGCGCTGCTTCATACCGCCGGAGAACTGATGCGGAAACTCTGTGCCGCGTTCGCCGGGGATGCCGACCAGCTCCAGCATTTCTTTCGCTTTTTCAACCGCCCCCGCGTGGTTAATATCCTCATGCAGTTCGATGACTTCGGCAATCTGCTCCTGAACCGGCATTACCGGGTTCAGGCTGGTCATTGGGTCCTGGAAGATCATTGAAACCTTCTGGCCGCGGATCTTCTCCATCTCTTCCTCGGATTTCTGCATCAAATCTTCACCGGCAAGTAAAATCTTGCCGTCAACAATCACGCCCGGTGGGGACGGGATCAGTTGAAGAATGGAAAGGCCGGTGGTCGTTTTGCCTGCGCCAGTCTCGCCAACAAGGCCGAGCGTCTTGCCGCGGGCGATTTCCAGATCCAGTCCGTTCAGCGCCTGAACAACGCCGTCGGGCGTGCGGTATTCGACAACTAGATTTTTGATGTCAAGCTCCATCGGATTGCTGCTGGCACCGGCGGTCTCGGAGGTTGTCTTTTTCACTTTGTCACTCATAGTTTTCTCCTCTCCGCCATCAGCGCAGTCTCGGGTCAAGCGCATCACGCAGACCGTCGCCCAGCAGGTTCAAGGCAAGAATGGTGATCATAATGGCCAGACCGGGGAACATGGTTATATAGCTGTAATCGCGGATATACGAACGGCCGCTGGACAGCATGGCTCCCCATTCAGGACGAGGTGCGGCAACACCCAGGCCGAGGAAGCTCAAACCGGCGATGGTAAGGATAACTCCCGCAATGTTCAGCGTAGTCTGGACGATCACCGGTGCCAGTGCGTTGGGCAATACATGGCCGAAAATGATCGTTCCATTCTTACATCCGATCGCACGGGCGGCTTCGACGTACTCAACGTCGCGGACGGTCAGCACGCTGCCTCGTACGATACGGGCAAAGATCGGTACGTTGGAAACCGAAAGTGCGATAACCAAGTTAAAAATACTTGATCCTAGCGCCGCCATGATACAAATAGCTAGCAACGTACCGGGAATAGCAAGGAACACATCCATGATACGCATGATGATGTTGTCAACCTTCCCGCCGTAGAAACCGGAAATTGCGCCCAGAAATCCGCCGATGAACAGCGAGAAAGCAACGGCCGCAAAACCAATTTCCAGAGACACGCGGGAACCATGGACAATACGGGACAGAATGTCGCGGCCTACTTCATCGGTGCCGAAGGGATGTGCAGATGAAGGCCCTTGCAGACGATTTGCGATGTCCTGCTTGATGACCACATTGTCATAATTATAGAGGACATCAGCAAAAAGCGCCATTAGAATCAACAGAACCACAATAGCAAGTCCAACCATCGCAGCCCAGTTTTTGGTAAGACGCCGCCAAGTCTCCGCGAACATACTCTTCTTTTTGAAGACCCGGACTTCGTCCTCATGGACTTCGTTATTTTTATTGCTCATTATTCTGTGCCTCCCATTACGCGTATTGCGACTTGATGCGAGGATCAATAAACCCGTATACCAAGTCGACCAGCAGATTAGTGATGGAGAAGCACAGCGTAAAGATGATGATGCATCCCAGTACTGAGGGAATATCACGGCCACTGATCGAGGTGATCATATACCGGCCTATTCCAGGCCAGGCAAAGACCGTTTCGGTCAGCACGCTGCCGCCGAGCAGGGCGCCGATCTCCAAACCGATAACCGTCACCGTCGGGATCAACGCATTGCGCAGCGCGTGCTTCTTAATAACGGTTCCATAAGGCACACCTTTGCTGCGCGCCGTGCGGATATAATCCTGGCGAATGACCTCCAGCATGGAGGAACGCGTGACACGGGCAATCGTCGCAATACCGTGCAGACCCAGGGCAACTGCCGGCAGAATGATGCTGTACCAATAGGTGTTGCCGGAAGAAGGCAGCCACCCAAGTTTAAGGGAGAACAGCAGCATAAGCAACAATCCAAACCAGAAAATCGGGATGGAGACACCCAGCAGAGCGATAATCATGCTGAAGCCGTCAATAAAGGTGTTCTGCTTGACAGCCGCAACGATACCGAGGGGAATCGCTAGTGCAACGCTCAGAATAACAGCTACTACTGATAGCTTAAGTGTGTTAGGAAACCGACTTGAAATTTCTTCACTTACAGCTTTTTTGGTTTTATATGAGGTGCCCATATCCCCCTGCAGAATGTTGATGATATAGCGCCCATACTGAACCAGAACCGGGTCATTAAGGTGCATCTCTTCCCGGAGCTGTGCGATCGCTTCCGGCGTTGCCTGGTCACCGAGAATAGTGACTGCCGGGTCGCCGGGTGCGAGGCTCATGATCAGGTACACGATCAGCGTAACGCCGATCAGCACCGGAATCAGCGTAAGAATACGCTTAACAATATACTTCCACATAGTTCCTCCTGTGCTGCCCGACCGGGGTTTGGCCGGGAAGGAATATAGCGCGTTTTATAAAGATGCTTAATGAAACTATCCCATCCCCTCTCGAGGATGGGATAGTTGAATTATGCCTTATCCCAAAGAGTGCAGGACACTCAGCAGATTAACCCCAATACCAATCGGTGAGGTAGAAGTTACCGCCGCCGTTGATGAAAGTGCCCATCAGATAAGCGTTATGCGCGCTCAGAATGGAGTCCTGATACAGCGGGATCTGCGGGCAGAGATCATTCAGATAAGCGGTGGTCTCCTGCAGAACCTTCTCGCGCTCGCCCTGATCAACAGTGGCGCATGCCTTGTTGATCAACTCGTCCAGATGAGAATCGTTGGTGCGGGTCTTGTTGGAGGAACCGATGTTGGAGGACAGATACACGCCCTTCAGGAAGGACATCATTTCGCTGGAGCTGTAGCCGCCGATGAAACCAGTGAAATTGCCTGCTGCGGTCTCGGACAGATAGGTGGCCAGATCCATACGAACGATGGTGGATTCAATGCCCAGAACGTCCTTCAGGTTAGCCTGAATAACAGTAGCAGCACGTTCCTTGGTGTCGTTGGAGCAGATCATCTCCAGCTTGATGGTGGCGGGATCCACACCGGAATCAGCCAAATACTGCTTGGCCTTATCGACGTCATAGCCGTCAAAGCCTTCGGTATTTTCACCCAGCATACCAGTCGGGGTCTGAGAGGCTGCGACAATGCCAGCGCCGTTCAGAGCGACCTTAACGATGTCTTCCTTGTTGATCGCGCAGTTGATGGCCTTACGGACCAGCACGTTATCAAACGGAGCAACGGCGTTATTGATGCACAGCCAGTTGTGAGAAACGGACGGAACGTTCATAACGGTGATGCCGTTCTGATCCTTTTCTTCCTCAAGGCGCGTCATGTCGTTGGAGTCCAGCTCGATGACATAGTCGACCTCGTGGGCTTCCAGCGCGATGGTGCGGGCAGATCCTTCGGGGATGATCTTCCAGATAATGTTCTTGATCTTCGGAGCGTTGTCCTTATCAAAATAATCGTCAAAGGCGGTAAACTCCAGCTGCTCGGAAATCGTCCACTTTACAAACTTGTACGGGCCGGTGCCGATGGGGTTGGCATTGAAATCGTTGCCGCTGTCCAGCAGGGCCTTCGGCACGATATAGTTGCCGTGATGGCACAGATCGTACAGCAGGCTGGCGCTGGGGCCGGCGGTGGTCATGGTGACCACATAATCGCTGACGGCGGTGACGTTGTCATAAGACGTGGTGTAGGAAGCAACGTCCGGAGCCTGTTTGGCAGCTGCCAGGGAGGCGACGACGTCTTCGGCATGCATCTCGGTGCCATCATGGAACTTGACGCCCTGCTTCAGATTAAAGGTCCAGAGGACGCTGCCGTCCGCCTGATCTTCGGTCGTGTAGCTCTCGGCCAGGTCGCACTGGGGGTTCAGATCCTTGTCCAGCTTCATCAGGCCGTTATAGGTCAACCGGTTGACATAGTCGCCGGCAACCGCGTTATGAGCGGTGGGGGAAACGGACGGGGTCTCGTCAGCCGTGGCGATGACAACCGTATCTTTGTCAACGGCATAGTGACGGTCTTCATTGTCGCCACCGGTGCTGGTGCCGCCATTGCAGCCGGCGAAGCAGCCAGCGATCATGGCGAGACCGAGAACCAGAGCGAGCAGTTTCGCGTGCTTTTTCATTTTCTCACCTCATATTTTTCTCCGCAGTTCCTGCGGGCACGTACACCGACCTTTACGCCGGCATCATAAATGATATTATATGCAAAAGAAGATTACCCGTCAACAAATTTGAAAACAAAATGTTGGAATTATACAATTTACACACAAATAAACCCATATTTTTACTTTGAATGCAAATTTCTTGTGCATAAAGCTCATAGTAATTTTGGGGGTATTCAGCATGCTAAAATGAAAAAGCCGCCCATACGGACGGCTGGTTTTCATTTTCGATGTACTTTCGCCAGCAGACGGGAAAGTGTACGCGGGGCGCGTACAACCCAAATTTTCATACAAATGCACCTCCGGGCCATCCTATGCCGAAAAAAAGTTCATTGCCACCTGGGATATGTCTCAAGCTCACCCAGCAATGTAAGATAGCTTTCATATCGTGACTGCGGGATTTCCCCATCTTCCGCAGCTGCACGAACAGCACAATTTGGTTCCGCCCTGTGCAGACAGTCAGAAAAGCGGCAGCCGCCAAACATTTTCCCGATTTCGGGAAAAAGATATTGAAGCTGGAGGGGTTCTACCCGGATGTCAGCAAAGGGATCAAACGCCGAAAAGCCCGGCGTATCCACTGCATATCCACCGCTTGGCAAATGCAAAAGTGATGCGCTGCGTGTCGTATGGCGACCGCGATCAATCCGACTGATGTCTCCGGTTCGCAGGCAAAAAGAAGAATCCAGTGCATTTAATAGGCTTGACTTCCCCACGCCGGAATTCCCCGCAAATGCGCTTATTCCACGGCTTAGCAGCACGTGCAGCTCTGCCTGTCCCTCGCCGGAGACGGCGCTGACGCTTAAAACGAGGAAGCCTGCTTTTCTATATATGTCTGCCAAATCATCCCCCGGCTCTAGGTCGCATTTTGCCACCAGAATCACCGGTTCGATCTTCTGCGCCAGCGCAGCAACGGTCAGCTTGTCGACGGTCAAAAGGTCGGTGACCGGCGGTGCCGCCGATACAAGAATACACAGCCGATCAATGTTTGCCACAGCGGGACGCTTCAGCGCGTTTTTCCGCGGAAGCAGAGCAACCATATACCCTTGCCCTGCCACACGTTCTACCAGCACCCGGTCTCCCGCCACCGGCGGATCCGAAAGCAGCCTCAGTCGGCCTCCTGCACGGCAGCGAAGGACCTCTGTCCCCAGATCGACCGTATACTGTCCGCCAATGCCACACAGGATGATTCCCTCTTCCTGTTTATTCAAAATACAAATACTCCTCAGACGTAGCGGTCTGATTCTGCAAAACCTTCACCGTATTATAGCCGGCATATCCGGTTAGCTGTACCGTAACTTCACCATTATTTTCCTTTGTGTAATGCGTGCCAAGATACTCTGTCTTTCCGTTGACCAGTACCTCTACGCTGATGGGGCCGTCGTCGTCTGTCAGACTAAAGGTATAGCTGATTGTCCGTTTGCTGGGATCGTCGGGATAGGGGTCATAGCTGGTGCCTCCACCCGTTTCATCACTGCCAGTGTTACCACTGCCTGTACCACTGCCGGTGCTGTCACCTGTACTGGGCTGAGCGGCGCTACCCTTGCTTACATAAATATCCACAATGGTTCCGCTGTCTACAGTAGAATCAGCGGGAATCGTCTGGAAGGTCACTTTCCCTGCTTCTTTATCGCTCTCGATATAGACCGCCTGCCCGCAGATAAGTCCCCGCTCGGTCAGCAATGCACGGGCTGCTTCCTCCATCATATCTACCAGATTCGGAACCACGACCGGTACCGGTTCCTTGCCCTTGCTGACCGTCAGGACGACGGTAGCACCGGCCTCCAGCGTAGAGCCAGCCTCCGGAGAAGTGGAAATAATGCATGCCGACGCGATTTCGTCGTCATACTCCTCGTTTTCAATCACAGAAATTCCCATGCGATCCAGTTCATTTTTAACCAGTCGTGCTTCCTGCCCCACATAGTCGGACAGAACAGTGCTTTTGGGCCCCCGGCTGACGGTCACCGTAATTGTATCTCCCGGATCGGCGGTGCGGCCAGATGTAGGATCCTGTGAAATAATCTGCCCGACGGGTACGGTTTCATTATAGACCTGATCTCCCAGCACCAGCTGGAAATCCGTCATACTCGCCGCCACTGTATCATACATAGAACCCACAAGCTGGGGCACAGTCAGTTTATCATTGGTTGGGTTTCCAAATGGGTTAATAACAGAAATCATAAAGTACACGGCGCCGATGACAAAGACCAGTACCGCGATGATGCTGAATATCATTGAAGATCCAAAGATACCGCTGCGTTTTCCTGCCGTAGGAGTCCCTCCTTTTTTTATTTCCTGCGGCAAATCCCCGGGCTTCTCACCTTTTCGCTGCCCATTCTCATAACTGGATTCCTGTACTTCGCCGGTATTTTGAAGCTTGCGGGTCGCATCCAACAGGTTTTCTTCCGCCTGAGCCGGCATCTCATCGGGCACCGGCTTCATCTGTGCGGACGGAATCTCTACCTGCACCTGCAGGTCCGCTCGAAACGCCTCCAGATCCTCCAGCATCTGGGTCGCCGAAGCATACCGTTTGCTGAGCGAAGGATTCATTGCCTTCATGGTGATATCCTCCAGCTGGGGCGGCACACCATCCATCAGTGCGGAAGGCGGCAGCGCCAGGGAGTTGATATGCTGCAGCGCGATCGAGACGGGCGTATCCCCCTCGAACGGAAGGCGGCCGGTAATCATCTCATACATGATGACGCCCAGGGAATAAATATCTGTCCGATTATCAATATGGCTGCCCTTTGCCTGTTCCGGCGAGACGTAATGAACCGAACCGATGGCCTCTCCCTTGCTGTATGTCTGCTGCCGATTCATCAGGCGGGCAATGCCAAAATCGGCTACCTTGACGGTACCGTCGCGCAGCAGCATGATATTCTGCGGTTTGATGTCCCGGTGGATAATATCGCGGCTGTGCGCATGCTCCAACGCTTTGGCAATCTGCGTGGAAAAAATAATAATCTCCTTGGGTGTCAGCGGGCCCCGCCGACTCAGATAATCCTTGAGGGTGATCCCGTCAATCAGCTCCATAACAATGTACTCTATATTTCCGCTGCGGGAAACGTCATAGACATTGACGATGTTCGGGTGCGAAAGCATGGCTACCGCCTGGGATTCGTCGTGAAATTGGCGGCGAAAGTCCTCATCGGCCGCGTATTCATCCTTTAAGATCTTAACTGCCACATAACGGTTGAGTCGGTGGCACTTTGCCTTATAGACCACCGCCATACCGCCGACACCGATGACCTCCAGCAGCTCATAGCGATTATCCAGCATTTTCCCAATAAATTTATCCATTGCGCGGCCTCCTAAAACACCACAAGCACGACGGTGATGTTATCGTGTCCGCCGCGGTTTTTTGCCAACTCGATCAGGTGCGCGCAGGCCGTCTCCGGCTCGCCCCGCTGATATATCTCATAATAGATCTCGGGGCCGCTCACCTCTCCGGTCAGCCCATCACTGCAGAGAAGGAGCATATCCCCTGGCTTTGTCTCCAGAGCAAACAGATCACAGGGAACCTTGCCGTCCACGCCCAAAGCACGGGTAATGACGTTTCGGCTGGGATGACGGACTGCCTGTTCGGGCGTCAGTTCTCCCCTGCGGATCATCTCATGTACAAGGGAATGGTCCTCCGTCAGCTGGTTCAGGCCATTCTCATCAGCAAGATATGCGCGGCTGTCACCGATGTTCCCTACCGCCACGGAAAAGGCGTTACACGTCATGGAAACCATAGTGGTGCCCATGCCCGCTCGTTCGGGAATCTCCAACGCCGACATATATATACTCCGGTTGGCTGAAT
The DNA here is from genome assembly GCA_034933145.1 of Clostridiaceae bacterium. Taxonomy (GTDB): domain Bacteria; phylum Bacillota; class Clostridia; order Oscillospirales; family Butyricicoccaceae; genus UBA4644. The sequence goes on from JAYFOA010000035.1 coordinate 8,878, forward strand.
CGGCTGCTTTCTGGATCTGTTCCTGAGCCTTTTTCAGCGTAAATGCACCCGCCTTAAGCGGTTCCATCTCGGCGCAAAATGCATCAATTGCCAGCTTGCTGGCAATTTCACCGGCCTGGGCTCCGCCCATACCGTCGCAGACGGCAAAAAAGCCACGCCGCCCGTCGTCGCTTACCCAAATGGCATACGCATCTTCATTGGTCTCGCGCACGATGCCCGGATGTGTCATACCCCATGCTTTCATATCAGATTTGTCCCTCGTTTCGTTGCCGCCGGAGCTGCCCGCAGGCAGCGGAGATATCCCCGCCCAGGCTGCGGCGTACCGTGGCATTGATGTTCCGGCCTGCCAGCCGGTTCTGAAACCGCCGGATTGTCTCCCGGGAGGATGGCCGCAGTGGGCTCCGCTCCACTGCGTTCAGCGGAATCAAATTGACGTGGGCCGGCATCCCACGCAGCAGGGACGCCAACTGATCCGCACACTCCATACTGTCGTTGACGCCGTCGATCATCGCGTATTCAAAAGAAATTCGTCGACCAGTCTCCTGGAAATACGCCCGGCAAGCGGGGATCAAAACTTCCAGCGGATACTTTTTATTGACCGGCATAAGTCGGTCACGGATCGCGTTGGTCGGTGCATGTAATGATATGGAAAGTGTCAGCTGTAACTTGAGTTTAGCCAGCTCCCTGATCCGGGGTACCAATCCGCAGGTGGACAGAGAAACATGTCGCATACTCAGGTTCAGCCCGTCAGGATGCGTCAGTAAACGCAGAAACGTCAATACGCTGTCATAGTTGTCCAATGGCTCCCCGGTGCCCATCAGCACCACATGGGAAACGGTCCGGCCACTGTCCTTCTGTACAGAAAGAATCTGTTCAAGTATTTCTCCAGCAGATAGATTCCGACTCTTTTCCGGATCATAAGAGGCGCAAAAGGCACAGCCCATCCGGCAGCCGGCCTGCGTGCTGAGACAGATGCTGTCTCCATATTCATAGCGCATAAGCACACTTTCTATGCTGTTGCCGTCGGAAAGCCCAAATAGGTACTTGACCGTTCCATCCCGGGATTCCTGCTTCTGTAGAACCTCCGGCAGCGACAGGGTGCATCGCTCCGCAAGCGATGCCCGCAGATCCTTCGGAAGGTCGCTCATCTCTTCGAAAGAAGATACGCCGCGGCTAAGCCACCGAAACACCTGTTTTGCGCGGTAGCTCGGTTGGCCAAGCTCCGTCAGCAACGCCGCCAAATCGCCGGGATGCAGAGAGCGCAGATCAATTAGTTCGTTCATACGGTTATCCTTTTTGTCAGTTTCGCGATAAAAAATCCGTCAGATCCATGACGCTGTGGCCATAGTGTAACCATCCCACCGCAGGCGCCGATATTGGGAAGTGTGAAGGGACAGAGCATAAACTCCGGCGTTTCCCGAAGAAAGGCGTCGACCTGATGCTCATTTTCCTCGGGCAGGATCGTGCATGTAGAATACACCAGCGTCCCGCCTGGTTTTACATAGGAAGCGCCGGTACGCAGGATTTCCGCCTGCAGAGGGGGCAGGCCTGCGATGTCACTTTCCTTCTTATAGCGCAGATCAGGTTTTTTACGAATGACGCCCAGCCCCGAACAGGGAACGTCGCACAACACCCTGTCGCAGACGGACGTGAGGTCAGGTAAAGGCAACGCCGCATCGTGGACAGAGGCTTCAATGATCTTCGCCTCATAGCGCTTTGCGTTTTCCGCGACCAGCGCAACACGGTGTGGGTGAATATCAGTAGAAAGGATTTTCCCTTTACAATCCATTAGTTGTGCGCACATCAGGCTTTTCCCACCCGGTGCGGCACACAGATCCGCCACAGTTTCTCCCGGCTTGGGATCCAGCGCGAGAACGGAGAGCATGCTACTTTCATCCTGCACATACAAAAGCCCCTCCCTCAGCGCATCCGCTGCCAGGCCACGCAGAGAATACAATTCCACCGCATCATTAAGACGGTGCAGCCGGGCAGAAGTTCCTAAACGGGAAATCAGGGTCTCACGCGTGATCTTCAGCGTATTGACCCGTGCCGTAATCGGCGCCGGACTGTTATCTAATTTCAGGAATTCCTCGGCTTCCGTCTCTCCCAGCAGGGAGAGTAAACGCTTGACCAGCCAGATCGGATGGCTATAGCGAATGGACAAGCTGGTTGCCGTATCCCCTTCCGGCTGTGGCAGCCTTATCTTTTCCGCTGCGATGCGTCGCAGTACGGCGTTGCAGAACCCTGGGGCACGCGGGTTTTTGCCGGCGGCTCGCGCCTGTTTTACCGCTTCATTCACAGCAGCGCTTTCTGGAATTTTGTCCATGAACGCCAGCTGATAAACGGCCAATCGAAGAATCTCCGCCAGCGGAGGCGTCATTTTCCGTACCGGGACGGTGCTGAATGCATCAATCCAGTAATCCAAGAGCAATAAGTTTTCCAACACTCCATAAGTCAGAGCGGTACAGAGCGCCGTCTCCTCCGTTGTCATACCTTCACAGGCCCGTTTCAGATATAGGTCGGGCCAGACCTTATCCCGCCGAAAGGCGATCAGCACCTTCAGGGCGGCTTGCCGGGCGTTTTCCATCAATCCCGTCGCCGGCTGCCGGAAAACAGCAGAAGCAGCCGCAGAAGCTGTGCCAACGATACCGCCAACGCGGCCACATAGGTCAATGCAGCGGCAGACAGCGTTCTCCGCGCACCGTCCATTTCATCCTCATAGAGGATATTCTGTTCCGAAAGAGCAGCCAGCGCCCGGTCGGACGCATTGTATTCCACCGGAAGCGTGACGAGCTGGAATACCACCGACGCGCAGAAGAAAATGATGCCCAGTACGAAGAGCGATTCATAGCTGAAAATCAGTCCGGCAATCAGCAGTGGTACGGCCAGCGCGGAACCAAACCGGGTTACCGGGATGATGGCGTTCCGGAACCGAATGGGCGCATAGCCCTCTGCATACTGAACCGCATGGCCCGCCTCATGCGCAGCGACACACACCGCCGCCACCGTGGGAGCGCCGTATACCGCGTCGGACAGACGGATCATGTTATCGCGGGGGTCGTAGTGGTCAGTCAAATTCCCGGCGACTCGCTCGATTCGCACGTCGCTGACACCGCCGGCACGAAGAACGGCGGCCGCCGCGTCCGCGCCGGTCATTCCGTTATGGGTCCGCTGCTGGGAATAGCGGCGAAAGGTGGAATTAACCCGTGCCTGCGCCCACAGGGCCAACAGCATTGCGGGTACCACCAGCAAAAAATAATAACTGTCAAAAATCAAGGTTGTCCCTCCTTATAAAAGGCAGCGGGATTCATTTTCTCCGCACTGGATGTAAAGTAGCCGTGGTGCTTTTTAAATCTTGATCTCCGCGTCCTACGCGGAGAAACTAGATTTCAGGAAAACCGCTTAGCCAGCATGGATGTGTGACCATTGAAAAAGGCGGCTGCGGGCATCCGTTTTCCTCCCTGCGCCTGCACCTCCGCAACACATACCGCACCGGTTTCGCATGCGATTTGTACGCCTTCCCTGCCACAGGACAGGATCACGCCGGGTTCACCCCGCCCACCGGCCTCCGAAGCGCCATAAAGCTTTATCCGCATCCCGTCCAGCATGGCATATGCACCCGGCACAGGGTCACAGGCACGGATATGGCAGGCCACCTCATGCGCCGACCGCGTAAAGTCCAATTTTGCATCCTCATTCCGGGTGGCCGGCGCATAGGTGATGCCGGCCGAGTCCTGCGGCGTCTCAGATAGTGCGCAGGCTTCCAGCAGTGCCAACGCTTCTGTTAGCACTTGCCCGCCCAACTCCGCAAGTCGGTCGTGCAGGCTGCCAAACGTCTCGTTTTCCAGCAGAGGCAGACGGCGCATCAACAGCACCGGCCCCTCATCCATGCCCTCTGCCATCCTCATGATGGAGATGCCGCTTTCGCATTCTCCATTCAGCACGGCGGCAGCAATGGGGTTGGCGCCCCGATACTTTGGAAGCAGGGATGCATGGACGTTGACACAGCCATATCTCGGAAGCTCCAGTACGCGTCTCGGCAGGAGCCTGCCATAGGCGGCCACGATAATCACATCAGGTGCCAGCGCTGTAAGCTGCTGCAGCGTTTCATCGCCGCGCAGATTCTTTGGCTGATATACAGGAATGCCTTTTGCCTGCGCCAGCACCTTGACCGGCGGCGGAAGCAGTTTCATCCCACGCTTTTTTTGCGTGTCCGCACGCGTCCAAACACCGATGACATCATGCCCCGCCTCCAAAATCGCGCACAGAGATTGCACGGCAAAATTTGGGGTGCCCATGAAAACGACTCTCATTCGGGTTTTTCCTCCGAAGCGCTCCCCAGCAGCTCATCTTCCGAAAGATAACGTGAAACAAGCTCGGTAAACAAATGTCCGCTCAGATGATCGATCTCATGACAGAATGCGCGAGCAGTAAAGCCCTCCGCCTCGCGGGTGAACCAGTTCCCATTCCGGTCCTGGGCCTTTACCGTCACTTTCATCGGTCGTGCCACCATACCAAAAACGCCAGGGATGCTGAGACAGCCCTCCGGCCCATCCTGTGTCCCTTCCACGGAGGTAATCTCCGGGTTAACAATCTCCACAAAGCTTCCGTCCTCCGCCAGCACCACCGCAGTACACCGCAGCACACCGACCTGCGGGGCAGCCAACCCGGCACCGTCCGCCTTGCCAAGCGTCTCGGTCATATCGTCCAGCAGCTGCCACAGCCTTGGATTAAAATCGGTAACAGGGCGACAAATCTTATTGAGGACCGGATCCCCCTCTTTTACAATCGTTCGAATCGCCATGGTTTTAAATGCTCCTTTCGCAATTTGGACTTATGTCATGGGGTTGACGTCCGCCGAAACGGCGGTCAGACGGGTCAGGCCCGCTTTGTCACAGGCAGTCAGCACTGCGGAGATCAGTTCCCGCGTACGCTTATCCGCCGTTCCCCGAAAAGATACGGTATAACGATAGCGCTTGTTAAGACGCGCGATGGCCGCCGGCGCGGGACCCAGCACCCGAATGTTTAGATCCGCATAGGGCCCCTCTGCGGCGGAACGGAGCAGCTGCGCAAGTCCTTCCGCCGTACGGAGCACCTGCGGTTCTGCCATGCCGGTAATCGTAAAGACGAACAGATCCCGGAAGGGTGGCGCATCGAGAGCGCGGCGATTCTCCAGCTCATAGTCGTAAAACGCACGATAATCCTGTCGCGCGGCAGCCTGGATCACGGGGTTGTCCGGCGTATAGGTCTGAATGACCGCACGTCCAGGCTTCTGCCGTCGCCCCGCTCGTCCGACCACCTGTGCCAGCAGGGAGAAGGTCCGCTCCTGTGCACGAAAGTCACCCGAATAAAGCGATAGGTCGGCATCCAATACGCCTACCAGCGTTACATTGGCGAAATCCAGACCTTTGGCTACCATTTGAGTACCGAGAAGAATGTCCGCCTTCCCCCGTGCAAAGCTATCCAACAGCTTTTCGTGACTCTGGCGCTCGCTGGTGGTGTCGGCGTCCATGCGCAGCACCCGTACGTCCGGCAAAAGCCGGGACAGCTCTTCCTCTACCTTCTGGGTGCCCGTGCCGACCCGTTGGATGTTCCGGCTCCCACAGATGGGGCAGATCAGCGGTAGTTCTTCGGAAAAGCCACAGTGATGACACATCATGCGCCCGTTTTTTGAATGATAAGTCAGCGTAACGCTGCAGTTTTCGCACATCGGCATATAACCGCAGTCCACACAGACGACTAACCGCGCGTTACCGCGCCGGTTGAGAAACAGAATGCTCTGTTCCCCGACCTCCTGATTTTTTTTCAGTTCCTCCAGAAGCCGCGGGCTGATGCTCGAGGCGTTACCGTCCCGGAGCTGACCCCGCAGGTCCGCCAAAATAGTTTGCGGCAGCGGGGTATCCATAAACCGACCGGGAAGCTCAAACCTGGCCAGTTTACCCTGTTCGCTCAGCCAGAAGGTCTCTACCGACGGGGTGGCCGACCCCAGCACCAGCAGACAGCGTTCCTGATAAGCCCTGTATTTTGCCGCGTCCCGCGCATGATAGCGCGGGTCGTCATTATCGGATTTATAGCTGGGCTCCTGCTCCTCATCCACGATGAGAAGGCCCAGCTTCTGTGCCGGCGAGAATACTGCCGTCCGTGTACCGATAATCACCCGTGACTTTCCTGCATGGATGCGGCGCCACGCTTCCTGCCGCTGCGCAGGCGTCAGCGCACTGTGCACCACCTCAACCAGACCGCGAAAATGCAGGCAGAACTGGTAAACCATCTGGGGGGTCAGCGCGATTTCCGGTACCAAAAGGATTGCGCTGTTCCCTCGTGCCAACGCTTCGCGGATAAGGGAGATATATACCTGGGTCTTTCCGCTGCCGGTAACTCCGTAAAGCAGTGCCGCCCGCGGCGTGCCGTCCATCAGGGAAAGCAGGCCCTCATACGCGTTCTGCTGCGCCTGTGTCAGCTTAATCTGCGGGATTGGCTCGTCTTTGGGAAGCACCGGTGCATGAAACAGTTCCGCCGCTTCGGCGCAAAGAATCCCCAGCCGTTCCAGCCGCCTGATCAACCCTGGCTGAGCGCCGGTTAAATAACACAGCTCCTTTTCCGGAAGCCGCCCAGCCTGCGCCGTGCAGCGGACGACGGCCAATCTCTTTTCCCGCAGCGCACCGGCTCCCAGCGCGGCCTCTGCCTGCATCTGCGGCAACGCCAATGAGATCATACGGATTGTCCGTCCGCCGGTCTTTTTGTCACTGTAATTCTGGATGACCGTAAGCGCGCTTGATTCCGCCAGCGCCTTCAGGTGCGGTGCGAGTTTTTCAATCCCGCAGCGTTCCCGCAACTCGGCTTCGGTCAGCGGTGACGGAGCAGAATAGATTTCATGTAGCAGCGCCTGTTTATGTCGGGATGCTCCGGCAAGAAGCAGTGCTTCCGACAGCGGCTGGTCTCCTTTTCCATATAGGGGTTCGCTGCGGCTCCATACGCCGGGCGGCAGCATGGCGTCCGCCGCTTGAAAATAAGTGCAAAAACATCTGCGGCAAAGCCAAAGCGCCAGCGCACGCGCGTTGTCTGAAAGGCAAAAACCATCGTCATAAATATGGCATACGGGTTTCAGCTCACGGCGAATGTCTTCTTCCAACCGTTCCAAAATAAAGCCCTCGGTTCTCCGGTTTCCCCGCCCAAACGGCACGATAACGCGCATCCCGGGGCGCGCAATGTCGGACAGCTCAGACGGTACCAGATAATCATAAGGCCGGTCGATGGAATAGACCGCAGATGCAACTGCCACCCGTACGACCACAAACGGGCACATTATTTGAAGTTCGGAACAATTCGTCCGTTCAGAACATCATTCAGCGCCATCTTTACCGGCTTGTCGGACAGGGGCATTTCATCGCGCTCTGCCTCCTCCGCCAGATCGCGTGCGCGCTTGGCTACGATATTGACCAAAAGATAACGGTTGTCGATTTTTTTTAGCAGTTCGCCCATGGATGGATGCAACATAATATATCCTCCTCAATTTTTAAACCGTGACTTCATTTTACTATTCCGGCCGGAATTCTGTATGATCCACGCGGCAGCGGGAGGCTCGGATAATGGCGCATAGCTCCTCTGCCGCCTCTTCCGCCACGTCGTTTTCAACAATATACTGAAATTCCCCGATGGTTGCGCATTCCCGCTTCGCAGCCTCCAGCCGGCGGGCAATGGCTTCCGCGCTTTCCGTATGTCGGCCGCGCAGCCGACGTTCCAGTTCTGCAAACGAAGGCGGCGCCAAAAAAACCATCTGTGCATCGGCCCGTTTGCGCTTAACCTGTAGAGCGCCTTGCACCTCGATCTCCAGCAGCACATCCTTCCCAACAGCCAGCATGCGGTCCACAGGGCCGGCCGGCGTGCCGTAATAATTTCCCGCGTATTCCGCGTGCTCCAGCAGCTCATTGTCCTCAATCATCTGCTCAAATCTTTCCCGGGTCATAAAATGATAATGGACGCCGTCGATTTCGCCTTCCCGCGGCGGCCGTGTAGTGGCGGAAACGGAAAAATATACATTATCCAGTTTTTCCAGCACCCGCTTTAGCACTGTGCCTTTTCCTGCGCCGCTGGGACCGGTGATGACGAACAGCGTTCCGCGCCTATTCATCCTCTTCGTCCTCCTCCGAGTCTTCGCTGTCGCTGCCGACGCGATTTGCAATGGTCTCTGGCTGAATAGGCGACAAAATGACGTGCTCAGAGTCAGTAATCAACACAGCACGGCTGCGTCGGCCATAGGTTGCGTCGATCAACATATTGTTTTCTTTTGCCTTGGTGATAATTCGCCGGATGGGCGCGGATTCCGGACTGACAATGGCGACCAGCCGGGAGGCCGAAACCATGTTCCCGAATCCAATATTGACGAGTCTCATAGCAGCACTTCCTATTCGAGATTCTGAATCTGTTCGCGAATTTTCTCGATTTCGGCCTTCAGGTCGACCACCGTACGAGCAATCTCATAATCATTGGCCTTTGAACCGATGGTATTTGCTTCACGATTCATCTCCTGCACCAAAAAGTCCAGCTTCCGGCCTACAGCCGTTTTGCTGTCCAACATGTGCGCCAATTGATGCAGGTGAGAGCGGAGCCGAACCAGCTCCTCCGTAACCGACACCTTGTCGGCAAACAGCGCGGCCTCCTGCAGGATACGCTGCTGGACAAGCTCTGCCCCGTCCAGAATTTCGTTCATCCGCTGAGCAATACGAGCTCGGTATTCTTCAACGCTGTCCGGTGAGCGGGCCTCAATACAGTCTACCATGTCGGAAATCAGCTTTGCCCGCTGCTTTATATCCGCGCACAGACGCTCTCCCTCACGGGTCCTCATGGCGTTATGTTCCTCAATGGCGCGATCCAGTACAGCGGCGACTTCTGCCGTCAGTTCCTCGGCATCCGGTTCATCTTTATCAACATCCAGCGCATCCGGCATCTTCAGCAGAGATAACGCCGTCATATCCTCCGGCAGGCCATAGTCAGCAGCCACCTTCCGAGCCGCTTCCACATAACCACGGATTACAGCGGAATTTGGCATTACACGGGCTTCTCCCTCCTTGGCGCGAACGGCAACAAAAATATCCACCTTACCCCGAGCCAGCGTCTCGGACGCCCGCTGTTTTACCATGTCTTCCAGGTAGCCGCACAGCCGCGGCACCTTAATGTTCAGATCGAGATAACGATGATTGACCGAACGAATTTCCACCGTTATCTCACGTTTTTCATTTTCCTCCCGGACACGCCCATAGCCGGTCATGCTTTTCAGCAAAACAGTCACCCCAACAATTTATAAAATTTGTGTAATACGAAATGTCATTTTCCCTTTTTTCTTCATCCGACGGGAGAAGAAAAAGCAAAATACGAGTCCCAGCAGCATCGCGCCCAAGGCGATCAGTACCCGTATTCCCTCCGTACCGGAGCTGAGGAAATAGCCGCCGATCATCAGAACGATTGGCATGATATAAAGCAGCGCTGCCAAAGACAGCACCTGTCCGCTAGAGCTCTCTACCAGAACCCAGTCCCCCACTTCGGCATGCACTTCGTTGAATGCCGATACCGTAATAGTTGCATCCGGGTGCGTACAGCCGTGACAGCTGTCGCAATCGCTGCCGCAAGCGGCCTTGCGCCGCACTTCGATCTGGGCTTCCTGCGCCGAGATTAATTCTTTTACTGTTGCTTCCTGTTGCATCTGCGTCTCCTCACTCGAAAGGTTTATACTGCTCCATGATCTGCTCGGCGGCCCGCAGTCCGTCCACCGCTGCACTAACGATTCCTCCGGCATAGCCAGCGCCTTCGCCGCAGGGAATCAGTCCCAAAACCGATGGGCTTCCAAGATCCTCTCCCCGCAGAATCCGCACGGGCGATGACGTTCGCGTTTCAATGCCCGTCAGGACAGCCTCCGGATCACCGAAGGCACGCAGTTTTCCCGCCAGTACCGGCAATGCCTGCCGCAAGCTGTCCCGCACCGAAACCGGGAGCAGTGCGCCCAGCTCGGCACCGGTCACACCCCGCGGATAAGAGGGCAGGACGTGTCCAAAGGAAATTGTCTTCCGGCCAACTAGAAAGTCGCCAACGGTCTGCGCCGGTGCCTGAAAGCCTCCACCGCCCGCCACAAATGCCGCCCGTTCCAGTCTTCGCTGAAACGCGACACCCGCCAACGGATCTCTGCTTTCAAAATCCTCTGACTCAACCGGAACGCAGAGGGCGGAATTGGCATTTTGGCCGTTACGGGCATGATCGCTCATCCCGTTCGTAACTACGCCGAATGGCTCGCTGGCGGCGGCGATTACCCGCCCGCCGGGGCACATACAAAAGGTATAACATTTTCGAAGCGCTGTCTGTGCCGAAAGCACATACTCACCGGGTGGCAGGCCAGGCGTACCGCAGAAATGCCCATACAGACTGTCATCAATATCCAACTGCCGATGTTCAATCCGCAGGCCAACGGAAAAGGGCTTTTGCTCCATCGCCACCCCCTGTGCCCGCAGCATCTCAAAACTATCCCGTGCACTGTGACCGATAGCAAGTACGGCTACGTCGGCAGGAACCATACCTTGATCGGTATGCAGTGCTGTCAGATAACCGCTCTCCGCTGCAAGCCCAGTCACAGCGCAGTTGAAACACACCTGTCCCCCCAAGCGAAGGATTTCCTCACGTATAGAAGAAACTACGTTTTTAAGCAGATCAGTACCCACATGGGGGCGTGCCAGCCGAAGTGAATCCTCAGGAGCGCCATGCTGCCGAAGCCATTCAAATACCAGCTCGCCGCGGGGATCCCCTACCCGGGTAGTCAGTTTCCCATCGGAATAGGCGCCCGCACCGCCTTCGCCAAACTGTATATTGGCGTGCGTGTCGAGCGCACCGGTTTCAAAAAATGCTGATACCGCCCGATCACGCGCGGAAAGCGAAGGGCCGCGTTCCAGCACCAGCGGACGGTACCCGCGCTTTGCCAGCGCCAGCGCCGCAAACAGCCCCGCGGGGCCGAACCCCACGATCACAGGCGGCGAAGAAAGCTGCTTGGTCCCCGATGGCTCCGGAAGAAATGGCTCCGGCCGAGGCCGCAGATCCGGTCGGTCTGGAAGCGTATTTTCATCCGAAACGGTCAGTTCCACTGACCATACGCCGGTCAGCGTTCCGTGCCGCAGGTCAAAGGATCGTTTATGCACGGCCGCCATGGTACTCCCAGGAAGGGAAAGCGCCCGCCGCGCAGCAGACAGGGCTTCTTCCTCACCCGCCGCAAACGGCAGACGCAGCCCCGACAGTATATATCTCATACGCAGTTACTATTCTCCCGTTCTCGGCAGTGTATAGGTGCCGCTTACCGTATATGATCCGAACAGCTTAATGCCGGGAATATTGACTTTCACATCCAATGGGATCTCATTTTCCCCTTCTGTCAATGTGTCGGAAGAGGCGGAGGTCGTCACGGTGAAATTACTCACCTGCAGTGTGGCCAGCGCATCCTCTGGGCCAAAGAGACGAAGCTCCAGTGTCCCGTCGGCATAGACAAGACCGTCAATTGGCGGGAAGCTGTCAGCAGGCAAAGCAAAGACTGAGCGGGTATATCCCGGCGTCTCGATGGTCACGGTGGCGGTAGTCGGCTCCCCCGCCACCGCGGACACGCCGTTGGGCAGGAGGATCGGCAGTTCCACCGTCATCGTGTTGTTTTCCAGCACGCTGCGGAGACTAATCGTCCCCAGCGGTATTTGGTGCACCGTCGCCACCGCCTCCTCGTTTCCGGAAATTTGGATGCTGGACGGTTCGATGGTATATGTGATCATATCCTGGGTCAGATATTCGGAATCAGAAAACGCCACCGTCAGCGGGACAGCATCACTATGGGTGATCGTATAACCAAGCACGGTGGACGGCGTATCCGCATTCAGCCGGCTGCTGTCTACCGGATCGCCGTCGGCGTCAACCAGAATATAGCTGAGACTGGTTTCGCCGGATTCGGTCATTCCGGTGATATCGAACGCCGCCTGGGCGTGGTCAACCGCTGCCAGATCGGTTTCCGGGCCGGAGATGCTGATAGCGTCCGGCGTCAGCCGCCAGTTGGAGAGCTCATAGCCGTCCGCCAGTTTTCCATCAAGATGCAGGCGAACCGGTACCGAACGAGAGCTCAGCCGGTCTACAATCAGCTTGACTTGCGCCGGGGATTTGGAGGTAACGGTCAGCCCGTCCACTTCGGCGGTAACACTGTAGTTAAGGGAATAGGTACCCGGGATAGTGATTGATGCCACATTGACCGTCGCGGATATCTTGCTGGAGTTCATTTGCAGGATCCGGTCGCGTTTGCCGGAAACTTTGACCGAAATGGTGGTGTCCGCACCGGAAATAATGGTCAGCCCATTGTCGGAAAGCTGCTGGATTCCCTCGATCTGCAGAGAAACGTTGGAATAGGTTTCGCTTCCATCGGTATTTTGCGTGCGGATAACATAGATCCACGTCATCAGCGCAATCAAAAGCGCCAGCGCCCGCAAAAAGATATCATGTTCGCGCATCCATTTCATTTGCGGATCGCCCCCTTCAGCCAGGTGCCCAGACGCCGATGTTCATCCGTCTCCTCCAGTTCCGGTACCAATTCCTTGATCAGCAGGCGCTCCAATGTTTCCGGTGCCAGATGCCTCTTGAGCATTCCGCCGGCCGCCAGTGATATGGCGCCGGTCTCTTCAGAAACGATAACAGACAGCGAATCATAGCTCTCACTCATTCCCAGCCCGGCGCGGTGGCGTGTCCCCAGATCCTTGCTGATATTCAAATTACCGGACAGAGGGAGAATGCAGCCCGCTGCGCGGATGCGGAAATCACATACGATCATTGCGCCGTCATGCAGCGCTGCCTTGGGAAAAAAGATATTTTTAATCAGCTGGGCATTGACGGCAGCGTCAATCACCGTGCCGGTATTGATCACGGCTGTCAGGGGCTCCTGCCGTTCAAAAATAATCAAAGCGCCCGTCTTGCTGCGGGACATCTCGGCCACTGCCTCAACCGTCTGGGCGATAGCGGCCCGGGCGCTGGCATCAGCTACCTTCGTACGGAAAAGAAGGTTTTTGATACCCTTTCCGCTTCCGACCTTTTCCAGCATCTTGCGCAGTTCTGGCTGAAAAATGATAACCAGTGCGAGAATCCCGATCTGCATAACGTTGCTCAGGATGAAATTAATGACATGCAGCTGCATCCAATCGGAAAGTTGAAGAATTACCAGCAGCGCCAAAAGTCCCTGCAGCAGCCGCAACGCACTGGAGTTGCGCAGATACCGCATCAGGCGGTACAGCAAGAAAGCCACCAGCAGGATATCAATGACATCCCAGATGGTGGCCAGCTTAAGTATTTTCCAAATATACTGAAAACCTTCCATAGCTGTGCCCATCTCATTATTATTATTCTTATTTAAATAATAATATCAAAAAATAGGCCGGTTTTCAAGTGGCAATTTAGTGTCTCAGCTTCCGAACGGCTGCCGCCATCGCGTCCACTTCCACACCCGTATTAAAGGGGGAAAAGCTTGCCCGGACAGTTCCGGTCTCCAGCGTACCGGCACTTTCATGAGCCAACGGCGCGCAGTGCAGCCCACAACGCAGGCAGATCCCTTGCTTTCCCAGTTGATGGCATAGTGTATCGGGATCTGCCCACTCTGTTGTAAAGGATAAAACGCCGGTCTGATTTTTTCCCCGCCAGGCGGTGACCCCAGGGATGTCTGCCAAGCGATCTGCCAGCCGGGCAGTCAGCATTCTTTCATGCTGACAGATGGCGTCTATTCCCTCTTTGCGAACATATCGCACTCCGGCCAGAAGACCGGCAATGCCATGAACGTTGAGTGTCCCGCTCTCCAGCATATCGGGCAGGAAGTCCGGCTGGGTCAGGCTTCGGGAAAGGCTTCCGGTTCCTCCCTGAGCAACGCTGTAAAGTTTGTTGGCATTACAGCAAAGAAGAACGCCGGTTCCTTGCGGGCCGAAAAGGGATTTATGTCCGGGCATACAAACAAACGCTACACTTTTCAAATCCTGAACGTTGATCGGCAATACGCCGGCAGACTGGGAGGCGTCAATGATGAGCGGTATGCCGCGGTCAACGCAAAGTGAGTCAATCTCCATCAGCGGCTGGATACATCCAAATACATTGGATACATGATTGCACACGATGCAGATCGTATCCTCCCGCAGGGCATCACGGAATGCGGTACAGGCTCCCTTTGCATCAAACGGTGCAGCCCGCGCGACGGTATAGGTAACGCCCGCACTCTTCATTGCCTCCAGCGGCCGGACGACGGAATTATGCTCATACCCGGAGATCACAGCATGCCCGCCGTCCTGAAGCAGACTGCGGATCGCGATGTTGAGCGCATATGTTGCATTACAGGTGAAAACTACCCTGCCCGGATCCTCCAGCCCAAAGAGATCCGCCAGCTCCCGTCGGCAGGCAAACACGGTATCCGCAGCACGCATGGCCGGCGCATGTGCGCTGCGGCCGGGGTTCGCGCAGGTATACAGTGCAGCACTTACGGCCCTTCGGACAGTGGCAGGTTTTTGCAGCGTGGTGGCGGCATTGTCGAAATAGATCATTCTCTTACCTCCCGAAAACCCCCATCGGACATTGCCTGATAGACCATCGGGCGATACCCGAGCCGGCGAGTGACAGCTAGTGTCTGTTGCAGACGCTCCTGCGGTACCATCAGCGCATAGCTACAGGATCCCTTTCCCAACGACAGCGGCGGACGTACCACGGAAACATGTAAGCCAGTACGTCGTAAGGCCTCTGCGGCACATTGGGTTTGGGTCAAAGAAAGAAATACAAAAAAACAGTTCACAGACGGACACGCTCCTTTCGGCCCAGTAAACTACCGAAGCCGGCTGTCCCATCCTATGCGCCGCACCGTGTTTTGGGTATGCCGAAAAAATAGCATCTGTTTGCTCTGTAAAAAAACTAATAAAAAAGCAGGCCGTTCGGCCTGTCTGTGTTATTCAAAAATCAGTGTGAAAACACCGTCTTCAGAATGAAAATCATTTGGCACATCTGGGGCCGCATCGAGGGCACCCCGATTATAATGTATTCATTTTGTGCGGCGATCCCTTCTAGTTCAATTTCTGTAAAGCCGTAATGCTTTCCATTATTTTAAAAGCCTTTCATGCTTTTGGGAA
This sequence comes from Clostridiaceae bacterium, assembly GCA_034933145.1. Lineage (GTDB taxonomy): Bacteria > Bacillota > Clostridia > Oscillospirales > Butyricicoccaceae > UBA4644. Next base: position 24,030 of record JAYFOA010000035.1, read on the forward strand.
AGAATAGCCCGACATTTTTATCGTTCGATCAGGCATACCGCCTGTACCGCAATACCTTCTTCGGTACCGGTAAATCCCATTCGCTCCTCCGTTTTGGCTTTTACCGAAACTGCTTCCGAAGGAATCCCCAGCTCCCCCGCCATTCGTGCCGCCATCTGGCCGAGAAACGGAGACAGCTTCGGCGCCTGTGCAATTATGGTCGCGTCGACATTTCCAATCTGCCAGCCGAGCATACGTAACCGCTCTGCCACTGAATGCAGCAACGTCATGCTGTCGGCATCTTCATACCGGGGATCCGTGTCAGGAAACAGCACGCCAATGTTCCCTTCACCCGCCGCACCCAACAGTGCATCAATCACAGCATGGGCCAATGCATCGGCGTCACTATGACCCAGCAATCCCCGGCCATGCGGAATTTCAATGCCGCCGAGAATCAATTTTCGTCCTTCGACAAGCCGATGTGCATCGTATCCTTGTCCCACCCGGATCATTGCGTGCACCTCATCTCCAGAATTGCTTCCGCCAGCAGCAAATCTTCCGGCGTAGTAAGCTTGATATTTTGGCTGCTGCAGGATACCAAAACCGGATGGAGGCCCATCCGCTCCAGTGCCATACACTCGTCGGTAACGGCGACGCTCTCATCCAGTGCACGCTTCAGTGCCGCCAACAGGAGCGTCTTATCCGCAGCCTGAGGTGTCTGGGCGGCAAAGAGTCCTTCGCGCTCGACAGTTTCCTGAATCCGTCCATCCCTGCCTGCACGCTTCATCGTATCGCGTACTGGCACCGCAGCAACGGCACATTGATTGGCCGCGGCAGCGCGAATCACGGCCTCTATCTCCGCGGGGGAGGTCAGGGGACGTGCAGCGTCCTGCACAACCAAAATCTCGGTCTCCGGCATCGCCTCACAGCAGGCACAATATACGCTTTCCAGACGCGTTTTCCCGCCTTTGATTACTTTCCGTACCTTGGAACAGTCGAGTTTGGCCGCTAGGTTGGCGTATTCAACAATCATATCTTCCCGTGCTGCAATGACCACTTCACGCACGATCTCACAATTTTCCAGCGCTAGCAGAGAATGTCCCAGTACCGGCATTCCTGCAAGCTCCATCAGCAGCTTATTGCAGCCCATCCGCTCCCCGCTGCCACCGGCGGCGAGAACAGCCGTCACATAGGGCGGGTTTTTCACTTTTTTTGAAAACAAGGGCATACGATTCCTTTCGCAAATCACTCAGAGCGTATTTTCCCTGCCGCTCAATTTCACATCAGACAGTCGGTCAGCAGTGTCTCCGCTTCCTCAAGTGTCAGTTCCTTGGCCAGCATCAGCTCCGATACGATGATCTGACGCGCATTGGCAAGTATCTTCCGTTCGCCTGTGGAAAGCCCACGTACCCGTTCGCGTGCAATCAAGCTTTTTATGACACAGGCGACCTGCATCAGGTCTCCGCTTTTTATCCTGAGCATATTATCACGATAGCGCTGGTTCCAGTTATCGTTGACCTCCACGGGAATTGACGCAAAGGCGATCAGCAATTCATCTGCATGGGCACCATCCACAATTTTACGAACGCCTATTTCCTCGCTTGTATCACAGGGAACCAGCATGGTCATGGACCCGTAAGTCAGCTGCAGGACATAGTACTGCCGCGCTTTTCCGTCAATCCGCTCTGAGATTATGTTTGCAATGACCCCGGCGCCGTGCATCGGATGTGCAATCCGGTCCCCGATGTGATACATACTTACCTCCTTTGCTTATTATGTTTAGTATACTGCAAATTTTGGAAAACTTCAAGCGCGTATTCCCCAAAAAAGTATCCGCCCTTCTTTTGAAGGGCGGATACAGACACTTTTTTGGACTCAGCCGACCTTTCGGTCCAGGCGGATTCGGTCGGCAATCATGGAAATAAACTCGCTGTTGGTGGGTTTTCCTTTGACATTTGAAACCGTATATCCGAAAAAGCTGTTGAGCGTCTCTACATCCCCACGGTCCCAGGCCACTTCAATCGCATGGCGGATCGCACGTTCCACGCGGGAGCTTGTGGTTTTATATTTCTTCGCCACCGTTGGATACAGAATCTTTGTGATGGCGTTAATGACTTCCATATCATTGACAGTCATAATGATGGCTTCTCGCAGGTATTGATAGCCTTTGATATGCGCCGGCACCCCGATGTCATGGATGATCTTTGTTACCCTCATCTCAATATCCAATTCCGGCGTCAACCGTTTGCCCGGCGCTTCAAAGCTTGCTTCAATCAAATTGTACCCCCGTACACGGGCCGTCAGATCTTCGTAATCACAGGGTTTAACCGTAAAAAAATTAACGCCCAGCGACATTGCCTCTGTCATCAAGTCCTGACTCGTAAAAGCCGACAACACAAAGGATGCGGGCTTTTTCGGCAAATCCATCTGTCCAATGGCACGCAGCGCCGCAAGGCCATCCTTTCGAGGAAGCATTGCGTCGGTCACAACAACGTCGGGGCGTTTCTCCTGCACCTGTGATACGAGTTCAAATCCATCCTGTGCGATCCCGACGACTTCTACGTTGTCTGCCCGCGAGAGCGTTCTCTTGAGCAGCTCGCAATCATCCGCATTGTCGCCGGCTACTATGACCCTGATTCTGTCACTCATGCTGAATGCCTCTCACTTTCCTCAAATTGTCTTGTTTTGCGGTACCGTAATTCTAAAATAACACACTTTTTCTTGCCTTACAAGACAAATATAGGAATTTCTGTAAATATCGTCATGTGGATTTCGACATTATTCGTGTTACCAGTCTATTTGTTCAGCATATTTTGGATAGCAATTCCATATCCGCGCTGGGGGTCATTTACCAATACATGGGTAACAGCGCCAATTAGTTTCCCATTCTGAAGAATCGGACTGCCGCTCATCCCCTGAACAATTCCACCTGTGGCCGCCAGTAATTCCGGATCGGTCACCCGCAGCATCAAATCGCGTCCATCATTTTCTCCATCATAAACGCGAAGGATTTCCACTTCATATTCTTTTGTTTCCGAACCGGAAACATTACTCAGAATTACTGCCTTCCCCGGCTGAATTTCACTTTTTTCTGCCAGATCATATGCTTTCATATCGTGATAAAGCGTATCATCCTCAAGTCTTCCAAAAATGCCGTGTTCAGTGTTGCAATACAGCACGCCCTGGTCATGAGTAAGCTCAAAGCTGCCTGTCAGCTGACCCGGTTTTCCTGTTTCTCCTTTTTGCACACTTTCCACCAAGGACGACATCACTGCCCCATTTCCGAATGGCATTAGCGTCCCGGTATCGGCATCACAGATCCCATGTCCTAAAGCGCCGAACACACCGGTTTCCGGATCCACAAAGGTAATTGTGCCAATTCCGGCAATGCTATCGCGGATCCATGCACCGATCCTCCAGCCATCTGTTGTTTTGTCATAGACAGCTGTTACATTTACAACCTGCTGTCTTCCATCCCGAAGAATTGTAAAACGTGCGTCTTCTGTATCTAACGACTTCAGTTGTGACACGAGACTTTCATTGGACTCAATCGCTGCATTGTTTAGTGCGATAATGACATCGCCGATCTCCAACCCACCGGTTTCCGCGGGAGAAATTTCGCAGGACTCCAGCCGAGCAAAACCCACCACCATAGTTCCTTCTGAATAGAGTTTGATTCCTGTGGTACGCCCGAGCGGGATCAATTTTTGTCCAAGCGTCGGCATTTCTGACGCGGCAGTAACCGTTGTTGGAACTGTCAGCTCCGTCTGTGCGTCAGTACGAATATTCGGCTCTGAAACGGGAAAAACAAGAAGAAGGATTGCCGCACAAAAACAAAGAAGTGAAAGCACTCGCCCCGTCGGGCGCAAAAAAATCATTTTGTTTCTTTTTGCCATTTTGACCTCCTTTCCGCCCGAGCTTAGTATGATACGCGCGTAGACATTCTTTCAAGACAGGTTTTGTTATTCCGATATAATCACACCATCTTTGGTTTTTACACAGGATAATGAACATTTTTATTTATTTTATCCATTATCACGACATAATATTTCAGATTTTGTAAATTTTGTTCATAAAATATTATTTACTAAAGTACATATTTTCAATATGATTATGATACTTTTAAAGTAGACATAATTATGTAGTCAATTTACTAGGAAGGGTGTGAGGCCGTCATGGAATATAGGCAGATCATTCGCAATCTGCGTGAGGATGCAGATAAAACACAAACAGAAATCGCACGAATCCTTGGCACCTCGCAAACCATGTACGCCCGGTATGAGCGCGGTGCTAGCGAACTTCCCATCCGCCATCTGGTAACGCTGTCAAAATATTATGGCGTTGCTACGGACTACCTGCTGGGGCTTAGCAAAAAACGATAAAAAACCGCCGTGCAAATGCACGGCGGTTTTTTATTCTATATTTCCCAAAAATATTCAGATTTTTTCATAAGAACCCAATACGTCATGAATTTTATGTCGGACGATCTCCCGGATGGCGTCTCGTCCATCGGCCAAATACTGGCGTGGATCAAAATGGTCAGGATGTTCCGCCAAATGCTTCCGTATCGCCGCGGTCATGCATAGCCGCAGATCGGAATCGATATTAATCTTGCATACCGCCATGGACGCAGCTTTCCTCAGCAATTCCTCCGGTATCCCAATGGCATCCGGCATAGCTCCCCCATACTGATTGACAATGGCTACATATTCCTGCGGCACCGAAGAACTGCCATGAAGGACGATGGGAAATCCCGGCAGGCGGCGCTGGACTTCCTCCAGAATGTCAAACCGCAGACGCGGCTTCTGTCCTGGCTTGAACTTATACGCCCCATGGCTGGTGCCGATGGCGATAGCCAGACTGTCCACACCCGTCCGAGAAACGAAAGCCTCGACCTCCCGTGGGTCGGTGAACATAGCATCTTCTGCATTGACGTTAACAGCATCCTCTATCCCGGCCAGTTTTCCCAGTTCTCCTTCGACCGTCACGCCGCGGGCGTGGGCATAATCGACGACTTGTTTAGTCAACGACACGTTTTCCTCAAAAGAGTACTTGCTGCCATCGATCATCACCGAGCTGAAGCCCCCATCAATGCAGGATTTACAGATTTCAAAGTTCTCACCATGATCCAGATGCAGCGCAATCGGAATCCCGGTCTCCAGGATCGCGGCTTCTACCAACTTAATGAGATAATTATGTTTCGCGTACTTTCGTGCACCGGCAGAGACCTGAAGAATGACCGGCGAACGCTCCTGTAGGGCTGCCTCTGTAATGCCCTGAACAATTTCCATATTATTGACGTTAAAGGCACCGATGGCATAACCGCCCGCGTAGGCTTTTTCAAACATTTCCCTGGTTGTGACCAATGGCATAGATACTCCCTCCCAATTCCTAATGCCTCTATCATATCATCAGCAAGTAACCCGCGCAACCTTGATTTTCACTTTTGCGCATGGTAAACTGAAGCGACAGCAACTTTCAAAAACGTGTGCGGAAAGCCACTACTTCGCAATGTCTTTATGCTGATTAAAGTTCGGCGTTCTCACGATTTCTACCACATTCCTCAATGCCTATAATATATAAAAGAACTTTCGGGAGGTCATCCTATGGAACTTCAAGGCGCGTGTATCTTCGGCCAATCCGGCGGTCCTACTTCGGTGATCAACGCCAGCGCTTATGGCGTTTTCAAAGCGGCGCTGGAAAGCGGGAGTATTACCCGCGTTCTGGGCGCTGCTCATGGCATCAAAGGTGTTCTTGGCGACCGGTTATATGACATCGGCCAGGAAGACTCCGCTGAGCTGGCACTGTTGCGCAGCACCCCTTCCTCGGCGTTGGGCTCTTGTCGCTATAAACTGAAAAACGCAGAAGAGGATGAGCGCGATTATGCACGCATCCTCGAGATCTTCCGGAAGTATGATGTCCGCTATTTTTTCTACAACGGCGGCAATGACTCCATGGATACCTGCAACAAAATTTCCAAATACATGCTGAAAGAAGGCTATGAGTGCCGTGTCGTGGGCGTACCAAAAACCATCGACAACGACCTCTGCGGCACAGATCACTGTCCTGGCTACGGCAGTGCCGCCAAGTACATCGCCGCTTCTATGGCAGAGATCCGACAGGATGCCTGCGTCTACGATACCGGTGCGGTTACCGTCGTCGAATGCATGGGACGTAATGCCGGCTGGCTTACTGCTGCTGCTGCCCTCCCCGCCCGTATCGACCAGGGGCCGGACCTTCTTTATCTACCTGAGCGCACCTATGATCTTGAAGCTTGCCTTGCCGACGTACGCCGCGTCTGGGAAGCAAAGGGCAACTGTCTGGTGGCGCTCTCCGAAGGTGTACGCGACAAAGACGGTCGGTATCTTGCGGAGTACGGCAGCGACGTGGGCTGTGACGCTTTTGGCCATAAGCAAATGGGCGGCGCGGCCGCATTTTTGGCTGCCGAGATCAAACAGCGCATGGGAGTCAAGACCCGTGCTATTGAGTTTTCACTCCTGCAGCGCTGCGCCGCGCATCTCGCCAGCAAAACTGATGTTGAGGAAGCGGAGCTGCTGGGGATTGAGGCCGTCCGCACTGCTCTCCGGGGTGAGAGTGACGTGATGATGGCTTTAGAGCGTCACTCCGACAACCCGTACCGCGCCTCCATTAAGTCTATCCCTCTGACCGGCGCCGCCAACGCCGAGCATAAGTTCCCTGCAGAATGGATCACACCTGACGGTACTGGCGTTACAGAGGATTACTTCCGCTATGCTCTTCCGCTGATAGCTGGAGAACCCGATTACCGATGGGAAAACGGACTTCCCCGTTTTGCGCGTCTGAAAAAGGTACTGGCAGAATAAACGAGAATAAGCAATATATAAAACGCCAGCCGTCCCTCGGATTTACAAGGGACGGCTGGCGCTTTATGTAACAAAAAAATTTCACAAACCAAGCGCGCCGAACAGATCCAGCTGGCTGCTCTTCGGCAGACTTTCCAACGCTCCGGCTCGCTCCAGTCCCTCGATATGGGCACGGGATACCTTGTCGCACCGGATACCCAACTCTTCTACCGATAAAAATGGTTCGATCTCCCGCTGTTCGAGGATGCTCTGTGCCGCAGCCTCACCCAGTCCCGGCACTGCCATCAGCGGAGGAATCAGCGTATCCCCATCGATCCGAAACCAGCGCACGCCTGAACGGATGATGTCTACGCCGGAGAACTTGATACCGCGCTTCATGCATTCATGGCAGATCTCCAACGAAGTCATGATGTCGTCTTCAGCCGCGGTCCGCTTGGACATCTCCCGAAGCTCCCGGTACCGCTTGCACACCGCCGCGTCACCTTTTGCCACGGTCTCTATCTCAAAAGCCTCCAGCTTGTTCCCGAAATAGACCGCGTAAAACTCCATTGGCCGGTGCACCTTAAACCATGCAATGCGGTAGGACATCATGGTATAGGCAACTGCGTGGGCACGTGGGAACAGATACAGAATCTTCTTACAGGAATCGATGTACCAGTCCGGAAGATTGTGGGCCCGGAGCTCCTCTTCCCATTCAGGCTTGAGTCCCTTGCCCTTACGCACGCCTTCCGAAATGGTAAAGGCCAGCTTGGGCGCAAGGCCCATATCCATCAGGTGGATGGTGATATCATCACGGCAGCAGATGATGTCGTTCAGTGTTGCTGTTCCGGAATGGACAAGATCCTGCGCATTGTTGAGCCATACATTGGTACCGTGGGCCAATCCGGAGATGCGCACCAGACCATCAAAGGTGGTCGGCTGGGTCTCTACCAACATACCGCGGACGAATTTCGTACCAAATTCAGGAATGGCGGCAGCACCGGTCAGTTCCAGAATATCGTCGGTCTCAATCCCCAGCGGTGCGATATCGGTGAAGATCCTCATAGTCTCCGGATCATCCAGCGGTACATTCTGCGGATCGATATGGGATAAGTCCTGTAGTTTTCGGATAATGGTCGGCACATCGTGCCCAAGCAGGTCAAGCTTCAGCAGATTATCGTGAATGGAATGGAAGTCAAAGTGCGTGGTGACAATATCGCTGTCCGGATCATCGGCCGGGTGCTGTACTGGCGTAAATTCATAAATCGACCGTCCCTTAGGCACGACGATCAGACCGCCCGGATGCTGTCCGGTCGTACGTTTGACACCGCTACAGCCGGCCGCCAGGCGGTTCTTTTCCGCATTGCCGGCGGTCATTCCTTTCTGTTCCAAATATTTCATCACATAGCCGTACGCCGTGCGCTCCTTGACTGTTCCGATGGTGCCGGCCTTGTACACATTCCCTTCGCCAAACAGTTCGATGCAGTCCCGGTGGGCCTGCATTTGATATTCACCGGAAAAGTTGAGATCGATATCCGGTGCCTTGTCAGCGTTAAATCCCAAAAAGGTGGCAAACAGGATGTTAAAACCGTCTTTTTCCATCGGCGCGCCACAGACCGGACAGATTTTGTCAGGCAAATCGACACCGGTCTGATATTTGGCGTCCAGCCCGAAAATACTATGTCGGCATTCAGGACAACGGTAATGGGGTTGCAGGGCGTTTACCTCAGTAATACCAGTAAGGTAAGCAACAAAAGAAGAACCAACGGATCCCCGGCTCCCCACCAGATATCCCGCATCGTTGGACTTTTTCACCAGTTTCTGCGCCGTGATATACATGACGTCAAATCCGTGGGAAATAATTGGGCGCAGCTCGCTTTCCAGCCGTTCCGAAACAATATCCGGCAGCTTTCCATCCACGGCATACAGTTCCATAACCCGCTTCCGTGCCAGTTCTTCAATATCCCGGGCGGAATTTTCGATGGATGGCGGATAGGTTCCGTCCAGTACCGGCTGGATCTCTTCACACAGATCGGAGATCAGGTTCGGGTTTTTAATCACCACGTCATAGGCCCGCTCCCGGCCCAGATAGGAGAATTCAGAAAGCATCTCCCCCGTCGTACGGTAATAAAGCGGTGCCTGAAACTGGGCATCGTCAAAGCCCTTGGAGGTCATCAGTATTTCACGGTATACCGCATCCTCCGGTGTTAGAAAATGCACATCGCCAGTGGCACACACCGGTTTTCCCAGTGTATCGCCAAGGCGTAAAATCGTCCGATTGATGTCTTTGAGCTGCTCTTCATCCCTTACGGTCTGCTCTCGCAGCAAAAACGCGTTATTGCCCAGTGGCTGAATTTCAAGATAGTCGAAAAAATCAGCCAGCTTCATCAATTCTCCCCACGGACGCGCCTCCAGGACTGCTCTGTATAGCTCTCCGGCTTCACACGCGGAGCCGATAATCAAATGCTCCCGTTCCGCCTGCAGCGCCGACATGGGGATAATGGGATTCTTTCCAGCATAGTGTTTCAGGAATGAATCGGAGATCAGCCGATACAGCGTGACCAGTCCTTCCCGGTTTCTGGCCAGAATGATCGTATGCCAAGACTTCTGCGCGCCTCCGTCGCCGCCCCGCAATCGCGCGGCGGCATCGTCAATCTGTGCAAAGGTATGTATATTGGCCCGCTCTTTTAATATTTTGCAGAAGCGGAACCATATCTCCGCCAGCACCTGTGTGTCCTCATCGGCACGGTGATGCTCAAAGGACAGCCGGAACGCGGACGCGACAGTATTGAGCTTGTGATTTTTCAGTTCCGGCAGCAGCGCGCGGGCAAGTTCCACCGTATCCAGATAGCAGAAAGTACGCTGGATACCCAATTTCTCACACCCTGCCCGCAGGAAAGAAACGTCAAATCCCGCGTTATGGGCAATAAGCGGGCGGTCACCGGCAAAAGCGAAAAAGGCCGGCAGCGCCTCTTCCAGCAGCGGTGCATCCCGTACATCAGCATCAAGGATGCCGGTGAGTTCGGAAATTTTCTGCGGGACCGGCCTGGTCGGGCGGACATATCTATGAAAGGAATCGAGAATATGCCCGTCGGCGACCAGCAGGGCGCCGATCTCGATGATCTCACATCCCACAGCCGAAAGGCCGGTCGTCTCCAGATCGAAAACCACGGCCTCTCCATCCAGCAGTGTGTCGGTACGGCCTCGCAGGATGCGTGCCCGATCAAGGTCATCGACGCAATATGCCTCGACCCCGTAAAGAATTTTGATATTTTTTCCTTTTGCCGCCTTCATGGCATCCGGAAATGCCTGTACGACGCCATGATCAGTGACGGCAATCGCCCGATGTCCCATACCAGCCGCCGTTTCCACGGCCCGGCCCACATCGCAGACGCTATCCATCGCTGACATAGTAGTGTGCAGATGCAGTTCCACCCGCTTATCGGCAGCTTCGTCGGTACGGGCTTTTGTTTCGGTTTTGAGAATGGCCGAAGGATTCAGCTGAATGTCATTTTCGTACTTCGACCAGATCATCTGTCCCTGCACCAGAACCGCTGTCCCCGGCTTGATGCGGGCGATCAGCTCTTTTGCCTCTTCATCCGGCAGCATCTTGGACGCGCGGAGCGAGCCGGTCCCATCGTAAAACTCAAAGAATACGACGGTCTTGTCAATTCCGTTAAGCTTCCGGATATCCGCAAGATATACCGTTCCGGAAACGGCGACCCGCCCGGAATCCAGCGTCACATCCTTCAGCGGGGTAAGCTCCCGCGTAACCGGCTTTCCAAAAAGGATGTCGTCCCGCTCACTTGGCTTATATATTGGCGTCTGCGGATCCCTCTTACGGATAAAGGAACGTTTCTTTTCTGGCTTCGGTGAAAACGCCGGCGCTGGGGCAGCAGGCATTTCGGCGCTCAGGCGGGCCAGCTCCTCCTGCCGCCGCGCTTCAAAATCGTCTGTCGCCTCCGGCGCGATGATGTCAAGCTGTACCGGCATCCGCAGCACGGTTGAGCTCTCTTGCTCCCACTGTCGCTCCAGATGCTGCACGCGGGTAAGCTGCCAGCTCTCTTTAAGCCGCAGGCGCAGGCGTGTACCCTCCAGCTCCATCTCCGCCTCCCGCAAGGCGCCCGCCGCAGAGGGATATTTCTCCGCCAAACGTGCACGGATCATTTCGGCCGCGGCAGGTGTCAGATGCTCCATCGCATATTCGACCTTCAGCCCAACCCAGCTGAGCCCATACGCTTTGCAGATCGCCGCCTGCACATTCTCCATCTGTCCCTGCGTCAGCACATCTGGTGAACACAGGACAACGGACAGTGCGTTTGCGCCTTCCGCCGGCGACAGCTTCAAAACGCCGCAGTCCCAGATAGGGTCTGCGGCATCCGTTATTTTAGAAAAAACTTCTCGCAGTTTTGCGGGCTTGTCCATTACAGCGTTTCCCCCGTCATCTGTTCAATTTCCCGAAGCAGGGCATCCAGCAGCTCTCCTTCCGGCAGCTTGCAAACGATTTCACCCTTGCGGAAAAGCAGTCCTTCTCCATTGCCCCCTGCAACCCCCACATCGGCGTCCCGTGCCTCTCCGGGGCCGTTGACAGCGCAGCCCATCACGGCGACCTTCAATTTGGACCGGACATTCGCCGTTCGCCGCTCTACTTCACGCGCCAGCGGAAGCAGGTCGACTTTCGTACGCCCGCAGGTCGGACAGGATACCACCGTGACCCCAAAGGTGTTCAGGTCGAGCGCGCGCAAAATATCTTTAGCTGCCCAGACTTCCTCCACGGGGTCGGCTGTCAGACTGACACGCAACGTGTCGCCGATGCCGTCGCACAGCAGAGCACCGAAGGCGGCTGCCGTTTTAAGTATGCCCATATGCGGCGTGCCTGCCTCGGTGACACCCAGATGGAGCGGATAATCGCAGGCCGCATGCAGCAGTCGATAGGCGCGAATCGTGGTGAAAACATCGCTGGCTTTGAGCGATATACAGATATCGGAAAAGCCGCAGTCTTCCAGTTGGCGGATATTGCGCAGCGCGCTTTCGCACAGCGCTTCGGCGGTGACGCCGTATTGTTCCCGCAGGTCCTGATCCAGAGAGCCGCCATTGACTCCGACGCGGATAGGTACGCCAGCCGTTCGGCAAGCGTCGGCTACCGCTTTGACACGGCCTGGATCACCGATATTGCCAGGATTGATGCGCACCTTATCAATGCCGCCGCGAACCGCCTCCAACGCCAGCCGATAATCAAAGTGGATATCGGCCACCAGCGGCACGGGACTGCTCTTTTTCAGGTCTCTCACTGCCTGTGCGGCGGCAGAATCGGGGACGGCGATGCGGACGATGTCACAGCCCGCATCCGCCAGCGTCCGGATCTGCGCAGAGGTACGTGCAACGTCTGCCGTCGGCGTGTTGCACATGCTCTGGATCGAGATGGGAGCACCGCCCCCAACAGGTACGCTGCCCACATAAATGCGGCGGCTCATGCGCCGCCTCCCACCAGCCGCACGATGTCGTGATAAGTGACAAATACGAACAGGCCCAAAATCAGGACCAATCCTGCCAATGATGCATAGCTTTCATATTTTGGATCCAGCTTTTTCCGTGCCACCAGCTCGAAAAGCAAAAACAGAATCTTTCCACCGTCCAGCGCAGGAATCGGCAGGAGATTGACTACCGCCAGGTTGACGCTGATAAAGGCAACGAAATTCCACATAGAACGCAGATTGGTCTTCGCCAGTTCGCCCATTTCATTGGCAATTCCCACAGTACCCATCATATCCTCGGTGCCCACCTGGCCTCGAATCAGCATTCGCAGTCCGGCCACAGCCGATTGGACATAACTCATGGATGTGTCGGCGGCCAATTTAACCTTGGTCAGGCCGGTAAGCGCCCGCCGCTCCAGCAGGAAACCATATTTATAGGTGCCGTCCTCCTCGCTGTAAAAGCTGGCCGTCATGGGTATCTGGCCCAGATTAATTTTTTCTCCATTCCGTTCCACCACAACGGAGAACGGCTCCCCTGCCCCCAGCATGAGCGCGGTGTTGAAGTCATTTAAGGTATAAATGTGAAAATCGTTGACGCGCACCAGCTGGTCGCCTTCCTGAAAGCCGGACGGAGTGTTGTACTGAAAGCCGTCCATAAATCCGGCAATATAAGTGCTGTTGTAGGCGCGTGCCGGAATGAGCAGGATTAGTACGATCAGCACGCCGGACAGAAAGTTCATCAGGGCACCCGCCAGAACGATGAGAAACCGCTTCCACAGCTTCGCGTCAGGAAATGCGATGCCCGGCGCATCGTCCGGCAGCGCCTTTTCCGTCGTCAGGATCTTTTCGCTCTGCTCGTCTTCCTCGCCCTTCATCATCACGGCACCGCCGATGGGCAGAAGCCGGATAGCGTAGAGCGTGCCGTTGCGTTTCCATTTGAAAAGTGCCGGGCCAAAGCCCACGGTAAACTGCACCACGGCCACACCGCACAGCTTCGCCGTGATGAAATGACCCAGCTCGTGGATCAAAATCATTACGCCGAATACCAGGATTGCGATCAAATAGCTCATTTGTTACCGCCTTTGTCTGTAAAGTTCATAAACACGCGCCCGGGCGGCGCGGTCGGTTTCAAAAATATCCTCCGGCAACGGCGATTCGACATAAGGGACCTTTGCCGCGCCCTCCTGCGTCAGAGGCACGATCTCCCCGAAGAGGATGCGGTTCTCCAAAAACAGGCGTACGGCCTCCTCGTTGGCACCGTTCAATGCCGCGCCGGCGTTACCGCCCTTGGCAAGTGCTCCCCGGCACAGGGACATCGCCGGAAAAGCCGCGACGTCAGGCTCAAAAAAAGTCAGCGTCCGCAGCTTGGCAAGGTCGAGCCGCGGAAGTTTCGATGGACAGCGCTCCGGCCAGTCAAGCGCACACTGAATTGGCAGACGCATATCCGGCGGGGAAAGTTGTGCCAGTACCGCACCGTCTCGGAATGCAACCAGCGAGTGGACAATGCTTTCGCGGTGGACCACGACTTGAATACGCTCCGCCGGGACGCTGAACAGCCAATAAGCCTCCATAATCTCAAAGCCCTTATTCATCATGGTAGCGGAATCTACCGTGATCTTTTTACCCATGTGCCAGCTGGGATGCTGCAGTGCCTCTTCAGCCGTCTTATTTGTCATTTGCTTCGCCGTCATCCCGAAAAATGGCCCCCCGGATGCGGTGAGGATCAGCTCCTCCACCGCTTCCGGCATGCTTCCGGAGAGGCACTGGAAAATGGCGGAGTGTTCCGAGTCCACCGGCAGGATGGGGACTCCCATGCGTTTTGCCAGAATCATTACATGTGCACCGGCACAGACCAGCGACTCCTTATTTGCCAGCGCCAGCGGATGGCCCGCACCGAGTGCGGCCAACGTGGGCTGTAGACCCGCGATGCCGACAATGGCATTCACTACCATGTCGGCCTCCGCATAGGCCGCACATTCCAACACGCCGGCCTCGCCCCATAAGATTCGGGTTCCACAGCCGGAAAGCCGCTCTGCCAGCGTACGGCCGCGTACCTCGTCGCGCAGCGAAGCCATTGCGGGCCGAAACTTAAGAATCTGCTGCTCCAAAAGCTGGTCGTTGCCGCCGGCGGTCAACGCGGCGATCGAATAACCGCGCGCCTCCGCTACCATCAGCGTCTGCACTCCGATGGAGCCGGTGCTTCCCAATATCGTCAGCCTTTTCATGCCCCAATCAGCGGCAAAATATGCAGATATAGAAGCTCAAACATCGGCGCGACGAACAGGATACTGTCAAACCGGTCCCAAACGCCGCCATGACCGGGAAACAGCTTTCCGTAATCCTTGATGCCCGCTTCCCTTTTGATCACCGACAGGGAAAGGTCGCCGATCTGACCCACGGCGGCGCCGAACAGGCCGAACAGCAGAGCCGGCATCCACGCAAGGGAGAATGAAAAGAATTTCCGGAGCACCAGCACATAAGCCGCCATAAAAAGAACGCCGCCGATCTCGCCGCCAACCGCACCGGCCACAGTCTTGTGCGGACTGACATAGGGCGCCAGTTTTTTCTTTCCCAGGGCCTTTCCTACATACAGCGCCATGCTGTCGCAGGCCCAAACCGTCACCCAGGGCATCAGGACCAGCAGACGGCCGTACTCACTATTGTAGATACGCAGAACGGAGGCAAACAAGAGCGGCATGACCAGCGCGGCCAGAAATCCCTTGGCCAACGTTGCATACGTAATCTTTGTATGATCGAAAACGGCGCAGCAGAACGCGCCGATCAGATACAGTGCCGCCACAGCCAGAAATGGGAAAAGTCCCGCGTTCGGCTTTGACACCGTAAAAGGAACGGCAAAGGCCGCAGCGCAGGAAAACCACAAAAAGAAATGCTTCGGGCAGGAGCCGGTGGCAAAAAGCAGCTCCCACACACCGACCGCGCACAGGAACCCCATCACTATGGTCAGGCACAGGGGCGGAAGGAAAAACAGCAACAGAATGAAAAGGGCGATGGCGACCACCGCCGTAATATAGCGCGCTTTCAACTTAAACTCCTCCAAACCGGCGTTTGCGGCGCTGAAAATCTGCAATCGCTTCATCCAGCGCATGTGCGTCCATGTCGGGCCACAGCGTATCCGTGAAATAAAACTCGGTATAAGCGCTCTGCCACAGCAGAAAATTGGACAGGCGCAGTTCTCCCCCCGGGCGAATGAGAAGATCCGGGTCGGGGATACCTGCGGAATAGAGCCTCCGCTCGACTGCGGCCTCATCAATATCTTCCGGCTGCAGCCGCCCCGCGGAAACGGCCTCCGCAAGCAGTCGTGCCGCTCGCGTGAGCTCCGCCCGCCCTCCGTAGTTTAAGCAAACGTTAACAGTCATTCCGCTGGTGCTCTTTGTGATCTCATCGGTCTGCGTGGCCAATGCACGCAGACGGGGCGAAAGCCTTGTCATGTCCCCAAAAAAGCAAAGACGGATATTCTTTTCCGCCATATCGCGGATCGCCTCATGCAGATATTTGTCCAGCAAAGCCATGATGGCGTCCACCTCACCGGTAGGCCGCCCCCAGTTCTCGGTGGAAAACGCGTACACGGTGAAGTAGCGGACTCCAAGCTCTTTCAGATGCTCGGCCGCGCGTCGGAACGCCTCCGCCCCCGCGGAATGGCCAGCGGTACGGGGCAGACCGCGCTTTTGCGCCCAGCGTCCATTCCCGTCCAGGATGACAGCAATATGCATCGGGATCCGCGAACGGTCAAGAGTCGGCGCAGAGCTCTTGCGTAGTGGCATTTAATTTCCTCCGTAAAATGCGGGAAAGGGGCTGGTGCATCCCAATCTCATCGTTCCGCGAGCAAAAGAGTCCGCGCAGACGCCGATTCCAAAGCGCCCCTTGGCCCCCGCATCGTACACGGAGCGACAGCTTAGGCCGCAGCAGCCCACTGTCCGGTTTTCAGGTTCAGATCTCCAGAAGTTCCTTTTCCTTATGCGCAGCTTCCTCGTCCACCTGTTTGCAAAATTTGTCAGTTAGATCCTGGATATCCTTTTCCAGTTGCTTGAGATCATCTTCTGTAATTTCAGAGGCCTTCTGCTGCTTTTTAAAGACATCCACCGCGTCACGGCGGATGTTGCGCACAGCGATCTTGGTCTCTTCTGCCGTCTTCTTTACGTCGCGGGTCAACTCTTTGCGGCGCTCTTCGGTCAACTGTGGGAACAGCAGACGAATCACCTTTCCATCATTTTGCGGATTAATGCCGATATCGGATGTCTGAATCGCCTTTTCAATTAATTTGAGCGCACTGACGTCCCACGGCTGGATGGCGAGGATCCGGGGTTCCGGGGAAGAAATGGAGGCGATTTGATTGACCGGCATGGCAGAGCCAAAGTATTCCACGGTCAGCTTGTCGAGGACGGCCGGATTGGCTCGTCCTGCGCGGATGGCGGCAAAATCCTGTTTCATCACGTCCAGGGATTTCTGCATCTTGCTCTTATACGTCTCACACTTGGAATTCATAACAGCACCTCCGGATGTTATTTAGAATATTTGGTCTCTTAATCATATGTTTTACACGCCTACATACGAGCCGAGCGCTTCGCCCGTCAGGACACGGCGAATGTTGTCCGGGTCACGAAGTGCGAACACCAATGCCGGCACCCTGTGCTCCTTTGCCAGCACGGTGGCCGTCAGGTCCATGACGCCCAGGCCCTGTCGCAGCACCTCGTCATATGTCAGGCGCGGCAGCTTTACCGCAGAGGGATCCTTTACCGGATCGGCGCTGTATACACCGTCGACATTTTTAGCCAGCAGAAGCGCGTCGGCATGAATCTCCACCGCACGCAACGCTGCCGCTGTATCCGTGGAAAAGCACGGGTTTCCTGTTCCGCAGGCGAACAGAACGACCTTTCCTTCAGAAAGATAGCGCTCGGCGCGCGGCTGGGTATATGCCTCCGCCACACGGGGCATCTCCAGTGCGGAGAGGATGCGGGCCTTCTGACCCTCCTGCTCCAGCACGTCACGCAAGGCCAGGCAGTTCATCATTGTGCCAAGCATCCCCATCTGATCGGCGCAGGCACGGTCCAGCTTTCCCTCTCCATTTTTGACACCGCGCCAAAAGTTACCGGCTCCGGCGACAACTCCGATTTGCGCGCCCATGGCTGCGCACACCTTCAGTGTCTGGGCAACGGAGTGCAGCATTGAAAAATCCAGTCCCGTGCCCGTACCTCCGGACAGCGCTTCACCGCTGACTTTCAGCAGTACGCGCTTATATGCAAGCTGTTCCATGCGAAGTCCTCCAACACACCATATGTAGATATATTTTAATATAAAATATGACGTTTGCATAGAGGGTTTCGCTCAATTTTATAAAAAAATCAGGGCGGCTTTACGATAAACGCAAATGGGGTTCCAGCTTCAGCCCGTTCATCGCGGCCAGCCGATGAAGGGTGGCCCGCAACGCTGCCTTGTCGCTCCGGGTTGGCTTTTCGCCTTTCTCCCACCAGAGACCCCGAACGCGCAGAAGTCCTGCTTTGCGATCCCGTACCGGCTCGATCCGACCAACCAGCCGGCCATTCAGCAGGACTGGAAGCACATAAAAACCGTAAACTCGCTTCTCCGGGATGGTATAGATCTCCCACGTATAAGAAAAGTCAAAAAGGGCACGGATCAGCTTCCTGTCCCAGAGGAAGCTGTCGAGCGGGGCCAGCAGTTCACATCGGTTTGGCACGCCGTTCCCGTCCCACGCAGCGATGCGCTCCAACAAATCCTGATCCTCCGACAAAGCATAGAGCAGATCGGACAGGCCCTCTACGCGGACGGGCAAGATGTGTCCTGCCTTTTCCAACGCGGCAAAGGCCGCCTTCCTGGGTTCTGCCTTCATGTCCCCGATACCCAGCCAGGCATCGGAAGCCCGGTTCCACAACAGCCCGACCCCGCCAATCCGACGCAGAACGCGTCGGCAAAGGAACTCTTCATCCGTAAGGCCGTCTGACTTTACAGACATCAGTTCTGCAGGAACGCACCGTTCTGCTATGTCATAACATTTGATGCCACCCTTCCGATGGTGGATGCACAGATCACCGCGAAAAAAGAGTGTCTCCAGAGCAGCCCGGGCAACGGTGGTATTGCTCCAGTACCAGTGCGTATCCTTTCCGTAATCCAGGTCCCGGGCACACAAAGCACCCCGGACACGCAGCGCCTCGAGCAGATGATCCTTCACCTCATCCACCTTTTCCCGGCTATAGCCGTGTACACGGTGGTAAGCTCGAAGCCGTTCCAAAAATGGCCATTCTTCCATAGGAAGGATGGCCATATTTTTGTCCCAATAATCCAGCAGGGCGCGGCGCCGATACAATGCCGTTTCAAGCATGGCTTTTCGGTAGTCCCCCACGCGGGAAAGGTACGTCAGGTCTGGGCTTCGGCCACAGGAATCCACCGGGTCAAACTGGACGCATCCGGCCTGCCGTGTAAAGGCGATCACGCCTTCCACGCCGTAAAACCTGTATTCGTCCCAAAGCCCCTGTTTTTCGAGCAGGAAGCGGCGGGCCTGAGCGCAGCTTAGTTCGTATGTCATGCCTTCAAAACCTTTTTCAGATATTGGCCGGTATAGGAACAAGCAACCTCCGCCACCTGCTCCGGGGTGCCGCAGGCCAGCAGCTCCCCGCCGCGGTCGCCGCCCTCCGGCCCCAGGTCAATGATATAATCGGCCGTCTTAATCACGTCCAAATTGTGTTCGATGACCACGACGGTGTTGCCGCCCTCCACCAGCCGCTGCAGCACCTCGATCAGCTTGTGCACGTCAAAAGCGTGGAGTCCGGTGGTCGGCTCATCCAAAATATAAATAGTGCGGCCTGTGGCGCGGCGCGCCAGCTCGGTCGCCAATTTCACCCGCTGAGCTTCGCCGCCGGACAGGGTTGTGGACGGCTGCCCCAGTTTGACATATGACAGACCCACTTCGAAAAGAGTCTGCAGTTTGCGATGGATTTTCGGTACTGGCTCAAAAAACTCCAGCGCCTCCGCCACCGTCATATCCAGTACCTCGCTGATATTTTTGCCTTTATAGCGAACTTCCAGCGTCTCCCTGTTATAGCGCCGCCCCTTGCACACGTCGCAGGGCACATAAATGTCCGGCAGAAAGTGCATTTCTATCTTGATCAGGCCGTCACCGCCGCAGGCCTCGCACCGACCGCCGCGCACGTTGAAGGAAAATCGGCCGGGACCGTAGCCGCGTGCCTTTGCGTCCTGCGTATGGGCAAACAGATCACGGATGTCGCCGAACAGGCCGGTATAGGTGGCCGGGTTGGATCGCGGTGTCCGCCCGATCGGGCTTTGGTCGATGTCGATGACCTTGTCCAGATGCTCCAACCCATCCATCCCGTCGTGCGCGCCGGCGCGGGCGCGGGCGCCATTGAGATCAGCAGCCAGCCTTTTATACAGGATTTCGTTGACCAGACTGCTCTTTCCGCTGCCGGAAACGCCTGTGACGCAGGTGAACGCTCCCAGCGGGATGTCGACGTCAATATGCTTCAGGTTGTTCTCTGCCGCGCCATGCACGGTCAATTTTTCTCCATTCCCCTTGCGCCGGGCCGTCGGGATGGGGATCTTTTTTACACCGCTAAGGTACTGGCCTGTAAGGGACTCTTTGCAATTCATAATCTCGGAGGCCGGACCGGTGGCAATGATCCGCCCTCCGTTGACGCCCGCGCCGGGGCCCACATCGATGATGTCATCAGCCTCAAGCATGGTCTCCTCATCGTGCTCGACAACGATCAGAGTATTGCCAAGATCCCGCAGCTTTTTGAGAGTCGTCAGCAGCTTGGCGTTGTCCCGTTGATGAAGTCCGATGGACGGCTCGTCCAAAATATACAGTACCCCCATCAGAGAGGAGCCAATCTGGGTTGCCAGACGGATACGCTGACTCTCACCGCCGGAGAGGCTGGCGCTGGCACGGGACAGGGTCAGATACTCCAATCCCACACTGCGCAGGAAGTTGAGCCTCTCACGTATTTCTTTCAGGATACGATCGGCGATCAGATGCTCCCGCTCGGTAAGGTGTTCCGTCAGATATTCAACAAACTCCAGTGCCGAAACAACCGACAGCGCACTGAAAGCGGATATGTTTTTCCCGCCGACCGTAACTGCAAGTACTTCTTTTTTCAGGCGCTTTCCACCGCAGCTCTGGCAGGGGGTGGCACTCATACACTCTTCGATCTCATCGCGCATGGCCTCGCTGTTCGTCTCTCGATAGCGGCGCTGTAATCCGGGGATGACGCCCTCCCACGCGTGGTAATAAGTCCCGCCGCCATCACCGCCGCGCGTCCAATGCAGTTCCAGCTTTTCGCCGCCGTTGCCATACATCAAAAGCTGCTTGATATCTTGAGGCAGTTCTTCATAGGGCACATCCAGCGAGAAATGATATTTCTTTTTCAACGCCCGCAAATACATGCTGGCGATGCTGCCTTCGTCGGTGGCGGCAAAGCCGCTGGCCCGGATAGCTCCCTCCCGGATGCTCAGCTTCGGGTTGGGCACAATACGGTCAGGATCCATCTCCATCTTGACTCCCAGGCCTCCACAGGTAGGACAGGCACCGAAGGGATTGTTGAACGAGAACATCCGCGGCGTCAGCTCCTCAATGGAGATGCCGCAGTCGGGACAGGCATAGTTTTGGGAAAACAATAGCTCTTGTCCCCCGATCACGTCAGTGATCACCAGCCCGCCGGACAGGGCCGCAGCCTGCTCCACCGAATCGGTCAGCCGCTGCCGAAGGTCAGGACGCATGACCAGCCGATCTACCACGATTTCAATATTATGCTTTTTGTTTTTATCCAGTTGGATGGTCTCGTCCAATTCGTACAGGCTGCCATCCACGCGGACGCGGAGATAGCCACTCTTCCGCGCATCCTCGAACACTTTCAGATATTCTCCTTTGCGGGCGCGAACAACGGGTGCCAGCACCTGCAATCTTGTTCCTTCCGGCAGCGTCATCAGCTGGTCAATGATCTGGTCGATGGTCTGCTGCCGGATTTCCTTTCCGCACTTCGGGCAGTGAGGTATACCAATTCGTGCCCAGAGGAGACGTAGATAATCGTAAATTTCCGTTACTGTGCCCACGGTGCTGCGCGGGTTCTTGCTGGTGGTCTTCTGATCGATGGAGATAGCTGGCGACAGGCCGATGATCTCGTCCACATCGGGCTTTTCCATCTGGCCCAGAAATTGCCGCGCATAGCTGGACAGAGACTCTACATAGCGCCGTTGTCCCTCCGCATAAATCGTGTCGAAGGCCAAGCTGCTCTTTCCGCTGCCGGAGATCCCGGTGATGACGGTAAGCGTATTTCGTTTGATCTCTACGTCCACGTTCTTCAGGTTATGCTCCCGAGCACCTCGGATGACGATGGTATCGCGCATATCTGTTATCCCTTCTTGTTCTCTTTCGCTTCTTTTTCCAGCTCCAGCCGAAGCTCACGGATCCGGTCGCGCAGCACGGCTGCATACTCGAATTCCAGCATCCGGGAGGCCTCTTTCATCTGCCGCTCCAGCTTCTGGATCTCAGCTTCCTTCGCCGCCCGGGTTAATTTCTTCCTGCTTGCCTCCGGTACACGGGCCGAGGCGGCGTCGTGCGAGATCTCAATGATATCACGGACGGTCTTAAGGACGGTCCGCGGCACGATACCGTGCTCTTTGTTAAAGGCGTCCTGGATCGCCCGGCGGCGGGTGGTCTCCGCAATGGCGGTTGACATGGAAGGTGTGATCCGGTCGCCATACATAAGCACTTTGCCCTCCGCGTTGCGGGCGGCTCGGCCGATGGTCTGGATCAACGAGGTTTCGCTGCGCAAAAATCCCTCCTTATCGGCATCCAGGATGGCGACAAGTGACACTTCCGGCAGGTCGAGTCCTTCACGAAGCAGGTTGATACCCACCAACACCTGGAAGACGCCCAGCCGCAGGTCACGGATCAGCTCCATCCGCTCGATGGTATCGATATCGTGGTGCAAATAGCGCGCTTTGATTCCGGCCTTGGTGAAGTAGTCGGTCAGCTCCTCTGCCATCCGCTTGGTTAGCGTGGTGACCAGAACCCGTTGGTTCTTTTTTTCGCGCTCCCGGATTTCGGCCAGTAGATCGTCGATCTGTCCCTTCGTAGGCCGTACCTCCACCTTCGGATCCAGCAGGCCCGTGGGGCGGATGACCTGTTCTACAATTTGGCTCGAACGGCTGCGCTCATATTCCGCCGGCGTGGCGGAAACATAGATCACCTGATGGACCCGATCCCGGAACTCATCAAAATTGAGCGGCCGGTTGTCATAAGCCGAAGGCAGGCGAAAGCCGTAGTTGACCAGCATGTCCTTGCGTGCCCGATCGCCATGATACATGGCACGCACCTGCGGCAGCATCACATGGGATTCGTCGATAAAAAGCAGATAATCTTTTGGAAAATAATCCATCAGAGTATAGGGCGCACTCCCCGGCTCCCGCCGGGACAGCACACGTGAATAGTTCTCAATCCCTGAACAAAATCCGATCTCCCGCAGCATCTCCATGTCATAGGTGGTCCGCTGCCGTATACGCTGAGCCTCGAGCAGTTTTCCGTTGGCCTCGAACCACCGGACCCGCTCCTCCATCTCCTGTTCAATATCCTGCAGTGCCTCCGCCATCTTGTCCCGGGGAATGACATAATGTGAGGCGGGATAGATCGCTACATGGTCCACTACCCGGCGCACCGCACCGGTCAGCGGGTTAAATTCTGAGATACGGTCAATCTCATCGCCGAAAAACTCAACCCGGATCGCATATTCGTCGGTGTAGGCCAGATGGATCTCCACCGTATCGCCCCGGACACGGAAACGATTACGGTCGAAATTCAGGTCGTTGCGTTCATACTGAATCTCCACCAGCCGATGACAAAGCTCATCCCGATCCCGGGTCTGCCCTTGGCGGAGCGAGATTACCATGCTGGCATAATCGATCGGGTTACCCAGCGAGTAGATACACGATACGCTGGCAACGATAATGACATCGCGCCGTTCAAACAGACTGGAGGTTGCCGAATGACGTAATCGATCAAGCTCTGCATTTACGTCCGAATCCTTTTCGATATAAGTATCTGTTGACGGAATATAGGCTTCTGGTTGATAATAGTCATAGTAGGACACAAAAAACTCCACCGCGTTCTCGGGGAAAAATTCCCTGAACTCCGAGCAGAGCTGTGCCGCCAGCGTCTTGTTGTGGGTCAGTACCAGCGCGGGCCGCTGGAGCTGCTGAATGACGTTGGCCATGACGAAGGTCTTGCCGGCTCCGGTGACGCCCAGCATAGTCTGTTCTTCAAACCCCAGCCGGGCTCCGCGCACCAGCTGCTCAATGGCTTCCGGCTGACCGCCGGCGGGCTTATATTCACTTTTCAGCCGAAACTCGGGCACGGCAGGACCCTCCTTGAGAAAAACTCGACAGTTCGATTATATTATAACAGAACAGTTGTTCGAATTCAATATTTTATTTAATAACATATCCAGAATCAGCCAGTGAGACAAAATCCCCATCGGCGACGATGATATGGTCGATCAGCCGGACCCCTACCGGCACCAACGCATCGCAGATGCGGCAAGTGGTGCTGAGGTCCTCCGGAGAGGGCAGTGCCACCCCGCCTGGATGGTTGTGTGCCAGAATAACGCCGGCTGCATTATGGCGCAGCGCTGTAGCGACGATACCGCGGATGCTGACCTCCGCCGAATTGATGTTGCCCCGGTGCAGCAGGGTCGTGGAAAGCACACGGCATTTGCCATCGACGCAGATCATAAAGACGGTCTCCTCATCGCGGCCTACAAAACGCGGCAGCAGATACTTCCCCGCTTTTTCCGTGGAGTTTATACAAACCTCCCGTTCCCGGTCAGATAGATATGCTCGCGCCAGCTGCGGCATCAGATGGAGCAGTGCTGCAGTATGTTCTCCGATGCCGCCGACGTCCGTCAGTTCTGCTACCGGCGCATCCAGCACGCCCGAAAGACTGCCGAAGGTGTCGAGCAGTATGTGAGCCAGCTCGTTGGTGTCTTTCCGCGGCACACCGAAAAACAGCAGCAGCTCCAAAATGTTGTGCGGACTGAATCCGTCCAGCCCTTCTTTGAGAAATCGTGCGGTCATGCGTTCCCTGTGCCCGTCATGTACGCTCATAGTCTTTCCCACCCCGTTACACAAAATGGAGGCCGTATGAAAAAATTTCTCATCTGTTTTATCCTGCTTGCTGCGCTGACCGCTACGCCGGCACTGGCCGGCGAGCTGACCATGCGCGGCTGCTGGGTCAGCTCGGTCTATAACTTGGACTACCCCAGTGCTCCCGGCCTGTCCGTCGAGGCTTTAACCGCCGAAGCCGATGCCATCGTTGCACAGGCGAAGGCGTGGGGTATGAATACGCTGTTCCTGCAGGTTCGCCCCTGTTCGGACGCGCTGTATCCTTCCAAAATCTATCCTTGGAGCGCCTGGCTCTCCGGTACGCAGGGCACTGCGCCCGATGGAAATTTTGACCCGTTGGCATATTTTCTCGATCTCTGCCATCACAACGGTATTTCCCTGCATGCCTGGATCAATCCCTACCGGGTAACGCGGACGCCTGTCGGGACTGAAGCAGAGGCGCTTGCACAGCTTTGCGACAGCAACCCGGCACGGGATATGACGGACTGCCTGTTGTTTTCGGGCGGATGTTTGTATCTCGACCCCGGACAGCCCCGGTCGCAGCAGCTCATTCTCGATGGAGTACGGGAACTGCTCGAGAACTACAACCTTGACGGTATCCATCTTGACGATTATTTCTATCCTTCCGACCTCTTTGACGACAGCGACACCGTCGCCGCTTTCGGCAGCGCTTATGCTGCGGCGGACGATTTCCGCCGCGCATCGGTGGATACGCTGGTGGCCGGTCTTCAGACACTGACCCATGAGATACGTCCGAAAGCTCAGTTTGGTGTATCCCCTTTCGGCATCTGGGCCAATAAAACACAAATCGCCGGCGGCAGCGATACCGTCGGCAGTTCTTCATACTTCAACAGCTTTGCCGATTCCCGCAAATGGGTTCGCGAAGGATTAGTAGACTATATCCTGCCGCAGCTTTACTGGTGTATCGGGAACCAGGAAGGAGAATTTCAGACCCTGCTTGACTGGTGGGGCGACACGGTGCGCGGTACCGGGGTCAAGCTCTGTATTGGACTCGCGGCCTACCGAATACCGGATGCCGCCGAAGGCGACGTCTGGTACGGTTCCGCAGAGATTGAGCGTGAACTCAACGCGCTGGAAGCATCCGAAACTGCGGCCGGCGCAGTCCTGTTTCGCTTCGGTTCAGTCTGCTCCACAGAAGCGCTGTCCAAGGCTGTCGGTGCACGCTTCTGCGCACAGCGGGATAAATATAAGTTTTTGCGCGATACGATTACCATCGGTCTATCGCCCACCGCGCCTACGGAAGCGTCGTACGTTGCCTCCGGCAGCATACTGAATGTTACCTGCGCTGCCGCACCCGGCAGCCGCGTCA
The DNA here is from genome assembly GCA_034933145.1 of Clostridiaceae bacterium. GTDB lineage: Bacteria > Bacillota > Clostridia > Oscillospirales > Butyricicoccaceae > UBA4644. The sequence goes on from JAYFOA010000035.1 coordinate 49,796, forward strand.
ACGCTTTCAGTGACGGTGGACGCACTTTGCTCACAGCTCGTGCGGACGGCAGTTATTCAGGTGCACTGATTCCGCCGCCGCCGACGGAAAACGAAACTTCCCGTACCTCTGCCCTGCTATGCACTGCAGAGCGCAACGGATTTTTATGGGTAAAGCTTTTTAGCTTTACAATTACATCTGTCGCTTGTAAAGATCCGGTTACACTGACTGATGTATCGGGCTCCGACCAGACAAACGGGCATCTTTTGCTCTTTGATACCGGCACTCCCTGTGCAGTGACAACCAACCTGTCCGGGGATGCATTGCGAGTGACCATCTCACCCATAAAGGCAGCCATTCTCTTTGAAGATCCATTTTTCCGCGATATCCGGATGACCTGCGAAAATAACGTCTGCGTCTACACGCTGGCACTTCCGGAAAGTGGAGCAGCCTATACCTGCTCCATCGAATGGGAAACGACCCGGATTGGAGTCTGGATCCGCAGATCAGATTGATCCCAGGTCTGCCGTACTTCGGTCATCGGCATGCTGCGGCTTTTTCCCACTGACTTATGCCACCGGTATATCTTCCGTCCCCGAAACTTCACCAAAATAAAACATTCCGCTTTTCTGAATGCACCATACTTCCAGCGATTCACCCGTATCCTTATCCACTGGCGGCTCCTGCAGCGTATAGTATATTGTCCCCTTTTCGTCCGGCCCTTCCCGGTCCGCAACCCGCAGCGTCAGCGCATTGCCGAAATGGCCTGAGGCGGCCACAGCAAGTCTGAGCGCACCCGACGGCGTAAGAAACAGATATGCGCCAAACAGAGTGGCGATAATCAGCCAGGCCAAGCTTCGCGTGTTTTTCATCGGACCCATCCCTTCTCTTTTTTCTCTTTTCAGAGTATCATACAATTTTTCTTTCTTCAACCGCTTTTGCACAGGTACGTCCGAATTGAAATATCTCTTCTGTGGGCCTGCCTTTGCACCATGGAAAAATTTCCGGCCGAATCCGGTTGCCGCTGCGCCGATAAATTTTCCCTGGCAATGCACCCCGGAGGACCAGATCGGTCCTCCGGGGTTTTGTATGCATCGGCATCGTCAAACGGCTGCTGCACGCAGAATCAAATATGTGCCCAGGGCCTATACCGACCTATCTTCTTTATTTACACATTCCCATGTTCTGTCCGCTTTTCTTTAAAAATTTACCATTTCTGTGCCTTTCCTATTGCAGATTATTTAATTAATCTACACAAATAAAAAAAACTACTACCAATCCGATGCTTATTTTGCTATAATATAGTAAAATATGTGGAAATTGTATATTTGCCATCCCACAAGGAGGGTTCCGGCGGTGAAAAATATTCCTGAAAACATATCGGATGCCGTCGTTTCCATATCTCTGCTCGGCGGTCTGCGGCTGAAATTCGGCGGTGCTGAACTTACGGACGACATTAATCGTTCTCAAAAGCTCTGGAGTGTTCTGGCCTACCTGCTGGTTCATCGTAGCCGCGTGATCCCACAGGCAGAGTTTATCGAAGAGTTCTGGCCGGACGATCACAGCAGCAATCCTGCCAATGCCCTGAAGACGCTGCTCTACCGTATTCGTTCGATACTGGAGCCTGTCTTCGGCTCCGACCAACAGCCTATTCTCTCCCAATGGGGTGCATATTTCTGGAATCCTAATCTGCCCTGCTCGCTGGATACGGATCGGTTTGAGGCTCTGTGTCTTCAGGCCGGAAGCGAATCTGCATCCGACAGGCGCATTGCCCTTTACCGGGAAGCCATCAGTCTCTACCGCGGCGACTTCCTGCCGAAGCTTGGCGGCTATTTATGGGTTGTTCCTCTTCAGGCGCATTATAATTCTCTTTACCTGACTGCGGTAAAGAATCTGGCCAATCTCCTGGAAATCGGCGGTGGATTCGACGAGATGGCTGAGCTGTGTGCCTATGCCATCCGTCTGAATCGACTGGATGAACAGCTTCATCTGCTATATATCCGCGCGTTAATGCGGCAGGGAAAGACCTCCGCCGCACTGGCTCATTACGAAGAGACAACTGACCTGCTTTACCGCAATTTGGACGTGCGTCCTTCGGGAGAGCTGCGTGCCCTCTATTCCGAGCTGATGAAATCAGAACAGGCATTGGAAACCGATCTTTCCGTTATTCAGGATGATCTGAAAGAGACGGTTGCCCGCCCAGGTGCATTCGTTTGCCAGTACGGGTTTTTTCGTGAAATTTACCGGCTGGAGGCTCGCCGTTGTTTGCGGGATGGAACTTGTATCCATGTGGCACTGATCACAATTTCCCTGCCCGGCGGCGGCGTGCCGGCGCTCAATCTTCTGGGGGATGCCATGGATCGTCTGCAGGACGTGCTGGTGCAGAATCTTCGCCGCGGCGATGTGGTTTCAAAATACAGCGGCGCGCAATTTGTCGTCATGCTGATTTCCGCCAATCTGGAGGATAGTGCTATGGTGATGTCACGCATCGCCACCGCTTTTTCCCGTCAGCAGCGCTACACTCTCTTTAAGCTCTCCTATAAAATCCGGGAATTGGAGCTGAGCTGACCGCTTTTCTAAGGCTCAAATTACCACTGGCCGAAGTTGGTACTTACGTCACTGGAGGAGTATGAAGTCATGAAAAGAAAACTACTGAAAAGGCTTTTCCCTATGCTGCTGCTGACCGCTGCCACGGTAGGCCTTCTCATGATTGCGGCTGCGGCGGATATCCCCACGGTGGAGGATATTAAAACCGGCGAACAGGTATATGCCAACAGCATGGGTGAAGTGGATTATTCCAATTTATCGGAAGGATTCGTTTCCGTCCGCTATACCGGCGGAAAAAATGTTCGCATCAAGGTTCAGATTACCTGCGCCCAGGGAACGACCTATACTTATAATTTAAATAACAGCGGCGACTTCGAGACTTTCCCTTTGGTAGAGGGGGACGGAGAGTATATCGTAAAGTTGTTTGAAAATACCTATGGCACCCGGTATGCACAGGCTCTCAGCCTCCGGCTCACCCTCTCGCTTCGCAATGAGTTTTTACCCTTCCTCTATCCGAATCAATACGTCAACTATACGCAGGATTCCCAGACGGTTACCACAGCCGCGGAACTGGTCAAGGATCAGACAACCGATCTTCAAAAGCTTGGGAAAATCTATCGGTTTGTCGTGGATACACTGACTTACGATTATGAAAAGGCTGAAAATGTCCAGAGCGGGTATCTGCCGGTGCTGGATGATGTTCTGGAGAGTAAGACGGGCATTTGTTTTGACTATGCAGCTCTGATGGCTGCTATGCTCCGATCACAGGGCATCCCCTGCAAGCTGGTGGTAGGATATGCAGGAACGGTGTATCATGCCTGGATCAATGTCTACCTCCGGGAACAGGGTTGGGTGGAGCACGCCATCTATTTCGATGGAACCAATTGGAAATTGATGGATCCTACCTTTGCCTCCACCGGCAAGTCCAGCATTTACGTGCTGAAATATATCGGCAATGTAAAGAATTATTCAGAAAAATATGCCTATTGAGGGGTATGCCAATGAGCAAAGGTGATCGGCACGCGGCACTGACTCCGGACCGGCTATCCGCACTCTGCTATCAGCTTTGGATGATGCAGCAGGCAGGGGTGCCGCTGGAACAGGGCGTTGCCGAACTGCTGGAAGATGCGTCCGCCCCCTGGAGCCGTGAGTTGCTGGCCAAGCTGCGCGGCGCCCTGGAGGGCGGGCTTCCGCTTTCCAAAGCATTGCCGCGCAGCGGTATATTCCCGGCCCATATGCTGCACATGATCTCGATCGGCGAAGCTGGGGGTAGTCTGGAGCAGGTTCTATACGATCTCTCTGAATATTACCGACGCGAGGCAGAGCTGCGCGATGCAGTACGAAGGGCTGTTACCTACCCCGCCTTGATGGGGTTATTGATTGCCGTTGTATTTTTCCTTCTGATTTCAAAAGTCCTGCCGGTCTTTCTGGAGGTATTTGACCAGCTGGGACTTTCGTTTTCTCCCGCCGCCGCACTGCTGCGTTTCGGTTCCGTCGGAAAATACATTGCTGGCATCTTTTCCGTTTTGCTTGCATTGGCAGCTATCGCCATGCTGTTTCTGTATCGTACAGAGGCGGGTGCCCGTTTTCTGGCGCAGCGTGCAGCCAAGGGAAAGGGCGGCGCGGCTGCGCTTGCGGTTGATCGGAGTCGCTTTTCCTCGGCCATGGCTCTTTTGCTCGGCGCCGGTTTGACTTTTGACGAATCTATGGAACAGGCGGCCGAGCTGGTTGAACATTCCGCCCTCGCTCTCCGCCTTACCGCCTGCCGCGCGAAAATGGCCGATGGCGTTCCTTTCCCACAGGCGCTGCGTGAGACCGGCGTTTTTGAAGGATTACAAACAGGCCTATTGGCCGCCGGCTTCCGGGCCGGGGCTCCCGCAAAAGCCATGCAGGAGCTTTCACGCCGTTCCGCGGCAGACGCCGACCGTCGTCTCTCCCAAATGCTGGAACGGTTTGAATATGGATTGGTTGTGGCGCTGTGCGCCGCCGTCGGACTGGTGCTTCTCTCGGTAATGCTGCCCCTGCTCGGCGCTCTGTCTTCCATCGGCATATGAATCAGCGCTGGGATACGGAACGTCCTCTGTGGCGACGGATGTTTCCTTTTATTTTTTCTGTTGCCTGTATTCTTCTGGTGCTGATTTTCGTCCCCCGTTTTCTGTGCAGCCGCACCTCTGCCGAACAGCTGGCACTAGCAGAAGACGGCGTACGGCGCGCCGCGGTACAGTGTTATGCACTGGAGGGCTTTTATCCCCCCTCCCTCGACTATTTGGCGCAGCATTATGGTGTCAGGACCGACGATCGCCGTTTTTTTATTGATTATCGCTTTGTCGCGGCCAATCTGATGCCTGAAATCAGTATTATTCCTCTCTCCTGAGCTTTCCTGAAAGGAGCACAGCTTTATGCGGGAACATGCTCTGCGAGGCAAAGGGCTTCGTTCTGCCGCCGTTCTGACTTTAGCGGGTCTGTTTTTTACGCTTGCTATCGGGACGGCACTGTTGGAAAGCGGCATTTACCGCAAAACGGCCGCAGATGCTGCCGCCAACACTACCCGTCGCACGGCCCTTTCCTATCTTGCCAATCAGGTGCGTCGCGCAGATGCCCGCGGTGATATCGCCGTCGGCGATTTTGGCGGCAAGGACGCACTTTTTCTCTACGAAAATGAGTATGTCACCTGTCTTTACTGCTATGAGGGCATGCTGCGTGAGCTTTATACGGAAAAAGGTAGCGGGCTCTCCCCATCGGACGGTGTCGCCGTGCTGGAGCTTTCCTCCCTTTCCATCACAAGCAGCAGCGGACATTTGACTTTTACCGCCACCGATAAAAACGGCCTTTCTTCCGTGCTGACCGTTTCTCCCCGCTGCGGTATGGAAGAGGCGGTGGCACCGTGAAAGAACATTCCCCGTCTCTCTATCTGACCGAGCTGGTACTCAATCTTTTGGTCTTTCTTATCTGTGCTGTCATATGTTGCGGGCTTCTGCTCCGTGCTTGGGGCATGAACCGGGACAGCAGTGAGCTTACCCGTGCCGTTGCGCTGGCTCAGACCGCCGCTGAAACCCTGCGGGGCGGAGGTACGCAAAACGGTGCCTATACAGAAGACGGCCTGGTTATATCCTACGTCTGTATCGGAAACGGAGAAATTGTCACTGCCAAAATTCAGATCAGTTCCGGCGATCGAATGGTCTATTCCCTCACGGCCGCATGGCCGGAAGGAGGCGGCACATGAAGCGCTCCTCACCCGCCGGCATCGGGATGATCACCATTCTGACCGCGCTGCTTATATTATCTTTAGCTACCTTTTCCGCGCTTACGCTGGCCTCCTCCGGCGCCGATCTGCGGCTTTCGCGGGCGGCGGCCGAAAAAACGGCTTCCTATTATGCGGCTGACGCTCAGGCAGCGCAGATCTATGCAGATTTTGCCGCCGGATCAGCGTCGGAGCTTGAGACTCTTCTGACCATCAGCAATACACAGTCTCTGTCTCTCCGTTTTTCCCGAAACAGCGACGGCGATGCCGTTATCGACTGTTGGCGCGTTATCGTGCAGGAAGAGATCCCCGACGATTCCCTGCCCGTATGGACGGGCAAGTGACCCTGAAAGGAGCATGCGATGATCCTTGATTTATTGAAAGAAGCCGTTCGGCGGGAGGCCTCCGATCTTCTGATCATTGCCGGCCTGCCGGCATCCTACCGCATAGACGGCCAGATCGTCCACGGCGAAGGTAAGCGCCTGTTGCCCGACGATACGCATCAGCTGCTGACGGAGCTTTACGGACTGGCTGATCGAAAAATCGACCGGCTGATTGATACAGGTGATGATGATTTTTCGTTTGCAGTTGCAGGCCTTTCCCGTTTCCGTGTCAACACGCTGCGGCAGCGCGGCTCCCTTGGTATGGTCGTCCGCGTCGTAGCATTCCATCTCCCCGATCGGACGCAGCTTGGAATCCCTGACAATGTCATGACTTTTGCAGACCTTCATAAAGGGCTGGTTCTTTTTACCGGCGCGGCCGGAAGTGGAAAAACCACTACGCTTGCTTGCCTGGTGGACCGTGTCAACAACACTCAATCCGCCCATATCATTACCATTGAAGATCCGCTGGAATACCTGCATCAACACCGAAAAAGTATCGTGACCCAGCGGGAGCTGAATATTGATACGCAGTCTTATGAGGTTGCCCTGCGTGCTGCCCTGCGGGAAGCGCCGGATTTTATCCTTCTCGGTGAAATGCGGGATGCAGAGGCCATCAAAGCCGCTGTCACCGCGGCTGAAACCGGGCATCTGGTGGTATCCACGTTACACACTCTGGGTGCCGCAAATACCGTAGACCGTATCGTCGATGCCTTTCCACCGGAACAGCAGTATCAGATCCGCGTTCAGCTTTCTTTGGTGTTGGAAGGTGTCGTCTCCCAGCAGCTGCTTCCCGCTGTCGGAGGCGGCTTGGTGCCAGCCTTTGAAGTGTTGGCGGTTAACGCCGCTGTCCGCAATATGATTCGGGAGTCACGCGTACATCAGCTGAATGGGGTCATCGCCACCTCCGGTGCGGAAGGTATGATTTCCATGGATCAGAGTCTTTTCGAACTAACGCGCCGGCAACGAATCACACCCGAAACAGCGCTTCAATACAGCGTAAACCCCGATTGGCTGCGTCGACGTCTCAACGAAAAGTGAGGGAAAATCGCATGGCTGTAAAAATGACCAATTCCGATACCGCTTTTACAATAACGGTCACCCATGTAGGGGGGAGCTGCATTTCCGGTCATGTTACCGGCCCGCTTCTACCCAATCCTCTGTATTTTTCGGACCTTGGGCAACTCGTTCTGTCACTTGACTCGGTGTTTGATGCACAGAATTTTCCCCAGGCTTTTCAGCGTGCACGCCGATTTACTCCGCAGTCCTCCGTTTCCCTCCCTGATTTCTGCCAACCGGCGGATGCCGCAACTTCCGCATCGCTGGAGTCCTTTACAATCAACGTCCTTACCCGCCGCAGTTCCAGCTGGCAGGGGTTTGTGATATGGGCTGACGACACTCGTGCCGCCTTTCCCAGTACATTGGCATTGCTGCGGCTCATCAGCGGACATTTCAATATATAGAACTTCCGCCCATTCGGGCGAATTTTGCATACGAAATTCGCCTGCAAGCAACAAATCAACGCGCCGCAGATGCCGCCCGAACGCGGCATCTGCAGTGCGTTAAAAAACCGGCCATAAGGCCGGCTTTTTTTATTAAGGAGTCATGCAAATCTGCTAGCGCTCAGGAATTCTGAAAACTCAGATGCACCACATCCTGAAGAAATTTCTGTATAGCTCTGATGGGGCTTGGGACCTTGATGCCCATCACCACTGCCATCCCAAGTGCGAATACCAGGACAAAAAAGATCCCATAGATGATTAGATCACGCCACTGTTTCTCATGGATTATTCCCAAAAGGTCCACAGCGGCCATGCCGCAGAAGCAGGTTACGAGCAGAACAATATTCATGTTTTTACCTCCACCGCGCTGTTTTTCTTTCTCAGAACGGCAGTCAAAAGCGTAATCCCCGGCAGTATAAATTCAAAGCTCAGTGAAAAAAACGGTGCCGTACTTGCGCCCCAGTCCATATTTTCCATCACCGACTCAAAGACCAACAGCGAATAAAACGCCACAAGTGCGCCTGAGATCATAGTCATCCGCAGATAGTTTTTCAGCTTCAGCAATTGTCCTACGCCGATCACAAATGCATACAGCAGCAGACTTACCTTGAAAAAAAACAGCACGGCCTGCATTGTCCCGTAAAGACTCTCCATCCTTGTCAGAATTCCGGCCAGGCTTACATAGCGAACCGATTCAAAAGACGCCAGTGAAACGACTGAAACAAGAGGACCCAGCGTTATGATATCTCGCAGCATTACAACTCCCATGAATACCGCAGAAGCCGTCAGCCCAATCAGCAACGGCTTTCCTACTGCCCGATTGTTCTTCAGCAACGGGACAATCATCAGAAAAGTTAAAATCTCACCCATCGGTACTGCAGCTACCGTGAGCGTACCCTGCACATATTTAGAGGTTGAAAGCTTGAAGAATGGTTTAAGAAAGTCAAATTGCACATCCCTCAGCACCAGAATAAAGTTCAGGGTAACGGCTGCCAGCACAATAATACAGAACAGGACGGAAAGGCGCATCAGGTTTTCGATTCCCTTGCGTACCGAATAAACACACACAAGCAGAAAAAAAATGACAACCGCCGCCAGAGGGGTCTCCGTCATCGAATATCCTACAATAAAATTTCCCAGATCCCGTGTGTTAAGTGCACAGAGGGACAGAAAAAAAAACAGATACAATACCGACACGATTTTCCCAAGAACCGGTCCGAAAACAATATCATCTATTTCCATCAGGGATTTTCCCGGAAAACGGTGTACCAACCCAACATAAATCGCAATAATCGGCACCATACATAGCAGACCGGTAAAGGCCATAGCCCAGGAATCATTGCGGGTTACGCTGATCACAAAGCCGGAGCGCAGCATTGTGCCCTGCATGAAGCAAAAAACAGAAAAGATAAGATCCTGCCGGCTGATACAGCCCTTTTCAGCTTTCATTCCGCGCCTCCGGATGTTACCGGCGCCGTCAGTGCCCCGGTCGATCTCAGCTCGATTTCTATCTTCACATTGAGCTTAATTTTGCTGAATTCAATATCCCAGGTCCCCTTCATCGTTTCCCAATCATCCGGATATTCCCGGCGGATAATTTCCCCGAATCCGAACACATCCGCCTGAAGAGCTCTGGCCGTATAAAGTGCCTGCTGCACATCAGTACGGATCGCCTCCTGCTCAAGCTCCTTAAGCATTTCAATATCCGAATCTTTCTGCATTTCTTTCTGCGTCTCGTTGCTCTCGATATACCCATCCTCATTGATTTTCAACTGCATTTGTATGGTTCCGTCCGAAAGCTTCACTGCTTTCAGCTCACTTTGGGAATGCACAAGCTCCAATGTTACCTGACCCCATTTGGTGTCTACGGTAATTGCTCCGCTCTGTGTCTTTCCTGTTATATACAAGAGACCGCGTGTCTGCGCCTTGTCAAGTTCTCCGATCATCTGTCCATTCTTAAAAACTGCCGTGGAGTCAAGCCGAGCCTTCATCTGCCCCTCATTTGTTTCATATAGCTCAACCATTGGCGCCACAGGACACATGGACCCACTCAACATGGCGATGGAAAAATCGCGCAGGGTAACGACCACCGTTTCCGATACGGCTTTTTGATTTTCTAAAAGCCCGGCAATATGAACTGCCGGAATCTTTTCTATTTGCGGCTCTTCGCTTAGGATATCCTCCGCTCTGCCCTTCGCAATAACAATATAGACATTCATCCGCGTTTCATTATCGCGCATGAATGTGTCCAGTCCCTCTGAAATGTCCTTTTTTGCCAACTCGCTTCCAAAAATCAATACTTGGTTATGCGGAAAATATAGTCTTCGCTTAACAGCGTGCACGGCACCCCTGATGGCAGAAAGAGGGCTTTTATCGGTATTCTGGATATTTGTATAGACTTTTCCGGAGGTTCCCCCTCCCGGGCCGGAGGAACCTCCGGATTTTATTTCCTCCGGCTTTACCACCTGCGCGGTAATCGTCACCGTATCCGGCTCTTCTCCAAGATCAAAACCTGTTCCGAGCACGATTGCCAGTGTATTTAGTTCACGCCGGCTCCAGCAGCCGCTGAGGTTCAGGAAGACCACAACGCATAATGCCAGCAGTACGGCGCGGCGGACCGCCACCCGCGTCCTGCGGAAAAGACCGGCGGTCGCCTTACTTTCCTGCTTGTGGGTTCGGAAAAAATATCTGCTCATGATTTCCCTCCCGGCGGTTTTTCCTTCCCTGCGGTTGGGTCGAACGGAATATTGAAATTCTGCCGCTTCAGATCCTGGGGATGGAGTGCGCGCGGGCGCGTGCGCATGGTCCAGAGCGGAGCACGAATGACAGTGTCCTTGATATCATCCGGCTGGAATGGTGCCAACGGTGCAAAATAGTGGGTGCCGAAGGATCTTAGGGACACCAGATGAACCAGTAGCGCCAATGCTCCCATCGTAACTCCGAAAAGTCCCATCGCCGAGGCAAGAATCAGCAGCATCCATCGCAGCAGGAATACGGCGTCGGCTGCAATGGGCGTTACAAAGCTCGATACCGCCGTAATAGCAATCACGATAACCACGGGGGCACCCACTATCCCGGCCTGTACGGCCGACTGTCCCATCACCAGTGCACCAACAATGCTGATGGCCTGTCCGACCGGACGGGGCATGCGGACACCCGCCTCCTTGATGATCTCAAACGACAGCAGCATCAGGCCCGTCTCAACTACCGCGGGAAATGGCACACCCTCACTGGCCGCCGCCATAGTAAATAGCAGTGCCGTTGGAATCAGTTCCTGATGAAAGGTAACCAGCGCCACATACAAAGCCGGAGCGAACATGCTGATGAAAAACGCTGTCAAACGCAAAAGGCGGAGTACAGTCGCATAATAGCTGCGAATGGCATAGTCTTCCGACGTCTGGAAATTTTCCATAAACAACATGGGAATGGACAGAACGAACGGTGTCCCATCCATAATGATTGCGACACGCCCTTCCAGCAGCTTCCCCGCGATAGCGTCCGGTTTTTCGCTGTACCACATAGTCTGGAACGCCGAATATGGCGAATCCTCAATAAACTGCTCGATATACCCCACGGCAAGGACTTCATCGGTATCAATATTGCCGATCCGCCGTTCCACTTCTTTTACCAGCTTCGGATTTGTGATTCCCTCAATATAAAGAATATTAACCGGTGTGCGCGTTCGTTTACCGACCGTGACGGAACAAATCTTCAGCGCCGGATTTTTGATCTTCCGGCGGATCATCGCCGTGTTGGTCCGCAGATTTTCCGTAAATCCTTCCCGGGGACCCCGAACCACCGTTTCTGTGTTCGGCTCGCTGACCGCCCGCTTGTCCCATCCCTTCGCACTGATCTCGACCGCTTCGTCAAACCCATCGACAAGCAGTATGGCATCTCCGTTGATGCAGCCTTCTGCCGCTTCCGATATCGTATAGATAGCCTTTATATCACCCGCGGATAAAAGCCGATCCCGGAGCTCTTTCATGCTCTGTACACCAAGATGTTTTCCGGGGCTAACCATGCGGCTATCGTACATCAGGGGTTTTACAATGTTATCATTGATAAGCGACAGGTTTACCATTCCGTCGATAAACATAAGGACTGCCTGCAGCTCACCTTCTTTTCCAAAAACGAACTCTCGGATGACCAGATCACTGCTTTCACCGAATATACCTTTCAAAGCATCCGTGTTTTCCTTCAGGTCCGAGCACAGCCGCCGCGGCGGCTCCTCCTGCTCCTGGTGCTCCTTTTCTTCTTTTTTCCGGGTCTGCTGCTTTATCTGCCGAATCAACCTTTGATAATAGCGCATGCAAACCTTCCTCACTTCTCAAATACAGTTTATTATTTAGGCTTTGCATTCCTCCATAATTTATGTAAATCATGCCATACGTTCTGTACGAAGTAAATGTTGATCGGATGCTGCTAAAAAAATAAGGGCAGACGGCAATATGTCGTCTGCTCTTTTATCTTTTTGAGGGGAGTCATCGATATGATGTCACATTTCACGCAGCTGCCGGAGCACATCGTCCAATTTCTGCTTTGACACCTTGCCTCCAACATGAGTAAGTATGCGATTCAGGCTCATCCCTTGGCCAATCATCAGCATCGGGCCGCTGACCATCTGGGAAAATTCCCGCTGCAAAAGCGCTTTCGCCCGCGGATTCGCCAAAATTTCCCGTAGTGTAATGTTGCCGTTTCTCAAATCCATTCAGAATCACCTCAAACTATCCTATGCAGTTAACGTGCTAATAAGCCCACCACCCCAAGGATATCATTACCAGATTTCTTCCCAATCCAATGCGGCCTGGCTAGAACGTAGGGCGCGCCGCTGCATGTGATACAGTTTCTGTGCCTCCTGCACCGTCACCGGAGCAAAGCGTACGGTATCCCCCGGCTTCTTCTGTGCCAGCAGCGGCAGGTCAGCGGTACAGACCGCACCCAGCTTAACATAGCCGCCGACCGTCTGGCGGTCTGCCATCATCACAATGGGCTGGCCATCGGGAACCTGAATCGCCCCCATGGCCACGCCGTCAGAAATGATATTTGCGTCCCGGCCGCCTGCAAACCGGAGTGCGGGGCCAGAAAGGCGAAGGCCCATCCGATCACTTTTATCTGATACTTTATAGACGGAAGAAAAGAAAGTCTCCAGGCTATCCTCCGTCAATGCATCCCTCTGCGCACCGGCCACGACGCGCACCGGTGCGGTATGGTCATAATTCTGAGGCAGCACACGCTGCGGCAGACCGCGCAGCCAAAGCTGCGGCGTGCGGAAGGCAATCCGGTCACCCTTCTGCAGCTTCCGCCCCTCATATCCGCCAAAAGAAGCCGCCAGGCAGGTACTGCGGCTATCCATCACCGGGGGAATATCCAGCCCGCCGGCGAAGGCGAGATAGGCACGAAAGCCTGTCTTGGCGCCACCAATCGCCAGGGTCGCTCCTTTATTTGCCAGATAGGTGCGGCCGATTTCCAACGGTATGCCGTCCAGCATCGCCGCAAATTCCCCGCCCGTAAGCGCAAAGATATTAGATTCCAAAAATTTGATGGTTGGGCCAAGGGCGCAAATTTCCAACGCCGCTTCTTCCCAATCGTTCCCGCACAGGATGTTTGCCTGCCAGAGTGCAGGCGCATCCATAGCTCCGCAGACCGGTACGCCGCTGCTTTGGAATCCGATGCGTCCCCCATCCTGTACGGTGGTCTGCAGTCCGCCGCTGATGATTTCAATCATGGAATGCCTCCAGCTTTTGGAATTCCTCCGGCGGGATGGGGCGGAACCGGACCCGCATCCCCGCTGATAGCAGGGTCTGCGGTGTGCGCCGGATATCGAATAGCCGGAGCGGTGTGCGCCCGATAAGCTGCCAGCCTCCGGGAGACGACAGTGGATAGACACCGGTCTGCTTGCCTGCGATGCCCACTGAGCCGGCGGGGATCGCTGTACGCGGTGTCTTGAGCCGGGGCGCGGCAATACGCGGATCCATACCGCCAAGATAGGGAAAACCCGGCATAAAGCCGAGCATGTAGACCGGATATTCCCCGCCACTGTGGATGGCCACGACTTCCGTTTCCGTCAAGCCGCAGTGGGCAGCCACCGCCGCCAAATCCGGCCCATACTCCCCGCCGTAACAAACCGGCAGGACCAGCAGCTCACCGTCCGTCTGTGCCGCCTGTTCCGGTGTCAACACTTCCAGTTTCCCCTGCAGCACGTCAAACGGCAAGATTTCCGGGTCATAATGTATCGTGACGGCAGCATAGGTCGGAACCCATTCCAGCACGCCGGGCAGCGCCGCAGTTTTCAGCATATTACAAAACGCGGTGACGCGGGCGTTACACTCCGGAGAGATATCCGACCCAAACGTCACCGTGGCCGCCCTGTCCCCCAAGGTCCGCAAATTCATACAAGTTCACCCATACGCCTTACATTCACACCATGGGCTTCCAGTGTACCGCGAATCGCCTTTGCGACATCCAAGGCATGGGCATTATCCCCATGAACACAGACAGAGGCACATTCCATCGAAATCACCGTACCGTCGGCGCATTCCACCGTGCCGTTCTGCACCATGCGCAGAACGCGGGCACAGCAAACTTCTGCATCGGTGATGACCGCGCCCGGTTTGGCGCGGGAGACCAGACCGCCATCCGCCTCATAAGCGCGATCAGCAAAAAATTCGGCGGCAAATGGCTGGCCTAATGCGGAGGCCACATCGTAAAAGCAGCTCTTTTTCGGTGCCAGCACGATTAATTCCCGGCTGAACGCCCGGGCGGCGCGGACAATAGCCTCCGCCAGTGCGGGATCTTTACACGCGGTGTTGTAAAGTGCTCCGTGCGGCTTAATATGCTGCAGCTCTCCGCCCGCGGCACGGACGAACGCATAGAGTGCCCCCAGCTGATATGTCGTCAGATCAGCCGCTTCCTGCTTTGAAACCTTCATCTCCCGCCGGCCGAAGCCCTGCAGGTCGGGATAGCCCGGATGTGCACCGATACCGACACCCAGCCTGTTTGCGGCGGAGACGGTATTCCGCATAACCGATGGATCCCCCGCGTGAAAACCGCAGGCAACGTTGGCGCTGCTCAGCACGGCCAGCAGCGCTTCGTCCATCCCGAGGGTATATGCGCCGAAGCTTTCCCCAAGATCGCTGTTCAGATCGATGGCGTTCATTATTTCTGCGCCTCCCGCAGAGCCGCACGGAACTGCCCGCGGGATTGTTTGATCTCTCCGAGGGTCTGACTCAATGCGTCTTCGGTGCGCTTCATCGCATCTTCACAGTATTCGCTGGCAACTTTCATAATTTCACGGGATCGCATCTCCGCAGCGGAGACGATTTCCTGCGCTTTTTTGCGCGCCTCCTGGGTGATCTCATGGTCGGAAATTCGCTGGCGCGCATAATCCTCCGCCTGAGACTTTAGGGTATCATATTCCCGCTTTCCGGCGGCGATGACTTCGTTTCGTTTTTCCACGATCTCCCGCGCCATCTTGAGATCGCCGGGCAGATTAGCCCGGATCTCATCGAGAAGGTCGAGTACCTTTTCCCGCTCCAGCACGCAGCGGTCGCTGCCAAGAGGCATCGACCAAGCGTCCTCCACCAGCTCGTACAGAGTGTTGATCAGTTCGTCAATCGGGGTTCCCGCCATGGGTCTATCTCTCCTTTATCCATATCTCCCGCAGCAGGGTCTCCGCTTCGGGGGCAACCAGCCCGGCAAGTGCCTCGCCCGCATCCAGACGGCGGCGTACTTCCGTTGAGCTGAGGTGTACATATTTCATTGATGCCGGCAGCAGGACGGTTTCCACGCCACGTGCACGGTTATATTCTGCCATTTCCTGTTCATAGGAAAGATCCGCGCTGTTTCGGATGCCCTTAACCACCGCGCAGGCGCCCCTGTCACGGATATATTCCCAGAGCATCCCATCCCAGAAATCGATCTCCACATTGGGTATATCCGCTACGGCCTGTTTTAGAAGTGCCAGCCGCTGAGATTCAGTCAGGCGGTAACGCTTGTCCGGATTGATCATCGCCACAGCCAGCACATGGTCAAAAAGCGCCGCGGTGCGCCGGATCAGATCGATATGGCCCAGTGTTACAGGATCAAAGCTGCCCGGGACCACTGCCGTTTTCATGTATCATCCCTCGTCAGAAAGGTGACGCTCGTATTTCCGTAATCATACTGCCGCAAGAGCCGGTAGGGCGGCGTCAAATCGGGCGCAAAATCTCCACGTTTGCTTTCACAGATCATTATACCACCCCGTGTCAGGATGTCAAACCGTTGAATTTCCTGAACTGCCGATTCCAAAAACCCCACGCCGTAGGGCGGATCGATGAAAATAAGATGAAATGCACCGTTTTTCTGCCGACGCAAAAAGCCAAGTGCATCCGTGCACTCTAGCCGTGCCTGACGCTCAAGGCCGCAGGCTTTGATATTCTGCTCAACAATACGCTGAGCTGCACGGTCATTTTCTACAAAAACGCAGCCGGCTGCCCCGCGGGACAGCGCCTCGAGTCCGAGCTGACCGCTGCCGGCGAATAAATCCAGAACGGTGCAGCCCTCCATCTGAAACTGCAGAATACTGAATACCGCCTGCTTGACCCTGTCAGAGGTGGGGCGGGTATGCATCCCCTCCAGCGTCGCAAGTTTTCTCCCACGGGCGGTACCGGTGATTATACGCATAAGCATAGGCTCCTTTACTCTTCTTCCCGGCGCAGAACGTGCCAGACATCGTTTCCGGTAAAGCCACAGGCACGGTAAAGCGCCTCAGGCGCGTTGGGTCCGCCCGTCTTTCCTGAAGCGGTGGCAAATGCCGCAATCCGGGCTATCCGTCGCAGCAGCTCGCAGACCAACGCCTTGCCCAGCCCGCATCCCCGGTACTCAGCACGCACCTGAACCCATTCCACTGCGGCCTCTTCCAGTTCCGCATCATATTCCCCGATCACCGCACCGGCCAATTTCCCTTCCCCAGTCCTTGCAGTGATCCATAGCTCCGGCCGGTACACCGATTTTCTTCGCCAGGCGGTAACCTCCCCGGCTTTCACCCGGATATCTGGATAGCACGCGCAGATCAAATCAGCCAGAGCCGTGTCCTCTGCCTCCGCCGCTGTCAGTAATGCACAACGCGTCGGCGCGGAGAAATCCGGGATATCTCTCAGCAAATGAAGCAGACGGAAATATGGAGTATCCATCCACCCCGCCGGCGTGCCGGAAAAAGCACGGTCATGCTGTATCCGCAATCCGGGGCACGGCGTCATGGCATGGTATTTCCAATAGGGGATCGAAAGCGTGCCGCAAGGGTCATGCAGATAGGCTTCCCTGCTCAGCGGAGGCAGGTAATATTCAAGTGTCGGAATAGGGCGGCTATCCACCGTGGAAAAGGCCGTACCCGTGACGGTCGCGCCCATCCTTTCGTAAAAGCCGACTGCCGGCTGGCTGGTGTCGAAGCGAAAATAGTCTATACCATTTTCACGGCACCACTCCGTCAAATGTTTCCACAGGACTCTTCCGACGCCGCCGCGAATACGGGTTACGTCCACATACAAATATGCCAGCTCAGCCGGTTCGGCGGTCAAATCCATACCCCAAAAGCCGGCAGTCATCCTTTCCCCGTCCTCTATTAAAAAGACCGGCTGAGTGGTCAGAAACCCTTCCGTCAGGTTATACCGCATGTCAAACACCGTCAGGAAGGTTTCGTCAAAGCCCCAAACAGCTTCAGAGGTCCGGGCCAATGCCCGCAGGGTAGGCAGATCGGAAATAACCGCCCGGCGAAATGTCATGCTTCTCCACCCCGCTTCGGCTCCAGCTTTTTCAGAATCGCCTGTGCCACCGGACGTGGTACGAGGGCAACCAGTTCTTCTTCGGTCGCAGCAGCAATGGCTTTTACCGAGCCGAACTTCCGCAGCAGCAGCTTTTTTCGCGCCGGTCCAAGCCCGGAGATCCCGTCCAACACGCCCGCCCGGAGCTGTTTTCCGCGTTTTTCCTGATGATACGTCACCGCAAAGCGATGGGTTTCCTCCTGAATCCGCCCGATCAGCGCGAACGCCGCCGGATGGGCCGTCAGTCCAATCTCCCGTCCGCCGGGAGTCACCAGTGCACGGGTACGGTGACGGTCATCCTTGACCATTCCGCACAGCGGAATGTCAAGAGCGCGTTTCTCCAGTTCCTGTTTTGCCACGGAGACCTGTCCCGCGCCTCCGTCCATCAGCAGAAGGTCGGGCAGGGGCAGAAAGCTCGCGTCACCGGACACTGCCCGGTCCAGACGGCGACCCAGAATTTCAGCCATCGCGCCGTAATCGTCGCCGCCGACAGCGGTCTTTACCTGAAACTTTTTATATGCGCTCCGGCGCGGACGGCCATCCTCAAAAACGGTCATAGAGGCCACGGGCGTATCCCCCGCCGTATTCGAAATATCGAATGCCTCCATTCGTCGCGGGGGTGCAGGCAAATCCAGCAGCTCCTGCAGCAGACTCAGCGTCTTTCCCGTTCGGCGCTCATAATCCTCAGCCTCCGCCAGCTCCAGCGCGGCATTTTGCTCTGCCAGCTCTATCCAGCGCAGCTTCTCGCCCCGCTGTGGCACTCGCAACATGCATTTCCGGCCGGCCAGAGAGGATAAAAACTCGGCAACAGACGATTCATCTTCAATAGGGTGAGACAGATACAGCTCCCGCGGCGCCTTGCCTGCCCGGGTGTAATATTGGGTGATATAACTTTCCAGTGCGTCACCGGCATCCCCTTCGTCCAGCCCGTCAAAAAAGGCAGTGGATTTGTCTACCAGCGCACCGCCCAGATAGGAAAGACGCGTCACACAGGCACGGGTTCCCCGAATGCCAAAGGCCAGCGCATCCACATCCGCACCCGCGGCGGCGACCACAATGCGGCTGCGTCCCAGCTTCTGGACGGCAGCCAGCCGATCACGGCAGGCGGCAGCATGTTCGAATTCCAGCGCCTCGGCACTGTGTTCCATGTCGGCACGCAGTTCGTTTTCCAGTGCCTCGCTCTTACCCTCCAGTACCAGTACGCATTGGCGCATCAGTTCGGCGTACGCCTCCTCGGCCACCTCTCCCGTGCAGATGCCGCAACATTTGTGCAGGTCATAGCGCAAACAGGGCCGTTCTTTTCCAATATCACGGGGAAATTTCCGCGTACAGGAGGGCAGGCGGAAAGTCTCAGTCAATAGTCGGATTGCCAGATTCGCCGTGCCGCGTCCTCCGAACGGCCCAAAATACCGGCCTTCCTCCGTTCGCCGGGCCGCGACTGAAAACCGGGGATAGGCGCCGGTCTCCAGCCGTATAAAAGGATAGCCCTTGTCATCTTTTAAAAGGATGTTATACTTGGGTTTATGTTTTTTGATCAGCGTGCTTTCCAACAACAGTGCATCCAACTCAGTCTTTGCGAAAATGGTCTCAAAACTGTCAATGGAGGCGATCATCCGCCGGGTCTTGAACGTGTGGGAGGACAGATCGGCAAAATACTGGCTGACGCGGTTATGCAGGGACTTCGCCTTACCGATATAGATGATCTCGCCGGTCTGGTCGTGCATCAAATAGACCCCCGGAAGACCCGGAAGCCGGTGCGCTTTCTCCTTCAGCTGTTCAAAATCCATATGTTTTCAATTTCAAAAATGCGCCGCATCCCTGCGGCGCATTTTCTGTACATGTACAACGGTTATTCGCCAAAATTGTTGGCAATCAGCTCGCAGAGAGCATTGACAGCTTCCTGCTCATCGGGCCCTTCGGCGGAAATGGTGATGGTGCTGCCCTTGGTAATCCCCAGAGACAGGACGCCAAGCAGGCTCTTGGCGTTGACCTTGCGCTCCTCTTTTTCCACCATCAGCGTACTGCGGTACTCATTGGCCTTCTGGATAAAGAAGGTCGCCGGCCTGGCATACAATCCGACCTGATTCGTGACTGTAATGTCTCTGGAAAACATAAGCTCCCTCGCTTTCGTATTTGTCCACAAACTATATAAATATATTAGCAGATACGTCCAGTAAATTCAATGGTTTTTTTCAGTCAAAATATCCAAATTAGCGATGAAGCAGGGCGATAACAGCCGAAAAAAGGATAGGCATGAAGGCGGCGGGGATCAAATTTGCAATATTGAATTTCCGAATGTTCCAGAGGGAAAAGGCGATCAGCATCAGTATGGCTGAGCCAACCATGCTCATCTGCGTAATGACCTCCGGTGCCATCCGGGGTGCAAGCCAGCCCGCGGCCGCAGTGATCACGCCCTGATATACCAGCACGGAAGCGGCTGAAAAAAGGACGCCGGAGCCATAAACTGTGGCAAAGATAAGCGCCGTTACGCCATCCAGCACCGCCTTTGTATACAGCATGGAAGGGTCGCCCTGCGCCCCATCCTGAATCGCACCCAAAATAGCCATCGCACCGGAGCAGAACAGGATCGTTGCCTCGGCAAAACCACCACTGGCATCTCCGGCACCCGCTCCACCGGGAACCCGGTGCCGCAGCAACTCGCCCAGCCGGTCAAATCCCCGATCGATCCGCAGCAGTTCGCCCAGGACGCCACCCAATACCAGAGCAAGGATCAGCCCCAGCGCATAGGTACTGCTCAGCGTTCCATCTGCCGAGGCGGTAACTGAGGCCGTGATAACGCCCATGATACCCAGCAAAAAGGTACCGGTACCTGTAGCGGTAAAAACGATTTTCTGAAAGCGGTCGGGGATGCCTTTTTTCAGCAGCAACCCCAGCCCGCCGCCTACCAAAATGGCGGCGGTATTTACAATAGTTCCAATGCCGGTCATATATTTTCCCCCGGATTCTTATCTTTTTCTGATTTCTGGCTACGGTGCCGCAGGAGTCTTGCCCTGTACGTCTTGCACGCCGGGCCACATGTCCCCTCTGGATGCCGTACCCGCTACAAAACATGCGAAAGCCCCGCCGTCGATGGATGGTTCTACAGCTTCATCGTGACGACGGTCACACCGTCCTCCCCTTCTCCGTAGATACCCAGGCGGAAAGAGCGTACCTGCGGATGGTTTTTCAGGTGGGCCTGCACCCGCTGGCGCAGAACGCCGGTGCCTTTCCCATGAATGATGGTAACGGTCTCCAATCGCAGCCGCAGCGCGTTATCCAAAAACCGATCCAGCTCCAACACGGCCTCTTCCCCATTCTGCCCGCGAAGGTCCAGGCTGGTACTGCCCTGGGCAGGTGCGGTCACATGGATCGTTGTCTTTGCCTTTGTCTTCGGCTTTGGGGCATTTTCAACCAGTTGCAGTTCCGAAATCGGCACCTGAATCTTCAGGATACCCGCCTGCACACGTACCAGTCCGTCCTTTTCCGGGAGCTCCAGTACCGTGCCCCGGGTGTGGGTGGCGACGATCTCCACCGTGTCACCCGCTTTCAGTTCCCGCGGCAGCGGCATGGGCTTGGCGGCAGCCCGTTGGGCCGAAACCTGTTTTCCTGCCTCTGTCAGCTCACCCCGGAAAATGGCGCGGGCAGCTGCCAGATTTGCATCTTTTCCGTCGGCTACCTCCTGCTTGAGCCGCCCGGCCTCACTGAGTACATGCTCGCTGACGGCCTTCGCGTTGCTTAGGATCTCCTGCGCTTTCAGCTTGGCGTCGAGCACCAACTTTTCCCGTTCACGTTCCAGTGTTTCCAGCCGCTCCTGTGCCCGACGGTTGGCTTCCTCGGCATCTCGCCGCTGCCGTTCCGCCGCATCGATCTTACTCTCCAGCGACTGTCGCTTTTCTTCCAGCCGTGTGATGACGTCTTCAAATTCACGGCTGCCGCTATCCACCCGCTGCTGGGCGGATGCGATGATCCTCTCCGGTAGTCCGAGCCGCTGGGAAATGGCAAAGGCGTTAGATTTTCCCGGTACGCCAAAAATCAGCCGATAGGTGGGCCGCAGCGTCTGCACGTCGAACTCGCAGGAGGCGTTTTCCACGCCCTTCGTCTCCAATGCATAGACCTTCAGTTCCGCATAATGAGTGGTGGCAGCGACAGCGCTGCCCCGCGTGCGAAGCTCTTCAATGATGGCAGTGGCCAGCGCCGCACCTTCCGCCGGATCGGTGCCTGCTCCCAGCTCGTCCAGCAGTGCCAGCGTCCCGTCGTCAGCCTGCTGTAATATCTCCACGATGTTCGTCATATGGGACGAAAAAGTCGAAAGACTCTGCTCAATGCTCTGTTCGTCACCGATATCGGCAAAGACACTGCGGCGGATGACCACCCGGCTTCCATCCCCGACCGGCAGAAACAGGCCGCACTGGGCCATGGCAGTCATCAAGCCCAGTGTTTTCAGGCTGACCGTCTTTCCGCCGGTATTCGGGCCGGTGATGACCACCGTATCGGTCGCGCCGCCAATGATGAAGTTGATAGGTACGGCGGTATCCTTATTCAGAAGCGGATGCCGCGCGCGCAGCAGCTCCGTCCGCCCGCGCTCCAAAAGCTCCGGCCGGGAGGCCTTCATATTATAGGCCAGATTTCCCCGGGCAAAAATAAAATCGAGGCTGCACAGAACGCTGTAATCCCGTTCAATGGCAGAAGAAAACTGGGCTACTTCCGCGGACAGCTCCGCCAAAATCCGCTCGATTTCTGCCTGTTCTTTGCCTGTAAGGACACGAATGCTGTTGTTCAGCTCCACCACGGCCGCCGGCTCGATAAACAACGTCGCGCCGCTGGAACTGGTGTCATGCACCAGTCCAGGAAAGCTGCCGCGGAACTCGGATTTTACCGGCACTACGAACCTTCCGCCCCGCTGCGTGACAATATTGTCCTGCAGCATCTTGGAATTGCTCTGGGAAGAACAGATCTTTGCCAGCACATCTCGCACCTTTGCGCTGGCCGTACGGATCTGGCGGCGGACATCATACAGCGCCGGGCTTGCATGGTCGGAAATTTCCTCTTCCGAAACAATGGCGTTTTCGATCTTTTCCTCCAGATACTTGTTTCCGGCCAGCATGGCAAAATACTCATCCAGCGAGGTTTGCTCCTCCCGCTTCTCCTCGCGATAGGCTTTTGTCAGTCTTGCCGCCTTCAGCATAGCAGCGACCGCCAATAGCTCAACCGGGTTCAAAAAACCGCCTTTTTCGGCACGCTCGAGCGCGGCGGAGACATCTTTCAGTCCATAGAAAGAAGGACTGCCCTGCAAACCGATCAGCTTTACAGCATCGGCAGTCTGCTGTTGCAGCCGCTCGCATTCGTGCTGAGTCACCGCTGGGCGCATCTCACGGCACAATTCCTTACCGCGTGCCGAAATGGCCTGATCTGCCAGCAGCTCCAGCACCTGTGGCAGCTCCAGCGTATGCCAGGATTTTTCCTGTAATGTCAAGTCAGCTCACCTGCACTTTTGTAAAATTCAAGGGTGCGGAATCGACGTTCTTCCCTGGAAAGCAAATAAGCTTCACAGGCTTGATCCAATAAAAGCTTCGAAGATTCCGGCAGCAAATATGCAAATAATTTTTTCAAGTCGCATCCCAAAATATATCGCATGGCCGAAAGAGACGCGCCATCCAATGGCAGACTGCGTCCTCCGCCCGGCGCCGGGCAGTGCGCACAGTGCACAACCCCCGCATCCAGGCTGAGCATGGGAGAAACCGGCGTCTCTGCGCTGCAGACAGCGCAGGCGTCAAGAGCCGGCGCATAGCCGGAGAGCGCCATATAACGCAGTTCAAAGGCCGGCTTGACCACCGTAGGAGTGCTGATTCCTCTGGCCAGCGCATAAAGGCTGTTGAGAGCCAGACGCAGCGGCCCGTCTCCCGCGCCGCTTTCCTCCGCCTCGGCTCCCAGGACCTCTGCAATATAAGAGGCCAGCGCAAGGCGCGGCAGGTCTTTCTGCAGACCCGAAAAAGTCTCCAGTACCTCTGCATCATCCAGCTTGTATCGGCCCTGATAGTCGAACAGGGTCATCTCGGAGCAGGTAAAAAGCTGGCTTGCTGTCTGAAGCCGGCTTCCCCTTCGACGCGCACCACGGACGGCCACTGTCACCACGCCCCGCATATCGGTCAGCACAGTGAGAATCTTGTCCGCTTCCTTATAATCGGTGCTCCGAAGCACCAGACCCCGCATTACCAGATTCATTGGGTAT
This sequence comes from Clostridiaceae bacterium, assembly GCA_034933145.1. Taxonomy (GTDB): domain Bacteria; phylum Bacillota; class Clostridia; order Oscillospirales; family Butyricicoccaceae; genus UBA4644. The sequence continues at coordinate 73,471 of JAYFOA010000035.1, forward strand.
CGTCGTAGCCGAAATTGCGGATCTGGGCCGGATTGTTGCGCCAGTCCTCCCGCACCTTTACCCAGAGCTGGAGAAAAACCTTTTGGTCAAACTCCTCCTCCAATTCATGGCGCGCAGAAGCACCGATGCGCTTGAGCATTGCGCCACCTTTACCTATAAGAATACCCTTATGGCTGCTGCGCTCGCAATAAATCGTGGCCGACACGTCCAACAGACCATCCTCCCGTGTCTTGTACCCCTCAATTTCAACGGCAACGCCATGTGGAATCTCTTTTTCAAGATTTTCGAGAATTTTTTCCCGGATGATCTCCGCCACCCGTGCCCTCTCCGGCTGATCGGAGATCATGCCGTCGGGGAACAGCTGCGGCGAATCGGTGCATAGCTTTTTCAGCTCTTCCAAAAGCGCCGGAATCCCCTCTCCACTCTTTGCGCTGAGAGGGATAACTGCTTCCCACGGATAGCTTTCCGCATAGGCGGAGATAACGGGAAGCAAGGCGTCATGCTGGGTCAGCATATCGACCTTGTTGATTACCAGGATCGCGGGTACGCCGCTCTCCCGGATCCGGTCAATCAGGGCCTGCTCCGGGATCCCGATCCGTGCCACCGGCTCCACCAGCAAAACGGCGGCATCCACCTCCGCTACCGTATCCCGGACTACCTTCACCATAAAATCACCCAGTCGGTTGCGGGGCTTATGGAGCCCCGGCGTATCCAAAAATATCATCTGGTAGTCTCCGTCATTGAGAACGCCGGTGATGCGGGTCCGGGTAGTCTGAGGCTTGTCCGAGACAATGGCAATCTTTGCACCGCATAAAGTGTTAACCAGCGTGGACTTACCCGCGTTAGGGCGCCCCACGATGGAAAATACGCCGGCTTTTGTAGTCATAAACAGCTCCTTCCGCGCTATCCCGTTTAAAACAATCGGCATTTCCAGGCACAACCGGTTTTTCGCCGGTGAATGCCGGGAAGAACTCAGCTTTTCGCTCCAACCGTCAGCCAAACACCGGCCGATCCAGGCCCAGCTTTTTCAGTACAGCCTCTTCGCGCGCCCGCATGGCCGCCTTTTCTTCCCCTTCGTCTGTATGGTCATATCCTAGCAGATGCAGCATGCTGTGCACAGTCAGATAGACACATTCACGTGGAAATCCATGGCCGAATTCCTTTGCCTGCGCCCTTGCGCGCTGTGCGGAAATGACGATGTCCCCCAGCATGACAGAGCCGCTGTCAGCGTCGGCAAGCAGCTCCGGCATGACGGGGCTGTGGCCCCGGTAAAAATCCTGCAGCGGAAAAGAAAGCACATCGGTGGCCGTATCGCAGTCACGGAAGGTCCGATTATATTCCCGAATGCCCGGATCATCAGTGATCAGCATGTCCACCTGTGCATCAAACGCATAGTCCATCGCATAATAGGCCGCCTTTGCGGCGATACGGATCAGCCGCGCCGCCTCCCGGTCGGGGCAGCCCGCCACGTTAACTTTTAGCTTTGACATATCTCTTTTTTTCGCCCCCGGGCTTTTTGCCCTTTTTTTCTTCATGCTGCTCATAGGCACGGATAATGCGGCTCACCAGCTCATGGCGCACCACATCCCGATGATCAAGTTGACAGACAGCAATGTCATCCAGACTGCCGACGATGAGCACCGCTTCCTTCAGTCCGCTCCGTCGTCCATCAGGCAGGTCAATTTGGGTAACATCCCCGGTGACGACTACACGGCTGTTAAAACCGATACGGGTCAGGAACATCTTCATCTGTTCCGGGGTGGTATTCTGTGCTTCGTCGAGAATGATGAAGGCGTCATCCAGCGTCCGACCGCGCATATAGGCCAGCGGCGCCACCTCGATGTTGCCCCGCTCAAGATAGCGCTGGTATGCCTCCGACCCCAGCATATCAAACAAAGCGTCGTACAGGGGCCGTAAATAGGGGTCAACTTTATTCTGCAGGTCACCCGGTAAAAAGCCAAGCTTCTCACCCGCCTCTACAGCCGGGCGGGTCAGGATGATCCGATTGACAGTCTTTTCACGGAAAGCGGCCACAGCGCAAGCTACTGCAAGATAGGTTTTTCCGGTGCCGGCGGGGCCGATGCCCAGTGTGATCGTATTCTTATGGATGGCATCCACATATTTTTGCTGGCCGACGGTTTTCGCCTTTACCTGTTTGCCCCGGACGGTGACACAGATAACGTCCTTCCCCATCTGCGTAATTTTGTCCTCCTGCCCATCCCGGACAAGAGAAATAACATAATTGACGTTTTGCTGTGTGATTTGTTCGCCCCTCGCCGCCAGTTTCAGAAGCGCCTCCACAGCCGAACGGGCATGCATGACGGCCTCCGGATCTCCTACCAGCTTTACCTCGGTATCACGGCAGACGATGCTGATGCCATATTCTTTTTCCAGGATCCGGGTGTTTTCATCAAAAGAGCCGAACAAATTGATGATATGCTCGACACGCTCCACGCTGAGGATCTGTTCCATATCGATCGGACGCACTTCCTTTATTCTATGCTGAGCGCCGCGGTAGCTGATATCCTTCTCCCGATCCACCACAAAGATTACGGCAGCGGAGACAGGATACCGGCTGTCTCGACGCACTCGGATTCCAAACGGCCGGTCCAGCAGCCGTCAAAGGTCAATGTAAACGTGGTCTTGCGAATCTCTCCGCTTTTCAGCGTTAATGTAAGCTGCCGTTCCATACGCTCTTTCAGCACATCCTGCAGATCAGCCGCCTCCGGCGAGGCGGAAACCGGCACATATTCCCGCAAGGTCTCTGTAATCAGGGCCACGGAAAAGCGAAAATCGGTGCGTAAAGGCATATTTTTTTGCTCTATTTGTTTATCATACCACCGAAATGGCTCCTTTTCAACAATTTCCAGTGGAAACCTCCGGGTTCCGAGCAGGAGGTATCGCCGTATCTGGACGCGGCCAGTATAAGACTTTTCAACGGCGGCAGATGTAACCTTCGCCTCCGCTGTGCGCCAGGTTAAAAGGTCCACTTCCGCCCGCGCCGCCACATTCCAACGCTCACCCTGACTGCTCTCCATTGCGCCGGTAGCGATTATATCGCCAGGCAGCAGCGTCTCCCCCACCTTGGTTAATGCCTTACCGGCCATAACCCGCAGCCGCAGGACGATACCCGCCTTATCAGATACCACATTACAGGGGGTCTCATCCTCCGGCTCCGGCGTATCCCGCCGTTCTGTAACCACAACGTCCGCATGGCAGCCCGTGACATTTACCGTCACATATGCCAGCCGCTCATCAGAAGTCAGTAGAAAATCCCGCACATTCCTTGACCGGATACCGTCACTCCGTGCACCGGTAAAAAGGCCGGCCTGACGCAGAAGTAACAGGACCTGCCGCTCTGGAACGGTCTCGCAGCCGGAAATGCCAATGGTCCAGATAAAACCTGACAGATACCATACCGCTGCCGCGCATAAAATCACACAGACGAGCAGTGCCCTCCGGCGGGTCAGTTTTCGAGCGGTGAAGGGCAAACCGCGCTTTGCAACAGCGCGCACGCGGCACGGCCCGCTCCGCGCAGAGCGGCACAGCAGAAAATACCCGGGTACAGTCACAGATGCCGTCAGGCATTCTTCTTCTGTCCGACATACGTCCCAGAATGCCGTCCCCCGTGCCGCACACAGATTCAAAAATCGCTCGGGTGCGGGACCCCGCACCTCCACCCGCACGCTGCCTCGCAGCGCGTTGCGCAATTTCAGCAGCATCAGCGCCCCTCCCGCAGCAGTTCCAGCGTGTCTATACGCCCGCGGAGGCGGACGGCCTGGGCATCCATCGCCGTCAGTGTCAGCCCCTGTCCCGTGACGCGCAGGGTATAAAGTCCCGCCGCCAGCACCACCCGCGTATCCGTATATTCGATTACACCCCGATGACGTTCCAGCAATAACGCGCCGTCGCCTTCCAGTGTCAGCAGCGGGCCGGAAAATGGAACGCCAAGTTCCTCTGCCCGGCGTAATGCTTCCCGCAGGCCTGTTTTTTGCATAGCACGGCCTCCCCTCTCCATATCATTAAAGTGTATCACATGAAAGGGGCGGGTATGCCTGTGGGCTCAATGCGTCGGAAAGTGATTGATGCGGCGACAGCGGCAGCGGTGCTATTGCTGGCGCTGGGTTTGGTGTTTTATGGGCGGGATACGTCGGCGGCCGCAGCGGAAAGCATAAAGCTTTGTCTTACCGTGCTGCTGCCGTCCCTATTCCCTTTTTTCGTTGTCTCCTCCCTGGCGGTTGATACCGGGCTTGCATCTTTGGCCGGACGGGCGCTGGAAAAACCGATGCGGCTACTCTTTAATGTTCCCGGCGCCTGTGCTCCGGCTTTTGCATTAGGCCTTGTGGGCGGCTATCCTGTCGGTGCCAAGACCGCCATCGCACTTTATCAGAAGGGACTGTGTTCCAAGGTACAGGCGCAGCGGCTTCTGGCCTTTTGCAACAACTCAGGTCCAGCGTTTATTCTGGGAGCAGTGGGTGGGATCTTCGGCGGCACAGCAGGGCTTTTGCTCTACGGCTCACATATTCTGGCCTCGATCACCGTGGGTGTGCTGTTCCGCGGTTGGGGTGGAAAACGCCGGGGCACAGATGCGGCGCTTCCCCGGATGCGGGCGCGAACCTCCGTACAGGAAACACCCCTGCGGCTTATCCCCGCCTTTACCCGTGCAGTCACCGGGGCATTCTCCTCCATGCTTAACATTTGTGCCTTCGTCATCTTTTTCTCTGTGGCCATCCGCCTGCTCTGCCTAACGGGTATTTTACCCGGTGCAGCGCGCGGCCTTGCCGCCCTGCTCCATATTGACGGTGATTTCATGGAAAAGCTGCTGTCCGGCGCGCTGGAGCTGACCAGCGGCATCTACGGGCTGCTCAGCACCGGAGCAAGCCTGAATGCCAAACTGGCGGCGGCGGCCTTCATGCTAGGCTGGGCAGGGGTATCCGTCCACTGCCAGGTTCTCAATTTCATCGGTGAAAGCGGCCTATCCTGCGCTCCCTACCTGGCGGGTAAGATGCTGCACGGATGGTTTTCAGCCCTGTATGTCTGGCTGGGGGCACAACTTCTTCCTTTTGACGCACAGACAGGGCCCGCCATTAAAACACAGCTTTCCGCCATGACTTCCCGCAGCGCGGGTTGGTATCTCATTGTCTCCCTTTTAACCGCCGTCGGAACCTGGGCGGTATTTGCTCTCCTCCCGGCCCTATTTCCCTCTTGTAAAGCGCGGCGCCGTTGATGTATAATATCAAAAAGGGGGAATGAACATGGTTTGCGACAAAAATGTCCGCAAGATATGCGCACTGTGCCTGCACGGCCGTGACTTTGGCACCGACGGCGTACTCTGTGACCGCCGTGGGCCGGTATCCCCCGATGACTGTTGCCACAGGTTCATCTATGATCCGTTGCGGCGGAGGCCCCCTGCGGGCGCAAACATTAAAAAGCCGCCTGCCGAGGCATTCAAGCTGTAAATAACGGCGTAGAGCCCGCATTGCTGCGGGCTCCTTTTTTATGTCTTGACAAAAAAGTATAATTACACATACAGAGGGGAATAAATGAGCGCTATGTCTCACAGTAAAAAAAGTAATTTTACATTTTTACATGACTTCGATATAATAAAGGTCGTTGAGTCAAAAATCCGACAGGAGGCCGCATCATGTCAAAAGACGTATACGAAAACCCACTATGCGAACGATACGCCGGCGAAGAAATGAAATGGATCTTTTCCGACGACTATAAATTCACCACTTGGCGCAGACTTTGGATCGCGTTGGCCGAAAGCGAGCGTGAGCTTGGCCTGGATATTACCGAAGCGCAGATCGAAGAAATGCGGGCAAATATCCACAACATCGACTATGATCGTGCGGCAAAGTACGAATCCGAGCTGAGGCATGACGTCATGGCGCATATCCGCACCTACGGCGACTGCTGCCCCTCCGCTCATGGGATCATCCATCTGGGCGCCACCTCCAGCTATGTAGGCGATAATACCTCCATCCTTCAGCTCCGGGACGGGCTTCGCTGTATCCGAAAAAAGCTGCTGGGTGCCATCGCTGCCGGCGCGGCCTTTGCCGGGCAGCATAAGGATCTACCGTGCCTTGCCTATACCCATTTTCAGTCTGCCCAACCCACTACCGTCGGCAAGCGGGCAACACTCTGGATCCTGGATCTGCTGCTGGATCTGGAGCAGCTGGACTTCCAGCTTTCCCACCTGAGGCTGCTGGGCTGTAAGGGCACTACCGGCACCAGTGCCAGCTTCCTCGCTCTCTTCGGCGGCGACGGTGAAAAAGCCCGCCGGCTGGAAATGCTGATCGCTGAAAAGATGGGATTTGATGCTGTTTATCCCGTGGCCGGCCAGACCTACAGCCGGAAGGTGGATTACAATGTTCTGTCCGTACTCAGCGGGATCGCCCAGAGTGCATCGAAGTTTTCCAATGATATTCGCCTTCTGTCTCATCTGAAGGAATTTGAGGAACCGTTTGAGTCCAAGCAGGTTGGCTCTTCCGCCATGGCATACAAACGTAACCCCATGCGGAGCGAACGGATTACCTCTTTGTCCCGCTATATCATGGCCGATACCCTCAACCCGGCGGTGACCGCAGGTGCGCAATGGCTTGAGCGGACGCTGGATGATTCCGCCAACCGACGCATCAGCATTCCGGAGGCGTTTCTCGCTACCGATGCTGTCCTGTCTCTCTACGTCAATATTATTTCCGGTATAAATGTCTATCCGAAAGTAATCAAAAAGCATCTGGACGAAGAATTGCCCTTTATGGCCACGGAAAATATCCTGATGTACTGCGTCAAACAAGGCGGCGACCGGCAGGAGCTTCATGAGGCCATCCGTCGGCACTCCCTCGCGGCGGCGTACCGCATCAAGGAAGAAGGCGCCGATTGTGATCTGTTCCAGCGCATCCTAGGTGATCCCATCTTTGGTTTGACCGCTGAAGAACTGGCCGAAATCGCCGACAGCCGTGCGTTCATCGGACGCGCTCCTCAGCAGACCGAAGAGTTTCTTTGCGAATATGTGGATCCCGTGCTGAAAGCCAATCCCGGCTTCGACAGTTCCGATATCCAGATCCAAATTTGAATTGAGGTGTATTGAATATGCTTACTGCAATTGCCGGCATCAACTGGGGCGACGAAGGAAAAGGGCGCATGGTGGACCTGCTCAGCGAAACCTATGATATTGTCGCCCGGTATCAGGGCGGCAACAATGCCGGACATACCGTAGTCAATGATAAAGGAAAGTTCATTCTGAACCTGCTTCCTTCCGGCATCCTTCGTGCCGGCACCGTAAACGTCATGGGGCCGGGTATGGTGATCGATCTGGAACATTTATACAAGGAAATGCGCTCTCTTACAGATAAGGGGATTGCCATTACACCGGAAAACCTGAAGATCAGCGATCGGGCCACCATCTGTATGCCCTATCACAAGCTGCTGGACATTCTGGAAGAGGACCGGCTCGGCGCCAAGAAATTCGGCTCGACTCGCCGGGGCATCGCTCCGGTATATGCCGATAAATATATGAAAAAGACCCTGCGGATGGGCGATCTCAAGGAGCCGGAGGCAATGAAGCGCCGGCTGACGGATATCGTAGAGTGGAAAAATCTCATCGTTCACGATGGGTATAAGCATGAAGCGCTGTCTGTCGATGAGCTCTACGACTGGCTTATGCAGTACGGGGCGCCGGTATCCGACTATATTTGTGATACCACGGTCTATCTGACCCAGCAAGCCGCGGCGGGAAAAAACATTATGTTTGAGGCCCAGCTCGGCGCGCTGCGCGATATCGATTTCGGTATCTATCCCTACACCAGCTCTTCCTCCACGCTGGCTGCCTATGCACCCATCGGCGCAGGCATTCCCAACCTGAAACTTGGTAATACCATCGGCATTATGAAAGCCTATTCCAGCTGTGTGGGAGAAGGCCCCTTCGTCTGTGAGTTCTTTGGTGAAGAGGCACATCAACTGCGTGAGGCGGGGGGCGAATACGGTGCGGCTACGGGCCGTCCGCGCCGCGTCGGGCCTTTTGATGTGGTTGCCTCCCGTTACGGAACGCTGCTCCAGGGGGCCGACTGCATCGCACTTACAAAGCTGGACGTGCTTTCCGGAATGGAAAAAATTCCGGTCTGCACTGCCTATGAAATCGACGGTCAGCGCACCATGGACTTCCCCAGCGGTGAACGGCACCTCCGTGCAAAGCCCGTCGTCGAATATCTGGAGGGTTTCTCCGGCGACATCTCCGGCTGCCGAAAGCTTTCCGATCTGCCCTTAGCGGCGCAAAAATATGTAGAATATATCCAGAACGCCGTTGGCTGCCCGATCAGGTACATCTCTGTCGGCGCCGCGCGGGAAGAATATATCGACGTTCCTTAAGGCGGCCGTCAAGGAAGCTTATCTTCTCAAACTCTGACGGTAGGATCGCCGGACTGTCGGACCGCTGTAAAGACATATAAAATACCCGCCCTCACGGATGTGAACTACACCCCCAAAGTTAAACAGTATGGTATACTGAAATAACTTTGGGGGTGTTTTATGTCAACTATACGGGATATGCCACAAAAGGACCTGCTGGCAGAAAAATGTATTAATGCCGAGCTTCACAACAGCGGGAATGTCATCCATCGCTAGATGGGTCAGCGGCTTATGAAAGGACTTGGCATTGTTTTCCGTGTTCCGACAAAAAATCGCCACTCCTATAATGGCGAGGTCGGTAAGATTGCTGCCGACCGTTTGCCGGGACTTTGAGGCGGCTAAACCAAACCAGAAGTGGGTGACCCAGTACCACCCAATATTGAGGGTAAAAGGTAACCGACAGTATATGAGCCGCAAGAGCAAACGCCTGGATAACGCTGCGATGGACAACTTCTTCCATCTGTCACAAGCATGCGCTTCTCTATCTGCAATATTTTAGTCCAGGGATTATTTCAGAACCAAACTGTTTGGATATTTGGTCTACTACAACTATTACCACATCAATGTAAAGCTTAAGGGCTTGCCGCATGCTATTCACAGACAACTAGCCCCTTCAGCTGTTTGATTTTTATATTTGCCTAAATTTTAGGGTGCAGTTTCCCCCAGCAGTCGGCTTTTAATATATCTCCTACTGGACGTTTACGGCAAACGCCACATAGTCCTGTTCCATCAATTCCCGGCAGATCCCGCTCAGTTCCCGCTTTCGTATCGGGAACAGTTCAAGCTCTACACCCAGATGTCCGTCGATACCGCTGCGTGAGGGTGATACCTGCATGCTTTCCGCACCATACGCGGCATTAATCCAATCGACCAAGTCGACGACGCGCCGGGCATCGGACAATTCAACATAGATATGTCCTCCGGAATTGCGGGATTTCACGTTGCGTTCCATTCGTGGGAGAATCGCATTGGCGGCCAAAACAACAAGTGCAGTAAACAGCGCCGCCTCATAATAACCCACGCCAATCGCTAGGCCGATGGCCGCGGTGGCCCATAGACCTGCCGCTGTTGTCAGCCCGGTGACCTGAAACCGATCCTTGATCAGGATCGTACCTGCACCGAGAAAGCCGATTCCAGAGATTACCTGCGCCCCGACGCGCAGCGGGTCGGAGGCAAGTGTCAGCACCTGCACTGCGTACAGACCTACCAGAGCCGTCAGTGCTGACCCGATACAAACCAGAATGTGCGTACGCATCCCCGCTGCCCTGCCATGGCGGCCGCGTTCCATGCCGATCAGCCCACCAAGCACCGCCGCAAACAATAGCCGCATACAGGCGGACATCGACGTTAGCCCATGCATCCAATTCCAAAATGCACTCATCTTTTTTCCTCCCGTTTAGCTATACGTTTGTATATACCAGCCCTGGCATCTCTGCCCCGAATAATGCGCCGGTATGCGCGTTTACTTCTCGCTCGCCAAGCTGTTTTTTTCGTCCGCCATGCGATACCCGACGCCTACCTCTGTAAATATATACTGCGGAACGGCGGGATTCTCCTCAATCTTCCGCCGAATATTTGCCATATTCACCCGCAAAATGCGATTGTTATCTGCGTCTGCGTAAGGCCCCCAAACGCTGGAAATAATCTGATCATAGGTTAATACCTTCCCGCATGCACGGGAAATCAAAGATACAATCTGATATTCTACATTTGTCAGGCGGACGTCAACATGATTCTTAAGCACCCGACGATTTGTAAAATCTACCATTAGCGCACCACAGATATATTCCTGCTTACCCAGCGTATCCCCCATCCGGTTGATACTCGCGTGCCGGATAGCTGAACGAATTCGCGCCTTAAGTTCCTTTGCCCCGAATGGCTTTGTCACATAATCATCTGCCCCCAGATCCAGAGCCATCACCTTCTCCTGCTCGCGGGTACGAGCGGAAACAACAATGACCGGTCTCGTCGTGCGTTGACGCAGCTTCTTCAAGATTGTCATCCCGTCCATATCCGGAAGCCCCAGATCCAGCAAAAAGACATCTGGCAGACAGACATCTGCCTTGTCCAATGCTTCTGCGCCGGCAGACGCTGAAACCACCTGATAACCTTCGTCGGAAAGCAGTGTTTCCAGCACATGGGCAATATGCTGCTCATCTTCGATAACCAGAATCGTCTTTTGTGTGTTCATATCCCGTTTTCCTCCGTCGGCAGCGAAAAGCTGAATTTAGCTCCTCCATCTGAGCAGTTTTCCGCACGTATTTCCCCGCCGTGTGCATGGATAATCGTTTGGCAGATGGAAAGTCCAATCCCGAGCCCATGGTGTGAATCATTGCTCCGCGGTGCCTTTTCATCGAAAATCTCTCCAAGCTTTTCTTCCGGAATGCCATCTCCATGATCCCGAACAGAAAAGACCGCATTATTTTCTTCACATGTCACATTCAACTCTACCCGTGGGCTTTCGCCGCTATATTTGACCGCATTTTCTACCAGATTTAGAATTACCTGCGTAATTAGTGTTGCATCCATCTGCAGGAGAATAAGCTGATCCGGTACCGTCACCGCCAGCACAAGCTGTGGAAACCGTGTTTTGCATTTGTAAGCCGCTTCTCCGACAATTTCTTCCACTGCTTCGGCAGTTAATTTCAGTCGGGGACTGTCTCCACTAACCCGGGTAATCGAAAGCAAGTTTTCCACCATGTTGGTTAGCCACTCCGCCTCTTCGCGGATGTCTGCCAACAGCCGCCGGTTATTGGGCAGACTATCTGAGACCTGCTCCAACGCAGAGCATGCGCCCGTGATCGCCGCCAACGGTGACCGCAGGTCATGGGAGATGGCGCGCAGAAAATTGGCGCGCATTTCCTCCACCTGTTTTTCGGTGATAATTTCCTGCTGATCATCCATCAGCCGCTGCCGTTCCAATGCGATGGCGCCGCGCTGCAACAATTGATCAGTGAGCTGGATTAGTGATTCATCATTTTCTTCAGTTCCAAACAATATAGCCACCGCAGCAGATACAACCCCTTTAAAGCGAATAGGGTAACACCGACAAGCCGACTTTAGGCAACGATCTGTGCCAACCCCTACGATCTGTCCAATATCAAAGGCAGTGGAAATCACTTCTTTTTCCCGTTCATATAAAATAAGGCCATTAGGCTCTGAGCACGTACGCACAGGCCGCCCCGAAGGGGAACGTATGAAATAAGCCGAAGAATGGCCAGTAATCTCGAAAACAGCACGCAAAAGCTGTCTCTCAATTTCTTCAGTTCCCCGGGCCGCCAATAATCTTGTATTTACTTCCCCCAACAACCGGCGTCGCTCGCTTTCGATGGTACTTAACTGTTTTTGCTTCTCAATGCGCTGCTGCAGGGAACCCGATAACTGGCCGGCCATGATAATTAATGCTATCACGAATAATATGCTTAAGGCCGGTGGTCTCTGCACCGCTTTTCGAAATAGAATAACTGATCCATAGCTCAGTGCGCTAAGCAAAGCCATTGACGCTCTTTCCAACTGCGTGGTGAGAAACAGCGAAAGACTGACTACCAGCAGTACAGCGCTCCCAGCTAGGATTGTTAGATCGGATGATAGCGGCCGTAGCATACCATCCATCACAAGCAGAACCATCGGCGCGATCAAGATTACCAGTATTCTTTTCAGAAATTGCACATTGATCAGCATATACGCCTTCCTCATCCTGTGCCTCTTTCCCAAAATCTTTTATTTTCAATTATATCTTATAACAGATATTGATTTTTGGAAAGTATAAAAAAGCGCTTGCTAAGAAACTGCTAAGAAACTGCCGATGTGCTTGTAAATTGTCAATTTTGTATGATAGTATGCTTTCACAAGCTGTCATTTCAGCAATTTCCATGATAGCAAAACAATTATTTGGAGGAATAGGCATGAAAAAAGCACTGGCACTGTTACTGTGCATGTTGATGCTAACCGCTTTGTTCTCTGGCTGTACCAATGACAAAACGAGCACGCCCTCAAATGAAGACACTACTGGTGAAAAAGCCCAAACTGGCCCAGATGGCCGTACTGTGGCAGATGAGCAGATCGTCTATAGCTTATACAGTTCGGAAGTAACTACTTTTAATTATCTCTATACAACCAGTGAAAATGATGAATTCTGCGGCGCGAACGGTACAATGACACTCTATTCCTCTGATTGCTATGGCGTTTTGCGGCCAGATGCTGCAACTAGCTACGAGGTAAGCGATGACGGCCTGACTTATACGTTTCATATTCGTGAAGGCCAGAAATGGTACGATTATCAGGGAAATGAAAAAGCAGATGTCACCGCAAATGACTGGGTTTCTGCCATTCGCTATGTATGTGATGCGGCCAACGATTCAAGCGCGACCTACTTTGCATTTACAATTAAAAATGCGCAGGCCTATTATGACCAGACCAGCGCTATTTTGAATGGTACGGCACCGGCGACCAATTTGACTCCTGAAGACATTGGCATTTCGGCTACAGATAATTACACCTTGGTTATCGAGTTGCAGAATGCTTGCCCCTATTTCCTGAGCTCAGTGGAGTCCAATTGCTATTACCCGGTCTCTCAGGCGTGTCTGGATGAGTTTGGGGATACGTTTGCAACGGATAATACGAAGATGTGGTTCTGCGGTTCCTACATTTTAAGTGATTTTGCGCCTCAGGAAACACGCATTTATACAAAAAATGAAAATTATTGGAATGCTGAAAATGTTTTTATTACCGAACTGAATCAAAAATACAACGCTGAGGCCTCTGCTTTAGCCACCACCATGTATTTGAACGGTGAGCTGACTTCTACTGATATTAATTCCGATCTTCTGGACGAATGGATGAACGATCCCCAAAAGTCTCAAATGGTCTCCACCACTCGTCAGCGGACGAATTACTCCTATTTTTGGGGCTTCAATTTTGAACCGCAGGTCACTGATACAGACCACAATGATGAAATCAATGCCAAGTGGTCAATTGCAGTCAATAGTGAGGCATTCCGTCAGTCCATTTTCCACGGTTTGGATCGTGTCCGTGCATTAAGCGTCGAATATCCTTATACGGCCAAAGATATGGTTATCAATACATATGTCCCCAAAAACTTTGTTTCATATAACGGGAAAGATTATACCTCTTACGGGGATTTAGGTGCTATCACCGAGACTGACAACTTTGATTCACAGGCCGCGCTTCAGTATAAAGAAGCGGCGATCGCTGAGTTGACACCGCTGCTGCAAACTGCAGGGTATAGTTTTCCGATTGAAATCGTGATGCAATACAATGGCGGAAGCGATTGGGGCAAAGAATGCATGGTAGTCAAGCAGCAGCTGGAAGACCTGCTTGGCAGCGATTATATTACCATTACCATTTTAAACTTCGGTTCCTCCGGCTTTTTAAATGGCACTCGCCGCTGCGGCAATTACTGTATGCAAAAGCTCAATCAAGGTGCTGACTATATGGATCCTGAAACTTGGTATGTTTCTTTTAAGGACGGAAATAACTATAACTTCCTGTATGATACAACTGAGAAGTTCGGCGTCAACACTAAGACTGAGGAAACTATGAACATCTTCAATTCATTTGATGCTATGGTCCAAGACGCCAAGAAAATAACCACCGATATTGATGCCAGATATGCGGCTTTCGCAAATGCTGAAGCATATTATATCAATCATGCCATCATCATCCCTTATCGCTGCACCGGCGGTACTTATGAATCATCTCTGCTAAACTGTTTTGAGGCACCATACAGTTCCTGTGGTTGGTCTTATCTGCGTTATGTAGGTCAGAAGGTTTATACTACCGCAATGAGCCAGGATATGTTTGATTCCCAGTTGGCCGTCTGGCAACAGGAAAAGGCGGCCGCCGAAAAGGAAGCCGCCAAGTGATTGGCTGCCAACAAAAGAACAGAAATTTAGGGCTTTAGCAACGGGGGGGAATTTTTGCTCACTTTCCTGAGCAGGAATCCCCCCTTTCCCGCATTTTTTCATTGACTAACGCAGTTGGAATGAAGGATGGATTTAAATGTTACGATATTCGATAAATCGCTTGCTACGGTCGTTAATTACTTTATTGATTATTATCACAGTGGTATTCTCGCTGTTACGGCTGATGCCCGTGGAAGGCTATTTTGATAACTATGACAAAATGTCTGCTGCACAGATTCAAAATAAACTTACCCTGATGGGGATGAATGACCCGATTCATGTTCAATTAGGACGTTTCCTGTGGAAGTTGTCACATGGGGATTTTGGTACGTCAACTCGCTATCGAGTAGGCGTGGCAATAACCGATATTATCGGTAAAAAAATTCTGGTTTCCTTCAAATTCGGTGTTGCCTCCATGGTTATCAGTTTGCCGCTTGGCATGCTCTTAGGCGTTTTAATGGCACGCGGCAAAGGCAAACTTATGGATAAGCTGGGCAATGCCTATATCGTATTCATTAAAGCTGTGCCTAACGCCGTTTACTATCTGTTTATCCAGCTATATGGTTCAATGCTTATCGGTTGTAGTATGCTTTATAAAGCTACTGATTCAAATACCTTAATCTTACCAATTCTTTCCCTGGCGCTTCCGTCTATCGCCAGTTATGCAATGTGGTTGCGCCGCTATATGGTTGATGAGACGAATAAAGACTACATAAAATTAGCACGTGCGAAAGGCGTTCCGAATTCTGTAATCTGGTTTAGACATGTGTTTCGCAATTCTGTCGTACCAATGGTTCAGTTGATTCCCGGTTCTATTCTGTTAACCATCAGCGGATCAATTTATATTGAATCATTATATTCTATCCCCGGTATGGGGGGGCTTTTGGTAGACGTAATTAAGCGACAGGATAACAACATGGTACAAGCATTGGTTATCATTTACGCCGTTATGGGTATTCTGGGTTTGCTATTGGGTGATTTACTGATGGGGCTCGTAGATCCTCGTATTAGCTTTGCAAAGAAAGAAGGTGCCCGCTGATGAGTAAGTTTTCCTATAAAGAAAAGCGCTCTAAAAAACTGGAAGAATGCCTGCTGAATAACTTAAAGCAAAGCGTCGAAGATCGCGATGACTTAACCCCGACTGAAATCGTAGCTTTGTCTCCCGCAGAATTTGTACAAGTGCCATATAGTTCGGTAAACGCAGAGCGTACCAGCTATTCAAATTATTCTTATTGGCGCAGCACGGTACGCATGTTCTTGAGAAATAGAGTTGCCGTCTCAATGCTGATCATTATCATATTATTAATGGGCTTCGCTATCATTCAGCCTTACATTCCGGGCCAACGCGGCGCAATTACCATCAACAACTGGCCCGAAGGCACCTTAAAAGCCGGAATGCCTGTCAGTAATCAAAAGCCAAACAGTGAATTCTGGTTCGGCACGAATTCTATTGGTCAGGATTTGTGGTCAATGATCTGGTCAGGCACTCGTACTTCTCTGATCATAGGTTTCTCAGTGGCGATTATTGAAGCCGTTGTCGGTACACTTACCGGATTGCTATGGGGATATATCAATAAATTAGACTTCCTATTTACTGAGCTGTATAATGTTCTGGACAATATCCCCACAACGATTATTTTGATTTTATGTACTTATGTCATGACAGCGAGTATAGCTACAATGATTATTGCTATGTCACTAACCGGCTGGATGGGACTTGCACGATTTATCCGAAACCAGGTGCTCATCATACGCGATCGTGATTTCAATTTGGCTTCCCGTTGTTTAGGTACTCCCACCGGCCGAATAATCGTCAGAAACCTGATTCCTCAAATGGTTTCCGTAATTATGCTGCGTATGGCCCTGTCTATTCCCGGTGCTATCGGCTGGGAAGTATTTTTAAGCTATATTGGCCTCGGCCTGTCGGTAGATACGCCGTCACTCGGTAATCTGGTTAATACCGGTCGTGCATTGATGAGTGCCGATAGTCTGAGATATCAACTAATTTTCCCGTCAGCTATTCTGAGCATCATCACTATTTGCTTCTATCTTGTCGGAAATGCCTTTGCCGATGCAGCCGACCCGAAAAACCACATTTAAGGAGATACGGATATGAATCATGAAATTATATTATCTGTTCACGATCTAAATGTGATGTTCAGTCTGCGCGGCCAGAAACTCCATGCCTTGCGAGGCATCTCAATGGATCTTTATAGAGGTGAAAGTCTGGCCATCGTGGGCGAAAGCGGCTCAGGCAAGAGTGTACTTGTAAAAAATTTCAACGGTCTGCTGGATAAAAACGGCTGGGTTGACAGCGGCCATATCTATTATCTTCCAAAGGCTCCGGACGAAGTGATCCCGCCAGTACACGAAGATGGCAGCATGCCCACCGAACAGGAGCTGTTGGCCGCTAATTTCACCTGGGATCTGACAACTTTTAAGACCGATAAAGACTGGGGGCACGTGCAGGGCAAGGAAATCGCTATGGTCATGCAAGACCCGATGACCTCTCTCAACCCCCTGAAGACCATTGGCTGGCAGATAGAGGAAGCGCTTCATATTCATCAGAATCTTCAAGGGGAAGACGCCTACAAAAAAGCTGTCGAGATTCTTGCAGACGTGGGTATTCCGGAGCCGGCGCGCCGATTTAAGCAATATCCCCACGAATTTTCCGGTGGCATGCGTCAACGAGCCGTCATCGCAATTGCCATTGCCTGCAATCCACGTGTACTGATCTGTGATGAGCCTACCACCGCACTCGATGTCACAATTCAGGCGCAAATTCTTAACTTATTAAAACAGCTGAAAGAAAAATACCAATTAACTACGATTTATATTACCCACGACCTGGGTGTCGTAGCTAATGTGGCTGACCGTATTGCTGTTATGTATGCCGGTGATATTGTTGAAATCGGTACATGTAATGAAGTTTTCTATTCACCTCAGCATCCATACACCTGGGCGCTGCTCTCTTCTTTACCTCAGCTCGGCGTCAAAGGCCAGGCGCTGTATTCTATCAAAGGTACTCCGCCGAATCTATTTCAGCCCATCCGCGGTGATGCTTTTGCACCCCGAAACCCCCATGCGCTTAAAATCGATTTTGAGCATCGACCGCCCTATTTTGAAATTAGTCCGACACATAAGGCGCGCACATGGCTGCTCGATCCCCGTTCACCAAAAATCGACCCACCAGAACACATAAAGAATATTCGAAATATACGGAATGTCCGGCAGGAAAGGAGCGTTTCAAATGGGGAGCAGTGATTCTCTTATCAGCGTCCGCAACATGGAAGTCACTTTCGGTTCCAAGCGAAAACGCTTTGTTGCCGTTCATAATGTTTCTTTTGATATCTATAAAGGTGAAACTTTCGGTTTAGTGGGCGAAAGCGGTTCTGGTAAAACCACCATTGGCCGTGCCATTATCCGTATTAATCCCATGTCTGCCGGCGAAGTTTTCTTTAAGGGAGAACGTATCAGCGGTAAAATCAGCCGTGAAATAGATAAGGCCATCACTCAAAAGATCCAAATGATCTTTCAGGATCCCATGGCATCGCTTAACGAGCGCGCCAAGGTAGATTATATTGTTTCTGAGGGATTAATTAATGTACGGCATGGCATGAACGATGCCGAACGTCAGCAACGTGTGGCAAAAGCCCTTTCCGATGTTGGTCTTCTTCCGGAATTCGCAAGCCGCTTCCCTCATGAGTTTTCCGGCGGGCAGCGTCAGCGTATCGGTATCGCCCGCAGTCTCATCATGGAACCGGAATTTATTATTGCAGACGAGCCAATTTCCGCCCTCGATGTCTCTATCCGTGCTCAAGTACTGAATCTGTTATCCGAACTGCAGCATGAGCATGGACTAACCTATCTGTTTATCGCACATGACTTATCGGTCATGCGGTTCATTACCGACCGCATTGCAGTAATCCATAAGGGTGTTATTGTGGAGCTGGCGGAGACCGAAAAACTGTTTGCCCACCCGCTGCACCCGTATACACGTGCCTTGTTATCTGCTATTCCATTACCAGATCCCATCTCTGAAAAGGAAAAGGTATTGGAAATCTATGATCCTGCAATTCACAACTATACGGTTGACAAGCCTGTTTGGACCGAAATTGAGCCGGGCCATTTCATTATGGCAAATGCTCCGGAACTTGAAGAGTATAGAAACCAATTAGTCATTGAATAACCCCATTCGAAACGAAAAAACGGCAGAGACCATTCTCTGCCGTTTTTAATATTCTTACTGCCCGCGTTTTTTATATTCGGCAGGCACGGTTTTTTCATGATACTCCTTCGCCTGTGTCCGAAGTGCCTCGGAAGAAAAGAGGTCCGCTGCCGTCATGGCCAGTCCCTGTGCACCCCGGATGCAGACCTCGTCCGCCCGAGGAGATGCGGCGGCATCGGCAAGCTCCCGGGAATGGCCGTTTACCTCTGCCGGTGCGATAGACAGGTAATCATGGATCGCCGGCAGTTTGATCGATACGTTGCCTACATCGGAGGAGCCGAGCATTCCGTTGGGGTCAGGATATTCCATCGGTTCACCCAGCGACTCCATGTTGGCTTTAAAGGCCTCGCATACAGGCAGGCATGTATATCGCTCCGCATACATGGCTCCTACCTCTACTTCCGCTGTCGCACCGGTCAGCGCAGAAGCGCATTCCACGGCCTTTTTGACCTTTTCAACCAGTGCCTCCAACTCCAGCAGGGTCTGTGCCCGCAGGCAGAACTCGCAGGCCGTATGGTCCGGGATGACGTTGCGTGCTGTCCCACCCTCTGTGATAATTCCGTTTATGTTGTCCTGCATCGCAAAGGTCGGGCGCATCAGATCGATATGATTAAACGTGGCGATCACCGCGCTGAGTGCATTGATCCCCGTGGCCGGTACCGAAGAATGTGCTGATTTCCCCCGGAAGGTCACGCCCATGTCGGTGCAGGCTCGACCACCGCGATGGATCAGCGATGGACCGGAGCTCGGGTGGATCATCAGCGCAAAATCCACATCGTCAAAAATATGCTGCTCCAGCAGCGTCACCTTGCCGGCCGCGTTCTCTTCCCCCGGTGTGCCGATGAGGGAAACCCGTCCGCACAACCCATCCATGGCCGCCGCCATCCCCAGAAACGCACCGACCGCACAAGTAAGAATCACATTGTGACCACAGCCGTGGCCTATCTCCGGCAGTGCATCATATTCCGCGAGAAAAGCAACATGCACCCCACCAGGTCGACCCTCCTTGGTAGCCATGAAGGCAGTCTCCAGTCCGCCGATGCCGACATTTACCGAATATCCGCAGTTTTCAAGTAACGCGCGGGTGCGTTCCACGGCATAATACTCTTTCAGTCCCAGCTCCGGTCGATCATGTACCTGATGGGACAGACGCAGCAGCTCTGCCCGGTGACTTTCGACTTCCGTCTTGATGTTTTCCTTGATGTTTTCCATATCGTTACCCCCCAATTATTATACCAGTTCTGCCAAGACACGTGCCAGCAGGGTCCGGGCCAACAGCACCGGCCTGCCCCATGCGTCGCGGAAGACCCTCCGGGCCTGTTCTCCATAGCTGATGCAATCCATTACTGCCAGTGATGCGTTTATGTCCCGGGCCTCCTCCGCAATGCGGAGAAATGCCTCTTTCGGCGCAAAGGGTGAAATGGCAAGCCCCTCGACGTTCCCCGCGATGCCGGCCCATTTGGTTTTCATCTGCGGCAACTGGAGTGAATCGGGCGTCAGAACAAGCAGCGATCCATTTCCGCCGCACAGCGCAGCAGCCGTATTGCGCAGTACCGGCCCCGGGTAGATAACCGGCCTCCGGCTCTGAAAGGCTGGTGGAAACTCTCCCGTACAGAGGAAGACGATCTGTTCGGCCCCCTGTTCTTCCAACCGAAAGATGCAGTCCTGCAGTCGAGGCAGAATATATTTTTCCGCAAAGCGCACAGGCGTTCCGTCCCGCATCCGGCTGACAAGAACATACCCGTCTGACTCCTTTGGTTCCAGCATACGGACCTGTGCAAGCGTCAGCCCATCCAACGCACCGGCCTCCAGAATCTCTGCCCCCGTGCCCAATAGCGGCGCCATATCTCCCAATACATCGTCTCTCGGTGACTGTCCCACCGTGATAAAACCAAGCTTCATTCGATTCTTTCACCCCATCCCGGTATTTTATACATCGAATAGTTCTCCACAGTATACCCTATCCCTGCATGCCGGACAACAGAGCCATTATACATCCGGCAGCGGATGTTTTCAATTGCGGCGCCGGAATTTGGGGCACCGTCCTGTGTATGGATAAACATCAGGATATAAAAATATCCGCCCCGCCATAACGGCGGGGCGGATACGCATGCCTATGTAGCGACAAATCGATTAGACGCCGAGAAGCACGGCGGCAACGATGATGACTGCCTGAAGCAGGAACATCATTCCAAACAGCGGGGTAATGAACTTATACCATTTATCCATGCCGATCCCCATGATGCCGCACTCAGTGGCCACGGCGGTGGGCCAGAACATATTGGAGAAGCCGTCGCCAAACTGGAAGGCCAGAACGGCGACCTCACGGGACAGGCCGACCAGATCAGCTACCGGCGCCATGATCGGCATCATAACAACCGCCTGGCCAGTGCCGGAAGGAATAAAGAAGTTGACAACGTTCTGGACCACCAGCATGCCGACACCGGATATGCTCTTTGGCAGCGACATGACCATATTGGCCAGCCCATTGACGGCGGTGTCAATGACGTTGCCGTTGGTCATGACCACAGAGATGGTGCGGGCAAGGCCTACCAGCATCGCGCCGTACAGCGCGCTCTTGCAGCCGGCGACAAACATGTCGGCGATTTCGCCGCTATTCATCTTATTGACGATGCAGGTCACGATCATAAAGATCAGGAACAGAGTGGCCAGCTCGGTCAGGTACCAGCCAAAGACGCAGATGCCGACGACGATACAGACGAGCAGCAGGATGAAGCCGATCAGGCTGATCTTCTGGCGCGTGGTAAACGGCAGATTTACGACTTCGTCCCGATTCATAACGTTATCGACGCCGCGAAGCGCGTCCGGATCCTTATACATAATACTCTTGGTCGGATCCTTGCGGATCTTTTTGGCATAGCGCATGGTGTACCAGATGGAAAGCGCCATGAAGCAGACAAAAGCAATAATACGTACCGTCATGATCTTTGTCGTGATCAGCGGTGTTTCCGCCACCGCACTGGCGACGCCGATGGTAAACGGGTTCAGGGTGGCGGCTGCAAAGCCGGTGGCCACACCGACGAATACGATTGCGCCGCCTACGATCCGGTCATAGCCAAGGGTAATGGCTATAACAATAAATGCAGGAATAAGCCCGTAGGTCTCCTCAAACATACCGAAGGTAGTGCCGCCCAGACCGAACAGCAGCATGAAGGCCGGGATGATCAAATAGTCCCGGTTGCCCAGTTTACGCAGCATCCATCCGGTCATGGCGTTCAGCGCGCCGGTTTCCGAAAGAACATAAACATAAGAGGCGGCAAACAGGATGAAAAAGATAATGTCGCTTGCTTCGACAACGCCATCGAAGACAGATTTCAGCATTCCCCACAGACCGACAGGCGTGCTGTCCGTTCTTGTATAGCTTCCGGGGACGACGATATTGCGTCCGACTTCTTCGTCATAGACGCGCTGAAAATTACCGGCGGGAAGGATCCACGTCAGGGCGGTGCAAAGGACGATGATGATGCAAAGAATTACGTACGCATGGGGCATGTGGAAGGTCTTTTTCTTTTTTGCTTCGGTTTCCATACGGTTCCTCCTCTTATTTTGTGCTATCTGTAAATTCTTGTCGGACACACTCACGTAGTTCAGGATCAAGGATCAGTTCCAATCCCATACCGGCCATTGTATTGACGACCTGATGCAGCCGCTCGTAGGCGTATGGGCTGTCAACCAGCGACAGCGCACTTTCCTGGTGCGCCTCGAACGGCTCGGGTGAAGCCAGTCCTACCTCAAAATAGCAGGTTGGACAGACATGACTGACGTTGCCGATATCGGTAGAGCCGGCCAGCAGGGCAGCC
This sequence comes from Clostridiaceae bacterium, assembly GCA_034933145.1. GTDB lineage: Bacteria > Bacillota > Clostridia > Oscillospirales > Butyricicoccaceae > UBA4644. Next base: position 95,853 of record JAYFOA010000035.1, read on the forward strand.
TCCTCTGCGCTCACTGTGGGGATGACACCCTGTGCCCGCAGATGCTGGTCTACCAGCTCTTCCAGTGCCGGCAGATCGACCAGATCATCCATCGGCAGTTCCGGATAACGAATCTCCAGCTCTGCGCCAGTCATCAGTGCGGAACCCTTCGCCACGTTGAGAACCTTTGCCAGCACGGTGTTCAGATAGTTCCGGTGTGCGGAACGGACATAAAAGAGACAGGATGCTTTGTCCGGAACGATATTGGCGGCCTGCCCACCCTCAGTGACCACGCCATGCAGACGAATGTCGGGTTTCACATGCTGGCGAAGCGCGTTGACCCCGGCGTAGAACAGCTGTACCGCGTCCAAAGCATTGATGCCATCCCATGGCGCCATAGAAGAATGAGCTGCTTTTCCTTTATAGCGAATGTCCAGAGCCGTCAGCGCCAGCGCTTTCGGACAGATACAGGTACCGGACGACAGATGGGCCTGAATAGCGCAGTCCACGTCGGAAAAGATCCCGTCCTCCACCATCTTTACCTTGGCACAATAGGTCTCCTCTGCCGGTGTACCAATTAAACGAATTCGTGCCTGTATGTTTTTCCGTCGGCAGACTTCGGCCAGCACGGCGGCAGCGCCGGTAGTGGTTGCGGCGATCCAGTTGTGTCCACAGGCATGACCGTTATGTTTATCCTCCCCATAGCCGGGCAGCGCATCATATTCTGCAAGAAAAGCGATTACGGGACCTTCTTCGCCCCACTGCGCACAAAAGGCGGTATCAAACCCGCAATATGGCGTTTCCACGCGGAAGTTCTTCTTTTTCATGTATTCCGCCAGATACGCCGCAGACTTATGCTCCTGCAGGCCAAGTTCAGGATGTTCAAATACAAAATGGTTGATTGCCTCAAACTCATTTCCCAGCTCTTTTTCAACTTCTGGGACCAGATTGCCGAACTCATTTGAAATCATACGATGCCTCCATCTGTCATAGCAAAAAAATCATGATAATGTACCGGTTATTTACAAGTTGTTCATATTATATAACATGTTTATCCACCGTTCAACTAAATAATCACCGATTTTTTAAATAAATATTGATTAAATTGACCAAAAATCTTTCCGTCCTGCCGAAATTGTGCTATACTCAGATCAAACATAAGCTGGAATAGTATATTGATGTCTGAGGTGATCATCATGGACGATCAGAAAAGTAAATTGGCTCCGGCGGCGCTCAATTCATTTCGCGGCTGGCTTTTGGTATTTCTTCTGGTGCATGTGCCGCTGGCCTTCGTCAATTTCTCAAACGGCGTCTATCTTCTGGCCGCCTATCTAAAATCTGGTGCCGGACTCCTGATGGCAGTGCTTTCCCTTCTGCTTTGCCTTCTGCTGCCTGCTGCCCTGTTCTTTCTGCTGCGGCGAAAGGGCTATTTCCGAGTTTTCTATGTGCTTTATTGCGCCGTAACGGCAGCCAACTATCTGCTTGGACAGGGCATCAGCGGAGCGACGGTCGTTTTTACACTGCTGTTTACCCTGCCATGGCTGCTGTATATCTTTTTGTCCCGTCGTGTTCGTGTGGTGCTGGCCAATGAGTCGCCGTCCCCCGCCTCTTCTCTGGAACACGACGGGACGGAGACCGAGCCCATTGAGGAGGGTGCGGACACACAGGGAGGCGCGCAAAATGACGAATGAAAGGGAGTTGCTGAAACCGAAACGGCTCCGCCCGGGTGATACCATCGGCGTCATCTCGCCGGCTAGCCCCTCGGAGCGGCCCAGCGACGTGCCGCGCTCCAAGTCTTATTTAGAAGAAATGGGGTTCCATGTGGTTGTCGGCCGAAACGTCAACCGGCGAAAAGGAATCGTTGCCGCTTCCGAAAAAGAACGAGCCGATGATCTTAACGAGATGTTTTCGAGACCGGACATTGACGCCGTGTTCGTAACGCAGGGCGGTTATGGCTCGGCTCAGATCATAGATAAGATTGATTTTGACAATATCCGTACGCATCCCAAAATCTTTACTGGTTTTTCCGATATTACCTCTCTTCATCTGGCAATTAATAAATTTGCGCGCATCGTCACCTTCCATTCCTGTGGGATGACCCGTTTTTCCCGGGAAATTATGACAGAATATACAAAGACCCAATTTTTGAAAGCAGTAATGGTACCTCAGCCACTGGGTGATATTGAGCTGGCCGATCCCCGGAAATGGCTCTATCCTATTTCCCCCGGCATCGCCGAGGGAGAGCTGATCGGCGGAAATCTGTCGCTGCTGTGTGCCGGCATGGGAACGCCATACCAGCCGGATCTTGACGGAAAAATTCTTTTTTTGGAGGAAGTGGATACTGAGCCATGGATTGTTGACAATTCCATGTCTCATCTGCGCAACTGCGGCGTATTAAACCGCCTGTGCGGCGTGGTGGTTGGTGAATTCAAAAACTGTGTGCCGAATGAGTATAAACCGGGGTACTTATCAGATCTGCATGTGGAAGAAGTGCTGGAATACTACCTGCAGCCGCTCGGCATCCCGGTACTGTACGGCCTCCCTCTGGGACATACGGACAATATGGCCGCACTCCCGCTGGGCGTCCGTGTGCGGCTGGACTGTGATCAAAAACGCTTGACCGTGCTGGAAAGCGGTGTCATTTGACCAAAGGTGAAATTGAAAAGGAGCGCATGTGCATGAACGATTGGAGAGAACGCATATCTCAATACCTGATGGCGCACCAGGCGGAAATCCTGCAGGACCTTGCGAAGCTGATGGCCTTCCCGTCGCTGGAGCAAAACGAACAGGCAAAGCATGACGCACTGACGTATGTCCTGGTCCGTGCAAAGGAGATGGGCATGTGTACCGGCACGACAAAGGAATTCGACGCCGGCTGGGCAGAGATCGGCGGCGGTGACGTGACGCTGGGCGTTTTGGCCCATGTGGATGTGGTGGCCGTCGGCGATGAAAAAAACTGGGACTCACCCCCCTTCTTCCTTACGGAAAAGGACGGTTTCTACTTTGGCCGCGGGATTGAGGACGACAAGGGAGCCGTCATCATGTCCCTGTGGGGCATGAAAGCCGTTCTGGATCTGGGTCTCCGGCCGCAGAAACGTATTCGTCTGATCGTAGGCACCTCGGAGGAGAGCATCTGGATCGATATGGAGCATTACATACGCGATTTTGGAATGCCGGACTACAGCTTTTCTCCCGATGGGAGCTTCCCTGTATATAATATTGAAAAAGGCTATTGCGATATTGTTCTTCGCTTTGAAGAGGCCGCCCTTTCCCGCCTGGCGACGGCAGAAGCGGGCGAAAGCCCCAATTCGGTGCCTTCTGCCGCAACATGGCAGCTTGTGGGGCAGCCGGTACAAATATTTCCCGGCAAAGCAGTCCACAGTTCGATCCCCTGGCAGGGCGACAACCCTATTCTCAAGCTGGGGGCCGTGGCCGCACAAGAGGGATTTAGTTTCGGTCGTTTCCTGACCGAGCGGTTTGGCAACGACTTTTACGGCATCCGTTTGGGGCTTGACGACGGCAGCGAACAGCTTGGCGGCGTTTATGTGGGCAAGACGGTCTGCACGCCCACCGTTCTCCGCTTTGACGGCAAAGCGCTTACTCTCAATATCAATATCCGCTTCCGTGCCGGCCTGACGCGCGCGGACATCGAGCATAGATTTGAAATACTCAAACAGGAATACGGCTTTAAAACAGCCATCAAAGAATGCACTCAGCCAATGCTGACCGATCCGGAACAGCCGTTCCTTCAGGACATGAACACCCTTCTGGAAAGCTTCGGGCTGCCGACCGGCTTTCTTGTGGCCTCCGGCGCTTCTTATGCCAGCACCATGAAAAATTGTGTCAGCTGGGGCCCGGTCTTTAACGATGACGAAGCCACGGCTCATATGGACAACGAGCGTCTTTCCGTTTCGGACTTCTGGAAGGCCATGGTTATTTATACTGAATATTTCGCCCTACAGGCGGAGAAAAAGGACTGACCCCGTTTATGACAGAATTGTTTGTTTCACAGGCAGAACTGGTACATTGGACCACCGAAGCGGTGGCCATTCCCTCCTGCCCCGGTACGCCAAACCAAGAGGCCGCTGTCGGTGCCTTTCTGAAAGGGGTATTTGATGCGGAGGGTATTCCCTGCCGAATTGATTCTCTGCCGGACGGCCGCTGCAACGTCATCGCCGTGCTGAAAGGTACAGGCGGCGGACGCAGCCTGATGCTCAACGGCCATATGGACACCGTCCCACCCTATGACATGGAGGATGCCTTCACCGTCCGACGGGAGGGCGAAAAAATGATAGGCCGTGGTGTTTCCGACATGAAAGGCCCTCTGTGTGCCATGATGGGCGCACTGATCAGCATTCGCCGGAGCGGAAAAATGTTGCGCGGTGATCTGGTCTTCACCGGGGTTGCCGACGAAGAGGAAGGCAGCCTGGGCACCATCGCATTAATCGAAAGCGGTCTGCGTGCCGACGGGGCCATTGTGGGAGAACCCTTGGGCCGGAGCCATGTGGCCGTGGCGCAGAAGGGCCTGGAATGGTACGAATTTACCTTTACCGGCCGCACTGTCCATGGCGGCAGTCAGGAGACCGGCGTCAATGCGATTCTGATGGCCAATCGTTTCATTACCGCCGTGGAAGCGCAGCTTCTCCCTCTGCTCAAAAGCCGCAGCCATCCCCTGCTAGGGCATCCATCTCTCAATATCGGCGTCATCCGCGGTGGGACACAGCTTTCCACTGTTCCCGGACAATGTATAGTACAGCTCGACCGACGTTTTTTGCCTGAAGAAACCTATGAACAGATGGGTGCGGAGCTGCGGGATATTCTTGACGAACTTTCCCGGCAGTCCCCGGATTTCCGGGGTGGGATGCGTGTGCTGGAATCCAGCGTGATGAAAGAAGGCTATGTCCACCAGAGCATGGAGACGCCGGTCAGTTCTCCGTTGGTACAGGCCGTCATGAATGCAGCCCGGTCGGTAACCGGTGAAGCGGAAGCCACCGGGTGCCCCTGCTGGACGGATGCGGCGCTGCTCTCACACTACGCCCATATCCCGTCGGTCGTCTACGCCGAAGGCGGGCTGGAGACCTGCCATTCCAAAGAAGAATATATCCTGCCGCGGCAGTTGACCGACAGCTGCCGGGTATATGTTCATGCAGCGGAGGAATTCTGTGGATAAAACAACTCTGCGTACACAGATGCGCGCCAAAGCACGGGAGCTTCCCGCGGAATACCGGGCTGCCGCAGACAGCTCCATCGCTGAATACCTGCTCTCCTTGCCGGAATACGCGGCGGCGGGCACCGTCTTCTGCTTCGTCCCCATGGTGGTGCGGGAGCCGGACGTTCTGCCCATACTGCGGGACGTGCTGGCACGCGGAAAGCATCTTTGCGTCCCCCGCTGCCTGCCGGAGCCAGGGCAGATGGTTCTTTGCCTGATTCGCTCGCTCGACGAGCTGTCTCCCGGCGCCTACGGAATCCTTGAACCAACGGAGACCTGCGAAACCGTGCCGGCTGACTGCCCGGATTTTGCCGTGATTCCCTGCGTCGCCTGCACCCGGGACGGCGTTCGGCTGGGTCAGGGAGGCGGGTATTACGACCGGTTTCTGGCCCGCTATCACGGCTTTGCGGCCATGGTCTGCCGGGAAAAGCTGCTGTGCGAAAATGTGCCGACAGAGCCGCATGACCGGCACGTCCCGGTGGTTGTGACCGAAGCCGGCGTCTTTTGTGATGGCGTACGTCGGATCTGACGAAAATCGCTATGGATTTTCGGAATATTTTTAGATTTTTTTGTGGTTTTCACCTTGACAGTTTCTGTGTTTTTTAGTAATCTCTACATGGACAATTTTATTATCGGATGAACGGTTCGGAAGCGTCTGCAGTATAGCGGAACATGACCGGATCGGGACGAAACTCCGAAAAGCGCCGGACATTATCTCAGAATGCCCGGATGCACCGACGGGGCAACCGGCGCTTTGCGCCGGGAATCTCTCAGGTAAAGGTACGGAGGCGCGGTTTTCTTTTGCTATGCAGCAGGAAAACCGCGTCTCCGTTTTATCTTATTTTAAATGAAAATTTAGTTATCGGGAGGGCATCCTTATGGAAAAGAAGACTCCGCTCTATCAGACTCATGTCGATCTTGGCGGCAAAATCGTCGAGTTCGGCGGCTATCTCATGCCGGTTCAGTATCCGGCAGGCGTGATCGCCGAACACATGGCCGTCCGGCAAAAGGCCGGTTTGTTTGATGTATCCCACATGGCGGAACTGACGCTGGAAGGCCCAGACGCCGTCGCCAACGTTCAGAAGTTGGTCACAACCGACATCTCCAAGATGACCGATGGCCAGGTCAAGTATGCCATGCTTTGCAACGACCGGGGCGGCATCGTGGATGACCTTGTCATCTATCGGCTGCGCGCTGACAAATATCTGCTGGTCGTCAACGCCGGAAATCACGAAAAAGATGCAAAATGGGTGGAAAGCCACCTCTTCGGCAACGTTTCGTATCACGACATCTCCGAATCCATTGGCCAGCTGGCCCTGCAGGGGCCAAATGCCGACCGCATTCTGCGCAAGATCTGTGCCGATGAGTTTATTCCCGAAAAGTATTATCACTTCGTCGAAAACGGCGTCATTGATCTGAGCAGCCGCAAAATCACTGCCATTATCTCTCAGACCGGCTACACCGGCGAGCATGGTTATGAGATCTACTGCAAGGCAGAAGATGCCGTGGAACTGTGGAATACGCTGCTGCGCGTCGGCGCGGAAGACGGCTTGACTCCCTGCGGCCTGGGCGCCCGCGATACCCTGCGTCTGGAAGCCAGCATGCCGCTGTACGGCCATGAGATGAACGACGACATCTCCCCCAAGGAGGCTGGCCTTCCCTGTAAGCTGGATGGCAAAGACTTTATCGGTCGGGACGCCATCATCGCCCGCGGTACGCCGAAGATAAAGCGTGCCGGGTTCAAAGTCCCCGGACGCGGCATCGTCCGCGAGCACTGCGATATCTACGACAAGGACGGCGCCAAGCTGGGCTGGGTCTCCTCCGGCACCTTCTGCCCCTATCTGGGTCAGTGCTATGGCATGTGCTATCTCCCGGTCGAGCAGATTGAAATTGGGCGGAAGTTTGACGTGGACGTCCGCGGCCGCAAGATTGAGATTGAACTGACGCCGCTGCCATTCTACAAGCTTGATAAATAAAAACGACATACACTAAATTAATATTTTGGAGGAACGAGTATGAATTTCCCATCTGAACTGAAGTATTCCAAATCCCACGAGTGGGTCAAAATGCTGGACGATCAAACCGCACTGGTTGGCATCACCGACTTTGCTCAGAGTGAAATGGGCGACTTGGTCTTTATCAATCTGCCCGTGGTGGGCGACGCTGTTGAAAAGGAAACCGTCCTGTGCGATATCGAATCCGTAAAAGCCGTTTCCGATGTGATGAGCCCGCTGACCGGCACCGTTGCGGAAATCAACGAATCCCTGCTGGATACGCCCGAAAAGCTCAATGAAGATCCCTATGGCTCCTGGATCGCCAAAATCGAGGCCATTACAGATACAGAAGAACTGATGGACGCAGCTGATTACGAAGCGTTCACCAAAGCGTAAACGCCTTTGAGCGCAAATTCCATAGGAAAGGAAGAACCGATATGGGCACTTATGTCCCGAATTCCCCCGCCGCCCGGCAGGAAATGCTCAAAATCATCGGCGTGAACTCGGTTGACGCCCTGTATAAAGACGTTCCTGCCGATATGCTGCTGGGTGACCGTCTCAACCTGCCTTCCGGCATGAGTGAACTGGAAGTACGGCAGACTGTCACTGAAATTTCCGAAAAAAACAAGGTGTTCCGCACTGTTCTGCGCGGCGCCGGGAGCTACCGCCGCTTTATTCCCGCGGTAGTCAAGTCCGTGGCTTCCCGTGAGGAGCTGGTCACCGCTTATACTACCTACCAGGCAGAAATCAGCCCAGGAATC
>JAYFOA010000036.1:0-87467 GCA_034933145.1 Clostridiaceae bacterium
GGATCGAACACCCTTTTTCGTGCAGGCTTTTAATGCCCGCAGCCTGTTCCGCAGGCGGCAACATATGGATTCCCGATAGCCTTTTTGTTTTAATGATCCCTTTTGCCATTTCAGCTGCTTCCTGATCGGTAATCCGCAAATTCGGCTCAAGATCAAGAAACCGGTCTTCCGTCTGCGTCTCTACAAAGGCTCTTAGCTGCTCCAGGGGCAGATACTCCAATAACCGGTCTCTATCCACCGGCGGCACATCAGTTCCCAGACCACGGTAACTGCTCCAGCGGTATTTTCCCGGTTCCCTGCAAATATTTGCCTTGACCGGGTTTTGATAAATATACCGCAGGACGGCCAGAAAATGAGCATCATTTTTGATCGGTTCGCTTTTAAACCGATCCTGAAACAAATTCACATGATAAATCCCGCTCCCGCTTTTTTCCCTTGCAGTTCTTGGCATAAGTACACCCCCGACGCTCCCATCATAGCATCGGGGGTGCTTCCTTGTCAAGACAGATGAACCGTCCCTATGTCTCCTTAGTACTCCCAATATGCCTGCCCCATACCCATACATCTTTCGATAAATGAACCAATATGGTGCAACGAAGAAAGCACACCAATTCCAGGATGCTTTCTCGCCTTGGCCTTTAAACTTGTTAAACTTTCGCAAATAGTATTCTGTTTTTGTTCCAATCAACCGATCTATATCATTTGTAGAGGATGACGGGTTGTCTGAAGAGGTCTGATTATATTCATTTCCCGAATTCTGTGTATTCCCACCGTAATTATTATTCTGCTGCAGATCGTTAGTTGACGCAGCATACAACGATGTAATGGTTTGTGAATATGTTCCGGGCGCAGTTGGCTGTGCATTGACTGGGCTACCGCAATGCCCGCAAAAAGCATCACCACTTTGGATCGGTGCTCCGCACCGGGTACAATAGACTGATGCTGTTGCTTGCGTAGAGGATAAATCATCATTTTGTATTTCAGTACTCGTTACTGGGCCGCAGTCAGAAGATTTCATCGTGCCAAGACAGCCAACCGTCGTGCAACCCTTGTTTTTAATCCAGCAATCTTTATGATGCGGCATGTCACAATAGCTGCATACAACAATATCACATCTTCGGTAAAAGCAGTTTTGCAGTATGGGCAAATCTTTCCAACGTACTTATTCATTTGTATCATCTCCGCTCATCAGTTTAGTGGGCATCCACTGTTATCATCTGTGATAGCTATGCAGCAGAATCGCTATCTCCCTTTTAAGGTTCTGCCTTACCTGCGTCACTTTCTCTTTTTCTTGGTGTATTAGTCTAATCAAATAGTTTATTGCTTTTAGAATAGAGTCCGATCGTCCCCAAAAATAAACCCGCCCTGTCATGTGGCAGGGTGGGCCTTGATTCTCACACACTGCCGGGATCAAAAAGACACGGCGGAACAGCGAGGATAACAGATGTTTTGTCATAATAAGTCATCTGAATTATAACACTATCCAGCGCGGCTGGCAAGAGTAAAAAACGACCGCGCCACACCTCCCTGCCATCCTATTTGCACAGAGCCTCATAACGCTTCGGATTAATAATGAAGGAATAAAATCCGGGATGGTTCTTTGCTTATTATATATCCAGTAATGTCTTGATGTCGGCTGTGACTACCTGTAATTTCGATTATCGCGCAGATAAATCATTTGGATGAGGCGTATCGAGATTGACCGCCATAGTGGATTACCAAACGCCGTCCAATCGAAGCTCCCCGCTTTTGGCCTTAACCGTCAGTCCGCCATACACAAACCCTCGAGGGCTTGCCCGGAAAAGCAGCCGTTTTCCGTCTCCACATCTCCGAAATCACCGCCGAGATGTATCCAAACCACTGAGCCCCCTTCCGTCTCGGCTAGTACCCAGCTTTCATTGTCCGTGGCGGTCAGGGTAAGCACCGTTCCCAACGGCAGAACACTTTTTCCCGACGAGGCGTCCATATCCGCGTATGCGACGACAGGCGCAATCGTCGTGACCGGCATAACATAGGCAGGTACGCAATAGTAAAGTGTCTGCGGAACAACGTTAAACTCCCCCGGACTTTCCGGAACGGTCCAGCTTGCGGACGCAAACCATGTCTGCAATACCGAAAGTCGGATGGTTGAAGTCACTGTCCCGTCGCCGTTAAAGGTAATAAGCCAGGCATTTGGTAGCGTACTGGCGGTCAAGTCGCTTACCCTGCCAATATACTTTACATTGTTTCCGTCATATCTGAAAAAGCTGGTTGTGTAGTCGTCACTGGGGCCGTAGTCCATAATTGCGATTTCAAGCAGCCCGTCGGATGTGTCGATGTCGGTTATGCAGTAGCAATCGTTGGCCGGAAAGCTGCTGTTGAAGCCCTGATCGTATGCGGCGGTGATGTAATCAACGCCGTTGACGGATAGGATCTGTTCCAATCCATTGTTATCCACATCAGTGGCATAGTACACCTCCTCCGCGCTTCCGTTGCCGTCAAGATCGACGGACACCGTGCTACCGGTTTCTACGGCAATTGGATATTCCCTATCCCCCGTCGCCGTTTTGGCTGAGGTGCTCGTCGGTTCGGAAGCCGGTGTTGCCGTTATCTCCGGCTTTGCGATATCCGTCGTCGAGTCCGTTTCGTCTGGCTGCATCGTCTCCCCATTGTCAGCGCTTACAGACGCTTTTGCTTCATCGGATTTATCCGCGGCACCGGACAGAGAAGCGCAGCCCCCGAGCAGGACAACCGCCAATATGGCGCAGGACAGGGCAAGTGCCAGCGCCGATTTTAAAGTATATTTCATATTCTCCCTCCGTATTGGATGCTACGGTAAAAATCCTCAATGCCCTTCCATTATCAATATATGCGATCCTGACTTTTAGTTTATGCTCTTGGCCTGTACTTGTCGATGTGAATATGCATACTGCCCATATCCACCAAGCGGCAAATGTTTTTCTGCCATACTGCCATGTCGGTTTTGCGATACACTGAATCCAGGGTTCCTTCACAACGGATCTTTACAGCGGCGGTGTCCGCGCCGGGTTTTTACCGGCTTCCCTTTTCATCCAACAGTATTTGCCAACTATGGCAAAACCCCGTACAGGCCACCGAAAGCAAACATTAAGTTATTTATATGAAAAAACGGCTGCGAAGGTTCTTTTCTTCACAGCCGGTATTTCTGCAGAACATGCCATACCGGTCCCGCCGATACGGCAGTCCGTTCATTATAGGTCTTCTGGCTCATACTTCGAAATCTTTCAGCCCCACATCCGATGCTCCGCCTTTCCGGGCGGTTATTCCTTCATCTTCCCGGGCGGGGTATTCGTGCGCACGTCGCGGTAAGAAACCAGCGTGCAGCCTTTCTGCGCGATCAGGTCTTTGGTTCCCTGCGCGCTCTTTTGCGAATCTCCGCCAGCGGAGCAAAGATAGACCTCCACTTCTTTCCCCGGCGGGAGCAGCGATAAGATGGCGTTGAAGGCCGGGGCCGGATAGCCCGCCCACACGGGGCAGCCGATGATGATCCGGTCGTATTCCCGTAGGTCGGGATCGATGGGGAGGATTGCCGGGACTTTTCTCTGCCTTGCCTGAAGGACGCCGGGAACGAAGGCGGCCAGAAAGCCGCGGTTATGGGCCTCTTTTACCCGGCAGACAGGCGCGTTTTGCTCCGCGGCCAGGCGCTCCGCCTCTTTTTTTGTTGATCCGCCGAAGGTGTAGTAGAGAATGACGGTTTTCATAGGCGCACTTCCTTTGTGGGGGTAGGATGGGGGGATTATAAACATAATGGGAAGGTTATTCAGGTTGCAGGGCATTTATAACCTCTTGCAGCTCAAGCATTGCACAAGCTATCTCGGCCCTAGTGGCAGGAGTGCCATTCATGGGAAAAACAAATAATCTGCAATCGCTAAATAAATGACTGAACTGATTATTAAATCCATACTGAGACTGTTCATATATACGAAAATGCAAATCCAGTATTTTATCAAACGCCCGTTTAAAAACAAAAAGGACTACATGAGGTCTAAGGAGTTCAATTTGTCCGATGAGTTTTTTGGCACCATACCTATATTCCACGGCAGTAGGCTGGTTACCAAATTGACGCGGTTTTTTTACAACATCGGTAATACCATACCCGTGCTGAACCAAAAAGTCATCTTCACCTATATCATTCCATATTTCCGTATTTGCTTCAAATAATTCATATTCACGAAGTCTATTCCAAAAGCCATGTCCCATTGATCCTTGAAAATAGTGCCCAACTTCAACGCTGAAAGGAGAAGGAACTTTCCCCACAATAAGAATTTTAGGACTTTCAGGCGGAAAAATATCCTCTAAAGTTGCAAAAGGACGGCCATCTTCGTCTGACATTATGATTTTATGATTTGGCATATAAGCTCCCCGTCATTACGGAATATTGCTGTACGTTTCATACGCCTGCCCGCGCAAGCCTCCACGTTTGCTCCGCCGCTTTATTTGCAGCATTGGAGGCGCGACAGAGAATGGTGACTTTCACAGGGGCACTTCCTTTTTATAGAAGGAGGGGAAAAAGTTCATTTCTAGGGTCCAAAGAAAAAGGCGACTACCGTACACACACCCGCTATGACTGCCACTGCTCTTTTTACAATACGCTCCACGGGGTAATTCCTGTTAATTTGTTTTAATTTTTAAATTCCCAAATATACAGATCGGGAAAGCTAAAAAACTTTCTTGTACTGATCTTTCCATTTCATTGAAACAATTCTGCGCATTCACAGGATCATCAAGTAAGAGATATGCAGCGCAGCGGATATTACAAGGCAATTCGGAAGCTTTCAACGCAACGATACTCACTAATTCATCTGGCGTGAAGCTTCTTCTACGCTTTGCAATCTGCATTTTGTTGAGCAGTATTATGTCAGGCTCTATATTGCTTTTATCAACTGCAATCCAATCACATACTCTGTCTGCTAAGTTAAGTAGCGCTTCATCCTTCTTTTGCTGCTCATCATATGCTTTAAGCATTTCCAACATTAATAGTACAACCTGTTGAATGAAATAATCTTTTCTCTCAACGGATGTTAGTGAAATAAAAAGCTTGTCATAGTCCATGTTTGAAGAATGAATAAATGCATCTTTATCAAGCAGCAAATAATGCGATGCCCTTATAGGATATTCTTGTTTCTCATCAGTGCTTTCAAATAGAGCTACTGGATGCTCATTAAAAAAAGTATCAAGAATATAATCACCATTAGGTTGGCGACTTGCCCAAATAAGTATTTTTAAGTTAGCAATCATTAATGGCCAATAAAAATTTGGAAAATCAACATTAGAAAAACGAATTCTTCTGTTGTATAAAACCGCGCTGACTAAATTTCTCAAATTAGTTTCGTCTTTATCAGAAAGATGGTCGCATTGTAATTCTTCTATAACGCCAAGAATATCAAGCGTCTTCTTTACTTCCTTGTAGTAAACGAGACTATCCTCATACTTTCCCGGATTATCAACGGATAGTCCTGATAAAGGACAATTTATCCCGTTCAGAGTAAATTGTTTCTTCTTAATCACATCTATAAAAAAGGATGCATCTCGTATAAAATCAGTCAACGTTCCCTTCGGCTTAAGCGAAATGGTTGATTTTTTTTCATGACAATTAAAGCAAAAGGTTATTCCCTTTCCAATATTAATCGTAGGTTGACCTTTTTCATATATTACTGAGTAAAAGGGGTAATACTCATAGCCATCGACTGAGACTGATGCGTCGACAGTCCTACTGACAATAGCATTTGAAATTTTGTCAACAGGTATCTCAATATCAAGTCCCTGAGGTTTGGCATACAAGTAAAAATCATGAGTTGTGATAAAACTTTCAATATTTTCATATTTTATATTAATACCACTCCCACACAAAGAAAGGTACTCAATAGCAGTTCCTTTCTTCTGTAGTCCCTCTAATGTCAATATATCTTTTCCGATTAAGCTCATTTGTTTTGGTTTATTTTGGACAAATGAATTGAAAATAGTAAATATTTCGGCTTGGTCGTTTTCAGGAAAAGTACTTAGTTTAATAGTATAGCTAGTTTGCTTTCCTGCTTCCTTTAAAAGCCTTCCTAAATCAAAAGTTAAGAAACTGGCAAAATATATATGATGCCAGTTTTTTAAAAGGTCAACACTGACAAGAAAAAATATACAACCTCCGTCATTGTAATAATTACGCAAATCGGTTATGCTGCAAGAAAATGTAGCAGTACTTGAAACAATCTGTTGAGTTGTACCTTTGATTTGTATGGGAACTCTTCCAAGAAGGTCGCTACTTCTTTGCATCACATCTCGATAAACAAATATTGTTCCATCCCATGAAGGTGTTTTGTCATTACTATTAATGTACGAATCAAGGTACTGGCAATGAAGCAGTGCACTCTTTAAAGCACTGGTTGCTGTCTCTTCGATTCTTTTGGTATTTGTTCCGGCCACGTTGTACCTCCTTTATTTTAGATTTTTCAAGATTCATTTCACATAAAAAGGCCCGCGCTGCCGTGTGGCAGGGCGGGCCTTAAATCTCGCATACTGCCGGAATCTGAATCGATACGGCGGAACTGCGTAGTTTCTTGGGCGATTTTCTGTAAGTAAACACATTATAGCACCGGCGCTTTCCTACGACAAGACCCGACAGGAAATAATCGGAAATACCGCCGTAGAAAGCCTTCTTCCACGGCGGTATTCAGGTTATCGAAAAACGCTGCTTTTTAACAAGCGTGGAAGTCGAACGTCTGTTGTGGAACGGACATTTGTCGGAGATGGGTATAGATATATGAAACAGCCCTGTCCTCGTAAAAAACCACTGCATTACCTTCCGCCCGTAAGGAGCGGCCACCGCGCATATGATACCCGCTGACAAGCGCGGAGGGGTCCGGGGACGCATTGCGCAACGTTCCCGGCGCTTTTACCTACTTTTCACGCTGAAGAGTACGCGCCGTGCGGCCGCGCAGGCGGTGAACCGTGTTTATTAAGCAGTCCTTTTATCTGAATTCACGCACAACTTCAATGATTTCAGCATCTGTATTGTCCTCAATAAATGTTAATATCGAATCGATCATACTGTCCGCATGCGATACAGTACCGGTGACACAAGCCAGTCCAAGCACAATGGTCTGGTGTATATCCTGCGCATCTACTTCAGCCACTGAAACATTGAACTTGTTTTTCGTTTTATCAATTAAGCTTTTTACTACCATGCGCTTCTCTTTTAAAGACTTAACCCAAGGCGCATAAATCTTAATGGTCGCTGCTTCAATGATCATTTTATCCATGCCTTTCGTCCCGATCGCCTCATTGACGTTTTATAAGCCTTTTTCGTGAAGCCATAGAATAGCGTTCGCTATTTCTGAATGTTTTATCAAAAATAATCACAGCATTTCCTACCCGCGCCCGAATAAAATATTTGTGGCGTGCGGCGCAAGAAGCGCATCTATAGGTATTTCGTGCAGCGGCCAGCGGCCCGTGACGGGGTTATATGCTTCGGAAACATAATCCGCCCAGCATACGGTTTTAGCAGCGTAGAGCAGAGCGACACCGCGGCGCACACCCTTTTGCGGCGCAGCTGCGGGGTCAGCCGAAAGGTGCTTTACCGCTTTCGCCAAAAGCGCATCCTGCCGATACAAACATGGCGGTAAGCGGCCTGTCGAGTTGGTGGAAAGCCGGTCGCGCACCAGACAGTCCCGCAGCGTCTCGGCATCGATATGATCCAGCGAAACGCAGTATGCCTGGAAGACCGCAGTGTAATCATCCAGCGTAGTACGCCAGCGGACGCCCGCTTTTTGTGCGGCGGCGCCAAACCCAGAATAGAACGCAAACGGGGTCAGGCCGCAGGCGTTCAGCACATAATTTAGCGTCAGGGAAAACCGCCCGCTGTTATATACGCGCGCCACGGCATCTTCCATTCGGTGCAGCACATCAAAATCTTGTGCTGAAAGCCACGGCGTGGTGCGGACCTCATACGGTGCGTTTTCATCAAACGTGCAGGGGTAGGTCTGCGCCTCGGTGCGCATGGCACTGCCGTACAGCAGCTTTAAAAACCCGAGCTGCAGCATCTGCGCCCCCAGCGCGTACCCTTTGTTGAAGCTTTCGGCGAATACGGCCAGATTCTCATAGGGCAGCCCGGCGATTAGGTCGATGTGAATATGCATATTCCCCATCTTCACCAGGCGGCGGATGTTCTCATGCAATACTGCGGTGTCCGTTTTGCGGCGCACGGCCTCCAGCGTTTCTTCACAAAACGACTGCATGCCGATTTCCAGCTGCACCGCGCCCACGGGCATCTGCGCGAGCAGAGCAAATGTTTCTTCCTTTAATATATCGCCCGCAATTTCAAAATGGAAACAGATGCCGCGGGGAATTTCCCTGCCGTAATGCGTCAGGATGAACCGCAGTATCTCATTTGCATGAGCGGGGTTTGCATTGAATGTCCGGTCCACAAACTTGATTGTCTGCGTGCCGCTGCTGGCAAGGAGCAGCAGATCCGGTAGGACGGAGTCCAATGCAAAATAGCGCGGCGCGCCGCACCGCCCCGACAGGCAGAACGCGCAGGAATATGGGCAGCCGCGGCTTGTTTCAAAATAGGCGATGCGCCCCCGGATCGCCTCGGCATACCCCGCGGTAAGCGGGGAGGGAACGGCTCCGCGCAGCACACACGGCGCGCTTTCATAAACCGTGCCGTCCGAATGCCGGCCGCATAGCCCGGCAATTCCTTGCCGCACCGGTTCGGGCAGAAGTCCGGGCTTGTCCAGGGCAAAAACGGCCCTTAAAAACGCAGGCACGCTTTCTTCCCCTTCACCCGCCAGAATATAGTCAACCTGCGCGCTTTTTTGCAGCACATCCTTTGCACAGTAGCTCACTTCCGGGCCGCCCAGCACGATCATCATATGGGGCAGCGCTTGTTTCAGCGCCGCACACAGCGCCAGGGTGGCGTCAATATTCCATATATAACAGGAAAAGCCGACAACCGCAGGCGCTGCGGCAACAATCTGCGCAAGCACGCCGGCGGGTGGCTGATTCACGGTGGCTTCCACAATATGCACGCGGGGATATAGCTCCGGCGCAAACGCCTTGATCCCTGCCGCCAGACACCAGGGCGCAGGCGACGCATGTATATATTTGGCGTTCAGAACGCTCAGCACCACGGTACCTTCCACAACATTTTCTCCACTTCATCTTAAGTCAAAGGTTGTTATGGACATCCAGCTTCAATATTTCTTACAAATCCTATTACCGACGCCCTATTTGACCATATTATAATACAGCTATTGGGGCTATTGCAATAAAGCTGACATTCATAGAAAAGGACTAACTGATTACTCAAAATCAATTAGCTCTTTTCAAATGTGAATAACGATATCAATATTGCCACAACGTTGCCATGAAGAAATTCAACAGGTCAATTGTTCTTGATTTTCAAGGATTTCAGCCGCACCGACAGATAAATGCGGTGAGAGGCTATCCATTTACCTATACATCTTCATTTTCACCTAAAACTCTTGCTATGCAGCCGTGGGCGGGGTCGCAGCAGGATCATGTGAGGAAGAGTAGTGTGGCGGCCTATACAGCTGACGATTTCAATATTCAAGTTCTCTTTCGACCAGAACCCGGTGTGGAATCCTTTTTACTATAATTATTGGGATATAACGTATGTCGCGGTAGCAAAACTTGTGATGGCCAGCAGTAACGCACGCGATCTTTTGTTTACACTTTCTAAATTGCTTAATAGTAATATTCCTCAAAAACAAGAAAGGTGCTGCAACTGGACACCTTTCTTCAGTCTCTGCATATATTAAAGATTATTATATGCAGCATGTAATTTTAAACATGTAGCACAGGTGCGCAGTTAATTCTCCTCTATCAGCAAACGAATTTCTGAAGGTAACAGGTTGGCAAGATCGCTGAAAGTCTTCCATCTGGAGGTAGTCGTCTTATCGTCTTCGTGGAGAAAGATGGTAACTCCATGGGCTTCACGATAAACAGACACACTGCTTCCATCTGTAAATCGAATGTATAACTCAGATATCAAATCGCTTTGCACGGCGCCCGGCCACCAATAGTTGCGCAAGATGAACTTTTTCATTTCCGCAATAACGCCGCGTGCATTGCCTCCGGTGATAATTACCGCGCCCTCTTGCTCAGTGCATACGGCCGCATCCTCTTCTGGTCTCCAAGTCACTCGTTCTGCATTGTCTGTTAGCCGCATCTCTATCTCCTCAATGGTATTTCCATCAGGGATATAATTGCCAAGGGTTTGTGTATGAAACTGTAGTTCAAATATCAGTACATATGCTAAAAGCAGAACTACACAGGAGATGAGATGCCTGTTGGATAGCTTTGCGAACAGGGATAG
Source organism: Clostridiaceae bacterium (assembly GCA_034933145.1). Taxonomy (GTDB): domain Bacteria; phylum Bacillota; class Clostridia; order Oscillospirales; family Butyricicoccaceae; genus UBA4644. Next base: position 10,346 of record JAYFOA010000036.1, read on the forward strand.
ACACACCCCTGCAATTGCTAAAAGCACGCCTATTCCGAAAAATAAGCTCCTTTCAAGAAAATGCGGTGTATCAGCCAGCGCAACCATACATATAAGGGCCATAATAGATGTGATAATAGAATATTTCCATATTGATTTTGTCTTTATAAATAAGCCACCCTTCTGTTTCTCCAAATTACTTAAAATGTATCCGACCGATTTACTCTACTTCTAAGATTGGGGCAACCTGGGATCTGATCAAAATGTGTCTACGAATGGTTATCTAGGGTCTCGTACGTCAGTAAATCTCAAAGCCAGCTATCATCTACTATATAAGCGTTATTTCAAGTTTTTTGTCTAATGCAGTTGCTATTTTTTGCAAAAACAGAACAGATGGATTATAATTTCCACTTTCAAAACGGCTAATATTACTTTGTTTGGTACTGGCACGTTTCGCAAGTTCGGCCTGAGTCATATTTCTCTCAATCCGTGCCGCAATTACCGCACTAATAATTTGATATTGAGGGACAAGCGCTTCATACTCCTTTCGAAGTTCGGGATCCTCTTCAAGCGCAGTTTTCTTATACTCTTTGTACGTCATAAGATGTTCCTCCTTTGTAGCAAGATAAAGCCAAAGTTTCTCAAGTATGTCAAATGCAGAAATTTCGCAAGATCTTTACTAATAGTCTAAACAAACTTTATACCATTTCAGTACTCACTCAGTTTTCTAATTAATTTTATTATATCATATAAGATATTTTGTCAATTAAAAGTGGCATGTGCTTTAAGTATTTCGCCGCTGTTGAACAGGCGGTAACTTTGCGGGTTAAGGGCATGGCTACCATGATATCTCTGAAAACAGTAGTGTCACTTGAAACTTGGTCAGCGACACATCAACGAAAATCTGATATTTACATCGCTCAATTTACACCACATGGCCCTATCAGGTTTGAACACCAGCACGATGTAACAACTTCAACGGTGGATCAGAAAATAACCAATAAAGAGATCACAGAGTTCTCTGTCCGGATGGATAGCCCCACTTGCCGGACGCGCGGCATAAAAGGCTGCATTTTCAAAATATTAAGAAAATTACCCCTTATTCAAAATTTCGCCCGGATATTTACGTGTATTTAAGGGGTAATCATAATATCTGAGAATGTGGTCAAAGCGTGGTCAAACGCTTATAAAAAGTCCGCAAACCATTGTGGTTCAATGGTTTGCGGACTTTTGCTCTTATTCCCACTCTAGTCTCAGGCTTTGATTCAGGGTAATAAAATGCACTTTCAGTACGCTTTTTGTCCACGTAATCCACGTATTTCAGACCATTCAAAGCGTCTTCAGCTTTTTTGTAGCCATCTTGTAGCCACGGGTTGCTTCACCTCACAGCCCGTGGTTACTACTATTGGGAGTTTAGTTGCATTAAATTAACATAAAGTTTGTTCCCATACATCATGCACCAATGCCCACATACTCTCTATGCGGGGAGTTTGATTATGTCTTTAATCTTCTCGTACAAATTCTGCCTGTGTAGCTCCGCTGCAATGAACGGATACTTTGTCTCCAAAAACTGCTTGCTAACATCGCCATTTATGTACATCATGATTATTTCACATCTCTGATTTGCTTGATCTTCCTCATTGAGATGCAGAATTTGTATGGTGTTTTTTGCCTTGTTTCTTTCGCCGGGAGCCATGTTTTGGCGTGGCTTTACCAAGCACGATGGAAAGTCAATAATTATATCACCATTCTGAATTTCGAACGGATCAAGAATATTGACCTTATCGCCCTTATAATTATTTATTGTCTGCGTTGTTAATCTGTAGTTCGCCCACTCATAAGCCAATTCCTGATGTGTACTCTTTGGATAAAAATGGTCAACAGATACGGCAGCAGTCGTTTTTGAAAACCATTGTCCACAATAAGCGCAAATTCCACCGTAAGCCTGATAAAGTGATGCACTACAGCGATTCCAATAATTGTGTTTACTCCAATCCTTGTTTTTGGGATTTGGGCAACTCTCTAAAAAAGCATTACCTGGTTGCCGAACTCTAGTGTCAAAATCCGTAGGCTCTGGTTTTAAATCTACATGTATCATAGAGCCACCCCGTGTTGTTCCGCAAAGTAGATCCAGCGTGGCCAAAATGGATCATTTTGTGACAAGCTCTGAAGCAATTTTTCATGAGCGGCCCTAACATCATCATCTGATGGATTATCATCAAGCTGAAGTTCTTTAGCTCTACGTATTGCTTCTTCTGCTACAGTTGATCTTGCTTGCCCCAAATTAAAAATTGGAGAAGTTAGCCATGAGTTGACCTGACCATATTTGATGAAACTTTCCTCAGATAAAATTGCATCCTCTGTCTCAGGCTCCAGTTTAATTTGAAATAATTTGTCGGTTTCATTGTCAAAAACGGTCTCAGCAGACGCCATAATCAAAGGAGAATGTGTTGCAATAATAAACTGCACTTCCAACTCCTTAGCTAAATACTTCTGAACTTCAATTAGAGCAGGCAGGATGGTTCGTTGCCATTTTGGATGCAAATGAGCCTCTAATTCATCTACCATAACCACAATTCGAGAGTCTGGTAATATTCCACGCAACTTGCAGTTTTCTTTATGCTCGCTCCATGCCCACACGATCAAATATGCAAGTGTGATAATTCGTCCTACGCCTGCAGAAGAATTTGTAACAGGAACAACGCCATATGGATATTTGATGGTCGGAATCTCTCGGCTATCGTTAGGAATGCGTGTTGGTTCACCGGGAAGTAGTTTTCCCATGTCAGGCGGAGACATTTCACTAAGCACTTGCTTAAAAACCTCAAAAGGGTATTTTTCAGGACTATTTTGCCATTTTACCCAATCTCGAATCAATCCCTCAATGCTATTTCCTTCTCCATCCCATACCTGCTGTTTAGAAAAAACGTTTGAATCGCCAACACCGTGAGGATTACTTTTCGATGGATCCCACACAGCGTATGACCCATCGACAAGCGCATAAATAATTAAGCCAGGAATCGTTGCAGTATCGTTTGCTCTTTTCCAAGTGAAATTTTTGTTGTCATACAAGACTTTTTTGTCCTGTGACATTTTTGATTTTCCTGCGATTGAATAGCTGATAGAAGCCTTTTTACTACCCTCCGCATATTTTGGCCGGGCATGATTTCCAGTCCACGTATTGGTTAAAGCCCACCATGCACAGTCCATTAAGAACGTTTTTCCTAAGCCGTTATCACCGGTAATAATATTCAAACGAGATGATAGCGCCATTTCAACATGATCACAAGGGCCAACATTAACCAGTTCAAGTTTTGAGAGCGTACCTTCTTGATCTGGCTGGGCATCTGGAGGCTCAGAGAGACTGTTTGAAAGTTGATTCCACGAATATAGTTCTTTTTGAAATGCTGGAACATTTGGAAATGTGGCAGTATCAGAAAATAGCGAATTAAGTTCATCGCTTGTAATATGATAGTCCGCCACAAATTTTGTAACAACGTCATCAATCGTTGCAGTATCTTTCCATTTTAAGTCTTTCAGAGCCCAAATTGCCATCGCCGAAATCGGTATTTTGCGTTTCGGGGTTGGAATGGCAATCTTTTCTATTTGTTTAATATAATCCTCGGCCCAACACCACTCTTTACTGTTTCTGTTGTGGATAAACGCTGAGCTAAAGGTTTGGGTATTTATTGCTTGCAATCCTGCAGACGGATATTTTGCAACTAACCATTGTTTACTGCGCACAGTCTGATACGGTTGAAAAAAGTAGTCGGACGTTGGGCATATTTTATGGATGGAATTCATAAACGCTTTTGTGTTGCTATCCATTTGAAAACTAATGGGCGTTCCAACGGGGAGCTGTTCTTTCTTGCATGTTAAAAAAGTAATGCCAAGGAAGGTGTGAACATGTGCCAACTGGCTAATTGCACTTATAATGTATTCTGAGGAAATATAAATCATTGTTCTTCCTCCAAATGCTCCAAAATATATTCACAAAATGCATAACTGATATCAATTCCGATTGCTGATCGACCGGTGCTTAAAGCAACCTTCATCGTGGTTCCGCTACCTGCAAATGGATCAAGGACTACACCGTCTTCTGGACAACCAATAGCCAAACAACGTGAAACCAATTCATCAGGATAAGGCGCGGTCTCAATTTCTGAGCCCGAAGGTCTTGGTGTAATTGTCCACACATCTTCATCTATTTGCTTGTCGAGCAAAGGCTGGCGATTAAAAAAGTACTTTCTGTCTTTTGCAAACATGAAAATATACTCATAGCTTCTATGCGGGCGGTCACGAACCGATTCAGGCAACGCTTTATCCCGATGCCAAATTATCGGAGACCGCAAGACCCATTTCCTTGATGTCATCTCAATCGCGACTCGCCACGGAACGCCTATTATGGATTTTCGCTCAATATTGGCTCCAAGTCCGCCACTTCTGTCTACAGGCCGTAGTCCAAATCTTCTCTTGTGACTTTTTGCATCTGTTCCATGAGAAGCGCCCTTGCCAGAATAATAGGTATCACCCAAGTTAAGAAATAGTATTCCGTCTTTGCGAAGTACACGATACAATTCATCCATTACCTCACACAAAGAAGTAACATATGCATCAACAGTGTTTTCAAGTCCAATCTGACCATCTACACCGTAATCACGCAAGCTATAATATGGCGGAGATGTTATAACGCAATGTACGCTTTCACTTTCAATATTCCTTAATGATTCAACGGCATTACCACAAAAGAGTGTCCAGTTTTTCTCATATGCTGTTCCTTCCCATTTATGAACACCATTATTCAAGTCTAAATCCAAGAGAATTTCCATTTTCTCACTCCTGATGTTAGCGTTTTCTTCGATTTGAGACGATCAACGCCACTGCCATATGCCGGCTGTGGATGACCATGTTTTAGTAAATTGCTTACTATAGATGGCGGCTTTATATGGCATTGATAGAAATGAATTGATTACGTTTAGGATCGTCTTAAAATCATCAGTTCTTGCGCTGATCTTATTCGTAAAGGCCTTCCACTTTTTCTGCATACCATCATTGGCGTCAAAGGCCATGATCTGTTCAAACTGCTCGACGGTATAACGCCGATTACGGTTATCAAATGTCTTTCGCAAAGCCTCGGCCAAAACTGCACCGTCAAAGTCAAACTTGTTTGCCAGATAGTAAAGGTCGTAATAATCTTTCATGCGGCTGGAAAACTCCATCAGGCTCAAAACAGCATCCAACTTCTCAGCTACAGTGGTTTCTACGGAATATGTATTGACCTCTGGTGCGTCAAAATCGGGAAGCTGTCTCGGAATCTTTCGTTTCTCCTGATGAGGCACGATAATATCACCAACGCCGAAGTCAATGCCGAATGGCGTTCGTGTGTTCTTAATTCTTGCCACGATGGAAGCCCCGATCCCGGAATATTTCTTTGCAACAGCGATTGGCGCAATGCTCTTAATCTCAAATGTGATAAAGCCGTTGCCGGTGTCGACCGCGATAATTTCTTCCAGCATTTCGCGCAGACGCTCCGGGGTGTTTTGCTGCTGGCGGAGGAGAAAATCCACATCAACCGTAACACGGCTATCGAAGTTCGTCAGCGAATAAAGAAACAGTCCACCTTTCAATACCAGGTTATCCGCATACCTTGATTTTTCGACCCTGCGGAGAAATTCCTCCTGGCAAAAGAGCTGCATACACAGTTGGTAGCTCCTGCCGCTCTCTGCGGCCTTATTTTTTAGCCTTGCGAGTATAGACGCACCAATATCAACCATTGAGCAGGACCTCCATCAATTCAGTAACCTTTTTGAAAAGGCCAAGCTCCTTCGCATATTTTGAAAGATTACTCAGGTTCATTTTATTGTCGGCAACATAGGCATGAATTGCTTTGTTGAAGGTCTCATTGTCAAGCCGTGTCCTATATTTAAAGCAGTCACAAATCGTGCGTTCCCTATCATAAATTGCAAGAGTAACACCATTGAAATTTGCGGCCGTCTTTCCAAGCTCATAGTGTTCTTTTGGAATAAAATACGGCTTAAAATTAAAAGCGTCTGTTTTGAGCTTGGTCCGGGAGATCGTGCGCGGAACGGCAATCGTCCAGATTCGAGGGGAGAAGTCGCTGTAGCCATAGTGAAAGAGAGCAGATTCTACACATACAATTCCTTCGGGGATTAGTGATGCAATAAGCTGCTCTTCTGAAATATCGGTATTATTGGCAAGCTGATAGTAGCCGTGACGGATGCGTTTGAGAAAGCCATCATTGGTAAGTGCACAAACATCGGATTTTGTCAGTCCGGCATTTAGAAAGACTGCTGTCTTCGCTATACCTCCAGCCGCTGAAAGCACCCGTTTTGCAATCTCCATTTTTGTCATACATTCACCGACTTTTCACATACAGAATTTAAATGTGGTCGTTAATTAGTATAATACAGGTAAGCTTGGTTTGCAATACTTTTTGCACACAGAATTACGAAAAGTAGAGTAGAAAGTTTGAATGAGCGTTGAGCGGCATCACATACGATGCCGCTCAGCTCCGATGTTATGTATTCCGTTGTTGAACTCTTTCCCTCTGAAATAAGTGCCCTAAATTATATTTATCAATGACCGATTGATGCCATCGGAGCATACTTCGCAGCTCGACATTTTCTTTTTCAGCGGGTGTCTGTTTGAGCTTATTGCGCACGGATTTAAGTTCAAATAATTCGGCCTTTACCGCTTTCAACTCAGCTTTGACGGCGGTAAGTTCTTTTTTGAGAGCGTCTATTGTTGCCTTTGCTTCCTTTAAGAGCTTTCGCAGCTTACCTTCTTTCTTTTCCTGCGTCACATACTGCTGGGCTGCTGAGACCAACGTATTATAGTCTTTTCTTTCAATTGAAACCTTGGATGTCAATGGGATTGGCTTAGCCTCAATCTGCTCAACTTTCTGAATAGATATCCTTTGATCCTTTAGTTTGTCGAGCGTTTGCTCCAGTTCGGCGACCTCCTGGGCCCGCTGCTCCCGTTTATACTCCAGAACACTCAAATGCTCCCTGTGCTCTTCCTTTTGTTCCCACTCGATACCGTGTTCCAGCATAACGGCAGCAAGGGCTTCTTTTTCTGACTGTACCCATCTGGCACGCTCTGTATCCGATCTGCCTCCTCCGACAATCCCTTGATCGGCCAGCGCCTGTTTCAGTGAAACACGAGTTGACAAGCCACGTTTGCTACCGGTAGTAAACGGAATGAAGTCGATGTGTAAATGCGGTGTAGCTTCATCCATGTGCAGGTGAGCAGAAAATACATGAAGGTGTGGATTTCGTTTCTGAAAGTTTTGCATATACTGGTCGAGTATCTTTTTTGCAAGTTCTCCGTTTTCATCGACGACAGCCATATCGTCCTTGTTGCCGACTTGGAAGATGACTTCATAAAACGGCTTTTCCTGATCACCGGAGTAGATTTTTTCGTAGTAATTATCAATCTTTCGATCTTTGCGAGTTTGTTTAGCGTTATATGCTGTCAACGCCTCATCGAACAATTCATGGTAGGCTTGTTTAATAGGTGTGTGGCAATATTCAATGTTTAGATGCGTTCTGGTCGGATCAACGTTTTCAGCTAATCGTCTTCCAGTGCCAGATATAATACCGTGCCTTTATGTATTTCGTAATCCCAGAGTTTAATCCCCATGCTGACATGGTAAGCAATTTGTGCTACCAGAAATGACTTGCCTACTTTGGGTGCTCCAGCCAGCAGGTACGTTCCAGCACAGAGCAGACCGTCGATGATGGGCGGTCTGCTCTGATAGACATTCTCGTAGAGATCATTCATGGATACCGTGTGAAGATATGCGGGATCATTCAAACGGCGCATCATCCGTTGCATTTCATCAAAACTTTTCTTTGTCTCATTGACTTCCGAAGCATCGTCCGTTATACTCTGTTCAGTTGAATTAGAAAGCGGCTGCATCACATCTGCGCCAACAGATGGAACCGGTGCAGTCGTTTTTTCATTTGTCTCCGGCATTTTGCTCGCCTCCGGGTATTTGAAAACCGTAGAATTTTTGCTTAAAATACTGGGCAGGACATTTGCCGGCTACGGTGAGATAGCCCTGTTTTTTCAGCTCTTTGTTCATTTCTCGGACGAGCTGATAGGACTTGCTACGACTTATGCCCATGATCTCCGCTACTTCCGTTGCTGTTATAAATTGCGCTTTCATAGAACCTCCTGTGATTTTATATTTGCCTCACAGTACGTATTACCTATTCGCCTTCCTTTCTCTATTTCCTTAAAATACGTACTTTAAGTACATATTTATTATATGCATAATACGTGCGCTTGTCAATACTATTCAGAATAAAAATATGTACTTGTAATATGCTTTTACTTGTGATATGATATGGACGAGGTGAATCAAACATGGACAATTTTGATTATCCCGCAATCGGGCAGCGAATTAAACTGCTGCGAAAAAGAAAAGGCCTCAACCAGACGGAACTGGCAAAGCTTCTTGGAAAATCTCTCCGTACTGTGCAGAAATACGAGACAGGAGAAATTGAGGTCTCTGTTGCCGTTGTCAACCAGATGGCGGATATATTGGATTCGACCTCTACCTATATTCTTGGCTATGAATCCAGTAACACAAATATCCGAAGTCTGGCAGACGTTATGGATTTCCTCTTTAAACTGGAAACTGTCGCAGGTATCGACTTTAAAATCAATGTTGAAAAACCACCCCGCAGCAAGCAATGGGAGTGTTCGATTGCCTTCGATGGAAAGAATGTAGACGCAGACTTTAATACTGACCTGTGTCTCTTCCTGGAACAGTGGGAGGAGCAGCGCGAGGATATCCGTTCGTTTGCCTCTTCACAGGAAGCCTATAAGAAGTGGAAGGAACAGACTCTCGCATACTATGCAGCTACTTCTGTCACATGTCAGGAGCCGAAGGAACTGGACAAGGAGACAAGAATCGCCAGGCGAAACGAGTTTCTGGCGAAATCTTATGATAGCACTGAAAGTGATTAACCCATAAAAGCCTGATTCTGGATGGAAGGAGGTACTATGTCAGTAACAAAAGACGGCGATACTGGTCGCTGGATGTCTCAGGTCCGTGTAACGGATTGGACAGGCAAAACCATTCATAAAAAGAAAAGGGGCTTCCAAACAAAGAAGGAAGCCACACAGTGGGAACGAGATTTCATCAGTCAGTCAACCGGCAGTCTTGGGATGACATTTAAGGATTTCATTGAACTTTATATGAAGGATATGGAACAGAGATTGAAGCCTTCGACGGTTGTCAATAAAAGATGGATGATTGATCTAAAGGTAACACCCTTCTTCGGAAAGATTCCTCTGCAGGAGATCAAGCCCACAGATATTCGCAAATGGCAGAACAGTTTGACCGGCTATCGGGATGAAAGTGGACATGCTTATTCTCAAACCTATCTCAAGACCATCAACAATCAAATTACGGCAATCTTCAACTACGCGGTGAAGTATTATGGTCTAAAAGAAAATCCCTGCCATAAGGCAGGGGGCATGGGAAAGAAAAAGGCTGATGAGATGCTTTTCTGGACGAAGGACGAGTTCAACACTTTTATTGAGAGTATCAAAGACAGACCTGCCAGCTACACAATCTTCATGACCATGTATTACACAGGTATCCGTGAAGGCGAACTGTTGGCTCTTACTCCGGCAGATATCGACTACGAGAAGAAAACACTAACGATCAACAAAAGCTACCAGCGGCTGAACGGAGAGGATGTAATAACCTCCCCGAAAACGCCCAAGAGCAACCGCGCACTTCCCATTCCCGACGGGCTGTGCAGCTGCCTGAAGGAGTATATGTCCCATTGCTACGAGCTGCAAAAGGACGACCGACTCTTTCCCTATACTAAGAGTTTCCTGTATCACGAAATGGAGCATGGGTGTAAAGTTTCCGGGGTAAAAAGGATCAGGGTGCACGATATTCGTCACAGCCACGCCAGTCTATTGGTGGAAATGGGATTTTCGCCGCTACTCATAGCGGAGCGGCTCGGTCATGAAAAGGTACAGACCACGATGGACACATACAGCCACTTGTACCCAAATAAGCAAGTCGAAGTAGCCAGAAAGCTTGATGGCATCATGCCGGAGGGCTGATGGCTACAAAAAAGCAGCTCGATGTAGCCAATTTGTAGCCGCAATAAACGAAGAGTCCCGAAAAACCTTGATAAATCAAGGCTCTTCAGGACTCAGAAATACAAAAAATATTATTCCCACTCGACGGTTGCGGGCGGCTTTCCGGTTACATCATATACAATACGATTAATATGCTTGACCTCGTTGACGATCCGGCGGCTCACTTTGTCCAGCAGCTCATAGGGCAGTCGCACGAAGTTCGCCGTCATGAAGTCCTGCGTCTCCACTGCGCGCAGCGCGAGAGTATAATCATAGGTGCGTTCATCCCCCATGACGCCTACGCTTCGTAGGTTGGTCAGCACTGCAAAATACTGGTCAGGCAGTTTTTCCAGCTCCGCTGCGGCGACTTCCTCCCGGAAGATCCAGTCGGCCTCACGGAGAATATCCAGCTTTTCCTTTGTCACCTCACCGATTACGCGGATGGCCAGGCCCGGTCCCGGAAATGGCTGGCGGCGCACCAGCTCCTCCGGCAGGCCAAGCTCGGTGCCCAGGGTGCGCACCTCGTCCTTGAACAGCCGGCGCAGCGGTTCGACGATCTCGCGGAAATCCACGTGTTCCGGCAGGCCACCCACATTATGATGGCTTTTAATGACGGCTGCTTCTCCGACGCCGCTTTCCACCACATCGGGATAGATGGTCCCCTGCGCCAGAAAATCCACTTTGCCGAGTTTCTTTGACTCCGCCTCGAAAACACGGATAAACTCTTCGCCGATGATCTTCCGCTTCCGCTCCGGGTCGGTTACCCCAGCCAGCTTATTATGGAAGCGTTCCTGCGCATCGACACGAATGAAATTGAGTCCTTCCAGACGGTGCATGGCGCTTTCGACCTGGTCGCCCTCATTCTTGCGCAGCAGGCCGTGATCCACGAAAATACAAGTCAGGCGGTCACCTACTGCCCGGTGCAGCAGCGCGGCCGCCACCGAGCTGTCCACGCCGCCGGAGAGCGCCAACAGAACACGGCCGGTGCCGATCTTTGCCTTCAGTTCCTCCACCGCCTGGGGCACGTAGGCGGCCATATGCCAGTCAGCCTGCAGGCCGCAGACCCAGAAAAGGAAGTTCTGAAGGATCTTTTTTCCATAAACGGTATGCAGAACTTCGGGATGAAATTGCACACCATAAAGCTTGTGCTGTGAGTCTTCAATTGCGGCAAAGGGACAGCCGGGCGTCCGTGCCGTAGCCCGGAAGCCGGGGGAAAGCGCCTCTACCTCCACCCCATGGCTCATCCAACAGACGCTGGATTCCTCCACACCGGAAAATAATGGGCTTTCACCGTCGTGCGTAAGCTCCACCTTTCCATATTCCCGGGTCTCTGCCCCGCGGCAGCTGCCCCCCAGCAGATAGGTCATCAGCTGCTGACCGTAGCAGATGCCCAGAACCGGCACGCCTAATTCAAAAATTCCCTTGTCGGGGATCGGCGCACCCGGCGCAAAAACCGTCGCCGGCCCACCGGTCAGGATGATGCCGCCCGGCGCAAAGGCGCGAATACGCTCCAAAGAAGCGCTGTACGGCATGATTTCACAATAAACGCCGCATTCACGGACACGGCGGGCAATCAACAGGTTATACTGGCCGCCGAAGTCGATGACCAACACGCGGTTTTGTTTTTCCACGGGATGTCCTCCTCATGTATATTTTGAATGTAAATATTTTGACACAAACAGCAAAAAATAGCAACTGTTTCCGCACAGAATAATAAACGCGATGCGTTGAAAAATATGTACGAACAACACAAATCAATTTCTGTAAAACAAGGAGGAGTCCCCTTTGAAGCGTTATGTAAAACATTCCATCGCCGGCACCGCGGTCGCCCTCAGCATCCTGATGCTGTTATCCGCTTTTACGCCGGTTCGGGCCCTGTTTGGCAAGAGCGACGAACTCAGCGCCGTCTCCGCCTTCGGAAAGTCCGATGTCACAGGCACCACGATCTCCTTTACCGCTGAGGATTTCAGCTCCCGCGTCTCCGGAAAGGAAAAGCTCTCCGCTATCGTGATCTCCAATCTGCCGGAAACCGGCAAACTCCGTCTGGCCGGACGGGAGCTCCTGCGCGGGGAAGCGGTGGATGCAGAACAGTTCTCCACGCTTTCCTATGTCCCTGCCGAAGGAGAGACCGAAGTCCACACCTGCTTTGAATTTATCCCCGTGTTCAGCAAATCAGGCGCGGCTGCGGAAGTGGTCACCGTCTCCCTCAACCTGAGCGAGATCGCAAACTCCGCCCCCGTGGCGCATGACCTCTCCCTGCCCACCTATACCGGCGTGACCCTCTGCGGCGATTTCAGCGCTACCGATGCGGACGGCGACGCATGCACCTTTGAAATCACCGCCCAGCCCCGGCGCGGCACAGCGGAAACCAGCGGCAACTGCTTTGCCTATACGCCCACTGCCGGAAAGACCGGAGAGGACAGCTTCCAGTACACCGCAATCGACGCATACGGCAACGTCTCTGCCCCCGCCACTGTCACTGTGGATGTACAGAAGCGCCCCGACAAAGAAACCTTCGTCTATACCGACATGGAAAACAGCCCCGCCCACTATGCCGCCTTGTCGCTTCGTGATGCCGGAGTTCTCTGCGGCGAAACCATCGGCGGCGAAAACTTTCTTTATCCTGAAAAGACCGTCACCCGTGCGGAATTCGTGGCGCTTGTAGCAGCCGTGACAGAGCTGGCGCTGCCCACCGCCTCGGTCGGTACCGGCCTCTCCGACGACGCCGCGATCCCCACCTGGGCACAGCCCTATGTAGCGGCTGCCATTACCAGCGGTGTGGTCTGTGGTGAGCAGGACGGCAGCGGCAACCGGATCTTCCGTGCCAAGGATTCCATCACCCGGGCGGAAGCCGCCGCCATCATGAACCGGGCCCTCGATCTGCCGGACGACGGCCGCGAAATGGCCTTTGCCGACACGCAAAATGTACCTGCCTGGGCAGCTCAATATATGGTGAACACTACCGCCGTACAGGTGCTGCCCGTATTCTCAGACAATACCGTTCGCTGCGGCGCTGCCGTCACCCGCGAGGATGCCGTGCAAATGCTCTATCAGATGCTGAACTATCAGGAAGGCACTAAGCCCTCCGGGCTCTTCGGCATCTTCGGAAAATAATATCCGAAAAGGCAAGCCACGCCGCATTTATGCGGCGTGGCTTTTTCATTCAATCCTGCAGTTTCTATTTCGTGGCTTTCTCTCTCTCTAATTCTTCCCGCAGCTTTTTAGACAGTCTGTGCACCACGGTCTCGTAGGAATGATCGGCCATCGCATAGAGTTCTTCGTCGGGCACCGCGGCCGAAAACATCACCGTATTGAAATATGGCTGCTGCACCGGCGGGCAGTGATAGCCCCGCGTCACCGTACCGGGATATAGATCACGCCAAAACATGCCCGCCTCCACAGTACAGCTGAATGTTGCCTTGTCCTCATAAACCTGTGCAAACAGACGATTTTTCACCTTGACGCACACCGGCATATCGCCAAAAGGAAAGCATACATATGCACCTGGTTTTGACAAACAGTAATCCAAAATTCTGTCGTCGGTCATGCAGGGTCACCGTACGTGATATCCATTGTAAAACGCCTTTTGCGGTTCCCAGCGATCTTTTGGGACAGGCGGCTTTGCCGGATAGCCTGCGGCAACGACAGCAAAGGGCCTGACCGTCTCCGGAAGACCGAATAGCCCCGACACCTTTTCCATCCGCTCCTGAAGCGGCGCAATCCCCAGCCAGACCGCGCCAAGGCCCAGATGAACCGCCTCCAGAAGCAGATTCTGTGTACAGGCAGCTAGATCCTGTTCCCAGAAGTCGGGATAATCCATTCCGGACAGGTCGCCCAAAACGACGACTGCCAACGGCGCGTTGGCCGCGCAGCCGGCATAGGGAGATACCCGCGACAGCTCTTCGAGCAAACGGCGTTCCGTCACAGCGATCAGCCGCCACTCCCTCTGGTTCCCGGCCGAGGGCGCGGCCATAGCCGCACGAAGCAGCAGCTCCACCTTTTCAGGCTCCACCGGCTGGTCCAGAAATGTACGCACACTGCGCCGCTCAAAAATCTCTTCCATCTATGGTTGCCTCCGTTTTCGTCTGATGTAAAGGGCATTCACACCGTGCCAATTTCATTCCCGGCTTCTGACAGCGCTTTTTCAAACCGCCGGTCAGACTCACAATAGGCACTGTCCCGATACGGCACCTCGGAAAAGCCCCATTTCCGGTACAGCGCGATGGCTGGCATCAGCCGGGAGTTGGTAAACAGCAGCGCCCGTTCTCCCCCGCGCTCCCGGATACCGGAGATTGCCGCCGCCATCAGCCGGTCGGCGATACCGTGCCTGCGATACTCCGCGCGTACCGTCAGCTTGGCGATCTCCCAGATTTTGTCGCCCGCCGGCAGCAGGGAAACGGTGCCGGCGGGTCTTCCGTCCGACAGCGCAATATAGATTGCGCCGCCAGCGTCTATCGCCGTCTCATACGGATGATCCAGCAGATGAAAATCCTCCGGCTCCAGCAGATCGTATTCCTTCAGCCACTCAAGGGACATCTGCCGCCAGGCTTCAAAATACCCCACCTGAAAGGGCACAATCTCGATCACAGGGAATCTCCCGGCAGGGCCGGGGCAACCAGCACGGTCTTGTACTCAAAATAATTAACCATCCCCGGCCGGGCGCCCTGCGGATTTTTGAAATATTTTATACGCGTATAGTCTACCGCCGCATGCGGCTGGTTTTTTACCGTACTGTAATAGGCGGCGGCCGCCGCGGCCTGTTCCATCGCCTTTTCCGACGGATCGTTCCCCTCCGTCTGGAGCACAGCGTGACAGCCAGGCACATTCCGTGCATGGAACCAGAGATCCAGTTTGTTCGCGTACCGATGGGTCAGCCGGTCATTCTCTCCATTGTTTCGGCCGCAGAGCAGGGTCATCCCCCCGTCCACCGTAAAGGTCCGCGGCGCAAACGGCGGCTCCTTGACCTTTTTTCGGCCCTTCTCCCGAGCTTTCAGATATCCGTTTTCCAGCAGCTCCTGCCGAATCAGGGATAGCTGGGACAAATCTTCCGCTCCCGAAAGCATAAACAGTACGCTTTCAGCATAGGTAAGCTCCTGTTCACCCAGCTCGATCTGATGTGTCAAAGCACTTTCGGCATTTTTCATCCGCGCATAGCGGGCATACAGGCGCTGGGCATTCTGCTGGGGCGTCTTCTGCGGGTCCAGCTCGATGCACACCTGCGGCAGCGCTTCGTCAAAATAATCGGTAACCGTCACCGTCCGGTCACCCGGACGGATGGCAAAAAGATTTGCGGTAATCAGGTCGGCCCTGCGCTTCAATTCTTCCCGGCATTGTGCTTCGGCCAGCTCCTGCCGCTGGGACGCCAGCTTTCGGCGCAGGCGGTCGCGAACATTCTGCATGGTGCGGGTCATCTCGGCGGACGCACTGCGTACAGTCTCTTCTCTGGCATGGGCGCTGTAAAATGCATCCAGCAGGAACGAAAAATCGGGCCAGAGGGTATTCTCTCCCCCATACTGCCGCACTGGGAAGGCCGATACCTCCCGCATCGCATCTTCCACTGTCAGCAGATAGGGCCGCGGCGGCGCAGAGAAGATCGCCCGCAGCTCTCTGGCGGCTACTTCCGGGTTTCCCCCGGCACGGAAAAAAGCCTCTCTTGCGAGCAGCGGCGATACGCCGGTTACCATCCCGCAAAGCTCCTGCGGCTCCTTACAGCGGGCGCACAGCGCGGCCAGTTCCGTCTCCGGCAGCGATTCTGCCAGTGGGCGTTCAGGCCGAGGCGGCAGGCGGTAGCGCAAGCCGGGAAGTACGGGTCGGGGCGACGCCTCCTGCCCGACGTTTTTCAGACAGGCCAAAATTACCCCGTCTTCCTCCGTAAGGATCAGGTTGGTCAGCCGGCCGGTCAGCTCACACCGCAGCTTCCGTGTACGCACATCGCCCAGCTCGTCCACCGCAGTAAAGCACAGCTCGAGAATGCGTTCTCCTTCCGGCCGTGCAACCCCGGTGATCCGTGCGCCGGACATATGCTTTCGCAGCAGCATGCAGAACATCGGCGGCACATCGGGATACTCGAATTTCTCTTCCGTTATATGGACGCGGGCGTCGCCGCCCGCGCTGAGCAGCAGCTTCAGTACGCCCAGGTCCGCCCGCAGATGGAGCACAACCCGGTCGCGGCGAGGCATATAGATTTTATCCACGCGGGCATTTTTCAGTTTTTCATCCAGCTCGGCGCACAGTCCGCCGATCAGCAGGTTATCGAGCGCCATCGGCCAGCGCCTCCAATCGCTTTAATATCCGCTCTTCTTCCGCAGTATCGTGGCCAGCGCGGCGCTTTCCCGCGGCAACTTGCCGCAGGCGCGCCCGCCGAAGGGCCAGATATTCCGGAAATTGAGGATCGGAATATATTTTTTCCGTACAGATATAGTCGTTTTCCGCCCCCATCGGCGGTTTCCCGCCCCGGGCGCGCAAGACGCAATACAGATGCCCGCCCTCGCGCGCCAGACACTCTTCTTCCACGGTATAGCCATGCCCGGCAAGAAATCGGCGCAGCGTGTCAGCCCGGGTCTGCGGCTGAAGAACCAACGTGTGATCGCCACCCGCCGTCCAGGGTGCATCCGCCAGAATATCGGCAATCGTCTCGCCGCCCATGCCGCAGATGACCACCGTGTCACCGTCCGCAGGGGAAAAGGCAGACAGTCCGTCACATAGGGTCAGCGATATTTTATCCTCCAACCCGGCAGCGCAGATATGCGCACGGGCATGCTCCAGAGGTCCCGGCCGCAGATCGGAGGCCTCGACCTGCACACCTTCCTTTGCCAGCGCAATGGAAAGATAGGCATGATCGCAGCCCACGTCAATAACTCTTTTTGTACCGGAGCAAAGCTTGGCAGCAAGTGCCAGGCGGGGAGTCAACAGCATACGTTCACCTCAAATATGTAAAAAAGCCGCCGCAAAGCGATCTGCCATTCCGGACGCAAACCGCGACACCCGGCACCGCCGGAAACGCCGGCGGCGCGTTGGGTTCCGTCGGCCGACATGCGTCCTCAGGATGACAGAGCAGCTGTTTTGCAGCGGCCCCTTCTTGACGGATTTACTTGGACGCCAGGTAAGCGTTGATACGCTCTACCAGAGCATCTGCGTCCGTGCCGTGAACGGCACAGGCCTCGGCAATGCTCTCGCCGCGGGACGACGGGCAACCCAGGCAGTGCATCCCGATATCAAAGAAAAATTCGGCGGTTCCGACGTCTTGATCCAGGATATCGCCAATCAGCGTCTCTTTTGTGACAGTCATGCGTTTTGACCTCCATTCGCTTTAGTCTGCTCGATTTACTAAATGATTATACAATGTCCTTCGACAATTTTCAACCCTATTTGCGTCCATCGTCGGATGCATCCTTCTCGTTTTACCCGGCCGGGCTTTTCCATCTTCCGGCTAGTCGAGGTACAGGAGGCCGGACATAGCTTGGGGTGAATATATTTGCTCATAGAGGAGATGAAATTTAGTGTGCAAGCGTGCTATAATAAAAAAAGATGTTTGTACAAAGGAGATAATTTTATGAATAAGGAGCAACTGGACCGCATCCGTACAGGAAAAGGTTTTATCGCTGCCTTAGATCAGAGCGGCGGAAGTACGCCAAAAGCACTTCTTCAGTACGGGATTCAGGAAGACCGCTATTCCAATGAAGAAGAAATGTTTGATTTGGTACATGGCATGAGGAAGCGGATCATAACAAGCCCTGCATTTACTTCCGAACATATTTTGGGCGCCATTTTATTTGAAAACACAATGGATCGCACCATTCAAAATTTATTTACTGCGGATTATCTATGGGAGAAGAAGGATATTGTTTCTTTTTTAAAGATTGATAAAGGGCTTGCCGCTGTTGAAAATGGCGTTCAGCTTATGAAACCAATCCCGGATTTGGACAATTCTATAAAGCGGGCTGTTGAAAGGCACATTTTCGGAACCAAAATGCGCTCTGTCATTAAAGAAGCCAACTATGAAGGAATACGCAAGGCCGTTGCACAGCAATTTGAAATTGGCAAACGAATCATTGCGGCCGGACTTATTCCTATTATCGAACCCGAGGTGGATATTCACAGCCCGGATAAAGAGGAATCTGAAAAAATATTAAAGCATGAAATTTCAGATCAATTGTCAAGCCTTAGACAAGAGGCCAAGATCATACTTAAGTTATCGATCCCGACAAAAGACAATTTCTTTTTTGATTTTGTAATTGACCCTCATATCGTACGGGTTGTGGCTTTGTCGGGCGGATATACGCAAACGGAAGCCTGTAAAAAGTTATCATGCAATCAGGGCGTGATCGCCAGCTTTTCACGGGCTCTATCGCAAGGCCTGACAGTTCAGCAAACGGATGAGGAATTTAACAGGACATTGTCAAGCTCCATAAAAGCTGTTTATGCAGCTTCCATTACATAATGGTTCTCCCCCACCGCTCTTTTCACGCCGGACATATCCTCAACAAAAAAACCGCCCCGCCAAAAGGCGGAGCGGTTTTTTGTGAGCAAAATTACTGCTGCTCGCGCATCTTGGCGAAGCACTCGCTGCAATAGACCGGACGATCGGTCTTGGGCTCAAAGGGAACTTTCGCTTCCTTGCCGCAGGCGGCGCAGACAGCGGTGAAGTACTCGCGCGGGCCACGGGCAGCCTGCTTGCGGCTGTCACGGCATGTTTTGCAGCGCTGGGGCTCGTTCTGGAAGCCGCGCTCCGCATAGAACTCCTGCTCACCGGCGGTGAACACGAACTCCTTGCCGCACTCTTTGCACACTAAGGTCTTGTCTTCGTACATGGTTTTTACCTCTCTTTTCCGCGATGCGGTGATTAAAATATGCGAACAGGTCTTACCTGCTGTCGCCACTGTTGAGATAATGCGCAAGCTTTTGCCGGATGCGCCGGACGGCGTTATCTACGGATTTGGGCGGGCGGGACATCCGCGCCGCTATTTCATTTACCGTGTAGCCTTCCAGATACGGATCCAGGACAGACGCCTCAAAAGGAGACAGCAGGCCGTAAAGTGCAGCTTGGATCTCTTTTGCGGATTCGTTTGCCAGACATTGTGTCTCGGGATCGAAGTGAGCTTCTTGACCGGGAAGTGCGGAAAAGAACTGAAGTCGGATGCGTGT
Source organism: Clostridiaceae bacterium (assembly GCA_034933145.1). Classification (GTDB taxonomy): domain Bacteria; phylum Bacillota; class Clostridia; order Oscillospirales; family Butyricicoccaceae; genus UBA4644. The sequence continues at coordinate 29,600 of JAYFOA010000036.1, forward strand.
TCCTTCCTCTCGCTGATAGCCGGAGACATCAGAACGCACCGCGTCGTAAAGTCGATTTCGAATGCAGAAAGTCGCGTATGCTTCAAAAGAATCATTGCGCTCGGGATTATAGGAACGGATGGCCTTCAGCAGGCCGATCATCCCTTCCTGATAAAGATCGTCCTGATCGCCGCCCCGAAGAAACAGCGGCCGCACCAGACGAGACACCAACCGGGAATATTCCCGGGCAAAATCTTCCTCATGGGCAGATGCCGGATATTCGTTCACCATTTTTCTCCGTTTTTCGGCTGTTTGCACAACCAACATCCGGTAATACAGATATTATATAACAATATTTACATACTGTCAATAGAAAACAGGGGGAACTATGGGCATATTGCCCGTTTTTCGCCCGTTCTCACGGCAAATCCGTCTGTTACGACTTAATTAGCTCTTCCGGGTCGACTGAATGTTCTTCCTTAATGGTAGAAAGGATGACGATCGTGCGGGTACTCTGCACGCCGACAGCCCCTTTGATCGTATTCAGGAGCCGCTCCAGAGAGGGCGTGTTGTCGGTACAGACCTTCAGCAGAAAATCCGAATCGCCGGTAATGTAATGGCACTCCAGAATTTCTCTGTTTGACAGGACTACAGCTGTGAACTTTTCAATATGCTTTGGATGCTCCAGACTTACAAAAATAAACGCCGTCACGTCTTTTCCGGCCTTGGCACCGTTAATGATCGTCGTGTGTCGGCTGATCAGTCCTGAATTTTCCAGCTTGCGGATACGCTCAATCACGGCTGAAACCGACATATTGACCTTTTCGCTGATTACGCTGGCATTTTCACGCGCATTGGCACGAAGGCACTTTAGAATTTTGACATCAATATCGTCCATGGCTGCGGCCTCCTGAAATTTTATGGCTAAGTGGTGTTATAATACCATTTATTCCAAAATAAATCAAGACGAAAGCCACATAAAATGAAAATTTTTCGGGGATTTTGTGATTAAATTCACATTGACGCGGAATTCCCTGTGTGATTCACCTTTATCCCCAGCAATATTTCCCCTGTCGCAAAACTGGCAAAGCAACACGGCGCGGTTATGGCAGAGCCATGACCGCGCCGTGCCATTCTATGCGTTTTTACTCCACCGTGACCGATTTTGCAAGGTTCCGCGGCTTGTCAATGTCACAGCCGCGGTATACGCCTACATAATAGGCAAGCAGCTGCATCGGAAGGATCGACAGCGATGCCGAAAGCTCCGCCGGACAGGCGGGGATGCGTACCAGATGGTCGCATATCTCCGGATCTTCTTTAAATTCCTCATTGTTGGTGACCAAAATCACCGATGCTCCCCGTGCCTTCACCGTCTTGACGTTGGAGATGATCTTTTCAAACAGACGCGGTTCGTCAGCCAGCGCGACCACCAGCGTGCCCGGCTCGATCAGAGAGATCGTGCCGTGCTTAAGCTCGCCGCTGGCATAGGCCTCACTGTGCACATAGGAGATTTCCTTGAGCTTCAGGGACGCCTCCTGCGCAGCGGCAAAATCGATGCCGCGGCCGATAAAAAATGCGCTCGTCTGATTATAATACAGAGATGCCAGATGCTGCATCTGCTCGCGGCACTGAAGCGTCTGCTCTACCATTTCCGGCAGGCGGTTGATATTCGTGCAAAGGGAGCGCGCGTCCCAGCCTTTCAGCATACCCCGGCCCTGCGCAGCCAGCACCGCGATCAGATACATGGCGGCCAGCTGGGCGGAATAGGCCTTCGTCGTGGCAACGGCAATTTCCGGCCCGGCCCAGGTATACAGCACATGATCAGCTTCCCGTGCCGCGCTGGAGGCCAGCACGTTGACGACGGCTACGGTGACTGCGCCGCGCTTTTTCGCCTCCCGCAGCGCGGCCAGTGTGTCAGCGGTTTCCCCGCTTTGGCTGATGACGATGCAAAGATCGTCCGGCCCAATGATCGGATCGCCATAGCGGAACTCAGAGGCGACCTGCGCCACCACGGGGATACGGGCCAGGCGTTCAATCACGGTTTTCCCTACCAGTCCCGCGTGCAGCGCGGAGCCGCAGGCAGTGATATGGATAGAGTGGACAAACTTGAACAGCTCAGGGGTCAGCCCCTCTTCCACCAGCATGGGAAGGCCATCCTTCATCCGGGGTGCGACGGTGTCGCGGACCGCCTTCGGCTGCTCCATGATCTCTTTGATCATGAAATGCTCATACCCGCCCTTTTCGGCGGCCGACACATCCCAGGTGACGGTGTTGACCTGCTTTTCCACCGGATTGCCAAGCGCGTTGTAGACCGTGACGCCCTCCGGCGTCAGCTTTGCCACCTCTCCGTCGCCCAACACGATATATTCGCGGGTCAGCGCCAGGATGGCCGGGATATCAGAAGCGATCATGTTCTCACCCCGGCCGAGGCCCACGATCAGCGGATTATCCCGCCGCGTGCAGACCAAGGTATCCGGGCTGTCCGCCGTCACTACGCCCAGCGCGTAAGAGCCGCGCAGGCGGCGGGCGGTTTCCAGCATAGCCTTGACCGGATCGCCCTGATAATTCATCTGGAAAATATGAGCAACCACCTCTGTATCGGTCTGCGTCTTGATCTCATAACCCGCCGCGCGCAGCATCTCGCGCAGCTCCAGATAATTTTCAATAATCCCGTTGTGAACCAGCGCCACCCGGCCATTCTGGCTGAGATGCGGATGGGCGTTCAGGTCGCTCGGCTCTCCATGGGTCGCCCAGCGTGTATGTCCGATGCCGCAGGTAGCGTTCAGCTCGCCTTGCTCCTTCAGCTTTTCCTCCAGCACGGCGATCCGCCCGCGTGTTTTGACAACGCGCAGTGCATCGCCCATCTGAAGGGCGACACCCGCGGAGTCATATCCGCGGTATTCCAGCTTATAAAGCCCCTGAAGCAGCACGGAAACGGCCTGCTTCGGGCCGGTATAACCAACGATTCCACACATATAGTAAAGTCTCTCCTGTATTCAATATAATAATGTTTGTGCCGCGGGAGGGCGCTTTTGTCGCCCCGGTCACCCGGGGGTTTTGTCAGCGCGCTCTTTCGCCGCGCGACGCAGCGGGAGGCATCCGCCGAACCGTTCGATTTTCAGGGTTTCCCCTAACCTCCATCCTCGTCAACTGCCAAATCCATGGCAGTTCCGGCGCTTATCTGTACCTTCCCCCTTTCATCTGTCAGCTATCTATATCAGCGCGGCGGGTATATCCGCCGCGGGAAACACAGAATTTCACGGGGCTGTGTCACCGTCGCTGCGCCCCCTAACGGAGCGCAGCAATGGCCTTTGCTGCCTCTTCGGCAAGAGCTTTTACCTTTTCCCCGTCATTCCCCTCTACCATGACGCGCACTTTCGGCTCAGTGCCGGAGGGGCGGATGACGACCCGGCCTTTTCCTGCAAAGGCCTCGGCGATACGGGTGCGCAGCGCCTCTACCTCCGGCAGGGAAGCGACCAGCTTTTTCCGGTCGTTAGGCATCTCCACATTGATAGTCACCTGCGGGTACTGCTCAATGCCTGCATGCAGCTGAGATGCTTTCTCCCCGCTCTGCTTCAATACGCCCAAAAACCGGACGGCGGTCAGTTCCCCGTCGCCGGTGGTGGCAAAATCGCTCAAAATCACATGGCCCGACTGTTCACCGCCCAGGTTATGTCCGCCGTGCCGCATCTCCTCCAGAACATAGCGGTCCCCTACATCGGTGGCCGTCAGGTCAAGGCCGATGCTCTCCAGATAGACCTTCAGTCCCAGATTGGTCAGAATCGTACCGACGACACCGCCCCTAAGCGTTCCGCGCCGCTGCATATCCGCGGCCAATACGCCGAGAATCCGGTCTCCGTCGATGACCTCTCCCCTCTCGTCCACCACCAGACAGCGGTCGGCATCTCCGTCAAAGGCAACGCCCGCATGAAAATTGCCGTTCTTGACTGCTTTCTGCAACGCGCCGATATGGGTGCTGCCGCAGCCCGTATTGATGTTGACCCCGTCGGGGGCGGCATACATCAGCTGTACGTCCGCGCCCAGAGAGCGCAAAATGACTTCCGCCGTGTGGGACGCAGCACCGTTGGCGCAGTCCGCCAGTACGCGCAAGCCGTCGAGCCGGCAAAGGGCGCAATCGGCAATATGACGCACATACAGGGCGGCCGGATCGCCGCCGGCATAGGGCAAAAGCGCGCCCAGCGCATCGCCGGTCACGGAAAGAGCCGGCGGGTTATCAATCAGGTGCTCGATCTCCGCCTCCTGCCCATCGGTAAGCTTATAGCCATCGCCGCCGAAGATCTTGATTCCGTTATCCGCAAAAGGATTATGGCTGGCCGACAGGACGATCCCGGCATCGGCCTCCGCATCGCAGACGGTCAGATAGGCTACTGCCGGCGTCGGCAGCACACCCAGATGAACCACGTCGGCGCCGGCGGCACACAGTCCGGCGGTCAGCGCGCCCTCCAACATGCCGCCGGACAGGCGGGTGTCGCGCCCAATGAGGACGCGGGGTTTATTCGTTTCGCCCGCGTGCAGCACGCAGGCCAGCGCCAGACCGGTACGATAGGCAAGCTCGGATGTCAGCTCCTCATTGGCTCTGCCGCGGATACCGTCGGTTCCGAAATATTTGGGCATCACAAACGCTCCTTAAAATACAGTTTATGCAAAAAGATTCGGTAACAAAACCTGTTCCCGCGTAAAACTATGACGGCATGGAATGCAGCCGGCCGATACGGGGGATACGGTTCACGCCGCCCCTCGCTGATTACAATGCCATCTGTCCCGAAAAGGGGATGTGCAAATGCTCGTAGGCATGCTGCGTGGCGCAGCGGCCCCGCGGCGTTCGATTGAGGAAGCCAATCTGCAGAAGATACGGCTCATAGACATCTTCCAGCGTCACGCTCTCCTCCCCGATGGTGGCGGCCAGCGTCTCCAGCCCCACAGGACCGCCGCCGAAGTTGCGGATGATACTTTCCAGCATGCGTCGATCCGTACGGTCAAGGCCCAGCCCGTCGATCTCCAGCGCGGCCAGGGCCATATCTGCGGTCTGTCTGTCTACCGTCCCGGTCCCGCGTACCTGGGCAAAATCGCGGACACGCCGCAGGATGCGGTTGGCGATTCGCGGCGTCCCGCGGGAGCGCCGGGCAATCTCCTGCGCGCCCGTCGCTTCGATGGGGATGCCCAGAATCCCGGCGGAACGGCAGACGATGCCGCACAGCTCTTCGGCGGTGTACATCTCCATACGGAGCTGGACGCCGAACCGGTCGCGCAGCGGAGAGCTCAGCTGCCCCGCCCGCGTCGTCGCGCCGATCAGGGTAAACCGCGGCAGATCCAGCCGGATGGACCGTGCCGCCGGCCCCTTTCCAATGATAATATCCAGGGCGTAATCTTCCATGGCAGGATAAAGCACCTCCTCCACACTGCGGTTGAGGCGGTGAATCTCATCAATAAACAGCACGTCGTTGGGGGCCAGGTTGGTCAGCAGCGCCGCCAGGTCGCCCGCCTTTTCAATGGCGGGGCCGGAGGTGACGCGGATATGAACACCCATCTCATTGGCGATGATTCCCGCCAGCGTGGTTTTGCCAAGTCCCGGCGGGCCGTAGAGCAGCACATGATCCAGCGGCTCTGTCCGCAGGCGGGCCGCCTCAATGAAGACCGACAGATTTTCCTTCGCTTTTTCCTGCCCCAAAAATTCCTGAAGCAGATGCGGGCGCAGGCCGTTTTCCTGTGCGTCTTCGGTGGTCAGCGTGCTGGAGACGATGCGTTCTTCCAGTTCGTCGCCGAATTCAATCGACATATCTTTTTCTCCTTAAAACAAACGCTTGAGGGCCAGCCGGACGATCTCGTCGGTACCCAGGTCGGCCAACTCTGACCCCTGCAATGCGCCCATAGCGACGGCACGGGGATAGCCCAGCACCCCCAGCGCGGCGACGGCATCCTCCAGCGGGCCGGCAGACGCACCTGCCTGCGGCAGCATGCCGGCGGCCGACGCCTCCATCTGGCCTGCGGCCAGCTTGTCCTTAAGCTCCAGCAGAATCCGCTGCGCCAGCTTTTTCCCGATGCCGGGTGCGGCAGTCAGCGCCTTTTCATCACCGGACACAACGCACAGGGCCAGCTTATCGGGCGTGACAGCACCCAGGATCGACAGCGCCGCCTTTGGTCCGACGCCGGAAACCCCGATCAGCTGCTTAAAGCAGGTCAGCTCCTCTTGCCGTGCAAAGCCATACAGTTCAAACAAATCCTCCCGGACATGCAGATAGGTAAAAAACGTGGTCTGATCGCCCTTTTTGACGCTGCGGGCGGAATTATAAGACGTATTGATCGCATAGCCGACACCGCCGGCATCGATCACCACAAGCGCCGGTTCCACATGGGCCACCGCGCCCCGGATATAGTAAAACATCGGGTGTCCCTCCGTTACAGTAAAGTCAGGAAACAGCAGGAATACATGGATCGCCGCCGGTTGCCGGCCCATTCCCGCACCGCGCGATTTCTCATAAACGCCGTTGTTATATTATACCATAGCGGCAGCCGCCGCACAACTGAAAAATGACGGAGGCGCATGCCTCCGCCACTTTATGCAGCTGAGATGACGTAAAGCTGGGCGGTGCCGGTCAGCAGGCTGAAAAACTGTACGCCGACGGTTTTCGCATCCATCAAAGAGACGACCACGCCGCCGGTTACAGCGCCTATCAGCTCCCAGCTCCAAAGCAGGTTTCCCTGCAGATCATACAGCTCAATCTTATAATTTTGCGCCTCGTCACCCGAGTCTTTCATCAGAAGCAGGCGGGTGCCGTCGGAAACCGCCTGTGCCGTCCTGTCCTCCGGATCCTCATATCCGAGCTTCAGAAGACGCGTAGTGCCGGTTTCCCGATCGGTTACCGAGAAATGATAGTAGCCGTAATCGTCCAGCGCTGTGACGGCAGTCTCCAGATCTACGTAAAGCATACGCGTATCCGCCTGCTGAACCTCTCCGCCAACCACCTGCGGAACGGTAATCACGTAGTCGGTCCCGGTGCTGAGGTCATAGACGCCGCTGCGGTTATACCACTCATATCCCATGTAATCATAAACAAACTGATCATCGGAAAGCGCCTGTCGGAAGGTAAAGGCCGCCGCGGTCTCATCCTGCGAATCGACTCCCTGCAGCAGCAGCGTTTCGGTCTCCTGCCCGGTCAGCGGGTCACGGACAATCTCATACAGGCTATTTCCTTTGGATTCCACAAACCGGTCGTCGCCCATCGGAAAACGGTACGCCGCTTCGGGGTACAACGTTTTCTGCTCGATCCCGTCGCGGGAGGCATAAATCATCTGATCCCGTCCGCCGTCGGTGTAATGGGTCAGTGTAAGCACGCCGCCGCTTACGTCGCCGACGCGCCAGCTTCCGCTCTCCCCTGAGAGCGTTTGTGAATGCAGCGTCTTTCCGCTGGGCAGGTCGACAACGGCCAGCTGGTGTTCCCCATCCTCCGAGGTCCAGTTCAGGTCGTGCAGTACCGCGGTGTCTGCGTCCAGCAGCTCGGCATCGCAGCCTTCCGTACCGAACAGCATCGCAAGATCATAGCTGCCAAGCAGCCCTTTGGGCGGAACAACATCCGGAAGGTCGCACATTCGCGCGGAGAACCGGGTGTCCAGCCGCAGATAGGCATAGACCTCCGGCCGCGTCTCCAGCAGCTCGTCACCGACAAGCAGGCCGGAGAGATAGATTTCACCCCCGTCGGCAAAATAGAGGGCCTGCACGGTTTCATTGAGGGCCTGTCCGTCTGCCTGAGATACCGTGATGGTCCACAATGCGGAGCCGCCGCTCAGGAAATCCGTGAACATGGCCGAAGGGGCGGAAAAGCCGCTCAGGTAATTCACGGTATATTCGCTGTCAGGCCAGGTCTGTTCAGCGTATTCCGAAGCCCAGCGCTTCGTCGCAAGGAAAAATCCTTCCTCGTGCTCATTGCGCCGGATAACCTCCGTACGTGAAAAATAGCCTGTCTCCGTAACAGCGGGAACCGTCGGTCCCGGGTCTTGCGTTTCCTCCGGATCGGACACCGGAGGCTGCTGCGGGTCCTGTGCCGTCGGCGTACATCCGCACAGAAGTGCCAGAATCAGCGCGCAGATCAGCAGTCTCTTCATTTCAGCCTCCTTCTCGCATGTTTATGTTTTTTAGACGCGGTATGCGTGATTTTGTTCCGTTTAGAGCCGCGAAAGCAGTGAGCCCGCCGTATGCGCATGGCATAGGGCAATGGCCAGCGCATCGGCGGCGTCGTCTGGCCGCGGCAGCTTGTCCAAATGCAGAATCGTCCGCGTCAGCTCCATCATCTGGCGTTTTTCCGCCTTGCCATAGCCGACGACAGCCTGTTTTACCTGGGACGGGCTGTATTCAAAAGGCGTCAACCCCCGTTGGGCGCAGGAGACCAAAATGACGCCCCGCGCCTGCGCCACCTGGATGCCGGTGGTTACATTGTTATTAAAATACAGTTCTTCCACGGCCACCGCATCTGGTTTTACCCGATCCAGCAGCGTCTGCATATCACGTTGGATTTCCAGCAAACGCAGGGAAAGAGGCCGTCCCGGGGCCGTGGTGATCGCCCCATACAGCAGCGCGTGGGCAGTACCCTGGCCGTATTCAATGGCGCCGTAGCCCACCGTGCCATAGCCGGGGTCGATGCCCAGGATCACCATCCCATCAGCTCCTTTACGCCGCGCAGGACGCCCAGCCGCCCGCTTTCATACGTGAGTCCACCCTGCAGATAGGCCAAATACGGCGCCCGCATGGGCGCATCGCAGGAAAGCTCTATGGAGCTGCCCTGAATAAACGCGCCGGCAGCCATCACCACCGGATCGGCATAGCCCGGCATATCCCACGGCTCCGGCGTGGCAAAGCTGTCCACCGGCGCGCCGGCCTGAATGCCCCGCGTAAACCGCAGCAGCGGTTCCGGGGCACCGAAGCGGACCGACTGGATGATATCGCGCCGCTCCTCATCGGAGGCGGGCGAAGTCCCATACCCCAGCTCTTCCATGCAGGCAGCGCAGAAGGCCGCCGTCTTGAGTGCCTGCGCCGTCACATGGGGTGCCAGGAAAAAGCCCTGATAAAGCAGGCGATTGACTCCGAGGCTGGCGCCGCATTCACCGCCGATACCGGGCACGGTCATTCGGGCGGCGGCGCGCTCGACCAGCTCGGCCCGGCCGCAGATATAACCGCCGGCAGGCGCCAGTCCGCCGCCTGGATTTTTGATAAGAGAACCGCAGATCAGATCGGCGCCGTGATGCAGCGGCTCCGTGCTGCAGCAAAACTCGCCATAACAGTTATCCACCATCACGATCATATCCGGCCGCACCCGCCGAACCAGGGCGCACATCGCGCCGATCTCCTCCGGCGAAAGCGTGATGCGGTCACCATAGCCGCGGCTGCGCTGGATATAACAGGCCTTCACCTCCGGCGCGGAGACGGCCTTCAGAATCGCCGTCTCGTCGGGACGGCCGTCCGTCAGCTGAACGGCTCGGAAGCCGATGCCGTAGTCTGCAAAGGTACCGCCCACCGGGCCCTTTGCCCCAACAACCGTCTCCAGCGTATCGTAGACGCCGCCGGTCAATGACAGCAGGGTATCCCCGCTTCCGACGCAGGCAAACATGCCGCAGGCGATGGCATGGGTACCGTTGACAAAGGTTGTCCGTACCAGCGCCCGTTCTCCGCCCAGAACGCGGGCATAGATGCGCTCCAGCTTGTCGCGTCCGACGTCGTCATAACCGTAACCGGTGGTGCCGGCAAAGTCCGCGGCGGCCACCCGTTCCGCTGAAAAAGCCTCTAGCACGCGGGCAGTGCAGACCGATGCCACCGCGTCGATACGCGTCAGCGCCGGCGCGACGCGAAGGTCGGCCGCATGGGCGAGGGATACAAGATCGGAATGCATAAATATCCTCCGGAAAAGTTCTGTATATTTTTGTAATTATATCACAATGCGGCCCGAATGTACAGCGCGCTGCCGTTGGACAGAAAAGATGCCGTCCACACAAATCTTATCCTTTCTAACTGCGGCCTGTCCTGTCAAGTGCATTCCATTCCTCTTCCAAGAGAGCGTAAATACAATCATCACACCATCTATTCTCCACCCGAAAGCTTTTAACAAAATGGGCTTCCTTTCGAAACCCGATTTTTTCCAGCAGCCGTATCGAACGTAGGTTGTCGGGGTCAACAGATGCGATGATCCTATGCTTCTTCCATTCGGAAAAGGCATAGGCCACGACTGCTTTTACCACCTCAAAGGCATACCCGTTGCCCTGCTGTTCCGGAGATAACGTATACCCAATTTCAATCTGGGCCTGATCCACAAAATGAATCCCGATATCTCCTATCATTTGCCCCTGCTTTTTGCAAACGGCTAATTGCAGCCATGTATTTACCGTATTTGCAACAACTTCAGCATTTTTTCTAATAAATTTCTCTGCTTCTTCCATACACTTTGGCCGCCATGCCTGATACTGATATATTTCAGGCATAGCCCGATATGTAAAGAAAGATTCCTTGTCCCCCATCTCAAGTGTTCTGATAAATAATCTGTCTGTCTCGATCGTAGAAAAGCCGTTCATGTGTCGGGCTCCTTTTCATAGATCTTTTAATCTTCGGATATAACCGCTTTCGTCTTATATCCAAGCACACATCAGATACAGAAACAGCGCCGCCGCAGGCATATGCCCGCGGCGGCGCAATCTGCAGTGCTATACCGCTGCGTAAAAATGAATAACGTTCATGTCTTCCAGCATGTCAAGGCCGTGGCTGCCAAGGTTCCCGTCGATCTCGTGACAGCCATGGTCGGGCGCAAAGCACAAAAGTCCCGGCGTACCCTTCCATCCGCTCTTCGCCGCGGCAGAGAGTCTGAGAAAGGCGGCTACGTTTGCGTCCAGCGCGTCAAGTGCCGCGGCACCCTCCGGCCCACAGCGGTGCATATTGGCATCATAGTCGCCGTTGTAGACCGTCAACAGATCGTACCGATCCTGCGTCAGCAGCTCTTCCGCCTTGGCATTGCATTCCTCCGGCGTTTTATAAATGTAATAATCCATGGCCCGGTTCAGAAAGATTTTTGATATGCTGTCGCCTTCTGTGGAGACCAGCGCCACCCGCAGGCCGGCGCGCAGTGCCGCGTCAAACAGCGTATCGCAGGTCAATACCGGCTTTACATAGGTCCGGATGCCGTGGATCTCCGGCAGCGCGCCGGTATACATCGAAGCAAAGCACACCGGCGTCACCGACGGCATAACCGAAGTCATGGGAAGCGCCGACAGGGCAAGCGGCTGCAGAGGCGCAAATTTTGCGCGGTACTTTTCGTAGATCCACAGTGCAACGGCGTCAGGATTGTAAAGCAGAACGCGCCCGACGGTCCTGCCGCCCAGCAGCGCCGTGATGCGCCCGTCGGCCTTTTCGGCGAGATGCGGCGGATCAATGCCCAGCGCCGCCGCCACAGAGGCGGCAACGCCGGTAATACAGCCCTGCGCCGTCATCAGAAAGGCAGCTCGCAGGCGGCGGCCAGCAGACGGCCGGCCTGCTCCACGTCCTTAATCGAAACGATCTCGCCCGGCGTATGGATATTGCGGCCGGGGATGCTGACACATCCGGAGAGCACGCCCTCCCGGCTGCGCTGCATAGCGGCACTGTCGGTACCGCCGGCGGGCAGCACTTCGTCCTGATAAGAAATATGGGCCTTTTTTGCCGCGGCGCGCAGATGGGCAATCACCTGAGGATTGCACAGCAGGCTGCTGTCCTTGATCTTGATGGCGGGGCCGGCGCCTACCTTGGTAACCATCCGGGCATTGTCGCTCTCCGCCGGCGAATCGCCGGTCAGCGTCAGGTCGACGGCGATGCCGAGGTCAGGCTCGATGCGCCAGGCGGCAGCCTTTGCACCGCGCAGACCCAGCTCTTCCTGCACGCTGAAGACGAACCAGAGGTCGTTGGCCGGGGCCTTTACCTCCGACATGGCGATCAGCAGCGCGATGCAGCTGGCCAGATTGTCGGCGTAAGGGGTCATCATGCAGCCGCCGGCCACAGCCGCGGGTGCATAGTCAAAGGTGCATACGCTGCCCACCGGACAGAGGCGCTCCGCCTCGGCACGGTCTGCTGCGCCCACGTCAATGTAAAGGTCATGAATGTCGATCTCCGTGATCTTATTTTTGGCGGGGTCGACTTCCGCGTCGGAAAAAATCGCGCCGCGGGCACCATTTTCAAATACCACGGGCGTTCCGATCAGCGCAGCGGCCAAATGTCCGCCCAGCGGCTCAAACCGGACATAGCCATGCTCATCCAGGAATGTGACCATAAAGCCGATCACGTCCATATGGGCCGGCAGCATCAGGCGCTTACCCGGCCCCTTCCGGTGGCAGATCATGTTGCCCAGCGTGTCGATCATCACCTCGTCGGCATAGGGCCTGGCCAGCTCGGCGAGCACCTTTGCCTGGCGGCTCTCAAAGCCGGAGGGCAATGCGCAGGATACCAGTCTGGTCTGCAGTTCCAATACGTTCAGCATACGATCCCCTCCTTACAGCTTCTGCGAGACGAAGGCTGAGAGCAGCTTCGCCGCGTTTTCCACGTCGGAGATGCTGAATACCTCCGCCGGGGAATGGATGTGGCGCGTGGGAATGCTGACGCAGGTGGAGGCCACGCCTGCGCCGCTTGCCTGAATCGAGCAGGTATCTGTGCCGCCGGCCCGAAGGATCTCATCCTGATACGGGATCTCCTCGCTTTTGGCCAGCGCGCGCAGCTTCTCATTGAAAGACGGCGTACAGATGACGGAGGCGTCCTTGATCTTGATGGTTGGGCCCTTGCCGACGGCCACCTCCATGGGGACTTTTTTATCCTCCGGCTTGTCTCCGGTGCCGCACACGTCGACGGCAATGCCGTAATCCGGCGCGATGCCGCCGGCGGCCGCTTTCGCACCGCGGCAGCCGACTTCCTCCTGTGCTGTAAACACGAAATACAGGTCGTTGTCGTTTTTCTCCATCCGCTCCATCGCCAGCAGCAGCACGACGCAGCCGATCAAATCGTCGGCATAGGGGCCCATGACATTTCCGCCGCCGATTTTGTGCGGTTCCCCTTCAAAGACGGCCACATCGCCGATCGAAACGCGGCGCTCCGCCTCCGCCTTGGTTTTGGCGCCCAGGTCGATGTACAGATCGGTCAATTCCACGGAGGCATAGGTTCCCGCGAGCGTTTTGACTGTCTCGCGGGGGCGGAGGATTCCCTGCTCGCCGCCCGGGAACCGGACACGGCAGTTGATCAGCTGCGCGGGCCGGTGGCCGCCCAGACGGTCGACCCACACATAGCCCTTTTCATCGATATGCGTGACCATAAAGCCGATGGCGTCCATGTGGGCCGCCAGCATAACGCGCTTTCCGGTGCCCTTTTTGCGGCAGATCAGATTGCCGAGCGCGTCGGTCTTAATCTCATCCACAAACGGCTTTGCCAGCTTTTTCAGCTGGTCGGCCTGCCGTGTTTCAGAGCCGGAGGGCGCGGCCAGTTCCACGAGCTTCTTCTGCAGTTCAAATACGTCAAACATTGAGTTCACCCGCCTCCTTGATGACCAGAGCGGCCAGTTTCAGCACCTCATCCACATCGGGCAGATACACGACGTTGCAGGCGCAGTGGATATAGCGCGTCGGTGAGGCGATGCCGAAGGCGATTCCTCCCTCGGCTGCCGCAGCCGCCACGCGGGCATCGGTGCCGCCGTTGGCGGAGGCCCGGTACTGCCACCGGATACCCTCCTCGTCAGCGGCTTTGAGCACTTTTTCGCGGAAGGGTCGGTCATAGACCGTGGTGCGGTCCAGAATGGAGACCGCTGCGCCCTTGCGCTGGCAGGTGGAGCGCTTATGCTCCGGCACATCCGGCATGTCGGCGGCGGTGGTACCCTCCAGCGCCAGCACGCAGCCGGGGCGCAGCCGCTGAGCCGCGACCTGCGCGCCGCGGGAGCCGATTTCTTCATTGGTGGCAAAGACAAAATAGGTGTCGAAAGGCAGATCAGTCTTAAGCAGCTCGATCATTACGGCACAGCCGACGCGATCATCGATGGCCTTTGCCTTCACACAATCGTCGCCCAGCTCATAAAACTCGCTGGCAAACATGGCGGGGTCGCCCACCTGCACCAGCCGCGAAGCTTCTTCCCTGCTCTGCGCGCCGATATCGATATACAGCTTATCCAGCGGGGGCGCGACCTTCCGCTCCTCTGCGGTGGTCAGGTGAATTGCCTTAAGGGAGATGACGCCAGGGATCTTTTTCTCCCCGACCCGCATCTTCCGGCCGATGAGCACACGGGGATCGATCCCGCCGGCGGCCTCCAGCCGCAGCATGCCCTCGTCGGTGATGCGCTCTACCAAAAAGCCTACCTCATCCATATGTGCACACACAATCATGGGGCGGGCGCGGCGCTTCTCGCCCTTTTTGAATACGATCAGGTTGCCGATGGAATCCACGGTCATCTCATCGGCATAGGGCTTTACCTGCTGCTCTATGTATTTCCGGACCTCGTCCTCATAGCCGGAGACGCCGTCCAGCGTGCAGAGCTCCCGAAGCAGTTCCTTCATCATGGCTTACAACCTCCCGTCCATGCTGAGCGTCAGCGCGGCCAGCAGCCGTCCGACGTTCTTCACGTCCTGCATCCGCAGGACCTCTACCGGCGAGTGCATGTATTTGAGCGGCAGGGACAGCACCAGCGTGGCGATCCCCTCCTGCATCATCTGCATGGTCCAGGCATTGGTGCCGGTATGAGCGGGCGCCGCATCGGTCAGATAGGGGATCTCCTTGGCGCGGGCGACTTCCATCGCCTTTTTCGCCAGGTTCGGCCGGCTGTTGGAGCCGATGGTGATGACCGGCCCGTCTCCCAGCCGAGGCCGGACCTCCGGCGCATCGCCGGTACGGGCATGGCAGACGTCGATGGCCACCGCCCAGTCCGGCATCTCCCGATAGGATACGGCCTGCGCGCCATGACCGCCCATCTCTTCCTTGGTGCTGGCGCAGATGATCAGATCCACGGGCAGGGACTTGCCTTCCAGCAGCTCCAGCGCGTGCAGAATGCAGCAGAAGCAGGCGCGGTCGTCCATCGCGCGGCCGCACAGCTGGTCTCCCTGCAGCTCAAAGGTATCGCCGCGGAAGGCCATGTAATCGCCGACGCGCACGGCCTTTTTTGCCTGCTCGCCGGTCATTCCGATGTCCACCACCATCTCGGAAATCGGGATGGACTTTTTATTGTCCCCCGCCTTCTGCAGGTGCGGCGGTATGGCCGCCACGATGCCGGGGATGGGACCCTTTGCCGTCAGGACGGTCAATTCGCCGCCCGGCAGCATCCGCTGATCGACTCCCATGCCGATAAAGCGCAGGAATCCGTCACCGGTCACCTCGGTCACCATAAAGCCGATCTGGTCGATATGCGCGTCCAGCAGCAGCTTCTTGGCGCCCGCGATTCCACAGCTCCGATAACCTGTCACGTTGCCGAACCGGTCGATCTCAACCTTGTCGACATAGGGCCGCAGGAGCTCAGCCGCGATCTCGCTGACCCGGAACTCATCGCCCGATACGCCGTAGGCGTTGGTCAGCCGCTTGATCTTGTCCTTCAGTTCCAAACGGGATACACCTCTTTCTTCCTTTATTCGTACTCTGGATTTAATAAGTTCAGATTACAGTGCATTGACCAGCTCTTTGAATTTCTGGCCGCGCACCTCAAAATTGGGGAACTGGTCGAACGAGGCGCAGGCCGGGGAAAACAGCACCACGTCGCCGGGCTCTGCCACCTCATGCGCCAGCTTTACCACCTGCGCCAGATCGCCGCAGCGGTAAATCACCGGCGCGCCCTCTTGATAATCAGGCGCTTCGCGCACGGCTTTTTCGATCTTGTCGGCGGTTGCACCGCAGAGGATCAGGGTCTTGACGCTGTGGGGAGTCTCCTCTCCCAGTTTGTCGAAAGGCAGGTGCTTGTCATAGCCGCCGGCCAGCAGGATGACTTTCTGTGAAAAGCTATGCAGCCCCGCCAGCGTCCGCGTGGGACTGCTTCCGATGGAGTCGTTATAGTATTTCACGCCCTGAAGCTCCCGCACAAGCTCCAGCCGGTGTTCCACCCCGCCGAAGGTGCGGGCCACCTGCGCCATGACCGCCTGCGGAACCAGTTCCCGTACGGCGGCGCAGGCCGCCAGATAGTTTTCCACATTATGCGTGCCCGGAATGCGGATCTCAGAAACCGGCACGATGGCCGTATCCCTGTCGCACAGCGCGCCGTTTCGGACGGTCAGCTCCGCCTCAGGCGCGCCGAGGCGGGAAAAGAATCGCACGCGGCCCTTTGCCTGGGACGCCAGTCCGCGGGTAATCTCATTGTCGGCATTGAGCACCAGCAGGCCGTCTTTTGCCTGCCAGCGGAAAATGTTGCGTTTCGCGTCGATATACTCCTCCATGTCCCGGTGAATATCCAGGTGGTTGGACGACAGATTGGTGATGACCGCCACCCGCGGCGAACGCCGCATACTCATCAGCTGGAAGGAGGAAAGCTCCAGCACGGCCACATCCTCCGGCTTCATCTCCCCTGCCTTGTCCAGCAGCGGCGTACCGATGTTGCCGCCCAGCCAGACCGTTTTCCCGGAAGCGCGCAGCATCTCGGCAATCAGAGTCGTGGTGGTGGTCTTTCCATCCGATCCGGTGACGGCGATCAGGTCGCAGGGGCAGTTTTCAAAGAAAACTTCCATCTCGCTGGTGACCGCGGCGCCATGCTCCGCGGCGGCCAGCAGCTCCGGTGTGTCGGGCCTGAGGCCGGGCGTACGGAACACCACATCGGCCTCAATCCCTTTTAGATAGTCAGGCCCGAGAACCAGGGAGATACCCATTCCTTCCAGCTCATCACAGATCGGGCCCAGCGCATCCCGGTCCTTTTTGTCCCGGGCAGTGACGGCTGCCCCCGCGCCCGCCAGCAGCCGCAGCAGCGGCCGGTTGGAGATGCCGATACCCAGCACCGTGACCCGGCGCTGCCTTAAAGAGGCCAAATATTCACGAATCATAAATTCCACCTTCAGTTCCTCTGTTGGATTTGAATTCTGATAATTTATATAATAAGCAAATGTATTATACGCCCAACTCCCGGCATCCGCAAGGCGCGATTTGTCGCACGGCGGCCGATTTTTACGGTCTGCGCCCCATAATTCCGGGCGTTTGCACATTTTATTGCACGTTTGGCCTTGCGGAGGCATCCGGTATCCGCTGTCAGGTCTGCAGCAGCTGCTGTTCATCGCAACAAAAAAGAGCCAGCTTCCTAAGCCAGCTCTTACTACAAATGAATAATTTTTAAGAATATACAGGAAAACGCCCATTTTTCGATATACTTCAAGACGGACTTCCATATTTCACACCGATTATGAATATATAATATCTTCAAATTGTCAATTTGTCAAGCATTTATGTGAAAATCTTTAAAAAGCCAAGGATGCCCGCTCCCTCTTTTCGGGCGGAAACCGCAGCACGGTTTTTCCGGCTTGGAAAATCCACCGGCCTCCTGTATGATGATATCATTCGCTATTTGTGCCCTCCGCGAAGGCACGTCGCAGCAACAAAAACAAAAACAGGAGGGGCCCATGGACCATAAGAGCAGAGAGTATGAGGAACAGCGTCTTTCAAGGACGGTCGGTTTTGCGGCTGACCGGGCGGAGACAACGGCCGGAGAGCTATCCTCTCTGGAGGCGCGGATCGGGGATATGCTCGTCCGCTATGACCCGGACAACTTTGAGCTTTACTCTGAAATGATCGTGGCGGAAGACCGGCGAGACGGACTGCGCGAGTTGCTCGGCCGCTGCCGCCGTGCCGTCTCCAGCCCCTATTTCGGCCGGATCGACTTTACGGAATCAGGTAAGGAAAAGCAGGAATATTACATCGGCCGCGGCGGACTCTATGACGATAAGGCGCTGGCCCCTGTCGTCGTTGACTGGCGGACGCCGGTGGCCAACCTCTATTACGACGCAGAGCTCGGGCCCGCGGCCTATATCAGTCAGGAGCAGACCTATCCCGGCGAAATGAGCCTGAAGCGCACCTACAACATTGCCGGCGGAAAGCTAAACGAGTTCTATGATTCCGACCTCATCACCAACGACGAGCTGCTGCAGGCCTATCTGGCAAAAAACGCCGACGCGGTCCTCAAGGACATCGTCGCCACGATCCAGAAGGATCAGAACGACATCATCCGTATCGAGCCGTACTACGACGTCATTGTACAGGGCGTTGCGGGCAGCGGAAAGACCACCGTCGCCATGCACCGGCTGGCCTTTCTGATTTTTAACTACGCCAAGAAGATGAAACCTGACCAGTACGCCGTCATCGGTACCAACCGGATGTTTTTAAACTATGTAGCCGGCATGCTGCCCGATCTGGGCGTGGAGTCGGTTACGCAGATGGTGATGCCGGAGCTGCTGCTGAGCTTTCTGGGGTGGGACGAATCCGCCGCTCCGCTCTGCAGAGAGACGGCGCCGGCGCGGTCCTCCCTCTCCTTTTTCCGCGCGCTGCAGGCGTATATGGATGCGCTGGAACAGAATCTGCTGCTACACCCGCTGACACTGAGCGGCGGCATGCTGATGGATGAAGCCGAGATCAAAGAACGGATTCTCGGCGGCATGAAAAAGCCCCTGCTCACCCGGGCAGAGCTGCTCAACAGCTATCTGGCCGAGCGGATCGGCCGTGCGCGGCCCATCCGGGAGCTGGCGCTGGAACAGCAATGCGACCGGGATCTGGCCCGCTTCAAAGCGGGTAATCGGGATGGGCACGAAAGCGTGGCAGAAATCATCGATGCAAAGTATGCGGCACTCGATACCCTTGCCGCCGAGGCCAAGGCGCTGAAAAACATCTACCTGCGGCAGATCAAAACGCTGAAGGAAAAACGGGTCTACGCGGACTTTCTCCGGGCGCAGGGGCTGCACCCCTCCAAAAAACACGACGTCTACGATCTGTCGGCGCTGGCCTACATCGCGATGCGCCTGCGGCCGATACACAGCCCGCTGCGGCATATCATCGTAGACGAGGCGCAGGACTTTGGCCCGGCACTCTATCTGTGCCTGACCGAGATCTTTCCCGAGGCCACTTTCACCATCCTCGGCGACGTACTGCAGAACATCGGCGACGGGGTCGGCATAACCGACTGGGACGAGGTGCTGGAAAGCGCCTTTGCCGGACGAAAAAATCAATTCTGCGTACTTACCAAAAGCTACCGCAATACGGTGGAAATTGCACAGACGGCCAATCGGGTTGCCGCCCGCGCCGGCGTGAAAAAATACGAGGCGGTGCCCGTGGTACGGCATGGCAGCCCGGTTGAGTTTTCCTCTTTCGTAAGCACAGCGGAGCTGGAGGCGGCCGCCGTGGCCGAGGCAAAAGCATGGCGCGGCGACTCTCTGGCCTTTATCTGCCCGGACGCAGCGGCAGCCAAACGCCTTGCTGCACGCATTCCCTCCGCCGCACTGATCCTCTCCGGTGAGGAAGACGTTCGGTATGAAGGTGGCATGACTATCTTTGACGCCGACAGCGTCAAGGGGCTTGAGTTCGACCGTGTCGTCGTCTGCGGCACAGGTGCAAAGGAATATCCCGCGACGCCGCGGGGCATTCGTCTGCTGTATGTCGTTTTGACCCGTGCGCTGCACGAGCTGCGCATCCTGACCGTCCGCGACGCCGGCGGCCTGCTGGAACCATAAGCTGCGGCCAAAAAAGTGGCCGCCCTTGCGATTAAAATATAAGCTGCGGAGGTTATAACGGTGAGCAGCGACGAACGGTTATTTGACTTTCAGACCGTCGGCAGAGAGACCGTACAGCTCCTTTTCTCTGCTTTTTCGCCAAAAGCGGCGGTTACCGGATTTACGCCCATACACGGCGGGATGAGCACCAGCAATTACGCTGTGAAAACCGCCGGAACCGAAAAACGCTATGTACTGAGAATATATCCGGCCAATAATGATCATAGCCTGCTGGAAGCCGCTGCATATGCTTACGCGGAAAAAGCAATATGCGTCCCCGAAATCTGTTTTTTTGACGGCAGCAAACGGCTCCTTCCGAATTCCTATCTCATTATGGAGTTGATTGAGGGACTGCCTCTGGGGGATTTTATCGCTGCAAAGGAGCAGCTTCCGGACGATCTTGTCCGCGGGATCGGCGCCTCGTTGGCCCTGCTGCACTGCACACAATATCCGTATATGGCGCTGCTGGATGATGCACTGTATCCTGTCAAAAGGCTTGAGTCGCTTGAAGCGCAGTGTCTTTCGCTGCTGAATGGCATTGCCGGCGCCCATCTCCGCCCGCCGACCAAAGAGAAAGCGCTTGCTTTTCTGCAATGCAATCCCGGCTTTTTCAGGGAAATTGACTGCGAATATGTTTTTTCCCATGGTGATTTCAATTTTTCAAATATTCTGATTACTCCCGCCATGCAAACATATTTTATTGATTTTGAATACTGTTTCTCAGCGCCTCGGTTCTATGACGCGGGAAAATTTTTCAGAACAAAGTCTCCTGATATTCAACGGTACATCACCCCATCTGCCGCCGCCGCCTTTTGTGAGGGCTATAACCTGAACGCAGCAAAGCCGCTGCCCAGGGAATGGTATGCTCTTTCCAAGCTTGCCGATCTGCCGGCCATGCTGTATCTGATCAATAAGCCGGATATTCCCGAAGGCTGGGGAGATGATATTGACAATGAAATCGTCAGAACGCTTGCACTGTTTGATCTGCTTTAATCCTTTCTGTTTACCGTTCTTTTTACGTCTGTTTTCCAAGCCTTTGCTTTCCCGCGGTTTTCGGCTATAATGGACGCGGGAGGCGAAAAAGAATGGAACAAGAATATACCGCCGAAGAAAAGCAGCATATCATCGACAGCTTTTTTCAAAACGGCGTGCTGAAGCGGATGCCGGCACAGCGGAAAAAGCAGCTGGTAATTCTGCCGGAAATTGCAAAAATTTTTGAACCCGGCCGCAAATATACGGAAAAAGAAGTCAACGCCCTTCTTTCACCGGTCTATGAAGACTTCGTCACGCTTCGCCGTGACCTAATTGACGCACGATGCCTTCTGCGGGATCATGGGATCTATTGGAAGGTTGACACGGAGGCATAAATCGGGCTATAATGTACTGTCAGCGGATCGGGCAGCCGCGTGCGGGCGACCGCATGAGGAAAGTCCGGGCTTCACAGAGCAGGATAACTGATAACATCAGCCGCGGGTAACCGCCGGACAAGTGCAACAGAGATATACCGCCCCGGCGACGGGGTAAGGGTGGAAAGGCGAGGTAAGAGCTCACCGGTCGCGCAGGTAACTGCGTGTCCCTGTAAACTCTATCCGAAGCAACACCGAATTGGAGGCTACGGTCTGCTCGGCCAATCTCCAGACAGGTGGCTTGAGGCGTGCGGCAACGCGCGTCCCAGATAGATGGCTGCACCATGACAGAACCCGGCTTACAGATCCACTGACATTTTCGGTAACTGCCTTTCGGCGGTTACCAACAAAAATACTTGCATTTTTTGTGCAGTTATGATAATCTTTGACCATCATATCGATGCAATGACGAAGAGAGTAACCCCTGCCGAACGCAGAAGAGAAGGGCGGCCGCCGGCTGAAAGCCGTCCGCGCGGGGCAGGTGTGTGAAGTTCACTTCCGAGCACCGGCGCTCAAGGTGCCTTTGCACTGCGTAGGCGTCGGCGGACAGCCCCGTTACAGGCGTCGAGTGCCCGCGTCTACGCGGGAACACGGGTGGTACCGCGGAAGTATGGCTTCCGTCCCGGTTTTCCGGGGCGGGGGCTTTCTTTATTTTTGATTTGATTTTAATAAACATAAAGGAGTGATCCATAAGATGAAAGAACGGCTGGAAGAGATCCTAAAGCTGGCCCTTTCGGAGATCGGTGTGGCCGGGGATGAAGCCACACTCGAATCCCTTCGGGTCAAATATCTTGGCAAAAAAGGCGAGCTGACCGCGATTCTGCGCGGCATGGGTGCCCTGAGCGCCGAAGAGCGGCCTGCCGCCGGCGCGCTGGCCAATCAGGTGCGCGCGCAGATCGAGGCGGCCCTTGAACAGGCGGGAAACGCCGCGGCTGCCCATGCGCTGACACAAAGGCTCCAGAAGGAGACGCTGGACGTCACCCTGCCCGGGCGAAGCGCCGAATACGGTAAAAAGCATCCCTTGAGCGCCGTGCTGGACGAGGTGACCGACATCTTCATCGGCATGGGCTTTTCCGTCGCGGAAGGGCCGGAGGTCGAGCTGGTCCGCTATAACTTCGACCTGCTCAACGCACCCAAGACCCACCCCAGCCGGGAGATGCAGGATACCTTTTATATTGACAAAAGCGTGGTACTGCGCACCCAGACTTCGCCCATGCAGGCGCGGACGATGGAACGTCAGAAGCCGCCCATCCGCATCATTGCGCCGGGACGCGTCTTCCGCAACGATGAGGTGGATGCCACCCACTCCCCCGTGTTCCATCAGATCGAGGGCCTGGTGGTGGATAAGGGCGTTACCATGGGCGATCTGAAAGGTTCGCTGGAAGTGTTCGCAAAGGCGCTCTGCGGCGAGGACACCGCCGTCCGCTTCCGCCCCAGCTACTTCCCGTTCACCGAACCGTCCGCCGAAATGGATATCACCTGCTTCCGCTGTCACGGCAAGGGCTGTTCGCTCTGTAAGGGAGAAGGTTATATCGAAATTCTGGGCTGCGGCATGGTGCATCCCAACGTGCTGCGCGGCTGCGGCATCGACCCGGAGGTTTACACCGGCTTTGCCTTCGGCGCCGGGCTGGAGCGCATCGCCCTGGCCCGTTACAAGATCGAGGATATGCGCCTGCTCTATGAGAATGACCTGCGCTTCCTCGGCCAATTCTGAGAAGGAGGGACGACAAATATGAAATTGCCCTATAAATGGCTGAAAGACTTTGTAGACATCGGGGCTGAGACAGTCTCCCCCAAGGAATACGCACAAAAAATGACCATGTCCGGCTCGATGATCGGAAGCTGGGAGCATCCGGCCGATGAGATCGAAAACGTAGTCTGCGGTAAAATTCTCTCGCTGGAAAAGCATCCCGACTCCGACCACCTCTGGGTCTGCCAGGTAGACGTGGGCACGCCTGCGCCCATCCAGATCGTCACCGGCGCACAGAACCTGAAAACGGGCGATCTGACGCCGGCCGCCCTGGACAACAGCCGGCTGCCCGGCGGCACCGTCATCCGCAGCGGCAAGCTGCGCGGTGTGGAATCCAACGGGATGCTCTGCTCCATGGGCGAGCTGGGCCTGACCAAGCACGACTGTCCCTATGGCATCGAGGATGGGATTCTCGTCCTTGAACCCGACACGGGAAAGCCCGGCGACGATATCCGGCAGGTACTGGATTTTGACGAATATATCTTCGATTTCGATATTCTCCACAACCGGCCCGACTGTCTGAGCGTCATCGGACTGGCACGGGAAACCGCGGCCACCTTTGATAAGCCGCTGACCCTATCCGCCCCCAACGTCGGACATACGGAGGATGACATCGGCAACTGGCTCAGCGTGAGGATCGAAGCGCCCGACCTGTGCCCCCGCTACACCGCTGCGATGGTAAAGGATATCCGCATCGCGCCCTCGCCCAAATGGATGCGCGATCGGCTGCGCCACGCCGGCGTCCGCCCGATCAACAACATCGTCGATATCACCAACTATGTCATGCTGGAATACGGCCAGCCGATGCACGCCTTTGACTATACCTGTATTGATGATAAAACGATTATCGTCCGCCGTGGCCGTGAAAACGAGACAACCGTCACGCTGGACGGCCAGACCCGCACGCTCGACTCTGACACGCTGGTCATCGCCGACCCCGAAAAATGCGTCGGCATCGCCGGCGTGATGGGCGGCGAAAACAGTGAGATCACAGACGACACCCGCCGAATTGTATTTGAAAGCGCCACCTTTGATCCGGTATCGGTCCGAACGTCTTCCCGCCGCATGGGCATGCGCACCGAAGCCAGCGGCCGGTTTGAAAAGGGCCTGGATCCCGAAAATACGCTGCCCGCCCTCCTGCGTGCCTGCCAGCTGGTCGAACAGCTGGATGCCGGCACGGTGATGGGTGGAATCGTGGACGTCTATCCCGAAAAGAAAGCCCCCCGCGTTCTCTCCCTGTGGCCCGAGCGCATACGTGCCCTGCTAGGCGCCGACGTACCGGCGGAATTCATGACGGACGCGCTGCGCCGGCTGGAATTTCACGTGGCGGGCGAAGCCGTCACTGTTCCTTCCTGGCGCGGCGATGTGGAAGGCATCGCCGACCTGGCGGAAGAGGTCGGGCGTCTCTGGGGGTATGACCGCATCCCGACAACCCTGTTCGCCGGCCGTGCCACCCGCGGCGGCCTGACCCCTCTGCAGCAGTTCCGGCGTCGGCTGGCCAGCGCCTGCTTCGCAGCGGGATATACAGAGGCTAAAACCCTGAGCTTTATGTCCCCCAAAACGCCTGACCGGCTGTGCATGGCGCAGGACGATCCCCGGCGCCATGCAGTCCGGATCCTCAACCCGCTGGGCGAGGATCAGAGTTTGCTGCGCACCTCTCCCCTGCCCGCACTGCTGGACGCGGCGGCCCGCAACCGGAACTACCGTGCATCCGCACTGCGCCTGTTCGAGTCCTGTACGGTTTATTACCCGAAATGCGGTGCGGACGGGAATGTTCTTCCGTCCGAACTGCCGGAAGAGCGGCACTTTCTTACCCTGATGATGTACGGCGGCGACTTCTATGATCTGAAGGGCGCGGTGGAGACTATCCTTGCGGCCTGCTATGTGCCGGAGCCCCGCTTTACGCCCTGCACCGATAATCCGACCTATCATCCGGGCCGCTGTGCGGCAGTCGCCGCCGGCGGACGCGACGTTGGCGTGCTGGGCCAGCTTCACCCGCAGGTGACGGAGAATTGGGGCATCGATACCGAAGTCTATGCCGCAGAACTGTGCATCGAGGATCTGTTCCCGCTGGTACTCAGCTGCCGGCAGTACAGCCCGCTGCCGAAATACCCCGCCGTTTCCAGAGACCTAGCGGTCACCTGCGCCGCGGATACCTATGTCCTCCGGTTGGAGGATGCGATCCGTGCGGCGGCCGGCGAAGCGCTTGAGAGCCTCCGTCTGTTCGACGTCTACAGCGGCGCGCAGGTGGGAGAGGGTAAAAAGAGCGTCGCTTTCTCCCTGACGCTGCGGCACCCGGACCGGACGCTGACCGATGCGGAAGCCGACGAGACCGTCGCCCGCATTCTGGAACAGCTGAAAAGCTCCTGCTGCGCAACGCTCAGGGCTTGAAAATTCATTAAAATCGACGGATTTGCGCTTTACTTTGGCAACAGATTGTAATATAATAATTACATTCCGGTAACGAAGGAGGGCACCCCATGCTGGACGGCACCCGCCGGTTCGATATGAACGAGGACGCAGATCAGGAGATGAAACGAATCCTGACCACGGTCTATGACGCGCTTCGTGAGAAGGGGTACAATCCCATTAACCAGATCGTGGGCTACCTGCTCTCCGAAGATCCGACCTATATAACCAATCACAACAATGCCCGCAGCCTGATCCGAAAGATCGACCGGGACGAACTGCTGCAGGAATTGGTGCGGCGGTATCTGGCAGATTAAGTGCGGCATAAGCGAGGGGCTGTCGTGGCAGCCCCTCGTTTTTAAAATCTTCTTTTGACACCGCTTTTCCCGGCTGAGCATGAACGGCGGAAAAACCGCCATGCTATTGCTGCAAGCCTTTCCCAGTTGGCCCCTCTGACCAAATTTTGCATTCCATTTTTGTCTGTTTTTTGTAACCGTTTTGTTTGACTTTTGTTACTTTTATGATATACTAAGATCAATCGGAGGTTTCTATGAACGCAACCGAGAAAAAGAGCAGTATGCCGCTGAGCTACAAGGGCCATCCGCTGATGCGGAAAGACACGATGATCTATTATGGCAGTATGGCGGACAAGTATGTTGTTTTGCTGCAGGTCCTGTCTTCCGAGCCGAAGGGTGACATTCAGCTTTCCAAAAAGGTCAAGGTAGAGCTTCAGTACACGGACCCCGAGATCAGCTCCAAAGACCGCGTAATCAAAACTGCGGAGCGCGCCGGACTCTATAACGCCATGGATCTGGCATCCATCTGGCTGGAAAGAGCGCTGAGCGGGAAGTAGACAGACACAGCGTTTCCCGTTCTCCCGGGAAACGCGCCGGACAACAGGGAGGATTTTATGCGCAGACTCATGCCCAGGATGTTCTTATTGGTCATCACACTCGCTTTGACGATGACGGTATCGGCCTTTGCCTTGAATTTGCAGGGAGGGACGGTCACCACTTCTTCGTCCGTTAATCTGCGGGAAGGTCCCGGCACGGATTCCGACATTCTGAGCACCCTCCCCGATCAGGCCCGTGTTGCCGTACTCAGCCAGGAAGGCAGCTGGTATCAGGTCGCTTACAACGGCGTTAAAGGCTATCTGCACGGCGATTATTTGAGCGTGCAGGACATCATGAACATCGAATGCGGCGGCGCAAAGATTACCGCATCGGTGCTGAATCTGCGCGAAAAGCCCACTACCGATTCCGGCGTTATCGCCCGGCTTTATAAGGATGAGGTCGCCAAGATTATCGGCATCAACAACGGATGGTTCAAGGTTCAGAGTGACAAGGGCACCGGTTATGTCCATCCGGATTACGTCACGGTTACCACATACAGCGGCAGTTCTTCTTCCTCCGCTTCCGCTTCGGCCGCTTCGACGACCAGCAGCAGCTCCGGCTCTCTCCGCTGGGATATCGTCAATTACGCCGCTAATTTCCTCGGCGTGAAATATACTTACGGCGGCAGCAGCCCCAGTACGGGCTTTGACTGCTCCGGCTTTGTCAAATACGTTTACGCCCATTTCGGCCTTTCTTTGAGCCGCTGCTCTTCCAGCCAGTACAGCGATTGTACCCGCATTAAAAAGTCCGATCTGAATATCGGCGATCTGGTCTTTTTCTCCAGCACATCCGGCGGAAGCTCGGTTGGGCATGTGGGCATCTATGTTGGCGGCGGCCAGTTTATCCACGCTCCGTCTCCCGGGAAGACCGTCTGCTATGAATCCCTGAGCAGCAGTTACTATTCGAGCCATTATCTTGGTTCCGGCACCGTCTTATATTGATTGAGATAAACATGCCCCACCTTTGCGGGGATGTAAAAAAGGGTTTGGGGCTTTCCCAAACCCTTTTCGTATGCCTTCTCTGCTTATGCTTCCGGTGTGAGCTTCTTCATAATTTCGCTTGATATCAGTTCTATGCTCTTACCTTCGGTATCAAGTTTCTGTTCTTTTATTTCGGTTTCAAAAGCTTTAAGACATTTCTCAATATGCTGAGCCGCCCAGCAATCTTCTGTTTCTCCCCGTTGTTTCAGTCGGCTGATGATTGTTTGTTTTGAAGCGGTAAGAATAAAGTGGTGAACAATGATTTTGTCGCAAATGAGACTACCAATGATTTCATCAAAGTACTGTTTATTATAAATTGTCATCGGTACAATAATCATCCCATCATAATGACTATAGATATGCTTTAGCATTTTATAATTGAATTCACGCCAAATCTGCAGATGCTGAAAATTATCTTTTCTTTTCAGTTCATCCGGGAAATTATCCCACAGAAAATAACCAACTTGTTCCGGGTCGTAGATAAACGATTTTGCTATATTTTTATTAAGTGTTTCCGCAACACTTGTTTTGCCGGAGCCAAAAGCGCCATTTATCCAAACAATCATGATCGTAGTACCACCTATATTAGCAGAATACTAAATAAGTCCAGAAAGAAAAAGCTGTACTGTATTGAATTAAGATAATCGGTTAGCTGCAACGGTAAATAAGAGATCGGAGGAGAAAGCAATAAGTAATTCTGTATATATTTATTTAGAAACTCAAAACCTTTTAGTCCGTCAATATACGATGAATGATATTGATGGGTTATATAAGATTATGTCACATCCCCAGGTTCATCAATATACGAAAGACAAAAACCATCCTTGGGATAGACTTAAAACAGAACAATACATTCAATTTTTTATAAATAAAAATTTTGTTACCTTAGATTGTTTTCATGGCGCAATAATTGAAAAAGCAAGTAACAATATGATTGGATTCGCTGGTCTGAATCCATATAAGAAAAACGAACCTGAGATTGAATGGAAACTTGGTGTTGCGTATTGGAATAAAGGATATGCAACTGAAATCGGAAAAGAAATAATATCTGAAGCATTCAGGACAACAAACATCATCGGTATTTATGGAATGGCTGAACCAGAAAATACAGCTTCGAGAAGAGTGCTTCAAAAGATAGGTATGAAATATCTGGGTATAAATGAATTTAGAGACCAAAAGGATGCTTTTTATTACATTGGAAGATTATAGGTTAACAGAGGAAAGTCACATCCCTCTTGCGGCTATATTCTTTTATCAATATGATTATAATCCCTAATTCACGATATAGAACGTAAAAATGCCAGTCAGAGGCAAACCTGGCATCAGCCCATGTAACTTTTATAACAGGAACGGCGCTGCTTTTGCGGCGCCGTTCCTGTTAATCAATAAGTACCTTTGCCCGGGAGAAAGCTACGCTTATCGGTCCAAATACGGACAGATCTGTGAGCGCCTCAGGAACGTACCAGCTCCCAGTACATCTCGACCGCGTAAGGAATGACCTTATCGTTGAAATCGAACGCTGAGGTATGCAGCTCCGGATAATCTTCGCCGTCACCGATCTCAAAGATGCAGCCGGGAACCAGCTTGGTCAGATGGCCGAAATCCTCGGAGCCACGGTAGGGTACCTCACAAATCTGGAAGTCCCATCCGTTCTTCTTGCAGATCGCCTGGACCTTATCCACCTTTTCCGGCGTGTTGGCGGTTTCCGGGAAATAATCGCAGTAACTGAAAGAGCAGGTAAGGCCGTACTCTTCCGCCTTGTCCCCCGCCATCTTTTCCAGCTTGGCCTGCAGCACATCCATCTCCGCCTCATGCTCGCCGCGGATGGTCAGCAGGAGGTTGCCTCGGTGCGCCTGTGTGCCGAAGGCCGGCTCTCCCACGTCAACCTGGATGATGGTGCAAAGCACCAGGCCGGTAAATTCCTCCGGCTTAATCAGTGACGGGATCGCGTGGATGATATCCGCGATTGCAAAGGCAGGATTTTTCCCCACCTCCGGCATGCTGGCATGGGACGGCTTGCCGATATAGTGGATTGTCATGCCCTTGGAGGCACAATAATAGGTTCCCGGCATGGTCTCAAACATGCCGAGCTTCATGCCCGGACGATTGTGGTATCCATAAATCTCATCGATCTTGTTTTCCTTCAGCATGGCGGTACATTCAATGGCGCCCGCACCGATCTCTTCCGCGTGCTGGAAAAGGAAATAGACATCCTTGTCACAGCCCTTCTGACTGACTTCCAGTGCGAAAGCCGCCATGGAGGCGGCATGCCCGTCATGACCGCATTTGTGGCTGGTATGAGGGACCTGGGAGGAATAGGGAAGCAGATCGGGCGCTTCTTCGATGGGCAGCGCGTCGATGTCCGCACGGAAGGCAATGCTGCCGCGGGGATTTTTCGCACGATAGACCGCATAAAACCAGTGGCCGCGGTCATGAATCTCCAGCTCGGTGCGCTCCCGGAGGAAGCCCACCAGATGCTTGACTGTCCAATCTTCATGCAGGGAAAGCTCAGGATGCTGATGCAGCTCATGACGCAGTGCTGTTGCCAGTTCATAGTTCTTCTGTTCCATTGTACACCCTCCAAAATATAGTCATTGACGGCTTTCCATACCCCGGGACTTGCTTGCCGCGCACTAACAATACGCTATTTGCTGTTTTTAAGCTCCTTTGATATTTCCTTCTCCAGACGGCCGAAAGAGATGCGTTTGTCCTCTCCCGCCTGCTCCAAAAAGCTTTTGGCCAGATCATTGACCGTGGATTCCAGCGTGGTCATGAACGCGGTATAGGCAAACTCCCGCTTTGGCTCCTCCTCTTCCCCGTAAACGGCGCTGAGCAGCGAATCGATCATCTGATCCATGCCCCACAGTTTCAGATGCAGCAGCTCGTGAATAACCAGCTCCTCCGCATTGGTCTGTTTCGGGTCGCACACATTGACCATCAGCACGGCGGTGCGGTCATCCGCGTCGATTTTAATATCCCCGGTCTTGCGCCAACTCTGCTCCACCGGTAAAAGCCGGAGATCCCAATCCCGCAGGCGCAGGATCTCCTGCCACTTCCGCAGCCATCCTTCCAGATGTCCGATATCCGTGTCCATCATAAGTTTTCCTCCCGCCGAATGGCGTCGACCAGCGCGGATAGCTCTTCCCGGTCGGCGACGCAGTTGAGCACGTCCAGCAGCGCGTTGGTGCCCAGTCTTTCCGGAAGCTCCAGGCTTTTCTGCAGTGCTTTGCGCCGGTGGGCGCTTCCTTCCCCGCCGGACAGGCCGAGGGCGTACAGATCGCCCTTGGTGATATCGGCGCGGGGTTTTGCTTCCGCGCCGAGGGCGCCGGAGCGTTCCACCGCCGCACGGATCATTTCGTTGGACACACCCTCGACGCCCAGCTTCCCCTCTTTGGACGGGACCCGCTTGCGCCGCTCCTTGCCCAAAACATCGGGGATATAGGCGTGATATATCTTTCCTGTCTGCACGGCGCTCTTTACATAGTTACGGATGACAAGGCCCGCCCCATCCGGGTCGGTGAATACCAAAAGCCCCCGTGTCTCCGCCATGCGGCGCAGAAAGCGAAGCTTTTCATCGTCCTTGAAAATGCCGAACCCCTCCGTGGTCAAAACAGTGGCGTCAAACAGCTGAAGAATGCGGTCTCGGTCATAGCGGCCTTCCACCAGCACCACCGGCGTCAAAGCGGTCATCCGTTCACCTCTGCCGAGCGAAGCAGCAGCAGTTCCAGCGTCCGGCCCGGATCTGAATTGTTGCTCTTCAGCTCCAGATCTGTCCGGAGGCAAAGCTCCTGCAGCTGCCGCAGTGCGGGCAGCTCCCTTTTTCGTGCCGCCTGCAGTAGCAAGCGTGCGGGATAGCTGCTGCGAAAACCGAGCATACCGGCCACATACTGCTCATCCTTCTGTGCTTCCAGCGCCAGCCGGGCACCATAGAGCCGCCGGAACTGGGCGGCGATGGCCCCGAGAATCATGACGGGCTCCTGACGCAGATCCAGGAGGTCGCGCAGCAGACGCAGGGCGGCGGAACAGTCGCCCGCCATCAGCTTGTCCGTCATGTCAAATACGTTGGCCTCCAGCACGCGGGAGGCGAGCCGGTCAATATTGTCGCGGGTGATCTTCTCCCCCCGTGTCCCGGCGGCGATCTTCTCAGTCTCGGTGACCAGATTTGTCATGGACCCACCGCAAAGGAACAGCAGATATTCGCATTCCGGCGTATCAATGGTCTTTTGCAGCGCAAAAAAGCGCCGTTTGATCCACGGGATCAGCTCTGTATCCGGCGCGCGTCGGAATTCCACCAGTTCGCCGTGCTTTTCCAGCGTCTTATAGAGATTCAGCCGCTTATCCGGCTTGAATTCCATCGTCTCAAATAAAAATACCAGGCAGATGTATTCCGGCAGATTCGCAAGCAGCTCCGGCAGCAGCTCACGCAGCGCACCGGCGGGCTGCAGCAGTTTATAGTCGCGCACCAGCACCAGCTTGCGCTCTCCGCCAAAGGGCGGGCTGTCCACCGCATCGCTCAGCGCGTCGGCAGTCAGTCGGTCACCGTCCAACATAACGGTGCTGAAGCTGTCAAACAGTCCGCTGCACAGCGTCCGCAGACGGCCGATATAATAGCTTTTCAGATAGTCCTCTTCCCCGTAAAAGACGTAGAGATTTCCGGCCCGACCGGCGGCCAAATCACTTTTCAGCCGGCGATAGGCCACATTCTCCGGGGCTTTCCTGCTTTCGTAAGCCATGATTACCTCATCGTTTCCAGTATGACGGTTTTCGCCGCAGACAGGGGAATGACTGGCAGGCCGCACAGGCGTTCCGGCGGAGCGTTCCAACCTTCGTCCGAATAGATCAGCATCTCCGCCCCTGTCAGGGCGCAGACCCGGGACAGCGCCGCAGGGGCTTGCGCCCACTTGCCGTCGATCACCAACAGCCTTACCTGCACCGGCGTCTCAGCCAGCGCCGTAAGGCCGTCCCACGGTTCCGCCCCACAGAGGGACAGCAGAGAAATCCCCGCGCCTGAAACCATGCACAGGGGGCTTTCCCCATCCGGCAGCAGACAGACCGTCAGCCTGCCCAAAGACAAGCTTCCGTTTTCAGTATACCACAGGACGGAAGCGCTGTCACCTATGTCGGGATAAACCCCTGCGGGAACTGTCAGCGCCGGTGCGCGGGATGCCTCTGCCGCACCACGTACCCCGCCGATTTGCCGCCAGGTCCCATCGGTTGCCAGCAGAAAGGCACTTTCGCCCGCGCCGCGGCGTGCCATGGCTTCCCGAACAAAAGCCGATGCAGCATAGTCCGATGCACCGCAGCCGACAAAGGCGATCTCTCCCCCGCTGTGCAGCGCCAGCATCACCGCCCCCTCTTCTCCGGAAACCTCCACGGAGGTTATCCACCGGTTTTCCAGCGCGGAAAAGACAAAGCAGAGGCACAGGGCGGCAGCCGTCAGCGGAAGCACACGCCTTATGTCTCGGCGCAGCAGCAGAATCATAAGCAGAAGTGTCGCCGCACCCAACGCCAAATAAAGGCTTGCCCGTGCGGAAGCAAAAGGCAGCCGCCCCGCCGCCCCGATCACCGCCGTCAGATAGCGCAGCGGCCACTGCAGCAGGAAGCCCGCCGCCGGCGCGGCTGCCGGCAGCAGCGCTGTCAGACACAGCGCCCCGATCCCCAACAGCAGCGAAAGGCTGACCGCCCACAGGCACAGCAGGTTCATCGGCACGGCGATCAGCGATACGCCGCCGAACCATAGCAGCGTCACGGGGAGGGTACAGATTGTCGCCGCCAGACTGACGGCCAGCGTATCGGAAAAATAGCGGTATAGCCGCCGCCGCAGCGGATTGGTCGGCTGCTTTTTCATCAGGCGTACCGACAGACCCGGATAGAGCCAGAGAATGCCCGCCGTCGCGGAAAAAGACAAGAGCAGCGAGGCAGAGAGTGCGGAAAATGGGTTCCAGGCGCACAAAAGCAGCAGCGCCACGGAAAGCGCAGTCGGGCTGTCATTTTCCCGCCGGAGCAGAAAGGCCGCCAGTACAAAGCCCTGCATCACCGCCGCGCGGAGTGCAGAGGCCGGGAAACCGGCGACCGCCGCGTAAATAAAGACCGACGGAAGAGCCAGCCATACGCCGGCCCGCCTTCCCAGCACGCGGATCAGAAAGCCTGCCAGAATTGCCAGATGCAGACCGGAGACAGCGATGATGTGCCGCAGGCCTGCGGCGGTCAGTGCCGCGAGAAAAGTACTTGAGCAGCTGTTCTCGTCGCCGGTGAGCAGCGCGGAAAGCAGGCCCGCCTCATCCCCGGTCAACAGCAGCGATATCTTTTCTCGAATTACGCCCGCCAGCCGGCGTATCCGCATCGATAGGGTGACTGCGCCGTCCTCTTCACAAGCGAGCTTTCCCGTCTGATTTACGGTCAGATATACGCCCCGCTGCAACAGGCCGTCGGACAGCTCTACGGAAGCAGCGCGGATCGTACCCTCGAAACGCAGCAGGTTACCCGGCGCATATTCCGGTGACCCGTCCCTTAGATAGACCTTCACCCGAACATTCGCATCTGTCCCGTTTACAGAGACAAGGCGGCCCCATGCGGTCCCCCAACCGCCGTGCCCGACCGCATAATCGGTGAGCGCCACACGGCATTCACCGCTTTCCCCGGCCAAACGCTGTGCCGGCTGCCAGAAAAGCAAGCCGTGTACGCCGCAGCAGAGCAGCCCCAGCAAAAGGCCAACGGCTGCCGCGGTATACCTCCCCCGCCATAAAAGCAATGCCATTCCGCCCAAAGCAAAGGCAGCGATGCCGCAGATCAGCAGCGCCGGCCACAGGCCCCGGGCCAGCAGCAAAGTAAAGCCCGCGCAGACACAGAAAAACGCGGCAGCGCAGAGAAGCACCACGCGCGGTGCCTGTCTGTCCTGCCGCGTATTCTCCATAGAAACTTACGCCATCGGGCCGAGCGTCTTTCCGCCCAGCAGATGAAAATGCAAATGCATAACCGTCTGTCCCGCGTCCTCACCGGCATTGGTGACAACCCGGTAGCCGCCATCCAGATGCAGTTCCGCAGCCAGGCGGGCGATTACCTCAAAGATATGCGCGATCAGCGCGCTGTCCTTTCCCCCGATCTCCCGCGCGCTCTGCAGTACGTGCTCCTTCGGGATGACGACGATATGAACCGGCGCGGCAGGCGCAATGTCGTAAAACGCAAGCACCTGCTCATCCTCGTATGCCTTTTTGCTGGGGATCTCCCCCGCGACAATCTTGCAGAATATGCAATCGCTCATGCTGTATGCCTCCCTATTTGATCATGTCGCCGACGATTTTTTCAACCTGTGCCAGCGCCTCATCCAGCTTGGAGACATCGCGCCCGCCGGCAGTGGCGCTGTCCGGCCGTCCGCCGCCGCCGCCGCCGCACAGGGCCGCAGCCTTTTTCAGGATGTTGCCGGCATGGGCGCCCATTTGAACCGCCTCTTTGCCGCAAGAGGCGGCGAAAAGAATCTTTCCATCCGCAACCGTTGCCAGCACGCATACCATGTTCGGGGCCTTATCGCGGATTACATCGCTCAGGCTGCGCAGTGCGTCGGCACCCATCTCGTCCAGCTTTGCGGCGACAATACGGACTCCCTTTACTTCCCGGGTATCACGGAACAGCTCGGCAGCCTTCAGCCCGGCCAGATGGGATTGCATCTGCTCGTTCTGACGCCCCGTCTCCCGCAGCTCGGTCAGTACCTGCTGCACACGCTGATGCAGATTGGCCGTGCCCGTCTTGAGCAGTTCGGCCAGCTCGCGGCTGTCATGCTCCATCCCGCGCACGAGATTCAAGGTCTCCATGCCGGTGACGGCCTCGATCCGGCGGACGCCGGCGGCTACCGAGCTCTCGGAGGTCAGACGGACGCAGCCAATCCGGCCGGTACTCGTCACATGCGTGCCGCCGCACAGCTCGGTACTGAAATCGCCCATGCGCACCACCCGGACGACCTTCCCGTATTTCTCACCGAACAGCGCCATGGCGCCCAGCCTCTTCGCGTCTTCAATGGGCATTTCACGGATCTCTGCCGGCAGGTCGTCCAGCACGGCCTGATTGACCAGATCCTCCGCCTTCCGGAGTTCTTCCTCCGTCACGGCGGAAAAGTGGCTGAAGTCAAAACGCAGGGAATCCGGTTCCACCAGGCTGCCGCTCTGCTCCACATGAGCGCCCAGAGTCTCGCGCAATGCCTTTTGCAGCAGGTGGGTGGCGGAATGGGCCCGACGGATGGCGGCGCGGCGCACGCCGTCAATCTCCAGCGTGACGGTATCCCCCACGTTCAGCCGGCCGGACATAACGCGGCACTGATGCAGAAAGTGACCCTGCGGGTCCTTCCGCACATCCAGAACCGCAAGCTCCGTACCGGAGGTACGGATGACGCCATGATCGGCCACCTGGCCGCCGCTCTCCGCATAAAACGGCGTCTCCGCCGTGACAACAGCGCACTCGTCGCCTTCGGAAACCGTTCCCGACGGCTCTCCATCCCGTGCCAGCGCCAGCACCTTTGTCTCCGCAAAATCATGATCGTAGCCGACAAACTTCGTTGCCGGAAGCTCGGACAGGTTCAGCTCGTCGCCCTCCCAGCCCAGGCCGGAGGTATCGCCCCGCGCCTTTTTGGCACGGGCGCGCTGCTGCTGCATCAGCTGGTCAAACGCCGGCCGGTCCAGGGACAGGCCCTGTTCGCTCAGAATCTCTTCCGTCAGATCCACCGGGAAACCCTCGGTATCATATAACCGGAAGGCATCCTCGCCGGACAGAACGGTCGTACCCGCCGTACGAAGCGCATTCGCCATCTCTTCCAGCTTCAGCAGACCGGATTCCACGGTGGCGCCGAACCGCTCTTCCTCCGTGCGCATAACCGCCTTGATGAACTGTTCCTTTTCCCGCAGCTCGGGATAGGCGCCCTCGTTCTCGCGGATGACCTGCTCACAGACTTCGGTCAAAAACGGCTCTTTCATGCCCAGCAGGCGGCCGTGACGGGCGGCCCGGCGCAGCAGGCGGCGCAGCACATAGCCGCGGCCCATGTTGGACGGCAGGATGCCGTCGCAGATCATCATGGTGCAGCCGCGAACATGATCGGTGATGATTCGCAGCGACACATCGGATTTGTATTCTTTGCCATAGGGCACGCCCGTGATCTCGGACGCACGGTTTAAAATATTGCGCACCGTGTCTACCTCAAAGATGGAATCCGTGCCCTGCATAATGCAGGCCAGACGCTCGATGCCCATACCTGTATCAATATTTTTCTTTTTCAGCGGCGTATAGTTGCCCTTGCCGTCGGAGTCGAATTGCGTGAAGACCAGATTCCAGAACTCGACATAGCGGTCACAGTCGCACCCCACCGTACAGGTAGGTTTGCCGCAGGAATACTGGGGCCCGCGATCAAAATAGATTTCCGAGCAGGGGCCGCAGGGGCCGGAACCGATCTCCCAGAAATTGTCCTCCCGTCCCAGACGGGAAATGTGCCCTTTCGGTACCCCGACGACATTTTCCCAGATATCCCAGGCTTCGTCATCCTCCAGGAACACGGTGACGTAGAGCTTGTCCTCCGGCAAGTGAAGCACCTGCGTCAAAAACTCCCACGCCCAGGTGCAGGCCTCTTTCTTAAAGTAGTCGCCGAAGGAAAAATTGCCCAGCATCTCAAAATAGGTGCCATGGCGGGCGTCTTTTCCCACATTTTCAATATCCGGCGTACGGATGCATTTCTGGCAGGAACAGGCCCGCGGTTTGGGCGGCGTCTGCTCGCCGGTGAAAAACGGCTTGAGCGGTGCCATTCCGGCATTGATCAGCAGCAGCGAATGATCGTTCTGCGGCACCAGCGGAAAGCTTTTAAAGCGGTAGTGATCCTTGCTCTCATAGAAGCTGAGAAATTTTTCTCTCAGCTCATTCAGACCCATTTTTTCCATACGATTTCCCTCTATCTCAAATATATAATTTTTATCTCCGTCACTGGCCGCTCACCTTCGCCACGGCGCGGTTGTGCTCTTCCAGCGTCCTGCTGAAAATGTGGCTGCCGTCCTTGGGATTGGCGACATAATAGTAATAGCTGTTGTCATCCGGCAGGATCGCCGCCATGATGCAGGACAGGCCCGGATTGCAGATCGCCGTGGGCGGCAGGCCTTTGTTCGTATAGGTGTTGTACGGGCTGTCGGTCTGCAGGTCGGCATCGGTCAGCTTATCCTTATGCCCCAGCACATAGAGCAGCGTTGCGTCGATGTTGAGGAACGGATACTTGTCACTATGGTTGAGTCGATTGTAAATCACGCCTGCGATCATGGTGCGTTCATCGGCAAGCTTGGCTTCCTTTTCCACCAGCGACGCCACGTTAATGACCTGCGCAATAGTAAGGCCCTGCTCCTCTGTCAGCGTCCGCATGGATTTGGTATACTTCTTGACAAAGTTGTTGAGCATCTTGTTGATGGCGTTCACCGCGCTGTTGTGGGTATCTTTTTCGGTCATCGCCTTTTCACTGACCTGATAGAACTCGTAGGTGTCCGGGAACAGATAGCCTTCCAGCCGATTCTCCGCCATCGGCACGTCTTTAAGCATAAAGTGCGCAAAGGCATAATTGTTTGCCACATCAAAGAAATCATCCTGCGTGCAGACGCGGTTTTTCTCCAGCTCTTCCGCAATCTGCTGCATCGTATAGCCTTCGGGGAAGGTAAGCGTCACCGTATCCTGATAGGATTTCGCCGATGTCAATTCGCTGATGATCTGCCCGTAATCCATATCGGAATCAAGCGTATAGTCCCCCGGCGAAAAAGCATCGGTCTTTTTCAGCCCGGCAAACAGCTGGAACGCCCACGGGTATTTGATGATTCCATCGTCTTTCAGCAGGCTTGCGATCTCGCTCACCTTTGTCTCCTGAGACAAGGTCAGCGTGATGGCTTTTTCCGTTTTGACCAGTGCGAACACATCGTTTCCGATCACAATGGCGAACGCTGATATAATCAGCGATACCCCCAGGATCATCAGGATATAGCTGAAGGTATTGACGGCACCGGAAGTCTTGCTCCCGGATGCAGGCCGTCCCCGCCCCGCGCGTCCGGTACCTGCCGGTGCACGTTCCGGCCGCTCAGCCGGCTTTCCCGTCTTTTTCGGTTGCTCCATAATTGACCTCCGTCACAAATAAAAGACCTTCACCAAAAACATCAGCACAAGAAGCCAAAGTCCCGGTGATACTACAAAGCCCATTAAAACCGCCCTTGCCCGGCCGGCCCGGAACCGCCGGATCCGTCCCTTATCCAGCAGGCGTTCCAGCGAACGCATCGTAAACGCGAGGAACAGGCAGAAACCAAAAAGGGCCGCCAGCAGGAAATAAGGCCAGAAACCCAGCTCCACCGAGACGCTGGCGCTGTAAGATACCAACAGCGAAAACGCATTGTTCAGCAGATGGGCCAGCACCGCCGCCCAGATCGAATCCAGAGAAAAAGCCAGCCAGCCATAGGCAATTCCCGCCACCAGCACGGCAGGCAGGGTCGTCAGGCTTCCATGCACCAGCGCAAAGCAAAGTGCGGACAGCAGGATGGCCGGGCCTGTACCTGCCGCCTCCACGGCGCCCAGAAAGCCGCCGCGGAAAAAAAGCTCTTCCAGCAGGGCGGGCGCAACCGCCACCGCCGCCAGCATCATGGGCGTACTTCCCTCCATCCCGCCCGTGGCGGAAGCATAGCCGCCGCCCAGCAGAGCGATGCCATAGTTCAAAAGCACGGACAGCAGGGATACCGTGGCCGAGGTCCAGATCACAAACGGCAGCGCCTGCCGACGGAAAGGCCGCAGACGCAGCTGCGTCTTCTGGCCGCTCAGGCGGCGCATCCCCAGCAGCAGGAGAAGCGGAAGGCCGAACGCCAATACCTCCGCCAGTACGGCATAAAGCGGCGTCGCCCCGGGTGCGAAATATTCCCACAGCAACAGCGCCACCATGGACAGCGCGGGCAGAAAGCCCGCCATCAAACTCATTCGATCCTGTTTCATCAGTTCAGCATCAGGTTGAGGTACAACGGCCCGCGCGCCAGCGCCGCTTCTCCCCGTTCGGTAAGCGGCAGGGCGCAGCCAGCCGGCCGTCCCGTCTCTCCCGGCTCCGGCAGCGTCAGCCAGACCGGCTTGTCCGGCGCGCAGGCATAAGCCAGTGCCGGCGCTTCCGGCCCGGCGGCCTCCAGCACACCGCGCTCATCATAAAAGCAATAGGCGCTCAATATGCCGTCCTGTTCCGCGACAACGGCGCCTCCGGCAAACAGATCCAGCTGCAGACGCCAGTCCTCCGCTGTCCGCCGGACGGCGGTCAGCTTCGCGCAGGCACGTGCATACAGCGCCGCTGCGGCAGGCAGATCATCTGCCGCCATCGGACGGCATTCTCCCTGCAGCGATACCTTTTCCGTCGGCCGCTGCGCCCAGACGCAGGCGGGGCGGTAGCCAAAACGGGCGTAATAGCCCTGCAGGCTATCCTTTTCCGTCAGAAGGACGGATAGATCTGCTCCGCTCCTGCGCCCCCGCTCCGCGGCAAAGGCCAGCAGAGACGCCATCCGTCCGCCGCCCCGAAAAGCCGGTGCGGTGGCTACGGCATAGATATATTGTGCGCTAAGTTCGCCCGGCGCAAACACGCAGGGCAGCAAAAGCAAACAGGAAACAATTTGTCCGTTCTCCCGCAGCACAAGCGTCTGTTCCGGCCGCCAGAGGCGCCGGCACAGCCACTCCCAATACTCCGGTCCGTCGGAAAAGGAAGAAAGCCAAATCTCCCGCAGCGCGGGCCAGTCGGCCTTTTCGGCAAATCCGATGCTCATAATGCCCCCTCCAGCGCGGCCATCACATCCGCGTGGATGTCCTGTTCGCTGCGAAGTTCTCCGTTTTCTCCACAGGAGATGCAGGTCCAGCCGTACGCCTCGCAAAGAGCCAGTGCACGACGCCGGCATTCGGCCAGATAGGCGTGATCCAGCTCATGGATATCGCCTGTTTCGCCCTGACGGACGGAAAGCAGCCGAAAAGAAAGCTCGCTGGGCATATCGAGAAAAATCACCCGGTCGGGCCTGGGCAGACCCAGCAGGTCGTATTCGTAATGGAACAGCCACTCGACGAACGGAATGGTCTCGCTCTCCGGCAGCTTGGACGCCTGATGAACGGCGTTGGATGTGGTATACCGGTCACAGAGGATCGGCACGCCGCGCTCATATTCCGCCTTCCAATCGGTGCGGTAGGACGCATAGCGGTCGACCGCATAAAAGGTGGAGGCGGCATACGGATTAACGTCGCCAGGCTTTGCGCCAAAATCGCCCCGCAGGTACATCCGCAGAAGAGCCGAGCTGTCCTCCGTGTAGCGGGGAAAGGTCACCTGCCGGAATGACCGGCCCTGCGCATGCAGCGCCTCACAGGCCAGACGAAACTGCGTGGATTTTCCGCTGCCGTCCGTACCCTCGAACACAAACAGTTTACCCATGGCATTCGCTCCGCGCGCGGACCTGCGTCATCTTTCCGCAGGACATGCTTCCTTCCTGGCATGCACCGTGCAGGCAGGACGGCCCGGCCTTGGCAAACAGCACAGGCGCCGCCTCCCGGCACAAAAACAGCATCTGCCACGCCATTTCCCGGATCTCCCACTGGGCGCGGTTGCAGCAGCGCAGGCGGAAGAAATTATAGAGCGCACGGGCATTCATCGTCATCATCAATTTGGTCTCGCAGGCGTTGGGCAGGACGTAGCGGGCGTCCTCTATGGCCATCTTCTCCGCCCGGGCACGCGCCTGCTTTTCCGGCACGCCTTCAGCCAGCAGCGTGCTCAGGTGGCGCGCTTCCAGCAGGGCGGACAGTTCCAGATACCGCGCGTGGCAGGCATCCATCGCCTCCGTATAGCGGGTCAGTACCGCCGCGTCCGCCGCGATCTCCGGCGGAGTGATATAAGTGAACTGGTTTTCCTTGACATACCGCTGGGATTGGACGCTGAACGACGCGATGCGATGCCGCGTGAGCTGGGCCAGCAGGCTGCGGGATACGCCCTCCACCGCAAAGGTGAAACTGGCATGCTCAATGGGGCTCTCATGCCCCAGCTCCGTGAGCATATCGAGGAATTTTGCGGTCCGGTCGGGGGTCAGTCCGTCCATTACCGCATCCGCGCCGGAGGCGGAATAACACATTTTTGCCGCGGCCGCCACCAGCTTTTCCGGTTCCGGCGTATAGGTCACGAGCTGTACGTTAAGCATCCTTCCGTCCTCCCATGCGCCAAAGCAGCGCATACCACAGATAAAGCGGCAGCCGTGCCATCCGGCCGGCGCGCTTGGGTTCCTTGATCAGCCGATAAAACCATTCCAGCCCGGCCTTCTGAAAGAACGCGGGGGCACGCGAAACTTTGCCGGCCAAGACGTCCAGCGTTCCGCCCAGACCCACCAGTACCGGCGGGGTAAGTTCAGCGTCATATTCCGCCATGAACCGCTCCTGCTTGGGCGCTCCCAGGCAGATAAAGGCAGCGTCGGCCCCGC
Organism: Clostridiaceae bacterium; assembly: GCA_034933145.1. Taxonomy (GTDB): domain Bacteria; phylum Bacillota; class Clostridia; order Oscillospirales; family Butyricicoccaceae; genus UBA4644. The sequence goes on from JAYFOA010000036.1 coordinate 71,195, forward strand.
TTTCTGCAACCGCGGCGACCGCTTCCCGGTCGTCGCGAAAATAACCGTCCTTCGTCCCGGCAATCAAAAGGCCAGGATAGGCATTCTTCAAATTTTCCGCCGCCGCCTCGGCCACCCCGGGCTTTGCGCCCAACAAAAAGAGGCGCATTCCCTCCTTTGCCATGGCGCCGCACAGCGTCTGGGCAAAGTCGGCACCGGCGACCCGGTGCGGTACGCGGCTGCCTACGATCCGGGAGGCATAGATTACGCCGATCCCGTCGGGCAGCACCAGCTGCGAACCGTTCAGCACATCACGGAACAGCTTGTCCCGCCGTGCCATCAGGCCGAACTCCGCATTGGGTGTCACCACGCGGCAGCGGGCGCGGGCCCGGATATGCTCCATGGCATAGGCCACTGTCTCTTCCATGGTCAGCGTGTCAAACCCCAGCTCCATAACCTGTGCACGCATCGGCCATCCCCCTGTCTAAATAGGTATTTTATCAAATCAGCGCCGACTCCACAAGCATAAATCAAGCTTTTGACTTCTGCCCACGCCATTCATCGCGCAAAATCTCCATGTATACATCGTCCTGCCATGCACCGCGAAGGAAATCCGCCTGGTGCCGGCGGCCAAACTCCCGGAATCCCGCCTTTTTGTAGCAGGCGATGGCCCGCGCATTGAAAGAAAAGACCTTCAGCATGATATTGTTGAGGTTCAGCTCGTCAAACCCATAGGCCAGCAGCAGCTCCAGCGCCTCTGCGCCATAGCCCTTGCTCCGTTCGGTCTCCTCACCGATGAACAGACCCACTTCGGCGTTCTGGTTTTTCTGATGAATCTGGTTAAAACCGCAGTTTCCCAGCAGCACGTCGTCTGAGAGACGTACGATGGCAAACTGATACGGCCCCGCCTGCTCCAGGATCCATTTCCGCTCATCAGCGACCGTGAATACACCCCGCCCGGTGGACCCCAGCCCGTCCGAAGTCCGGGGATCGTTGAGCCAGCGGATATAGGTCTCCGCATCCTCGGGACTCATGGGAGACAGATAAACGGTATTCCCGGTCAGTTTTTTGAAGTATCTCATCGGATTCCCTCCTTCCGGCTGTGTCGGCCGATTTCGTAAACGCACGCAAGAAACAGCCCTGCGCTGATCAGAAGCGCCGCCATCACCGCCGTCGTATGATCGCCCAGCCGACGGGCGAACAGGTCAAACAAATTGGCGGTGGCGTTGAAGCTGATATGCATATAGAGTGATCCGCGCAGCGAACCGGTCAGCTTCCGTACATAGCCCAGCACACAGCCGACACAGAACGCATACAGCATCCAGACCTTTCCGGCGTGCAGGCCGCCGAACAGCACCGCCTGCAGGATCACCGCCGCACCGGCAGGAATGATCTCCGACAGATAGCCGTAGATGCGGCCGCGAAAAACCAGTTCCTCACACGCCGGCGCGAAAAGAATCACCGCCAGCAGCGTGACCGGATCTGTCCCGCTCAGAACGGAGGCATTGCCGGCATATTCGGTAATCCAGCCCTGCGGCCAGGGCAGCAGATTGATTGCCAGCGCAAACCAGAAGTTCGCAGCCGCGCCCGCGAGAACGCACAGCACGCCGACCGCCGGCCCAATGGGATTCCGCAGGGCGGCGTAGTCCAGAGGCGGCCTGTGTTCTTTCAGCGCGCCCCAGAGCAGCAGGGTCATAATCACCGCCCCGTCGGCGATCAAGAGGATCAGCGGACTCCAGGCATTCACCTGTGCCATAACCGCATCGCTTTCCATCGCGGCAAACAGTCCGCCGGCAATGGAAAGCTTTTTCGCAGCGGCCAGCGCGGCGATCAGCGTCGCTGCATTCTGGGTCAGCGTAAAGAAGAGAAACACACCCATGGCCTTCCACAAAAGGCCCATCCGCCGGTCGCGCATCGCTTCACCTCTTTATGGATTCATAATAGTTGATTATACTTCATCTATAGCATTTTTACAAGAATTATGCTAAGCTGTCTCTGTAAAGAATCCATTTCCCCGGAAAAGGAGGCCTTCCCGATGACCAGAAAAGAGCGCGGCGCACGCGCAGTTGCCGTCTTAAAAGAACATTACCCTGCCACCTGCTCACTGGAGGCGGAAAAAGATTACGAACTGCTGTTTTCCACCCGCCTGTCCGCCCAATGCACCGATGCGAGGGTCAATCTTGTCACTGCAGAGCTATTTCAGAAATATCCGACGCTCAGCAGCATCGCGGAGGCCGACTATGAGGCACTATGCGCCATCATCCGGCCCTGCGGCCTGTTCCGCACCAAGACCGCAGACATTCAGAAAAGTGCCCGGATGCTGCTGGATGTTTACGGGGGGCGGGTACCCGACACGCTGGAAGAGCTGCTGAATCTGCCGGGCGTCGGACGAAAAACCGCAAACCTCATCGTCTCGGACATCTACGGAAAGCCGGCGATCGTGGCGGACACCCACTGCATGCGCATCTCCAACCGGCTGGGGCTTGTAAGCTGTGGTAACGACCCCTATAAGGTGGAAATGGCACTGAAAAAGATCATTGTGCCGGAGGAGCAGGCCGATTTCTGCCACCGGCTGGTGCACTTCGGAAGGGATATATGTACGGCCCGGAGCCCGAAATGCCAGGTTTGTCCCCTGTCGGAGCTTTGCGTTCAATATCAAAAAGATCAAAAAGCGGCGGGATAATCTCTCCCGCCGCCCGGTCAGTCAACAAATCAGTTCAGCTCAGCGCATCAAAAGACGTTTCAAAATCTTTTTCAGCGGCGTACGCGGTAAAAGATACCCCTTCCCCTGCCGATTTTCCGAAGAAAATCGGAAAACCGCCTGCGGGCTGAGCCAAAACCTTTAAACGCATAACCTGTGCCGATCTCTGCGCCGCTGTCAAGCGGCGTTTTTTTATTTTAATATACGAATTCCGTACCGAGATGGCGTTCCTGTCTCATATACTGCATAAGAGCCTCCATTTCGCAGGCTTCCCGGGCAGAGATATATGCGCCCGTCCTCCGCCCGGATATCGGCAACATGTGTATGCCCGTAGCAAACCACCTGTGCTTCCGCCGGCGCGGCGGTACGCAGCCCATACAGCCCCTGCTTGACGCCCTGAAGATGTCCGTGGGTCAGGTAAAAAACCGTTCCGTCCAGCGTCAGCAGGCGTTCCGTGGGGAACAGCGGGACAAAGTCGCAGTTACCACGCACGCCTGCCGCAAGAAGCGCCGTCGGCAGCTCAAGAGACAAAAACTCCCGCGCGCCGTCGCCCAGAAACAACAGGGCCTCCGGCTGCTCCCGCGCGAGCAGTTCCCGCAGGGAGCAGGCGTCCCCGTGGGTGTCCGAACAGATACAGATACGAATAGAAATCCTTCTTTCTGTCACATTGTCTGGGCAAAATCATATAATATGAATATCAACTACATAGGGGGAATACCATGGTCGGAGAGATCGAGAACGTCGCAAGGTCGATGATGTCCTCGCCGCAGGGAATAAAAATAGTCAAAGGACTGGATAAATATAATGCCGCAATGAACACCGACGCGGGCAGACAGTTGATTGTCATGCTGGGTGCCGGGGGCGGCGACGCGCTGAAAGCGGCCGCAGCTGCCTCTGTGAGTGTGGCAAAGGATCCGGGCCGGGCGCTTCTTCAAAATCTTCTTTCCACAAAGGACGGCGCCGCACTGGCCGGCAAAGTCATCGAAGTCCTGGGCGTCTGATCCATTATGGCGGAAATGGACGACAGGCTGAAGCGCCTGGTTTCCGACGAGCAGAGCATGAAAAGAGTCCTTGATATGGCGTCGGCGATCATGGCACAGCGGAATGCAGCTCACGCTGCGCCGGAAAAAGCCGCCGAATCCGCCGAATCTGCCCGTCCTGCCGAACCTGCCGCTGCCGCGCAGCCGGACATGGCCTCGCTTCTTTCAGCCCTGCTGCAATCGCAGAAGAAGGAAGATCCGGCGGGAGAAGCTCCCGCCGCCGGCGCTGCCGGGCACGCGGACCCCGCCGGGGCCTCAGGTACCGGCGCATCGGCAGAATCGGAAAGCCAAAAAAATACTGCCGCCGCACTTGCCGACTCGCTTCCGCAGCTGATGCAAGCGCTGTCCGGCAATGGAAATCTGGTTGACGGCAACCGAACAAATCTGATCAAGGCCATGAAGCCGTACTTATCCGAACGGCGCATCGGCAGTCTCGACCGGGCACTGCGGATGGCCAACGTGACAAAAGCCGCCAAATCGGCACTCCATATCCTGGGGAGATGAGCCAATGTATAATCGATACGTCCCCGGCGGCTTTGATCTGCCGCCGCCCGAAGAGGTGCAGCCGACGCCCGTCCAGGAGGCGCCGGCCTTCGCCGACATAAGCGCGGAGGAAACGCCGGCGGAGCCGGCAGCACCGGAAAAAAAGGGATTGGTCGCCAATATCAAAAGTCTGTTCGGTAACAACATCAAGCTGCCGGACATGAATGCCGACACCGTTTTACTGCTGGTGCTGGTTTATTTCCTGGTGGCCGACGACAAGGAGAATATCAGCGACACGCTGCTGATCATCGGCGTGCTGCTGCTGCTTGGCTTTTGATAGGCCGATTGTAAACAAGTTCAGACTCTGACCGTCCTCCCCTGCATAAGGATGCGAGGAAGGCAAAAGGCTCCGGCTGCGCTGTCCGCGTGGCCGGAGTCCCTTTTCTTTATGGTTTTTGCGCCGTACTGCGGGTCATTCGGGCTGGGCCCCGTTGGGCAGGAGAAAAAGGGAGTCCTCTGCCGCACCGACGCTCAGTTCGGTCAGCGTGACGGAATAGACCACCGTGTCCTGCTCTCGCGTCTCCGCGTACATCAAAAGCCCATTATCGAGCGATATATACCAGTCGGTATAGGCGTCCGCCGTCCCGCTGCGGACAGAAATGCAGGAAACACTGCCCCGATCACTCAGTCTCCCATCCAGAATCTGTTCGGGAGGCAGGGCGCACACATCTTCATATGATGGAACGCGGCCCAGCTCGTCTGCGGTAAAATCGCCGGGGCTCCCCTCGTAATAGGTTCCGCCCTCCGACCCCCAAAGATAGACATGCTGCTCCGTCAGAATCGCCTGAGTCCGCAGCTTTCCGCCGGCATCGTACTGATTGGCCCGGCAGATGCCCGGCCGGACCCACCAGCGGCTATCCAGCGTTTTGCTCCCGCCCGTATAGGAGTAGACCGCGCTGGCACGGCATCCGTATTCCGTGGGCCGGGACAGCGAGGCGATCACCCGCTGCACATTGTCTTTATCCACCGTAATGTCGGCGATCTTCCCGTCGTTTTCCCGGCTTATGCCAGGGGTGGGATCGATGGGAACTGTTCCTTGCTCAGGCGGCAGCGTGATGCCGCCGTCGCCGACGGACCGGTCAAAAACGAACAGGCCGATCAGCAGCGCCGCCGCCAGAACGAACAGCGCCGCAAATACGACCGGCAGCGTGCGTTTTTTCATTGCTTCCTCCCGATTCCCGCGTCCGGCAGTAAAGGCCGGTTTTCAGAACGGATCAGGCCTGCGGGCAAAAATCCAGCGCCGGTGCCGCGCGCCGCCCGGCCCAGAAAAGCAGATCGTCCGCGATCCGCGCGCAGGCATGACCGTCTCCGTAAGGATTGACGGCCTTTGCCATCTGCATATACCGCTCTCCGCCGAGGAAAAGTTCCTCCGCCTCCGCCACTATGGCCGCGGTCTCCGTCCCAATGACGCGGACGGTTCCGGCGCGGACCGCCTCCGGCCGCTCGGTCTCACGCCGCATTACCAGTACCGGCTTTCCGAGCGCGGGTGCTTCTTCCTGCAGTCCGCCGGAATCGGTCATGACAAACAGGCTGCGCGCCATCAGGTTGTGCATATCGAGAACTCCTACCGGCGGCAGCAGCAGAATGTTCCTCTTTCCCGTAAGAATCCGGTAGGCCGGTTCGCGCACGGCGGGACTCGGATGTACCGGATAGACGAATACCACGTCGGGATGTGCGTCCGCCAGCATGGCAATCGCAGTAAACATATGCTCCATCGGCTCGCCCTGGTTCTCGCGCCGGTGCGCGGTGATGGCAATTACGCGGTCGTTTTTCGAAAGCGCGCGAAGCACCGCGTCCTCAAATACATAATCTTCCCGTACGGTATGGCTAAGTGCATCGATCACGGTATTTCCGGTGACAAATACGTTGCTCGTGATATTTTCTCTTTTAAGGTTTTCACGGTTTTGCACAGTTGGCGCAAAGTGTATGTCCGCAATCTGCCCCGTAAGGCGGCGGTTGGCTTCTTCCGGCCAAGGCGAGCGGATATCAAAGCTGCGCAATCCGGCCTCTACATGACCGACCGGAATATGCGCGTAAAACGCTGCAAGCGCAGTGGTAAAGGTAGTTGTGGTATCGCCGTGAACCAGCACAAGGTCCGGCTTTGCCTCCTGCAGGACGTCTCCCATCCCAAGCAGTACGCGGGAAGTGATCTGCGAAAGGCTCTGGCCATGTTCCATGATATCGAGGTCATAGTCCGGCTTAACCGAAAACGCGCCAAGCATCTGATCCAGCAGTTCACGGTGCTGGGCGGTTACGCAGACAAGAGATTCAATCTCCGGCCGGGATGCAAGCTCCCGAACCAGCGGGCACATCTTAACAGCCTCCGGGCGGGTGCCAAAAACGCTGAGTACGCGCAGTTTATTCATGATGCTCCTCCTGCTCCTGCTCCTGCTTGTCCTCCGCAGGGTCCTGCTGCGCGGCCTGAGCGCGCTTCTTTTCGCGGACGGTGATGGCCATACCTACAAAAAAGCAAAGCAGCACCGCAATGGCCAGCACGATGATCTTGCTTTCGCCGGAGGTGGCGATCACCACGGCGGACAAACCCAGCACGGCGCTCAGCGCATACAGAATGGCAACGCTTTGCTTGGTGTCAAAGCCCATGTCGATCAGCCGGTGATGAACATGGCCACGGTCGGCGTGCATGGGACTCTGCCCCCGGGCCAGCCGCCGGACGATGGCAAAGGTTGTATCAAAGATCGGTAAGCCAAGCAGCAGAAACGGCACGGCAAAGGAGATGACCGCGTAAAACTTAAACAGGCCCTGGACCGACAGCGATGCCAGCAAAAAGCCCAGCAGCATCGATCCGGTATCCCCCATAAATATCTTGGCGGGGTTCAGGTTATAGGGCAAAAAACCGATGCAGGCGCCGGCCAGCGCCGCCAGCGCCACCACCACATCCACCTCTGCCAGAAGGACGGCAATCGTGAACATGGTGATCGTGCCGATGGCGGACACGCCGCAGGCAAGCCCGTCCAGCCCGTCAATAAAGTTGACGGCATTGGTGATGCCGACGATCCAGAACACCGTCAGCGGGACAGCCCAGGCTCCCAGGTGCAGATAGCCGCTTTCGGAAAAAGGATTGGTCAGGCTCTGCACACGCACGCCCGCCAGCACGGGGACAAGAGCGGCGGCAATCTGCCCGGCAAACTTGACCAGCGGCCGGAGGGTATATACATCATCCAAGACACCCAGCACCACGATGCCTACCGCGCCGATCAAAATGGCACGGATCCCAGAATCGATGGTGCCGAAGATCAGATAGGAGACCAGGAATCCGGCGAAAATAGCCAGCCCCCCGGCACGGGGGATCGGCTCTTTATGCATCCGGCGGTTATCCTTCGGAATGTCCATGGCACCGATCTTCTGGGCAAAAATCTTGACCAGCGGAGTCATGGCAAAAGCAACAGCCACCGCGAGAATACAAGCGTACAGCGATGTAACGAGAAGACTGCGGTCTACCATACGTATGCCTTCCTTTACGGCCGCGGCAACAGGCCGGTTTTTTTCTGGGCCTTTCCCAGCGTACGGGCGGCCAGCGCGGCGGCGCGTTCCGCGCCTTCTCTCTGAATCTGATCCAGATAATCTCTGTTTTTCAGAAGGTCCTCCACCTTCTCACGGAAGGGACGCAGCATCTCAGCTACCGCCTCACCGCAGGCAAGCTTGAAATCTCCGTAACCTTTCCCTTCAAACCGGCATTCGGTCTCTTCCGGCGTAATGCCGGCGGCAATGGAATAGATCGTGATCAGATTATTGACTCCATCCTTACCCTCACCCCGGTGCACCTGCATATCGGAATCGGTGACGGCGCGCTTAAACTTTCGGATGATGTCCTCCGGTTTATCCATCACATAAATGCAGGAATTGGGGTTGGGATCGGATTTGCTCATCTTGCGCTCCGGTTCCGCCAGGCTCATGATCTTTGCGCCCATGGCAGGGATATATGGCTCCGGCAGCAGGAACGTCTGCCCGTAAATGCTGTTAAAGCGGGCGGCGATATCCCGGGCGATCTCCACATGCTGCTTCTGGTCGGCACCCACCGGCACATAGTCCGCCTGATAGAGCAGAATATCCGCCGCCATCAGTGCAGGATAGGTAAAGAGTCCGGCGTTGATATTGTCGGCGTTCCGGGCGGATTTATCCTTGAACTGGGTCATCCGGGACAGCTCGCCAAACATGGCGTAGCAGTTCAGAATCCACGCAAGCTCCGCATGGGCAGGCACCTGGCTCTGGATGAACAGCACGCTTCTTTTCGGATCGATCCCGGCGGCCAGCAGGCTGGCCAGCGCACGCAGAGTGTTCTGCCGAAGGGCAGCGGGGTCCTGGCGCACAGTCAGGGAGTGGAGATTGGCCACCATATACAGGCAGTCAAACTGCTCCTGCATAGCGGCCCAGTTACGGATGGCACCGATATAGTTGCCCAGCGTGAACTGCTGTCCGGAGGGCTGAATTCCGCTGAGTACGATTTTTTTGCGCTCGTCCGAATGCTCGGGCATAAGAAATTCCTTCTTTCTGCTGCAATACCTCACGCGGACAAGAAGTCCTGCCGTCGCGGGCGGTAATTTTATTGGTTTTGGGCAGGCGCGGAAAAGGCCGCCCCCGCCCACCGGGCAGGGCCCGGGCGGCGTCAGCGCGGCGTGCCCCTGCAAAAACAAGTTTACAGATAAATTTATTATACTTGAATGTGTGGATAATAGCAAGAATATTCAGCCGCCGTCCGCGAAAAATAAGGCGAAAGGAGCTGATAGACATGGACAAGAGGCTATTGACGCGTCTGACCTGTTTTTCCATGGCGCTGGCGGTAATTCTGGGCGGAAGCACGCTCTATTACGGCAGGAAAGCCTCGGTCTGCAGCACGTACATTTCCCTGCAGAATCAACGGGCCCTTTCCCGCCTTTTGGAGAGTGTCGACAATCTGGACAGTGCGCTGCGGAAGACGGCCTGCGTACCCGCAGGGGAAATGCGCAGCCTGCTGGCCGCAGAGATCTGGCGCCAGTGTGAGAGCGCCAAGGCAGCGATGTCTGTACTGCCGCTGAGCGATACGCATCTGGAAAAGACGGAGAAGTACCTGGCGCAGGCGGGCGATTACGCCTATTATCTGCTGCGGCAGGGGGTCTATGGCGGAACCTCTGAAAACGACGTCAAAAATCTCGCGACATTGGCTACCATCTCCGCCGCACTGGTACCTCAGCTCTCCGCTCTGAAGGAGCGGGCAGATACGGGCGATGCGGTATTTGAAGCGGTCATTCGCGGTCAGAGTACCGCCACGGCCGCTACGGACGCCTTTGTCCAAACCGAAACCAGTTTTCCCGAATACGAAGGGCTGAGCTATGACGGGCCCTTTTCCGAGCATATATCGCAAATGAAGCCGAAGCTGCTTGACGGGCTTGCGGAATGCTCCCCTGAACAGGCCCGCGCCGTGGGATCGGCGCTGCTGGACACGAATGACCTGCAGCTTCAGTATGAAGGCGACGGCGAGATTCCCTATTACTGTTTTTCCGCCGGTGACGGACGCACGCTCTGCATTACCAAGGTTGGCGGCAAGCTGCTCGCCCTGACCGACGAGCGGCAGTGCGGAGAAAGCGTCCTGACCCCGGACGAGGCGGTAAAGGCCGGCGACGAGTGGCTGGCCGCCCATGGTTATGACCGGATGGTCAGCACCTATTATACGCTTTCCGGCGGCACAGCCAATATCAATTATGTTTCTACGCAGGACGACGCGGTGGTCTATCCCGACCTCATCACCCTCAGCGTGGCGCTGGATGACGGTTCGGTGATGCGGGCAGATGCCCGCGGATACCTTATGAACCATATCGTGCGGACAGCGCCATCCGTCGATCTGAGTGGTTCCGTTCCGCCGGAAGCGGAAGGCATGGAAGTCCTGTCGCAGCGGCAGGCAGTCATCCCCACGGCGGGAAAAAACGAGGTCTGGTGCCACGAATACCTCTGTCAGCTGGCCGGCGGCAAGGCACTGATCTATGTCGGCTGTGAAAGCGGCAAAGTAGAAAATGTTCTGCTGCTTGTCGAAAATGAAACCGGCACGCTGACGCGGTAAACTCGCTATACCCCGGCTTTTGCAGATAAAGTCCCCCCGGATGGATTATTTCCTTCGGGGGGACTGTTTATTTTTGGACGGCCGGGACATAAGATATGGGACGGCGATCATTTCCGCTCACGGCCCCGGTGCCAGACGGAGGGGAAAAACATCAGCAGCACGGGGAATATTTCCAGACGTCCCACCAGCATGTCCATCGACAGCACCAGCTTGCTGAAATCAGAATAGCCGCTGTAATTGCCGGAAGCGCCTACTGCGCCGAAACCCGGGCCGATATTGTTGAGGGTGGCGACCACAGAGCTGATGGTCGTTTCCATATCCATATTGTCAAAGGAAATAAGGAGCATGGACCCGATGGAAATCAGCACATAAACCACCATATATCCATATACGCCGGCAACGGTCTCCCCGTCCACCGGCTGACCATCCAGCCGAATGCCGGTGACTTGCCTCGGCCGCATGAGCTTTCTGGCGCTGTTCCGTGCCGATTTGATGAGGATCAGCAGCCGGGCCGTCTTGATACCGCCGCCGGTAGAGCCAGCGCAGGCGCCCAGGATCATCAGCGTAAGCAGAATGCTTTTGGAAAGCTGCGGCCATAAGTTGAAGTCGGCGGTGGCAAAACCGGTGGTTGTCATGACGGACGATACCTGAAAGCCCGCAAGATGAAGCGCCTGGAAAAAATGGTGTCCCTGCCGGACCATCAAGTTTCCAGTGATCAAAAGAATAGAGGTCCCCATGATCCCCAGATAGGTCCGCAGCTCCTCGCTTTTCAGCGCCTTCCGCCAGGAGCGGAGGATCACAAGAAAATAGATGTTGAAATTTACCCCGAACAGCATCATAAAAATACCGGTGACGACCTGAATATAGGTGCTGTAGGACGCCATGCTGTCATTCTTGATTCCAAAGCCGCCGGTACCCGCCGTTCCGAAGGCGGTGGTTACCGCGTCGAACAGCGGCATTCCGCCCAGCAAAAGCAAAACCACTTGCAGCACCGTAAGCAGAACATAGATACCGTAGAGTAAAACGGCGGTATCCCGCATCTTTGGCACCAGCTTGCTCACCTGCGGTCCGGTACTCTCTGCCCGTAAAAGATAGAGAGAATTCCCGCCGGAGCTGTCGGCCAGCGGGATGATGGCCAGAACGAACACCAGTACGCCCATGCCGCCGAGAAAATGCGTGAAGCTGCGCCAGTAAAGCAGCCCCATCGACAGGCCCTCCACGTTGGTCAGAATGCTGGCGCCGGTGGTGGTAAAGCCGGAGACCGTCTCAAAAAAGGCGTCTACATAGCTGGGGATCGCACCGGACAGCGTGAAGGGCAGCGCACCAAACAACGAGACCACGATCCATGTCAATCCGACAGAGACAAAACCTTCGCGGGCAAAAAACTCACGCCGCGAAGGCTTGCGGTTATAAAGAAAAGAGCAGACCATCAACAATACGATCGTACCCGCCAGCGCGCGCGCAGAAGCCGTTTCCCCCTGCTGCAGGCTGATCAGCATCGCTGGAACCATGAATACCGCTTCCAGCCGCATAATCCACCGCAGCAGGAACCAGACCATCCGATAATTCATAGGACGCCCTCCGGCAAAGCAAAGATATCGTTGAGTTCGGCAATCTTATGCTGCGCGGTGGCCACCACAAAGACGCTGTCATCCTCCAGAATCCGATCGTCGCCGCGGGGGATGATGACCTCTCCGTCCCGCACGATGCAGGCGATCAGGATATTCGGCTTCAGCGTGATTTCCCTCAGTGTACATCCCAGATTGGCCGTATGGGAAGTCGCAATGAACTCCATGGCTTCCGCCATGCCGTCGGCCAGCCGATAGAGGGCCAGCATCGCCTCCGGCTCCGCATTATACATGGAGCGGACATAGCGGACGATCGTATCGGCAGTCAGCAGCTTTGGGCTGACGACACTGTCGAGGCCGCGGTCGCGGAAGACGTCAATATATTCGACGCGGTTGATTTTCGTAATCACCTTCGGCACACCCATATGCGCACCGTACATGGAGATGATGATATTTTCCTCATCAATATTCGTGAGCGTCACCAGCGCGTCGCACTCGGAAATTCCCTCGGCGCGCAGCACCTGCTGACTGGAGCCGTCGGCATTGATGACGACGGCCTTGGGCAGCTGATCGGCCAAAACGGTGCAGCGCTCCGGCTTTTGTTCAATGATATTGACTTCAATGCCGGAGGCCAACAGCTGCTCTGCCAGATAAAAGGCAATGTTGCTGCCGCCCACGATCATGACGTGGCGGATCTGCCCCACATCTACCCCCAGCATATTGATCAGACCCGTCTGGTTCTGGGTCGGCGCGGTGGCATAGATCTTATCTCCCGGCTGAAGCCGAAACCGGCCGTCGGGGATGTTTACCTCGTTCCCCCGCTTGACGGCACAGATCAGCGCACCGATGCGGGACAGCTCGGACAAATGGGCCAGCGGGCGTCCGAAAAACGGGAAGTCCTGCCGCAGGAGAACTTCCACAATCTGCGCGCGGCCCTTGGCAAAGGTCTCACGTTTAAGAAACGAAGGGAACCGCAGCATCCGATAAATCTCCATGGCTGCCGTGCGTTCCGGATTGATGGTCATGCTCAGGCCAAGCTCATCCCGAAGAAATCGAAGCTGCTCTCCGTATTCCGGGTTGCGGACGCGGGCGATGGTCCGCGCGCAGCCCAGTTTTTTTGCAACGATGCAGCAGAGCAGATTAATCTCATCGCTGGCGGTAGCGGCGATGAGCAAATCACTTTCCCCCACCCGGGCCTCTCGCTGTGTTTTCAGGCTGGCGCCGTTGCCCAGCACCGATATGACATCCAGTCGCTCCGTAGAGTCGGAGAGCACTTTCTTATTGTTGTCAATGACCACGACGTCGTGGCCCTCTCTCGAAAGCTGCTCAGTCAGCGCAAAGCCCACTTTTCCGTCGCCTACGATGACGATTTTCATGTTTTCTCCCTCTCAGATCCCGCCAGTTTCCAATGGTTTACAGCAGGTGAATTACAGTATACACTGAACTTCGCGGTTTTTCAACCCTGCAGAGGCGGAGAAAAACAGGGCTGCTTCCGCAGCCCTGTTTTGATTCCGCTTCAGTCCAGAATGTCGACGGTTATGCGCAGATCGTCGCGCTGGCCCATGGCCTTCACAAGCGCGCGCAGCTCCTTGGCAATCCGGCCCTGACGGCCGATGACCTTTCCCATGTCGCTCTGCGCGACACGAAGCTGCAATACCACCGCATTCCCGTTTTCCACGGCTTCGATCCGGACTTCCTCCGGATGCTCCACCAGGCTGCCGACGAGATAGGACAGCATCTCTTTGACGCCTGTCATATCCATAGCTTACAGAACCCCGGCTTTTTTCAGCAAATTGCGAACGGTATCGGTAGGCTGTGCGCCGTCGCTGATCCATTTCGTGGCTTTTTCCGCGTCGACCTTGATCTCAGAGGGCTCTTTCAGCGGATTATATGTGCCCAGCTCTTCGATAAACCGGCCATCGCGGGGATAGCGGGAATCGGCCACCACGATCCGGTAAAACGGAGCCTTCTTGGCGCCCATCCTCTTCAGTCTGATCTTGACCATTTGTTTCACCTCCATGATTTTTATCTATATTTGAGTGTTTACTCACATAGGAAAGGGAAATTTGCCTCTGCGCTGCATCTTTTTCCCGGCCGGGCCGGAAAACTGGCGGATCAGCGTCTGCATCTGATCGAACTGCTTCAGCAGACGGTTAACGTCCTCGATCCGCAGTCCGGAACCGGCAGCGATCCGCTTTTTGCGGCTGTAATTGATGATCTCCGGTGAAGAACGCTCCTTCGGCGTCATCGAAAGAATAACGGCCTCGGTCCGTGCCAGCGCCCGCTCATCCACCTTGAGGGAGGAAAGCTGCTTGCCGGACATCCCCGGCATCATGGAGAGCATCTCCTGCATCCCGCCCATATCTTTCATCTGGCGCATCTGATCCAGAAAGTCGTTTAAATCCATCCGTCCGGCGCGCAGCTTTTTCTCAAGCTCCGCCGCCTTCTTTTCGTCCACGGCGGCCTGCGCCTTTTCCACAAGCGTCATCACGTCGCCCATACCCAGAATGCGGGAAGCCATGCGGTCGGGATAAAACGGCTCGATGGCATCCAGCTTTTCTCCGATGCCGACGAACTTGATCGGCTTTCCTGTGACGGCCCGTACCGAGAGGGCCGCGCCGCCGCGGGCATCGCCATCCAGCTTGGTCATCAGCACCGAATCGATACCCAGCGCCTCATCAAAGGCAGTCGCGGCATTGACAGCGTCCTGGCCGGTCATTCCGTCTACCACCAGCATGATCTCATGCGGCTTGACGGCGGCCTTCATGCGTTTTAATTCATCCATCAGCGCTTCGTCGATATGAAGCCGTCCGGCGGTATCGATCAGCAGCAGGTCATTGCCATACCGTTTGGCATGTGCGTAAGCATTTTTCGCGATCTCTACCGGGTCGCCCTGCCCCTGCTCGAATACGGGAATATCCAGCTGGTCGCCCACGACCTTGAGCTGCTGGATGGCGGCGGGGCGGTAGACATCGCATCCGCACAGCAGCGGGCGGCGACTTTCACGCTTTTTATACCAGCCGGCCAGCTTTGCAATATTCGTGGTTTTGCCGGCGCCCTGCAGCCCGACAAACAGAATGACGGTCGGCGGATTGTTGGCAAAACGGATCTTGCTCTGGCTGCCGCCCATCAAGGTGCACAGCTCGTCGTTGACAATTTTGACTACCTGCTGGGCCGGGGTCAGGCTCTCCAGGATTCCGGAGCCGACCGCTTTCTCCGTGACGGTATTGATAAACTGGCGCACAACTTTAAAATTGACGTCAGCTTCCAGCAGTGCCAGCTTAATCTCCCGCATGGCCTCTCGCACATCGCCTTCATTCAGCCGACCGCGGGAGCGCAGCTTTTTAAAAACGCCGTTAAGTTTTTCTGTCAGGCCTTCAAACGGCATTACTTCATCTCCTTCGCCAGCTTGAGGATGCGATCTGTGCAAACCGCAATCTCGTAGTTGCGCAGCGTCGCGTTGACGGTGGCAATATAGGCCGCCGAATCGGAGATCTGCTGCAGCTTGCTTTCCATACCCGCATACTTTTTCACCAATCCCAGCCGGTCCTCAGTATCCCGGAGAATGGTTTCGCTGCGGGTGATCGCGTCCCGCACGCCCTGGCGGGAAATGCCCACGTTATCCGCAATTTCAGTCAGGGACAGATCCTCATTATAATAGAGGTCGAAAAGCTCTTTTTGTTTGTCCGTCAGCAAGTCACCGTAAAAATCAAACAGCATGGACATATAAAATGTATCGCTTTTCATCTCTGTCGCTCTCCCTTCCGCGGATTTCAGTCGTTTCTGTAAAGTTATTAGGCTTTACAGCGCATTTCTATGATACCGTATTCCGGAGCAAAAGTCAACCCCACCGAACATAAAAAATCATCCTGTGCGCCGCCGATGCAGTCCCGCGGGTTCCCGCGGGAAAAGGCCGCTGCACACAGGATGATCCGCTCGTTTCAGCGAAGGTCGGAACGGCTGAAATGGGTTTCCGGCACCCGGGGTGCCTGTTCTTCATCCAGCGAATAGCCAACGGCCAGTGCCGAAGCGGGCAAAAAGCCTTCCGGCAGACCCAGTTGGGCGATGAGATCGGGGTTGCCGCGCAAAACGGTCATAGCCCCGTAGATATAGACGCTGCCAAGCCCCAGATCGGCAGCGCAAAGGTGCATATGGTCGACGGCGCAGGCCGTGTTGGCCATCGACACCAGCGGTACTTCCCCCTCCGGGGCTTTGACCGACACAACGATGAGCGTAGGCGCTCCGTAAAAGGGCGAAACGGCAGGATCACCCACCGCCGTACGGAAGCGATCGGTCAACGTGCTCAAAAACTCCCGGTTCTGAACGACGGTCAGGTGTACTTCTTCATATTTTTTGCGGCCGACCGGCGCCAGATTGGCGCTTTCCAGCA
>JAYFOA010000037.1:0-10453 GCA_034933145.1 Clostridiaceae bacterium
GTCTTCAGTGCCAAGGCTTTGCCGGACGGAACGTACAAATTTGTCCGGCCCGAGGACGAATGTGCTCATAGCCTCCAGCCGATCCACGAGAGCCCCGTCGTTGATCTGGCTGTCACAGCCGATCTGGCGTGCAAAGTCAACACCGGCACCATTGGCTGCACAGATAGATCGGACGAACTGTTCAATTTCTGCGGCTAAACGCTCACGAACGGCCTGGTCCAGCGTACGAAACATTACGTTCAGCGTGACTTCATCGCAGATGATATTCGCCGCTTCGCCGCCGTGAAAAGTACCGACGTTCAGAGCCACCGCTTCGGAAGGAGCCACACGACGGCTGCATAAACCGTACAGGCCGGTGACCAGCAGGCTGGCCACATAAATGGCATCCACTCCCTCCGAAGGAGAAGCACCATGGGATTTTTTGCCGCGGACAGTGATGGAGAACCGATCGCTGCAGGCATTGACACCGTCTTTTTTAGCACTGAGGGTTCCCGCCGGCAGATGCTCTTCCACATGCACGCCGAATACAGCATCCACATGGGGCTGCTCCATGCAGCCAGCGGAGATCATCCGTTTGGCACCGCCGTCGCCTTCTTCGGCCGGTTGGAAAAGGAGCTTTACAGTTCCGGAAAAACAACCGCGCATTTCCTGCAGCACCGCTGCCGTACCCAATAGAATGGCGGTATGGGCATCATGACCGCAGGCATGCATAATACCCTGATTTTGTGAAGAGAAAGGAAGGCCGGTTTGTTCCGATAGCGGCAGTGCGTCCATATCGGCCCGCAAGCCGACAGCGCCGCCTGCGCCGCCGGCCCCTCGGATGATTCCCATCACTGCGGTCATATGAGGAAACGTATGGTATTCGATGCCCAGCCGATTCAGCTCGGTCTGCACCATCAAAGAGGTTTCAAATTCTTTGTCCGACAGTTCCGGATGCTGATGAATATGCCGGCGGATATGAACTGTGTGTTCCAGATAAGCGTCACAAAGCCTGCAGATTTGTTGTACGTCCATAAAACACCTCCCGGCGGTTACTTTATGGTAAAAATTCACAGAGAGCTGAGATTTCCTGTTTTTCCTTCCTGGTTAGCCAAATATTGAACGAAAATGGTCAGCCATTATTTTTAGCTGCGGCCTCCCGCTGCTGGTCCAGCTTGCGATTGCGGAACCAGAGCGCCGTATCGACGGAAATCATGACCAGGTTGAGAATATACAGATACAGCACGATGTCGTTACTGTAAAGCACCTTATGAATAATACCGGAAATATAGCCGATGGTGACGGCAATCTGAAACATCAGGCTTTTTCCAACGGCTGTACGGGCATGCCAGGATTTGTAGATGTTCATCGGCCAGGCGGCCCCAAAACAGATCAGCATGATGGCCTCGAATACGCTCATTGTGTGATTATCTCCCTTATACCATGTTGCAGACAAGAAAAAAGCCGCCGCCGAGCTAAGAATCTCGGATCTATATGGTTTTATGAAAAGATAAATCCGACAGTCAATTCCGGGCACTGCCATATCCAAAAAGAATAGATGATCGTTCCTGTGCTGCACGGATATATTCTCAGCGATGCCGTGAGAAAAGTCAAGCCCTGTTCCGATGTTTTTTGCCGGTGATTGTAAGGTTTTAAACCATGCGTATACGAATCTGCACATGGCGTAAATTTTTATCATATTATTGCGCCACAAAAAAATGCTAATTTTCTGAAAGAACCATAAAAAATATTTATACACGCTATTGATCTGTAAAAATATGGATGATATGATTAGAAAAACAGTCGGAAGGAAGCGGATAAGATATGAATTTGACATATTACCGCAACTTTATAGAAATTGTTGAGTGCGGAACTATTTCTGCAGCTGCGAGAAAATTGCTGTTGGCACAACCTGCGCTCAGCGCCCAGCTTAAGGCGATGGAGCGGGAGCTTGGAGCCGAACTGCTGGAACGCACGGCACGGCAGGCGATACCGACTGACGCAGGACGTATTTTGTATGAAAAGGCAAAGAGCATGCTTATGCTACAGGATGTAGTGGAGAAAGAAATTGCGGCCTGTGTTCGTGGAAGCCGCGGAACGCTATGGCTTGGAATGTCGCCGGCGCTGCCCGATGCATTGCTGACCACCTTACTTACCGATTTTCATCAAAGGCATCCGGAAGTAGTTTTTGAGCTGTTTGAGAATAATTCAGATCAGGTGGTAGAGCTGATAAAGAGTGGGATTGCGGAGATAGGGCTGATCCGCACATCGGGTGTTCCCAACCCGATTCTGGAGACTGTGCTGACGGTAGAAGAACATCTCACGGCGGTCTATCGGCGAGGAAATCCCTGGCTTTCCTCCGCTATCCGGGAAGTCCCGCTGCGAATGCTGCGGGATGTGCCACTCAGCGTATCACGCGGATTTCGAAAAGTATTGGAAGATGCCTGCACAGAACTTCGGTTCACGCCAAATCTGCTGTCGGTTGGCACTTCCCGCGCGGCTACTCTGTTGTGGGCAGAACAAAATGCGGCGGTGGCAATTGTGGTGGATTCGGATATGGAGCCGCATCAAAACGGCGATCTGTGCTTCCGGCCGCTGCGGGGCAACCAAATGCAGACAAATCGGGCGTTGGTTGTTTTAAAAAATCGTAGGCTTTCGGCTGTGGCACAGATTTTTATAAATTATTGCAGCTCACACACATTTTTAAGATAGGAGAGGCTTGATATATAAAATAAAGCTATGTAAGATATTAAAAAAATATATTTTTCATGGCAGGTTTGTTATGCTATATTGCAGGCAAGCCATGAAACTGTACAAAAACAAAATCGGATACATTGGCTAAATTGTGCAAAATAACGTATTTGTAGTTAGCCATTTTGTCAGGCTTCAGTTTCATGAAAAAATGAGGAGGAAAGGTCCATGAAAAAGACTCTGTGCCTGCTTTTAGCCGCTATATTTATTATTGGCATGGCGGCCGGCTGCAGCGGTAACACCGGAACCACCGGCGGAGACACCTCGGATGGCGGTACGACAGCCAATAGTACTGCCAGCGGCAGTGACACCGGAAATTCCAACGCGAAGCTGAAGATCATTTCCTATGCGAATGGCGGAGAACCTCCTGTACTTGAGCCTGTCATGAGTAACTATGCCAAAACCTCCATTCTGGTATATAACCTTTTCTGCGGTCTGTGCCGTATCGGTGCGGATGGAAAAGCGGAATTGGCCTATGCCGAGTCTTATACCGTCAGTGACGATGGCCTGGTCTGGACATTCAAGCTTCGTCCGAATGCCAAATTTTCCGACGGCAGCGAGCTGACGATGTTTGATTTCGAAAAAGCGTTTAAATATGTTCTTGATCCCGCAACCGGAGCCCCCGGAAACTCTCTAAAATACTATGTAAAGAACGCGCAGAATTATAATGAAGGGAAATGCACTGCAGATGACGTCGGCTATCAGGCCTTGGATGCCAATACACTGCAGGTAACACTGGAAAACCCGACGCCTTATCTGCTTGACCTTGCCTGCACCTATATTCCGTTAAAGGTTGATGAAATTAAAGCCAACTCCAATTGGCACAAAGATCCCTCTACTTATATTGGAAACGGGGCATTCCGCGTCAAGGAACTCAATCCGCAGGTCAGTGTGGTTATGGAGAAAAACCCCTATTATTTTGATGCGGACAACGTAAAGATAGACCAAGTCAACTTTATGTTCATTGACGATCCGGCGGTGGAACTGCAGGCTTATAAAGACGGTACAGTCAATGTCCTGGACGACCTGAATGCAGAGGCGATCGCCACTTATAAAAATACCAGCGAGTATACTTCTGTTTCAAAGATTGGCTGCAAATATCTGACTTTTAACTGCGCGCATGTCACCGATGCCCGGGTCCGCAAGGCTATGGCGCTGGCATTGGATCGCAAAACCATTATTGATAATATCCTGGGCCTGACTTATAAGCCGGCCACCGGGCTGGTGCCTTACGGCATTCATTGGGGAGACGGACAGTATCGTGATAAGGCGGGCGATCTTCTGACTGAAGATGTGGCGACAGCGCAGCAGTTGATGGCCGATGCGGGTTATCCGAATGGTCAGGGGTTCCCAAAGCTGAAATTTATTACCCAGAACAATCAGGAAGATATTGATACGGCCCAGGCGATTCAGGCTATGTGGAAAACCAATCTGGGTATTGAATGTGAAATTGTGACCTATGAATCCGCAGTCTACTGGGATGTGTTTGATACCGAGGATTGGGATGTTGGCCGCGATGGCTGGACCGGCGACTTTGACGACCCGAATACGAACCTGTTCCTGTGGGAGGCTTATCGCGAAGTCAATACGGACGGAACGCTGAAAGACGCTCGTTGGTACAATGTTCCCAATTCCATTGCATACGATGAAATCATGCAACAGACCTATACAGAACTAGACTCGGAAAAACGCATGAATTTGTTTGTAGAAGCGGAAAAAACCATTCTTGATGATATGCCTGTAATTCCGCTCTTCTTCTATGATGACTCGATTCTCTGCAAACCGGATGTCACCGGCGTATTGAAAAGCTATATCGGCCACGTTTTCTTCCAATATGCGGATGTTAAGGTTGACTAAACCAGTCCGCTACATGCGTTCTTAAGCATGCTGGCCTCCGCCCGCAACCGGCGCGCGGACGGAGGCCATTTGAAATGATGAATTTCCGGCGCCGGGGAAACGGTGAACGATCATGCTAAAATATATATTGAATCGTGTTTTGGCTGCGCTTTTATCCATGCTTGTACTGGTCACGATTACCTTTTTCCTGATGCATGCGGTACCCGGCAGCCCATTTAATCCCAGCGAGCAGAAGAACGTTCCTGCCGAAATTCTGGCCCAGATCCAGGAAAAATATGGGCTGAATCAGCCGATATGGAGACAATATCTAAACTATATGAATAATCTTCTTCACGGAGATTTGGGCGAATCTTTTAAGAAGATCAATTATACTGTCAATGAGCTGGTGCTGGGCGGATTTCCTGTTTCAGCAAAACTGGGTGCATGGGCAATTTTATTTGCGCTAGCCGTCGGCATTCCACTGGGCATCATTTCCGCACTGAAGCGGGGTGGATGGATGGATTGGTTTTCAATGATCATCGCCACTATTGGTATATCGGTACCAACTTTTATCATCGCGGTGCTGATGATGTTTGTGTTCGCCATGAAACTTGGCTGGCTTCCTGTGTTTGGCTATGGGACGTGGAAGCACCTGGTGATCCCAGTAACTTGTCTGGCGCTGTCCCCAATTGCCTACATCACCCGACTGATGCGTTCCTCCATGCTTGAGGTCTCGCAACAGGACTATATCCGCACTGCCCGGGCAAAGGGCGTGCCTGAATTCACCGTTATTGCAAAACATGGAATACGCAATGCTGTTTTGCCAGTGGTCACTTATCTCGGACCGCTGGTAGCAGGCCTGTTGACCGGCAGCTTTGTCGTTGAACGCCTGTTTATGCTTCCCGGCATGGGCCGCTACTTTGTTACTGCTGTCAATGACAGGGATTATTCCGTTATTTTAGGCCTGACGATTTTTTACGGCGGATTTTTGATGCTGTGCATCCTGCTGGTGGATATTGCTTATGCAATTATCGATCCTCGGGTCAAATTTACGGAATAGAGGGGAAAGCATGAGTAAGAAGATCAATATGTTTCCGCCGGTGTCACCCGCCCTCTATGCAGTGGACGATCCAGACATCGGTGACGACCTTTTTCGTCCGCTTTCTGAAGATGAGAAGCAGACCGATGTAATCAATAGGCCCAGTGTTTCCTATTGGGAAAATACGCGGAATAAGCTGAAAAAAGATCCGTTGGCCATGATTGGCTTTGTAGTAATTACGATCATGATCCTGCTGGCCATTTTTGGACCGATCATCCGGCCCTATACCTATGACGGACAGGATTATACCGCCATCAATCAGACACCCAACGCAATCCACTGGTTCGGAACCGACAAATTCGGCCGCGATCTGTTTGTCCGTATTGCCTATGGCGCGCGGATCAGCCTGACCGTTGGCTTTGCCGCTGCCGCCATCAATATGGTCATTGGTGTGCTGTACGGGGGCATTTCCGGTTACGCTGGCGGAATGACAGACATGATTATGATGCGGATTGTGGATATTATCAACGCGATCCCGTCACTGCTTGTTATCATTTTGGTTATGGTGTTCCTGGGCGCAAATATGAAAAGTATTCTTATAGCATTGTGTCTGACCTACTGGATTGGCACGGCGCGGCAGGTGCGCGGACAGATACTGTCTATCAAGAATCAGGATTTCGCCTTGGCGGCCAAGGTGGTAGGAGAGAGCAATTTCCGGATTTTGCTTCATCATCTGGTGCCCAACAGTATGGGGCCGATCATTGTCACGGTGACGTTTCTGATTCCACAAGCAATTTTTTATGAGGCGTTCCTGTCCTTCATCGGCATTGGTATTTCTGTACCTGTGGCAAGTTGGGGCACACTGGCAAACGATTCACTCGCAAATATGAACATGTATCCGCATCTAATGCTGTTTCCAACGCTTGCGATCAGCCTTACCATGTTTGCTCTTAACTTTATTGGCGATGGCCTGCGCGATGCGCTTGATCCGCGCCTGAAGAAATAGGGGGTGGGCGATATGAATGAGCTTTTGCTCGATGTTCGATCCCTACATACCAATTTTCTTACCGGCGCCGGTATTGTCAGCGCCGTTCGGGGGATCAATCTGTATGTGGAAAAAGGTGAATTTCTGGGAATTGCCGGAGAGTCGGGCTGCGGAAAGAGCGTCACGATGCTGTCGATCATGCGCTTATTGCCTAGCAATGCGGCCGTAAAATCAGATGGCATTCTTTTCGATGGCGAGGATCTGCAGACAAAAAACCGGAAATATATGCGCTCAATCCAGGGAAACCAGATTGGCATGATTTTTCAGGATCCGATGACCTGTCTGAATCCCCTGTATACGATTGGGGATCAACTTATGGAGCCTCTGAAAATTCATAAAAAAATGTCCCGCACAGAGGCAAAGCGCAAGGCAATAGAAATGCTGGAACTGGTAGGGATTTCCAGCCCCGAGCGCCGGCTTAAACAATATCCCCATGAGTTTTCCGGCGGTATGCGCCAGCGGGCGATGATCGCCATGGCTATGTCCTGCGATCCGAAACTGTTGATTGCCGATGAACCCACCACCGCGCTGGACGTTACAATTCAAGCCCAGATTCTGGATCTTATGCTGAATCTGAAAAAGAAATTCAATACCTCCACCGTACTGATTACACATGATTTGGGCGTGATCGCAACCGTGTGTACCCGTGTGGTTATCATGTATGGCGGGTTGATAATGGAATCCGGATCAGTGGAGGACATTTTTTACAGTCCTGCGCATCCTTATACCGTGGGTCTGTTGAAATCGGTTCCCGGCGTGGGGGAACAGCGAAAGGAACGGCTGACTCCGATCCCGGGTAGCCCGCCGGATCTGATGAATCCACCCGTCGGGTGCCCATTTGCCGCCCGCTGCAGTTGTGCAATGCATATCTGTAATTTGGCACAGCCCGCACTTCAGGAAATCGGGGAGGGTCATATTGCCGCCTGTTGGCTCCAGCATGCAAAGGGAGCATATATGAAAGGAGGGCTGCAGTGATGGGGCAGAATAAGGCTTTACTTAGTGTCGAGGGACTGCAGACGTTCTTTCCCATTCGTACCGGATTTACCAAACGAAGCTTGCACCAGCTGAAGGCTGTCAACAATGTATCATTCCAGATCAATAAGGGTGAGACATTCGGGCTGGTGGGTGAGTCCGGTTGTGGAAAGACTACTGTCGGCCGGACGATTCTGCGGCTGCATAAGCCCACCGGCGGCCGCGTGCTCTATGATGGGCAGGATATTACGACCATGGACGACAAAACGTTCTGGCCTTATCGCCGCCGGATGCAGATGATCTTTCAGGATCCGTACACCTCTCTGGATCCAAGAAAGACTGTCAACGAGATTGTTGGAACCCCATTGATGCTGCATAAACTCGTGGCCAGCCGTGCCGAACGGGATGTACGGGTGAAAGAACTTATTCATATGGTCGGCCTGAAGGATGACCATATGAACCGCTATCCGCACGAGTTTTCCGGTGGACAGCGCCAGCGTATCGGCATTGCCCGGGCGTTGGCTCTTAATCCTGAATTTATCGTCTGTGATGAGCCGATTTCTGCATTGGACGTTTCCATTCAGGCACACGTTATTAATATTCTTGAAGACTTTCAGCATCAGTTCGGCTTTACATATCTGTTTATTTCTCACGATCTTTCCATGATCCGTCACATTTCCCATAAAGTAGGGGTCATGTATCTGGGGCATCTTGTGGAAATGGCGGAAGTCAATGAGCTGTACGATAACATGCGGCATCCTTATACCGCCAGCCTGATGTCGGCAGCACCGGTGGCAGACCCTCTGCTGGCACGGAACTCTCATCGCGTCATTCTGGAAGGGGATGTGCCTTCCCCGCTCGATCCGCCCTCTGGCTGCCCATTCCGCACTCGCTGCCGCTATGCAAAAAGCGAATGCTCGGAGCGTATGCCTGATCTGAGGGATATTGGAAAAGGTCATATGGTAGCTTGCCATAATATGCTGTAAACGAGAGGGCAATTTGCCGAAGAGCTGTTACGGACAAAAGGGAGTCCTTTTTTACCTGCTCCATTATTCGCGGGCTGGTACCTGTACACCAGAGTAATTCGATTAAGACCAGCGGAGAAACGTCTGCTATTAAAAAGATTTGCAGGGAACTGCGGTATAACCGATAATTTGGGTTTAATTGGATATGAAAACCGCGCGGGCCATTGGTCCGCGCGGCTTATCTTGTTAAAAAATCCGTTGATGATCTGTCGATAGGATCAGATCTAAAACCCGGTGCCACCGGTGCATGATGGTTCCCGATTTTGAAAAGGGTCAGGCCTGATTATCGAGGCGGGGGGCCCATTTTGCCAGCAGGCGGATGGCGAATGCCTCAATGGGGATCATAATGGCGTTCTTGATCAGCCGTCCGGGCAGCATGACAAGGAATCCTTTGCCGAGGATCATCGTGAGCCAGTAGGTGTTCAGGCAGATGTTGATCAGCAGTGTGACGATCAACACGGCGGGGAGGATTCGCCGCCATTCCTTCCGGCAGGGGTACAAAAATGAGCCAAAGGTAAGACCTGTCAGCGCGGCAGAGAGAGTGAAGCCGGGAAAGTACGGCCCTGTGGGGAAGAGCAGCGCGCCTAAAAGATCCGCACATATACTGCCGCCCATGGCCCACCACGGACCGTAAAGCAGGGCTACCAGCGCGGCCGGAATAAATTCAAAACTGATACGGAGCATGGCGGTCTGTACCGAAAGAAATCTTGCCAGGACCACCTGTATGGCAACACAAATTGCCACTCGGGCCAGGACTCGCAGTTTATGCATAATTCGATGCCACCTTTTCGCGCCATATTGTATCATCCGACGATCGGAAAGGCAATGCGTATTTTTGCTTATGCGGGATATTTTTGGAAAAGGGGGTGGCTTTTGATACAATTTCTGCTATAATATATTAATTATAATAGGGAAGTTATCCGCGAAGGATGGGGATTTTCGCGGACAGGGGGGACAGATACAGGTGGACAGGATGGACCGGAGACTATCACGACTGACCGATTCGGGCGCACGCCTGAGTTTTGCGCTGCTGGTCGTGTTTGCGACCCTGACGGGAGTTTTGGTCAACTGGTATGCCGGCGCCGCCGAATTTGCGGTCGTGGTGCTTGCTTATCTGCTGTACCGCAACAGTGCCCGCCGGCGCGGGGCCGACATCCGCAAATATGTGGAAACATTGGCATTCCAGGTAGACGATGCCTCCAAGCACAGCTTTGTCAATTTCCCGCTGCCAATGACAGTTCTGCGCCTGGACAGCGGCGAGATCGTATGGGGAAACGACGATTTTTACAAACTGACCGGGAGCAAAGAACGGTTGTTTGAGATGCATATTACCGATGTGGTGCCTGGGTTCGATACCCGCTGGGTGATGGAGGGGAAGACGCTCTGTCCGTACGACGTGGAGCTTGATAAACGGAAATTCAATATTTATGGCAATCTCGTACGCCCGTCACAGAACCGTTCGGGCGCGGTGCTGGCCACGCTGTTCTGGGTGGATGTGACAGCATTTGCCGCTCTGCGGGAAAAAAGTGAGCGCAGCCGCCCGGTGGTGGCGCTGATCGTTATTGACAGCTACGAGGAGCTGTTCAAGGGCATGAGCGAAGCCGAGAAAAGTCGGCTGACCGCGGCCATTGACCAGAAAATTACAGAATGGGCTCAGCCCACCGGCGGTATTATCCGACGGCTGGAACGTGATCGCTATCTCTTTGTGTTTGAAAATGCGGCACTGCTCGATTTTACCGCCGAAAAATTCTCAATTCTTGAGAGCATGCATCAGGTACAGAACAGCGAAGGAATCACGGCCACACT
>JAYFOA010000038.1:0-16461 GCA_034933145.1 Clostridiaceae bacterium
CTTTTTGCTCTGGTAATTGGGCTCGCAGGTGAGATTCAGTCCCAGCTTACGATAGACCTCTGCGTCCACCTGAGGCAGAATCACGGTGGAATGCGCCTCGCATCCGCGCAGGTCGGCCAGATGAGAGACAGCACGGGCTGCCTCTCCGCTCATGGCGGCGCTGATACTCAGGGCCACTAAAACCTCGTCGGAGTGCAGGCGGGGATTGTGGTTGCCCAAAATATCCACCTTCATCTGCTGCACCGGTTCAATGACGGAACGTGTGATGAGATTTGTTTCCTTCGGCATATGGCAAATGCTTTTGACCGCATTGAGCAGCGCGGCCGCCGAGGGGCCCAGAAGATCGGAGGTCTTTCCCGTGACAATACCTCCGTCGGGCAGTTCAATGGCGACAGCGGGAAGGCCGGTCTCTGCGGCGCGGGTATTGGCGGTGGCAACCACCAGACGGTCTTTTTCACTCAGCCCTGCCTGCTTCATGATCAGTTCAATTTTTTCCACAGCGGATTCACTGCCGTAGCCCTTTCGCAGATCGCAGCGTGCAGCATAGTAGCGGCGGATGATCTCCTGCTTCGCGGCGGCGGCGCAAAGAGCGTCATCCACAATGGCATAGCCTGCCATATTGACACCCATGTCGGTGGGAGAGCGGTAAAGACTGGTACCCTGGATATGCTCAAGCATCGCACTGAGGACAGGAAAAACCTCTACGTCCCGATTGTAGTTGACGGCGGTTTTTCCGTAGGCCTCCAGATGATAGGGGTCGATCATATTAATGTCGTTGAGGTCGGCGGTGGCCGCTTCATAGGCCAGGTTGACCGGGTGCTTCAGCGGAAGGTTCCAGATGGGGAAGGTCTCGAACTTCGCATAACCGGCCTTGACGCCGCGCAGATACTCATGATACAGCTGGGAGAGACAGACTGCCATTTTACCGCTGCCAGGCCCGGGGGCGGTAACCACCACCAGCGGGCGGCTGGTCTGGACGTACTCATTTTTTCCGTAACCCTCTTCGGAAACGATGTGAGATACGTTATACGGATAACCGTCAATGGGATAATGGAGGAAGACCGGCAGGCCCAGCTTCTCAAGCTTTTCTTTAAAGGCGACGGCAGAGGGCTCGCCCATGAAGCGGGTAATGACCACGCTGCCCACATACAGGCCGAAAGTCCGAAAGGCGTCGATCAGCCGCAGAACGTCCAGATCATAGGTAATGCCCAGGTCGCCGCGAATCTTGTTCTTGACGATGTCGCCTGCGTTGATGGCAATGATGATCTCGGCCTTGTCGGCCATTGCCCGGAGCATCTGGATCTTACTGTCCGGAGCAAATCCGGGCAGGACGCGGGAAGCGTGATAGTCATCGAACAGCTTTCCGCCGAATTCCAAATAAAGTTTTCCGCCCAGTTCGGAAATGCGCTTTTGGATCATCTCGGATTGTTTGGCGATATATAGGTTGTTATCAAACCCCTGGCCGCTCATAAAAAATCCCCCATTCTAAAGCAATAACCCTTTTATTTTACCATCCTTTTCAGAAATTTCAATCTTTTTGGTCGGAAATGTGATATAATCCCTTTGGCAATAAAAACGGAGGGATCTTGGATGAAAAGAGACGTCGTTATCGTCGGCGCCGGTCCGGCGGGAATTTTTACAGCGCTGGAGCTGCTGCGCCGCGGCAGCAAAAAAAGCATTCTGATCGTTGAGAAAGGCCGCGCCATTGAGCATCGCCGCTGCCCCAAACTGGAAACAAAGCATTGCATCAACTGTAAGCCCTACTGCCAGATTACTACCGGGTTTTCAGGTGCGGGTGCTTTTTCCGACGGAAAACTTTCGTTAAGCTGTGAAGTGGGCGGGGACTTGCCGAGTCTGGTCGGAGAGACGCTGGCGCAAGAGACCATTGAATACGCAGATCAGATTTATCTGGAGTTCGGTGCGGACACCCGTGTAGAGGGCGTATCTGATCTTAGTGCAGTCAAGGACATCCGAAAGCGGGCCATTCAGGCAGGACTCCGGCTGGTGGACTGCCCCATCCGTCATCTAGGCACCGAGAAGGCGCAGGAGATCTATCTAGCCATTGAGAAGCACCTGCAGACACAGGGTGTGGAGATTCTATTCGGCTGGGAATGCACCGACCTGCTGCTGCGAGACGGAAAATGTCGCGGTACGCTGATTCAAAAGGACGGGCAGGAGCAGGAAATCGAGGCAGAACATACAATCATCGCCACCGGACGCCGCGGTGCCGATTGGCTGGAGCGTGTCTGTGCAGAACACTGCATTGCACATGTTCCCGGAACGGTGGATATCGGCGTCCGTGTTGAGGTGCGCAACGAGATCATGGAGACCGTCAACAATGTACTGTATGAGTCCAAGCTGATCGGGTATCCGCGGCCTTTTAAAAACAAGGTTCGCACCTTCTGTCAGAATCCGGGCGGCTTTGTCAGCCAGGAAAATTACGACAACGATTTGGCTGTGGTCAACGGCCATTCGTATAAAGAACTCAAAAGCGGTAACACAAATTTGGCGATCCTTTGTTCCCACAATTTCAGCGTACCGTTTAACCAGCCTATCGCCTATGCGCAAAAGGTTGGCGAACTGACAAACATGCTGGCATCGGGCAGTATTCTGGTTCAACGCTTCGGCGATATCCTGGACGGAAAACGCACATGGGAAAAGGAACTTGCGCAGAGCAATGTGCGGCCCACCCTGCCCGATGCGGTGGCCGGCGACATAACTGCCGCAATGCCTTATCGGGCCATGATGAACATTATCAATTTTATCCAGTCAGTGGATCATGTGGTCCCGGGTTTTGCCGCCTATGAGACGCTGCTCTATTCGCCTGAATTAAAGTTTTACAGCAACCGGATCAAGATGGATGCGCATTTCAACACGAATGTTCGCGGGCTGCACTGCCTTGGAGACAGCAGCGGGTGGACCCGCGGCCTGATGATGGCATCTGTCATGGGCGTACTGATGGCACGGGAGATCGAGTGAGAATTTTATTGTTACGGCGGCCGCCTGCTAAGGTGGCCGCCGTTCCCGCGTTCCCTCGGCTGACATCGTTTTGTTATGAATGTCACCGAATTGTAGTGGCATTCGGAAGAAACAGGTGCTAAAATAAGCGGGATGACGACAGGAACGCTGCGGAACAAAACGATGGCATTTTTGTCTAACTTAATAAGGCAAATATATTTTCTTTTGGAGGACCCAGCCTGTGAAACGATATCTCGCGCTGCTGACGGCGGCGCTCATGCTGCTTTCATTCTGCGCCTGCACGCGGCCGGCAGATCCGGCTCAGGATCCAGACGTGCCGGATACGCAGGAGCCGGAAACGCCCGAGGACCAAACGCCGGACGAGCCGCAGAATGTGCTTCCTGACGGCTCCATGTCCGACCCGTATGATCTGGGCTGGAATACGCCCTGTGTTTCCGCTTCCGGCACGGGGGAAAAGAAGACCGGCACTGCGCCGGCCGTGCTGAGCTTTTGCACAGACATTTTTGATACAAAGACCGAGACCCGGATAGAGGACGGCTGTACGGTCTATCTGCCAACCGTCACCTTTCGGGGGTTTCGCAATCTGTTGCTGATGGATACGATTCAAAGCGATGTGCAGGCGTCCATCGACGATCTGTATCAGCGCCGTCCGGACACCTCCAACCTTCCTGAGCGGATGGCCGCGCGGGGTGCGGAGGCGGCAAATGCGGAGTATTATATCGGTACGTTTGCCTGGGTAGTGGGCGATCTTTTGTGCATTCGGAACACAGGGACTCTTTCAGTTACTTATAGCGATGCCTCCGGGAGCTGGCTGGACGGCGAAACTTCTTTTGTCTATGCCGGCACGATGCTATATGACCTGCGGGACGGACATAAGATGACACTGTCCGAGCTGTTTTCGGAGGATACGGATTACATGACCGCTATCAATACGGCAGTGGGAAATGGCCTTGCGGAATATGAGCTGACGAGGCCGTTCCGCGGCCTGCCGGCGGATTATCCGCAGATTTCCGTCACTGCCTACGGGCTTCAGGTGGAGTTGACCGATTGCTGCCCCTATATAGACAGCGGGTATAACCTGACCGAACAGGGAACGACACTGTATCTGGATCTGTCCGGCTTCTGGAAGGATATGCCAATCCTCTGGGGGGATTGCAGCAGTCATTTTGAGAATACGGAGATCGGCTATACCGCGCCCGGCCAATTTGAACTGACCCTTGCGCCCCACAATGTCACGCTGCCCGGCAATACGGACAACGGCCCTCTTTCGGTAAATCTGCCGCGGATTGATGCCGGCGTCGCAGAGAGCGTGATGACGACGGTCAATACCCAACTGGACACGCTGGAGACCGGACTGCTCTCGCAGGCCGAGACCTGGTGCGAAGAGGTGTCGTCCGGCGGAGAACACAATTGGTGCTGGATCGAACCGTCCTATAATTTCGCAGGCCCCTATTTCCATGTTTCCTATTCGCTGAGCATCAGTACGGACAGCCAGAACCGGAATATGCAGACAGATGCGGTTTTCGACCTGCGCACAGGAAACAGGGTCTTTCTGCGGGACCTTCTGACCGATCCGGAAACGGCAGAGCAAAGTCTGGTTTCCCTTGGCCTGACGGCGGCTGAGGCGGCGTCCGCGCTCGATGATCCGAACTTCGGGCTGAACAGTATGTTGTACCTGTGGGGCAGCGTCGGACGAGGTGATGCGGCAGTGGCGTGGTCGCTGGAAGCATCTCAGGTAAACTTCAGTCTGTTCGGAGAGGAGTAAGCCTATGAAAAAGATAATTGCGCTTTTACTGGCAGCATTGCTGCTGATGAGCCTGTGCGCCTGCGCAGATACAAAAAATCCACAGTCCGATCCTGCTGCCGACGATGAGGGGCAGAATACGCCCGATACGCCGGATGAGCCGGAAGAAGATACGGAAACACCGCTGACCGCGGATACCATGCCGCATATCGATGGCAGTACCGCCACTATCCCGCTGTCCGAAGGGCTGGTTCAGGTGCTGCTTGGTTATACGCCCGAGCAGGCGGCGGACTATGTTCATCACAATCGGACCCACGCGGCCTATGAGAATCTGATCAATGGCGATGCGGATATTATTTTTGTCACACCACCCTCCGCCGAGGAGCAGAAAATGATGGAGGACAGCGGCATAGACTTTGACGTTATCTGCGTGACGCTGGACGCATTCGTATTCTTAGTAAACAGCCAGAATCCGGTGCAGAGCGTACCGCTGGAAAAGCTGCGTGCCGTATACCGGGGTGAAATTACGAACTGGAAGGATCTGGGCGGAAACGACCTGCCGATTATCGCCTATCAGCGTCCGGACAACAGCGGCAGTCAAACATTAATGTACCAGCTGGTGGTGCCGGCAGATCAGATTATGCAGGCGCCCGAAGAGCTGAAGCCCGGCTCGATGGATGGGCTGGTGGACGCGGTGTCTGCCTATGACGGCAGCGACGGAGCCCTTGGCTATTCGGTCTACTATTATGCTTCCGACATGTATGTGAATGAGGGCTCCCGGCTGTTGGCGGTGGATGGAATCACGCCTACTGCGGATACCCTTCGCGACGGAACCTATCCGCTGATTTCCGGCTACTATGCCGTGCTGCGAAAAGATGCCGGGGCAGATTCTCCTGCCCGCCGGCTGCTGAACTATCTTCTGAGCGAGCAGGGACAGCAGGTGGCGGAAGCCATGGGCTATGTGCCCCTGCCCTGATGGCACGGAAGCTTTTTTGCCAGCTGGGGCCCGCTGCCTATCGAATGTCCGCCCTGCGCTGCCGCACGCAGCGGGCGCTAAGAGATGTGCTGTCCGGCACGCGCTTTGCCCGGGAGAAAGCACCTCTCCTGCCCATACGGACCTATACCCATGCATCACTGATCCGGCGCCGGCTGGGCAGCGTGGATATGCGTCTGCAGGAGAATAAGGCTGTGAATCTGGCACTGACTGCGCCGAAGGTCAGCGGGGTGCTTATTCATCCGGGAGAAACCTTTTCCTTCTGGCATCTTGTTGGCAATTGCACGGAGAAAAACGGATATAAAGAAGGACTTTTTATTTCCGGCGGAAAGGTATCTTCAGGTATCGGCGGCGGGATGTGCCAGATGACGAACCTGATCCACTGGATGGCACTGCATTCCGATCTTACAATCACGGAGCAGCACCATCACGATCAAATTGATCTTTTCCCCGATTTTGGGCGGCAGATCCCCTTCGGCACGGGTACGTCGATTGCCTATAATTATTTGGACTACCGGCTGTATAACGCGACATCACGCACCTATCAGATTTGCGTGTGGGTGGACGGCGAATATCTGCGGGGTGAGCTGCGAACCGATAGGGAGCCGAATACATGCTATCATGTGTACACCGAAAATGAACGGTTTGTCCGGGAGGAAAACGGCGTTTACCGCTGTGGTACGGTATATCGGCGCCGAGTCGACCGGAAAACCGGGAATATTTTGATGGCAGAGGTTCTGCGGGAGAACCACGCCCGCGTCATGTACGATCCAAACAGCATAAAAGCCGGGGTATAACCCGGCTTTTATTTGTATCCTGTGTGGGTGAGCAGTGGAAGCCTGCCTTTAATCACTGATAGGCACGGCAAAAAGCCTTGGCTTTTATTTGCGCTTTCTTTATATAGGGTATCCAAATACCTCGCCAACCGCCGCGCGGTACCGACTTAGCGAATCTCATTGACCCGGTTGATCGGCGTATCCCACTCGTTCATGGTCAAAATGGAATATTCATTGTTTTCCAGCCAGTTGCAGATTTTAGGCAGTGCCTGCTGTACGGCGGCATTTGAGCAGAGACGGATGACCGTGACGCGGGTAGTTTTTGACAGCAGACGGCGGCAGGAGTTATACAGTGCCGTCGCGGAGGAGGTATCAGGATCTGGGTCGATATTGGCATCCCACAGACGGAAACCGGCATCTACGATGGCATCCCGCTGGGCTCGGGTCAGACTGTCCACCCCGTCTGCCACACAGACAAGCCGGGTTTTCGTATGTAGGACGGTGCATAGCTTGTCATTGGCTGCCTTTAGCAGCGCTGCCGGGTCGTCCGGTACTTCCGTGAGTAAAAGCCCGATTGTCCAGCCGCCGGCATAGATGCGACGGAGTAGATCCGAATTGGCAGCCGGATCTTCCGCCGGGAGGAAAAAGGCGGCGGGATACCCCTTTTCCGTCAGTGTATCCAGAATGGATTCGGAATCTGCTGTCAGCATTCCTTCAAATAACAGATAGGTCAACAGCGGCATCTTGTCCGGCTCGGCCGGCGTGACGGGGGTGGTGGGGCTTGTTGGGTTTAACGCCGACTGATAGCTTTCAAAGATTGTCTGGATCAGGGCAGTATTGCGGGCGTAAAGCACTATGTCGGAAATCGTGGGTCTGGATGTGCAGATCCGGATGATCGGTTCCGAGAACGTCTGACTCGGCGCCGTATAAGAAAAATACAGTTCGAACTGGGCACAGACCAGCTGGATGGGGATGAAGACCGTTCCGGCACGCCATACCGCCAGCGGAGGATAGAACTCACCATTGGAGTCAAATGTTTGGCCGTTGGCAAGGTCAAAAGTCATTCGCAGATCCAGCGTATAGACCAAAAGTTGCTGCAAACGTTCGTTGTAGTATGCTTTGATGCCATAGAGCGGGTCAAGTATGTGATATGGGACGTAAATCGTCCCGCCGATATAGGTAGCACGGGCGCTGTCGGATACGTCCTCAACAAATGAGTTTTCCACCACACAGAGCAGAAAATCGTCATCTGCCTTGGCGGGCAGACGGGGAAAGACCGTCAGCAGCAGCAGGCAACAGAGTAAAACGCAAAGCGTGCGCTTGATGAAGATTCCCCCTTTCCGCTCATATAAAGGCTGGCAAAAATATTGATTTCATTATACTGTGTTTTACAGGAAACTTCAACTCTTCTCTCCCGGCATAGAATGGATTGAATATCGGGGAGAGGGGTATAAAAATGGGGAATACCGGCGCTGACAACCTGTTGGACGGATTATTCGGTCTACCGGCGGAATTGTATACGGCGGTGACGACCGTGTTGGGGTTTGCACTGCTCGACAATCTGACTTCAAATCAGCAAAACTCACTCGGCTATCTTTTTGCCCTGATCGGAAACATATTGCAGACCAATGCAAATCAAAGGTTTCTTTTGGAAGCAAAGCAG
Source organism: Clostridiaceae bacterium (assembly GCA_034933145.1). Lineage (GTDB taxonomy): Bacteria > Bacillota > Clostridia > Oscillospirales > Butyricicoccaceae > UBA4644. The sequence continues at coordinate 8,157 of JAYFOA010000038.1, forward strand.
CAGAGCGAGCAGATGAAAAGTCTCCAGTGCCAGATCGATGAGCTGCGCCGCCGTTTGGAAAACGAAAAATAAAAGGACGGGAACATCCCGTCCTTTTATTCTGGAGCTGTTAGGCAGATTCGAACTGCCGACCTCGTCCTTACCAAGGACGCGCTCTGCCGACTGAGCTATAACAGCATTGGCGACCGAGAAGGGGCTCGAACCCTCGACCTCTAGCGTGACAGGCTAGCGTTCTAACCAACTGAACTACTCGGCCACTTTTGGTGACCGTTTTTAATACTAACATAGCGGTTTTGGTTTGTCAACAAGAAATTCATATGGGAAACGCGGGTATTTTTATCGGAGAAAACCGCGGCGTTTTGCTGCTGCCGCCGCACCCAGAAGCATGGCATCCTGTCCCAGCGCCGCGGGAACAATCCGGGTGGTTTCAAAACCGGGAACAAGTATGTCCCGAACCGCCTTTGCCAGCGGCAAGGTAATTTCCGGGCAGGTCATCAGTCCGCCGCCCAGCACGACGCCTTCCGGATCCAGGGTGTGGATCAGACCGCAGAGTCCATGGGCAGCCGCGGGAAGCCACAGGGCCAGCGCTTCGCGGGCTGCGTTTGAATCGAGGCGGGCGTGCAGCACATGCCCATCCGTAATCTCCGGATCCCGGGCATGGGCCAATGAGATAAGCGCAGAAACGGAGGCATATTGTTCCCACACGGCGTCCCGGAAGGGCATGAGCCCCGCTTCGCCGGCAAAGCCCCGGGCACCGGGGTATAGCCGGCCATTCAATACCAGCCCGGCACCGATCCCGGTACCGAAGGCCACGCAGAGAAAATTTTGCAGACCGCGGGCGGCACCGCGTGCCCCTTCGCCCAGTGCCATGCAGTTGACATCATTCTCTATTGTCACAGGAACGGAAAAACGTGACTGTAGAAGCTCAGCCACCGGCGTGCCCGACCAGCCGCGAATTTCCTCCGTATCGAAATATACCTTGCCGTCGCGGGTGATCTGACCGCGGGTGGATATGCCAATGGCATCAAAAGGGGCGAGGGTCGCCAAAGCGTCGCCGGCCCGCCGCAGCAGGTCTTGAGCCCCATACTCGCCCAGTGTGTAAAACTGCCCCCGCCGGCAAAGCCTGCCGTGCCGATACAGCCCATATTTGACGGCGGTGCCGCCGATGTCCAGTACCGCGATGTCCATTTTATTTGCTCCAATCCGCTTTTGTCAGCTCATAGAGGGCGATGCCGACGGCAGTGGGCAAATTCAGGCTGTCGATCGCGTCACCGTGCGGAATAATCACCGGCTGCCCCTCATGGGCGAAGGCCTCCGGCAGGCCGGAAGCTTCGTTGCCGAAAACCAGCGCGCAGGGATCGGGAAAGATTATGCGCTGAAGGGGTCGGCTGGCCGTCAGCATGAAGGGAAAGCAGGGAAGGGTAGGAAAGTCCTCGCGCCAGCGCGCAAAGCTTTCATAGATGCCAAGGTGAAGGGAAAAAAACGCGCCCATGGAGGCACGCACCGACTTGGGGTCGAAGGGATCCACCGCGGGCAGGATCACCGACAGATCGCGCAGGCCGAAGCCTGCCGCCGTCCGCAGGATAGTGCCCAGATTTCCTGCGTTGGAGGGGTTGACCAGCAGCACCTGCCGCTGGCCGGGGCGCGGAGGATCCTCATATTTTTCAAAGACGCCGATGGCATAGCAGTTTTCTTTCTGGGAGAGTATGCGGAAGGCCTTGTCATTTACTTCTACCGGGATACCCCGCTCGGCGCACAGGGATTGAATTCGCCGATACCCATCTCCGTCGGTCAGGGCGCTGTGCAGCAAGACGGAAAGCACCCGCTCCGGACGACGCAGCAGCAGCTCGATGGTCACTGTCACGCCAAGGGCGTAGGAAATCGCTCCGTCCCTTTTATAATTCTGCACTTTCATGGGTGCGCCTCCGCTTCTGCCGACAGCCGGCGAAAAAATCCGATCCGGAATAGCTTGCCGTAGTATTCATATTATACCTGCGTCCTGTCCGGGACGCAACAATTTTTGCCCGGCACATTGCCATTTTGCACCGGGTCTTATATAATTGTTCTATATAAATATAAAAAATAATTTTTTAATAGGGCGGAGGATATCTATGAACAGTAAGCTGAAATTTTTGATCATCGGCGCCCACCCGGACGACCCCGACCTGTCGGCAGGGGGGACGGCGGCCATGTTGGTCCGGCGCGGCCATATGGTCAAATTCCTCTCAGTCACCAACGGCAATGCAGGGCACTATGCCATGAGCGGAAAAGAACTGGCCGAACGGCGGCGTGCCGAAGCGGAGAAGAGCGGTGCCGTTCTGGGCTGTGAATATGAAGTCCTCGATCATGATGATGGCCGGCTTATGCCGGATCTGGAAACGCGGGAAGACTTGATGCGCACGATTCGCCGCTTTGCACCGGACGTGATCATCACCAACCGTCCCAACGATTACCATGCCGACCATCGCGCGGTGGCACAGCTGGTACAGGACTGTTCCTTTTTATTGCAGGTGCCGAATATCTGTCCGGACACCCCGGCCATGCAGAACCCGCCGGTCATTTTGTTTTGGTGGGACGAATTTCAAAAGCCTCAGCCTTTTTCACCGGACATCATCGTGCCGGTGGACGGTTGTGCCGATACGCTGATTCGGATGACAAAATGCCATGTGTCTCAGTTTTATGAATGGATTCTATGGGTCAACAATCCAGAATGGGTGCACTGGACACAGACACAGAAGGATACGCGCATCGAGCGCCGCGTACCGGAGGGGCTGGCACGCTGTCGTCGGATGTATGATGCCCGGGTGCGTACACTGTTTCCTGCTCAGGCACAGGACATTCATCATATTGAGGCATTTGAGAAAAGTGAATATGGCAGTCCGGTGACGCGGGAAATTATTGCGGAAATGGAGCGGTTTGTTGATTAAATGATTTTAGCGGATGGGTTCTGATTACATTATGATGCAGGGAGAGACCGCAGTATGAAGTTGGATAATAAGCGTGTGATCCTGGTTGGTTTCGCCTTCTTTTCTATCTGCTGCTTCTGGCAGATGTACGACAACGTCATTCCGCTGATTCTCAAGTACGATTTCTCCGTCGGTGACACGCTGGCCGGTGTCGTAATGGCGCTGGACAACGTGCTGGCGCTTTTTCTCCTGCCGTTGTTCGGCCGTCTGTCCGACCGAACCGATACGAAGATCGGCCGGCGCAAGCCCTTTATTCTGGCTGGGACGTTCTGCGCCTGTGCGCTGATGCTGCTGCTGCCGTTGGCGAGAAAGCTCGGCAGTCTGCCGATGTTCTTTACCACCCTTATGCTTGTGCTGATCGCCATGAGCGTCTACCGCTCGCCGGCAGTGGCTCTGATGCCTGATGTGACACCGAAGCCGCTGCGCTCACCTGCCAACGCAATCATCAATCTCATGGGCACGGTGGGTGGCGTGCTGGCTTTGCTGACCATGAATTTTCTCATGCCATCGATCCCAAAGACGGCCGATGACGCTCAGAAGACGGCAATTTATCAGGGCTTTAATTATTTCCCCGTTTTTCTGATCGTTATGGCAGTCATGTTGGCCGCGGCGCTGGTGCTGATCTTCCGGGTCGATGAGCCAAAGCTGCGAGCCAAAGCGGCGGAGGAAAACCGCCGCCTGGGCGTCGGAGCAGAGACGGAGACGGAGGCCACAGGCGGCGGCAGGCTGCCGCGGGAGGTGTTCCGCAGCCTGATTCTGCTTTTGTGCTCGGTGTCTCTATGGTTTATGGGTTATAATGCCATTACATCCGCTTTTTCCAAATACGCGGTATCTTATCTCAATATGGGCAATTATTCTTTACCTCTGCTGATCGCCAACGGTGCGGCGCTGGCCGCCTACATCCCCGTCGGTATCGCAGCGTCCCGGTTTGGCCGAAAAAAGACGATCCTTGCGGGGGTCATCATGCTGGCGGCTGCTTTTTTTGGGGCACAGTTTGTCACGGCTGCGACAGCAACCGGTCCGTACATGATTATCTGCCTTGCGCTGGCCGGTATCGCGTGGGCCACGATCAATGTCAATTCTTACCCCATGGTGGTAGAAATGGCCCGCGGTGCGGATACCGGTAAGTATACCGGGTTTTACTATACCTTTTCCATGGGAGCACAGATATTGACACCGATCCTTTCCGGAGCGGTGATGGAGCATCTGGGCTACCGCTGGCTTTTCCCCTATGCAGTGGTGTTTGTCTGCCTCAGCTTCTGCACGATGCTGCTGGTAAAGCACGGCGACAGCCGTCCACAGCCATCGGCACGAAAGCTGAATGCGTTTGACGTGGAGGATTGAGCCTGCTAGCCCCGGAGGACAAAGGAAAGTTTATTCAGACGGGTGCTGAAAATTGCCGCCCGGCTTCCGGCATTGCCGGGGCCAGGCGGCTTTCTGTCACCGAAAAGTCTCGGAAGGTACGTATTTCGAAAATTCCCGCGGTGTGAGAAATCTATTGGGATTGGTACTGAGAAATGACGCGGAAATACCTCTGCCGGCGAAGACCGTCGCCGCTTAACCGAACAGGTCGTTTTCCGGTTGGTTTTTGTGGATTTCGCTTAGAAACTGTTACCGAACTGTCATTGCTATTAAATGTATATCCGTATATAATAAGCGAAGTGTTAATTTTGCGTATGGCAACTGCATCGGGGGTTCGGGCTTGAACGATCAGAATCAAAAACTAAATTCGGAGCTTCTTCCGGGACAGGAAGCACCTGTGCAGGAGGCCGATGCGCGCAGCGCAGGCGGAAAGCACCAGAAAAAGCTTTCTGGCGGTATAATTGCAGCGATTGTCGCGGGCTGTCTGATTTTGGCCGCCGTCATCGGGGGCGGATATGCGCTTTATGGCTATGACCGGGCTTATCCCGGAGTTACTGTCTGCGGCGTCGATCTGTCGGGCATGACCTATACCCAAGCGGGGAAAGTGCTGGAGACAAGATTTGAGGAGCTCAACAGCGGCTGCGATCTGACCGTTGCAATCAATGGGACGGATTATGTGATCACCGCGAAGGAAAGCGGTATTTTCTATGATGTGCAGCAGACGGTATCAGAAGCGATGGAGCATGGTCGCACCGGCTCACCCTTTGAACGGATCGGGGCCATCATTCGCACTTGGCGCAAAGGTACGGAGATCGAGCCGGTTCTCACGCTGAACGAAGAAAGCCTAAAGTCCCGCATCGCGGATATCGCGGCGGCGGTGGCCTCTTCTGTTGGCCAGCCGACGTTCAATTATGCCAACGGTGTGCTGGTCGTTGACAAAGGCACATCGGGTTATTCCATTGATCCGGAAACAATGCTCGCCTTCATCCGTCAAAAGCTGGCGAATGGGGACTATTCGCCGACGGAGTATGCACCCGACGTTACCAGCCCGCGGAAGCTTACGGTGGAAGAAATCACCTCTGCCGTGGAACGGGATGTGATACAGCCGACCCTCGACCTCGAAAAGGACTCGACCGGCGGGACTATTAAATCGGGGCAGGCAGGCATAGCGCTGGACACGGATGCACTCCGGAGCTTGCTGGAAAACGACACGCGCATAATCACGCTAAAAGCGACGGTTACCGAGCCGGATTATACCGATGAGGAATATCGGGCCCTCTTGTTCCGTGACGTGCTGAGCAAGGGCACCACCTCGTTCGATGCCTCCAATGTCGGCCGTACCACCAATGTACTGCTGGCTACCGAGGCCTGTGACGGTGTGATCCTGATGCCGGGCGATACCTTTTCCTATAACGACACGGTGGGCCCGCGTACCTATGAGCGCGGCTTCAAAGACGCGATCGTATATGTGGGCACCACTGCCGAGGCAGGCGTCGGCGGCGGCATCTGCCAGGTCAGCAGCACCTTGTACTATGCGGCGCTACGTGCCGATCTTGAGATTGTGGAGCGATCTGCTCACAGCCGTACGGTTTCCTATGTCCCGCTGGGAGAAGATGCTACGGTGGCTTGGGGCAGCAAGGATTTCAGGTTCAAAAATAATACAGATTTTCCCCTTAAGGTGGTCGCCACCCATACAGGCTCCAGCCTGACCATCAAGCTCTGCGGTACCCAGACGGTGGACGGCAAAGAAGTCAAGATGGATACCAATATTCTGTCGCACAAGTCGTTTTCCGTAGTATACGAGACCGATACTACGCTCCCCGTCGGTACGACCAAGGTCAAGAGCAACGGATACAGCGGCTATGTGACTGAAACCTATCGGGTGGTTTACATCAACGGAAAAGAAGTTTCCCGTACGTTTGAAAACAAGAGCGTCTATACCAAATATGACAAAGTGATTCTCGAAAATCCCGCACCGGTTGTCAATCCGCAGCCGGTACCCGATCCGGATCCGGTGACGCCAACGGATCCGACAACACCAACGGATCCGACAACGCCAACAGATCCGACGACGCCAACAGACCCGACGACACCAACGGATCCGACGACACCAACGGATCCGGCAACACCGACGGATCCGGCGGTAACCACGCCTTGACAAACAGGTGGGCCAAGTGTTAGAATTAATTCACTTTTTTAAAGGGGGCAGGAGTATGTGCCGCAGCAAGATGATGATGCGCATGGCAATGCGGAGTACCGTATGGCTCCTGTTCCGTTGCGCATAGGTAAATTGCAGAAACGGACGCGGGCCGATACGGCCTGCGTCTTTATTTATATTTTCAGTTGAAAAATATGTAAAATTTGTTATAATAAATATTATTCAGAGGTGAATAAAATGGACAAGGGCACTTATTATCTGACAACCCCTATTTATTACCCGTCCGATAAGCTGCATATCGGGCACACCTACTGCACCGTTGCCACGGATGTGATGGCACGCTACAAACGGCTTCAGGGCTATGACGTGATGTTTTTGACCGGGACCGACGAGCACGGTCAGAAGATTGAGGAAAAGGCCAAGGCCGCGGGCGTCACACCGAAGCAGTTTGTGGATAATATCGTTGAAGGCAAAGGCGGGATTTTGGATCTGTGGAAGCTGATGAACATTTCCAATGACCGTTTCATCCGCACTACCGATGAGTATCATGTGGCTGCCATCCAACGGATCTTCCGGAAAATGTATGATAAGGGCGATATCTATAAAGGCACTTATAAGGGCAAATACTGCACTCCCTGCGAGAGCTTTTGGACAGAAAGTCAGCTGGTGGACGGAAAATGTCCCGACTGCGGCCGCCCGGTGGTGGACGCCGAAGAGGAAGCCTATTTTTTCCGTCTGTCAAAATATGCCGGACGTGTACGCGACCTTTTGGTCAACACCGATTTTCTGCAGCCGGCCTCCCGTGTCAACGAGATGGTAAAGAACTTTATCGACCCGGGTCTGGAGGATCTGTGCGTCTCCCGTACCAGCTTTACCTGGGGCATCCCGGTAGACTTTGACCCAAAACACGTGGTCTATGTGTGGATCGACGCGCTGTCTAACTATATTACCGCACTTGGCTATGAAAATGATCAGTATCATGATTTTGAAAAATACTGGCCGGCAGATATGCATTTTGTGGGCAAGGAAATCGTACGGTTCCATTCGATCATCTGGCCCGCTATGCTGATGAGCATGGAACTCCCGCTGCCGAAACATGTTTACGGCCACGGCTGGCTGCTGCTGGACGGAGGGAAGATGAGCAAGTCCAAGGGCAACGTGGTGGATCCCGTGATTCTGGCCCGTCGGTACGGCGTGGATGCGCTGCGCTATTTCCTGCTGCGGGATTTTCCCTTCGGTGCCGACGGCAACTTTTCCAATGAGCTTTTAATTGCTCGGATCAACGCAGATTTGGCTAATGATCTGGGAAATCTGGTTTCCCGCTCTACCGCCATGGCAGAGAGATACTTCGGCGGCCGGCTGCCTGCGGAGCGGTGCGCTGCACCGGCAGACGATGAGCTGGTCAGCATGGCGAAAGCCCTTCGGGACCGCTACGAGGTCCAGATGGAGAAGTACACGTTTCAGAATGCCCTGCAGGAGATTTTCGCCGTTATTGACCGTGCAAACAAGTATATTGATGAGACCGCACCCTGGGCTCTGGCAAAGGATGACGCCAACCGCACCCGCCTGGCCACGGTGCTATATAATCTGCTGGAGACCGTCCGTATTTGTGCCACGTTGCTGATCCCCTTTATGCCGGAAAGCGCGGATAAGATTTTTGCGCAGATCGGTGCGGCAAAAGAGATCTGCACCTGGGATACGGCAGCCATGTGGGGTACTTTGCCCGCAGAGGCCCGCGTGCATAAGGAGGAAGCGTTGTTCCCCCGAATCGAAATGCAGAAAGATCTGGAGGAAATGGAAACCGAAGCTGCGGCGGCAA
>JAYFOA010000039.1:0-13652 GCA_034933145.1 Clostridiaceae bacterium
AAACGTCCCTATGTTCCGCGGTGAGCATAGCAGACCAATAGCTTTCGGAACGGTCAAGACCGTTCTCTACGTCGCGACATTTTAGGTGCGGTGCTTATTATCCCGGCTTTGGGTCACAAGGCCCCGTCGGTGGCGGGAAAGGTACCCCCATTCAACAAATGGGTCCTGAGCTAACACTTTATGGTTATCTCAAGACCCATTTTTGCGTTTTTATCCGGGAAAGGCGGGATATATCAGGTTTTGGGTGAGCTGCAAGCTGCCTTACGCATCTTTGTCCTGATCCGACCCGCGCTTCAGGCAATAGATCTGTCCGATCAGCGTTCCGACCAGCACGATAACTGCCAGCGACGAGAGGTATTCCATTTCAGATGAGAAATATGTGCCCGTCAGCTTATTGATAGCAAAAGTGATTCGGGTAAGGTAAATGATTAAAATGATAAGCAATGCATTTTGAAACAGTACGTCGCTGAGGTTCCGCCAAAATGGTTTTTTCATAAGTCAAATTCCTTTCTGTCCTGCATGGATCATCAATATTTTACAGGTGATTATTTGCATAAGGTCGCGCAAACAGATTGCCAAAAGATCGGGTGGTATACGATACAGGGGGCGAAGGGAAGGGCAGTTATAAAAGCTCAATAGTTAAAATCCAAATCAAACAGTCTGACAGGCTTGTCCCGGCTGCTGTCGCCGAACTCTTTACGCACTGTGATAAGACTCAAATCAGTATATCCTAGCTTATGGTAAAGCCGTAACGCATGACTGTTACGGGGTGAAACATCCAAACAAACGGAAGTATAGCCCGGCGTAGCCTTGATGATGGTTTCGACAGCGGCGATTGCAGAAGTGGCAATACCGCGTCCGCGCAGCTGAGGATCGACAAAGAGATCCTCTATCCATGCCACGGAGGGACCGCGAAAATTAATGCGTATAAACCCGGCGGAAGTCTTGTCTAACATAATGACAAACAAGGCATTGGGATGTATTTGCCACTCTTTGAGCGTTATGAGCCGATCATCGTCGTCAGAGGCAACGGGATCGTTCTCCGATGCGGTATTTGCTACAAGCGCGTGGTGAAAACAAAAGAACGCTGAAATACGTTCCAAAGTTACGGCTTCAAACGACGAATCATACGGTACAAGCTTAATCATTGGTTGTTTCTTCTTTTTTCTGCGGCATTGCCGGATCTTCGGCTGATATTTTTGAAGCAATTTGCTTACACTCATTGATTCCGGGATGAAACGCATCATGCCCAAAGCTTTTTGTAAAAACGTCAGAGATAACTTCCGCCAGATCGTCAACACAGGCAATAGGAAAAACACGCAGCTTATCATAAATTGTTTTTGATTCGCTGTCATATTCATCTGCGGGTGCATGCGTGACTAACAATCCAATAGGGTCCCAAATGTCGATTACTTTCTTAATTACGTCATATGCAATAAATATAAGATCAACCTCCCCAAAGGTTTTGACGATGCTGCGCCATGCGCTGCAAAAGATCGAGCGGTACGCTGTACCGGGGGTGCGAAAGCATGGGACGGGCTTCTCGTGATGTAGGGAACGGTCTTGACCGTTCCGAAAGACTTGTCTGCTGTGCGCGCAGCGGGAATTAGGCTTCGCGGCCTCCGCGGCCGCACGGCGCCTACTTTTCAGCGTGTAAAGTAGGCAAAAGCGCCGGGGACGTTGCAGCCCCAACGGGCTCTTGGCCCGCCGGGGGCCCCGTTAAATCTCATAAAATCCCTGCAAATGAATTGCAGGGATTTGACGCGGCACCCTTTGGGTACCGTCCCCGGACCCCTCCGCGCTTTGTCTTAAGGAATCGTATGTACGGTGACTTAAAAGTAAGCGCGGTGTTTTTTAAACGGGAAACGCCCCCCTGCAGCTTTCCATCTGCGTCCGGTCGGGCGCGGACGCCGGCTGACCGGCTTATGACAGCGAAAAATATTTTGAAAGCCAGGCAGGATCATATTTGTCATTGTACGGTGAAGAGGTCCATTTCCAGTTCGTTTCGCTTCCGCGGGTTGCTTCCGTGCCTTTGGCATAAATCCAGTTGTCGTAATATACCGCAAAGAAGGCCAAAACGACCGGGTCGCAATTGACCGTATCCAGCAGATACAGGGTATATGTGCTCTCCTCATTCGTTGCGTCCAGGGGTCTGACCAGCAGTGCCACCTGCGTAGTATCGGAGGCGTCGTACAAAGAAACATAACTGGTTTTGCCCCGGCTGGTGCAATATCCCCTTAATTTTACGCCGTCAAAATCCACCACATAGCAGCTTTTCAAAAGGCCGGTCGTCTCACGCCAAAAGGCCCCCATGGCTCCGCCTGCCCCCATGACCGCGCAGGATTTTGAAACCTGCGGTATTCCGAAAATCCATTTGAGGGGGATCGCATTTTTCAAACCGATCTTCGTGCTGTACTCCGTTTTTAGAATCGTGGTATTCTCCGGATCGGTCAGCACGGATTGAAAGCAGCCGGATATCCAGGATGTTCTGGCATGATAAGACGCCTTGTCATCAAGTATGATTTCAAACACGTGGCCGGAGTTTGCCCTTGTTTGGTTTATCCTGATTTGCATGTGATGCCGCCTGTCCGTCCCGCATCCATCGGCAGGACAATTATTTGGAAAGTTATCCCAATTTTAGCATTGGCCTGTCGAAATAACAAGTAATAATGTATATAAAAAGCATTGGTGAAATTTCACCAATGCTTTTTTGCCAATTCAGCTTTTTCATGATTCTGTAAGGGCTGTTTCTACGCCTCTGCACACCGGAGAGGCGAATGCACCGGTGAGTCAATGGGTGTGCAGTTTATTCTTATAGTAGCTGTCCGCCAGATAAACCGCGCCCAACGGATTGTGGGCCAATACCCTGTCTTTCACGGCGAATACGGTGACCGGCGCTTCGGAATATTTGATGAACAGAGAATCATGCCCGACGCACAGCCCCAGCAGGATATTCAGCTCGGTCCGGGCTTTATTCAGGAAAGCCGCCTGCCCGATCGGGTTGCACATTGGCTCATAGGTGCCCGGACGAACCTTCTGGGCATCCTGAAGACCGAGAAACTCCTTCGGGATGCTTCCGTTCTTACAGATGACGGAGGACACTTCAAAGCCGTTTTCCCGCAGAATGGAACAGAAAATTTCCGCTTCCCGGGAAAGCCCGATGCAAAAGGCAACGCCCAGCTTATGAAAACCGCATTTGTCGGCAAAATCAATGATCTCTTCCAGCCTTGTTTTTTTGCAGTAGCCTTCCGACTCCACCAGCGCGGACTGATAGGCAAGCTTCCGGTTTTCCGGGTCCTGATAGCAGGTTTTGATTTTTTCCAGCTCGTCCGTCTCCCGGCAGGGGCAATTCTGCGGAGCGTCTTCCGGCTCTCCGGCTTTGCAGGAATGTTTTTTGCAGGATGCGCAGGTATACATATTGGTTTACGTCCTTTCCCGGATTTTATCTGGTTTTGTCAGCCGGATGAGTCCCCGCGCTTCCGAAAGCACGCGGCAGGGGACGGTTCGGCTGAACGCTGACGCATTCAGTCATCCTTCATCGCGTATTCGGCGGCGGCGTCCGCATGCAGGAGCGCCGTATCGTATACGGGCAGCGCGCTGTCCTTTTGCTTTACGAGCAAGCCGATCTCCGTACACCCGAGGATGACCCCTTCCGCGCCCCGCTGCCTCAGGGTCTTGATCACATCACCGAAATAGCGGCGGGACGGCTCTTCGACTTTCCCCAGGATCAGTTCCTCGTTAATGATCCGGTGAATATTCTCGATGTCTTCCTTTTCGGGTATAATGACGCCGATTCCCCGGCGGGTCAGGATATCTTTATAAAAATCCTTTTCCATTGTGAACCGGGTACCGAGCAGGGCCACCGTCTTTCTGCCGTCCGCGAGCAGCCGGTCCGCGGTGACTTCCGCAATATGCAGGAAGGGAATGCGGAGAGCATCGAGAATCCGGGGAGATACCATATGCATCGTGTTCGTGGCCAGAATGATGAAATCAGCCCCGGCATTCTGAAGCGTTACGGCCGCTTCCGCGAGAATGTCTCCCGCCTTCTTCCAATCGCCGTTTTTATGAATGTCCTTGATTTCCTGATACTGCACAGAATATAAAATGCATTTCGCGCTGTAATATCCGCCCAGCCGCTGGTTGATATACCGGTTCAGCTCGAGGTAATAGGCAGCGGTGGATTCCCAGCTCATGCCGCCGATGATTCCGATCGTTTTCATAAAAACGCCCCTTTTGTTTCAAAGATTTCAGCACCCGCGCTTTGAGACGGCAGGTAACAGCTATCCCTTTGGGTTCTCCTTCTTATAGTTTCGAGCATAGAGAATCGCCAGAAAGGAAAACAAGCAGGCGCAAGTTATGTTTAGCCATCCGATCGCAATCTTTCCGTCAGAAAAGCTCAGGAAGGCCGAAATGGTCCAACAGATCGCAGCTAACGAATAGAGAATAAATAACAACCGATTTGTTTTCTTCAAAGCAGGTGCCTCCGTTCAAATAGTTGGATGTAACCCGGTACGAATCAGTTTTTGGTGCCTTGACATAGGACAGGGGGGCGGCTGCGTAGCGGATTAATATTTTTCCTGATTATACCATTATCTTATCCAGGGGACAAGCTTTCGATAGCTGAATCAGCCGATTTTGCTTGACCGCAGGGAACAATCTGTTTATTTTGACCGTTTCCCGGCCATGCATTTTTCGTTATTTGTGCGTAGTGAAGCTTGTATTTTACACTAATCGATATTATAATATCGATATAGAAATAACGATATGAAAGGTGATTTTATGAAAGCAGCACGTTGGTATAAGGCAAAGGATGTGCGGGTCGAAGAAGTAGAAGAGCCGCGGGTCAAGTCGGACGGCGTCAAGATCAAGGTAAAATGGTGCGGAATCTGCGGCAGCGATCTGCATGAATATCTGGCGGGCCCCATTTTCATCCCCGTGGATCATCCCCATCCTGTCACCGGGGAAACCGCGCCTGTCATCATGGGGCACGAGTTTTCCGGCGAGGTGGTGGAGGTCGGCAGCGAAGTCACCAACCTGAAGCCGGGCGACCGGGTGGTCGTCGAACCCATGGATGTCTGCGGGAAATGCCCCGCCTGTCTGAGCGGCCATTACAATCTGTGCACCTCTCTGGGCTTCCACGGACTGGCGGGCGGCGGCGGCGGATTCTCCGAATATACCACCTTCCCGGCAAGATTTGTGCATAAGATCCCGGATTCCCTGGACTATGAAAAAGCCGCGCTGATTGAGCCGATGTCCGTGGCGCTGCACTCCCTGCGCGTAGGGGAATTCATGATCGGGCAGAGCGCCGTGGTTACCGGCGCAGGGCCTATCGGCCTTGCCACGGTGGAGTGCCTCAAGGCGGCGGGCGCCAAACAGGTAATCATGATCCAGCGCAAATCCATCCGGCAGCAGTATGCGCTTCGTTCCGGCGCGGATGTGGTGCTGGACCCCAACACCACGGATGTGGTGGCCGAAGTGAGAAAGCTCACCGGCGGGATCGGCGCCGACATCGCTTTTGAGACGACGGGCTCCGAGCAATGCTATCTTCTGGCGCTGGATGGAATCAGAGCCGGCGGCACGCTGGTCGTCACCAGCATCTGGGAGGGCGGCATTCAATATAATCCCAACTCCATTGTCCTGACCGAGAAGAAGATCGTCGGCAGCATCTGCTACTGCAACGACTTCCCGTCCACGATCGCCATGATGGGCGACAACCGCATCAAGGCCGAAGGATATATCACCAAGCGCATTTATCTCGACGATATTGTCAAAGAGGGATTCGGCACGCTGACCGGGCCCGACAAGAAGGCGCAGGTCAAGATCATTGTCACACCGGACAAGTCCCTGCTGTAAGCGGCGGCTGATCGGTTCAGACAGGGTTTCCGCGTAGATAGGGCAGAAGAACCGGCGTGCGGCGGATCAGCGGCAATGAGCTCACCTCTCTTGAATTAATAAGCACGCTGTCTGCAACGCCGCATCAGATCAAATAAGCAGCGCCGGTCATTGGACCGGCGCTGCTTTGCTTAGGTAATCAGGGGGAATCGGCGCATCGCTGCCGCAGGGGAAGGGGCTCCCGCCTTTGCCGCCGCGCAGCCGCGCAGGCCGCGAAGTTTAGTTCCCGCTGTGCGCATAGCAGATCGAAGACTTTCGGAACGGTCAAGACCGTTCCCTACATCACGAAAAGCCACAGAAGCGCCGTATCCTTTCGTCCAATGAGCATTGCGCTTCCTTGTCAGCCGCTGCACATACGATGCCACAAGGTTAAGCGCAGAGGGGTCCGGGGACGGTACCCAAAGGGTACCGCGCGGCGAGTGCCGCGTCAAATCCCTGTAATTCATTTGCGGGGATTTTATGAGATTTAACGGGGTCCCCGACGGGCCAAGAGCCCGCCGGGGCAGCAACGTACCCGGCGCTTTTACCTCCTTTTCACGCTGAAAAGGAGGCGCCGTGCGGCCGCGGAGGCCGCGAAGCTTACTTTGCGCAACGAGCATGTGGATAAGGAATCGCCATGCGGCCGCGGAGGCCGCGAAGCCTTTCCTGCTACGAGCATAATAGATGATTCACGCTGGTATCGGTGGGAAGTGTTTTGGGACGGGAAACCAAAGCATGGCAGGGAACAGCTTTGACCTATCCCAATATCTACGGCTTATCTCGGTTCTGGAGGTTTTCCCCCCCTCCGGAACCGGGTGCGGCTGGGTACTGTCGGCAGGGATCAAAACACAAGGATGACGCATATATTGAAACAGCAGATGGACATAGCGATCCCATTGAAAAAGCGCCGCCGGGCGGGAGATTTTTCCGCCGGCGGCGCTTATGCTGTCTATGACAATGCGGTGCCCGCCAATCGGGCAATAAACCTGTTTGGAAGCGGTGCTCCTGCCCGTTCCAACGCATATTTCGGCTGGCGGAAAACCCTTTCAGCGTTACAGAGTGACCGTAAAGACATCGGCGAGCTTACGAAAGCCGATTTTTTCCGCCAGCTTTTGCGATGCCGGATTATCGATCGTCGTCGACCACTGGGGGCATTTCCCGCGGCGGATGATTTCGTTTGCGCATGTGGCGCAGACGTCCGCGGCATAACCCTTTTGCCTGTAAGCATTCCGCGTATGAATCCCGATTTCCTGTACGCGATCGGACATATACGGCATCCCCGGGGCATCCGTACAGCTTACGAGGATTCCGTCTTTCAGCACGCCGAAGCACAGACCCAAAGAAGTGATTTTGTCAAAATAATCTTTCAGCCAGCCTGTGTCCTTGCATGCAGGGTTCGTCGCTTTGAAAAAAGCAAGATACTGCGGATAATCGGACGCTGAAAGCTGCTGCGCGTTCGCCGGTTGGATCGCCGCTGCCTGATATACGTATTTGATAAGGTGCAGCGGGGTATGACCGTAGACCTCCGCGGCCGCCGCTTTTATGATCGGTTCATCGGCGGGGGGACGCAGCGCCGCTTTGAAAAGTTCAATGCGCGGCGCGGCTTGATCACCATAGGAGACGATTGTCTGATGCGGCTGCCGCCATATCCATAAATCAAAGGGTGTGCTGTACCCTTGCAGAACCGTATTGCGATCACATGAATGGATAAAGCAGACCTTTTTATCATTCGTCTGAATGATGGAATCCAAGCCCAGCCATTGGGAGTAATATTCTTCCGTCGTTTTTTTATAATCCATACAAACCCTGCTTTCTGTAAATGACATGGGCGGAGTACATGCGCGGGTGGGATGGCGATTTTGGCTTTTCGTGAGGTAGGGAACGGTCAAGACCGTTCCGAAAGCTGCCTACCGCGTACCTTAGATTATAGCAAATTGCCCATGCGCTCAGTGGGAACTAAGCTTCGCGGCCTGCGCGGCCGCACGGCGCCTACTTTTCAGCGTGAAAAGTAGGTAAAAGCGCCGGGGGCGTTGCGCAATGCTCCCCCGGACCCCTCCGCGCTTTATCTTGCGGCATCGTGTGTGCGGTGCTGGAAAGTGAATACAATGCTTATTGGGACGGAGTAACGGCGCTTCTGCGCCGCGCGGCGAGTGCCGCGTACAATGTTCGGCAATTCATTTGCCGGACATTTATTAAAAATACGAGGGGCCCCCGGCGGAGCATAGCTCCGTTGGGGTTTGTAGGGAACGGTCTTGACCGTTCCGAAAGACTTATCTGCTATACGCACAGCAGGACGGAGGCTCCGCGGCCGCGGAGCTTACTTCCCGCTGCGCGCTTATAGATGTTCCGGCGGAAGAATAAGTAATAATTTGTATAATGAGGTGGTTGAATAAACTATATAACGATATATAATTAAAGATAAGCACCGGCTTTCAGGAGGTAAATGGATGCGGTTTAGAACTCAAAAATCGCCATTCGCCTGTCATTCTGATCATCTGATTGTATCCCCGAAAACCGATCTTCCGAAACGCCCATGAGCAAAGCCCGGACCTAGGCCGCCGCTGATGTGTGCCTTATTTTATTTTGAAGGGGGCCGCTTATGAAACAGATACGACCGTTTTTATCCCTGCTGTGGTACCTGCCTACATTGATCCCCAGCGGCGGATATGTAATCCTTTACTGGATGAAATATTCCGATGTGCTTGTAACTCAATATAATCCCACGTATGCTATGATCTATAAGTTTCATGCGCTGCCGCTTTTGATTTGCTCTGCAGTCGGACTGATCGTGGGCACAAGCTTTCTTCTGTCGCGGACAACGCTGCCGCCGAAATTAAGGCGGTGGTCACTGGCGGTGTCGCTGACGGTGCTCGTGCTGTATTTTCCTTACGTGTATTTTGGATGGACCAACTTTGCCTGCTGGCCGGTCCCCGCATGGCTTTTTCCCATGTCAGTGAGAATGCTGGTCTTGCGGCTCTCCGAGCAGTGGTTTTTCTTCGCACTCATGGGCGCGCTCTTTGCGTTCGGTGTGCAGGGAAAGGGGAGACCCCGGAATACAGCGGAGTAGTGCTTAAATCTTCTTTGGTTCTCCCAAAGAACATATCATATAAGGTTCTATGTTCAATATCTGTAATAACAGTAACGATAATATTTCTGGGCTATTTATTGTCATATCGACATCACCGCCTTTTCATCAATCCTGCGAACCACGCCGCTCATATATGGCGTAAAGTATTTTAGCCAAAAGCCACGCGCCGTGGGGTTGAAGCTCTCAAAATCCACTTCAAGCAAAGTGTTTCCCTCGACTTTCAGCACGGCAATCACATGGTTCAGCAAGGCTTGGTATATCCCTCTGCCGCGATAATCCGTCAAGCAATACGCTCCGCAAATGGTTTGTCTACCGTTGTTGACCATATCTTTCAGCACACGCATATAAGCAACCAATTTGCCGCTGTCAAATGCTCCGAAATAACGGAATGGCAGTTTAGCACACTCGGCGGCAAGTCCTCCCTCAGTGTGATATTGAAAGCGGATGAACATCGGGCTTTGCCGGAAATGCTCTACCAGCGCGTTTTGTAATGGCAGCGTTTCAGAGAACCGTTCACGGGGCAGCTCGATGAAGTCAATCTTTGAAACAGGTCGGGCGTCGATTCCCTCCATCAGACGCATGGCGTTCATTCCCCATAACCCGAATCCGTATTCAAAGAACTGCTGATGAACCTCAGCGTCGTGGGCATATAATGTAATTGTGTGATTGGACAAGCCTGCCCTTGCCCATTTGTTTGCCGCCGCTTGATACATTTTCGCGTAGACAACAGCGCGATTGTGACCTGTTGCGGCATTGGCACACTTGGGCGAATAGGCTCCCAAAACACCTTCAAGCTGGAATGGTCGCTCTATGGGCGGATACGAACATAGGAATCCGACCATTTTGCCATTTTCAAAAGCGGTGACGCCCAAATTGTTGTCGGCAAATTGTTTCATATCGGGTAATGCCACCCTCTGCGGGCAGGCGGGGACGAAGCCCCGCTCCTGCTCGTAGTTTTGCCGGATAAGCTGTGTTGCCGTTTCGATGTGGTCGCGCTCAAAGTCAATGATTTGCATTCACTTGTCCTCCTTCGCCCCAAATCCGGCCATATTCTTTCATGACTGTGCGAATGGTGTTAATGGCTTTGTCATCAATAGCCAGGTAATGAAGCGATTTCGCGTTGTTGCGTCCGCGTAATTCACCCAAGCACGGCAGATTCAAGTTTTTTATTGTTTCCCTTGCCACCGGTTCCAATCGTTCCAGTAACACCTCAATTGGCACGACAGGTCGTGGAGCTTTAGGCGAAAAATCCTGATCAAACGCTTCTGCCTCATCCTTGGTCATAGTGTGAAACACAGAATCTTCAAAGAATTTCCCGCCTTTTATGCACAGCCCACCGGGAACGAGTTCCATTGCCATAAACGCATCAAAGGTTCCACCATCGGCGTAGGTTAAACCAAACTCTGCCGCTCTTTTAAAGCCTAAACGCGGGTAATAATCAGGTTCGCCGCAGAAGACAATAGCCGTATAACCGAGCCGCTTGGCTTCGGCGATGGTAAACTGCATCAGTGCTTTGCCAACACCCTGATTTGATATTCCGGTAACACAGAGAGAGGGCTAAAGGTCAAGACCTCGTACTCCCGATTGTCCTCAGCAACGATTTTTGATTTGGAGTACATAACATTACCGACAATTTTTCCGTCTGTTTCAGCCACGTAATCCAGGTCGGAAACAAATATGGGCGAATTCCGCAACTTGTGAACCAATAGATGCTCGTCAATGGTCACGCCACGGTCTGTGTTTTTCCAAAATGCTTCACGAGTTAGTTCTTCAACAATACGACAGTCGGCTGGGCTTTCCTGCCTTATTGTTAAATTCATTTCTTAATCCCTCCGTTTTTCTTTTTCTGCTTGCTCCATTTGGCAAGCTCCTTGTGCCATTGCTGCTTCTGCCGCAAATAAGCGCCTTTGTCGTCAGAGAATTTGGCCTCTCGCTTGAGGTTTAGGTAGCTGTTCCATCTCTCAGGCGGCAGCTCACCGCTTTCAACGGCGGCCTTGACAGCACAGCCCGGTTCTGTCCGATGCTTGCAGTCTTTAAATTTGCACTTTCCGAAATACTGCTCCACATCGCCGAACGCTTCGCCGAGCCCCTGGCTGACATCCCACATGCCAAGCTCGCGCATGCCTGGAGTGTCAATAAGCATGACGCCACGCTCAAGCATGATGAGCTGCCTGTGGGTGGTAGTGTGACGACCTTTGCTGTCATCCTCGCGTATTTCATTCACCGCCATGATTTCCTTGCCTGCCAGCGCATTGACAAGGCTTGACTTGCCGACGCCTGACGAGCCCAGGAAGACGATGGTTTTACGCGGTTTCAGATAATCGGCAAGTGCGTCGAGCCCTGCACCGCTCACTGCGCTGACGGCATATATTCCAATACCGGACGCAACCTTTTCTACAGCTCGAATTTGCTCGGCGAAGTCCGCGACCAAGTCAGCCTTTGTCAGGATAAGCACCGGCATCGCTCCCGACTGCCAAGCAAGCGTAATATAACGTTCCATGCGCTTCAAATTAAAGTCGTAGTTGAGAGACTGCATGATAAACACATAGTCAAAGTTTGCAGCAACCGCCTGCTCACCACGTCCTGGCGTCGGATCACGCCTTGAGAAGTACGACTTGCGGGGCAGCGTCTTGAAAATCTGACTGTCGCCGCTCTGATTGAAGTTTATCAGCACGAAATCTCCCGTTGTCGGAAAGCTCTCTCCGCCATCAGTAAAATAAACACCGGTTTTCAGTCTACCGAAGGTTTGACCGTGTTCACAGACAAGCTCATACCGCTCTTTGTAAACAGCAGTAACCCTTGCTGGTAAGCCGGATATTTCGCCTTGCGGCATATCAAGGGAATATAACATCGAAGGAATAAATCCGTAATCTATCAGGTTCAATCTTTTTATCCTCCAATACAGTTGAGATTTTACGAGCGTCAAGCATAACAGTCATAAAACAACAACTCCTTTCGCAATAAATTTGACTTACAGAAAAGGGCATAAAAATACCGCGGTAAGCAGCCTTTTCAAGCTGCAAACTGCGGTTCATCACAGGTAATGCAAGTGTTATAAATAAACACGGGCATACCTGTTCGTATGCCCGTAGAAGTCTACAGTATTCACGAAAGGTTACTCATAGCGGCACAGCAATAAAAGGAGTCTATACACCCTGAGAATCATTGCTCTGCCCGATATTCTGTTTTAGACGAACGCCACCTCAAAGATAACCGCCATTAAAACCAGCTCCTTTCGCTCTCTGCAAAGTAAAATAAATCATTGCAGATAAAAGATTAAGTTTAGTATAGCATTTTTTTCCTGAGAAATCAATGCTTTAACATAAAACAGGAAAATGCGTATTTGGTGCGTATTTGCGTATTTGCTCTTTTTCTGCTGTTATATATTTCATAGAGTGAGGGGTTCTCCTTGGAGAAGTCAAGAATTGTGCAGAACCTAAACATCCCAAATATCAGAATAAAGCCGCAAGCCCTCTCGCTGCCTGACGATACATCGCGGAGGGAAGGCCTCCGGGATTACTTGTGTAAACTCGTACACGATTGTAATAGGTCATGATATAGCGAAACACCATGCTCTTCACCTGCGCCATCGGCATCTTTTCGGTTTTCAGCTGATACAGCTTTTCCTTTTTCAGTGTGGCAAAAAAGCTCTCCATCCGGGCGTTGTCATAGCAGCGGCCCGTACCGCTCATGCTTTGAATCGCTTCGTATTGGGCAAGAACTCCTTGAAAACCGGCGCTGGTGAACTGGCTGTCACGGTCGCCGTGCAGGATCATGCCGCTGGTGCCACAGCTTTGGCAGGCATTGCGGAAAGCACGAATACACAGCTTTTTTTTCATATTGTCATCCATAGCAAGGCCGACAATTTCGCCGTTATAGCAGTCCAAAACCGCAGCAATATAAAGCTTCCCATCCATGCAGGGAATCTGCGTGATATCCGTCAGCCATTTTTGGTTTGGAGCTGAGGCGATTATTGTTTGATTTCTACCAAGGGGCTGATTGCTGATAGACACGATTTTCTACCACATTTTGAGTAATCTTGCCCGTCACTGCTTTAAGCAAGAAACTAAATTTCCAACCAAATTTTTCGGATACCCTAAATTTATCGATGCATACAATGTAAGCAACCATGAAACTATTATGGTATAACATATTCTGGATCGGTTATATCAATTACTATTGATGATGACGCAACATCTGAAAGAACTAACACAATTTCGAAGACTCTGGATGATCTTTTTCTTAATCATTAACCTCCGTAAAATTAAAAAAGGCCGAGGGATTTTTCCCTCGGCCTTACTTTTTATGTTGAGTTCTATTTCCCCGCCTCGTGCATCCCCGCAGACGTTTCAGAAATATCACCATCCGACAGGGCGAGGGGGGAATTCAGCCGTGCGACGCAGAAGCGCCGTTCTTCCGTCCAATACCACCGCGCAGCCGTCCGCCCGTTAGGAGCGGCCGCCGCACATCCGGTGTGATTCGACAAAGCGCGGAGGGGTCCGGGGACGCATTGCGCAAGATTACACTTGGGCTCCGTCCAAGCAAAACGGGCAATTTCCCTGTAACTCAACCCGTCCATGTAAGATTTTCGTATACAGCTTCGTTCTTCTATGCAAAGATGTCTGTAGTTCATGTATTTCTCCCCCGTAGTTTTGGTTGTGTTGCAACTCCATTCTACCAGAGTCTTGCATGA
>JAYFOA010000040.1:0-9802 GCA_034933145.1 Clostridiaceae bacterium
GATATGATCGATCTTTGTATAATCCTGATAGATGGCCATCAGGCGTGTAATGCGTCCCTCAGCCAGCATTTCGACCAAAATATCTGCGTCGGATACACCCCACTGGGGCAGACTGGTAATGATATTGCTTACCATAATCGCCACCGGACGACGGTTCAGCGCTTCATCCGAAATGCCGTCGGAAAGGCCAGTCAGCGGATTGACGCCGCTCTCTGACGGAGTAGTTCCTTCGGCCACAGGATCGGGCATTTCAGATGTCGGTTCTCCACCCGGAAGATCAGGGGTAGGAAGCGCCGGGTCGGATGTTTCTGTGTCTGGGGGATCCTTGGCCTCCACCGGCGTTTTGCCGCACCCGGCCAAAGACAGCATCAGGCAGAGCAGCAGCAGGCAACAGAGAAGGCGGCGTGCGGAAAAAGAACTCATAAGCACCTCCGCAATTATTCGACGCTTCCGGCGGAGCCGGACAGCAGAGCCAGTATCTCCTTATAGATCGATTCGGCGTTGCGGCGAAAATGGTCTTCAAGCAGCTCACATTGGCGACGGGTAAGAGCCTGAAGCTCTACTCGCAGCTGATCCTCGCTGCCGTCACAGACCCGCAATTCAACAGTAAAGCTCCCGTCCGGGCGCTGGGTGTGCATAGTTTTAATAGAAGCGTTCCGCCGGATCATCAGCAGGACCCGCAGAGCGGCCTTTTCCGCACGGTCACGGACGCTGGCAGGCAGCTCCCTTTCCATGGGGTCCAGCACTTCGGCCCCCTTAGGCGTCAGGATGTATTTTTCCTGTCCCGGGTCGCCGACCGCAGCCACCAGCTTGTTTTCCAGTAACTTTTGAAAGGCGGTGGAAAATTCAAAATAGCCAAAGGCGTCGTCGATCATCACCACGTCCAGAAGGTCGCCTTCCGGGATGGCGACCGGGAAAAAGCGCAAAGCATATAAAATTAAATATTGAATATCGCGCTCTTCGCGGATAAAACCGTGCCGCATAACACACCTCTTGCATTCCATATTATCAAAAGCATACCATATTTATTTTGGAAATTCAATTTTTCTGGGTTGCAAATACCTACGTGATTTGACAGAATAGAAGCGAGGTGAGGTTTATGCTTCCACAGCCTAATCGTCTGGATGATGAAAACGACGCGCTGGTCATACTGGACCAGTCCCTTTTGCCCGGCCGCGTGGAATGCCGTATGCTGCGTACAACTGAAGAAATCTGGGAGGCAATCCGATCTCTCCGGGTACGCGGCGCTCCGGCCATCGGCGTTGCGGCGGCCTATGGCGCCTATCTGGGCGCGAAACATCTTGCCGCGTCGGATCCCGATAGCTTTTATGCCGACTTTCGTGCTGTCTGTGAAAAACTGGCTACCGCACGGCCAACAGCGGTCAACCTATTTTGGGCGCTGTCACGGATGGACGCGCGGGCCAAAATCTGCGCCGTACTGCCGCAGCAGGCAAGGCTCGCTGCGCTTCGGGAGGAGGCAAAAGTCATCCACCGGGAGGATATTGAGCAGAATCGACGGATCGGTGAACTGGGACTGTCGCTGCTGCACAAAGGGGACGGGCTATTGACTCACTGCAATGCCGGACCCATTGCCACCTCCTGCTATGGGACGGCGCTGGCGCCCATTCTTCTTGGGCAGGAACGCGGCTATACCTTCCGCGTGTTTGCCGATGAGACACGCCCATTGCTGCAGGGGGCACGGCTTACCTCTCTGGAACTGATGGAGGCCGGTGTGGACGTGACGCTGATCTGTGACAATATGGCCTCGCTTGTGATGAAAAATGGGTGGGTGCAGGCATGTCTGGTAGGCTGCGATCGTGTGGCTGCCAATGGGGATACCGCCAATAAGATTGGCACGTCCGGCGTGGCGGTACTGGCAAAGCATTACGGAATTCCATTTTATGTCCTCGGCCCGACTACCACGCTGGACCTTGAGACGCCCGACGAGGCGCAGATCCCCATCGAACAACGGGCCGGCGCGGAGATTACCGACCTCTGGTATGCTCATCCCATGGCCCCTGCGGGCGTAAAGACCTACAACCCTGCTTTTGATGTAACAGAGCATGCGCTGATCACCGCTATTATCACTGAGCGCGGTATTGCGTACCCGCCGTATACGGAGAGCCTGCGGGCTCTGATGGGATAATATTGCCGCCGCCTTGCGCATATGATGTACGGACAAGGCGGTGATGGAATGGTTCGGAACTGGATACCGGAGCTGGCGGCTGAGACGCTGAGCGGCTTTTTTGGGGAGCCGGCCCTGCTGCGGTATGAGATCCAATACCCACGCATCTTATCGCTGCTTCCGGCTGCGCAGCGGATCAACAACTTTTGCACAATGCGGGCAAGTGCGTTGGAGCGACTTGCCTGTACCTCGGCGCTGGCAGAAGCTCAGCGCCAGAAAAGCATGATGGGCGAGAGCTTTTTTCCATTGGAAGTCACGGCCTCTTTCCAGATCATGCGCTGCGGTGGGGGGCTGCTTTCCGGATTTGCAGACGGCTGCAGGCAGATGGGCGCGCGGGGTACACGGCTGACGCGGCTCAGCCGGACCTTTGATCTCGGCACCGGGCATGAGCTTCCTTTGGCGGGACTGTTCCATCCCGGATCCCTCTGGCGGTCCTGTGTGCTTGCTGCACTGGAAAAGGAGATAGCAGTACGGGAGGCTGCGGAACCGGGGTCATATTACCGGAATGCTGCTGACATTTGTCGCCGGCGGCTTTCTCTCCATGGTTATTATCTGGCGGATGATGGCCTGGCAATCTGGTATCCGCAGGAATGCATTGCCCCAGGCAACACGGGTATCCCAACGTTTTTAATTCGCTATGAACACATAAAATCCATGCTGCAAAGAGAATTGTAAAGCTATACTGCAAAAAACGACCAAACCTCGAATGTACCGTATGAAAAAGACCGGGTGCCATATAAAGGCCCGGTCTTTTTATCGGGAAAACAATCGTCTCTCAGAAAATCTAAGCACATCAGAAAAGAAGCGGTATTTATGTGCTGCGGCAAAATGTACGGGTTAATACTCCACACCCTCATCTTCCTGCTCAAATCGGGCGCCATAGGTCTGGAAATTCTTTTTCATGACCTCCTGCATCCGGCGGATGCGTCGCCGGCGTGCCGTGCCCCACAGCAAAACGGTGATTGCCGTAAGTGCGGCGCAAACTGCCCAAACCGAAATAGTATTCGTCTCCAGCCATTTAACAATCTGGCCAATATGAAAAACCCGCCAGTGGACGGCTTCTTCCTGTCCATTGTATGTATAGGTGATGGCGTTTTTTGTAGCCGCGTTCCGGTCGGTGATGATTCCGTCGCCAGCCATTGCTGATTCTACCGGCTGGCCGAAAGATGGCGTTGCATCCGTCAGGGGGTAGAAGCCGTAGCGAAACCAGCCGGGCGTCAGGCTGCGCGGTCCGGTAGCCAACCAGGCGGCAAGTGCCAGCAGCAGCGCCAGCAGAGCGGTAAGGAAAACCCATAGACCTGTGCGCCGTTTTTTTATCTCCATATGTATCCTCCTACAGATCCAGATCCAGCAGAACGGGACAGTGATCACTGCCCATAATTTCCGGAAGGATGGTCGCCGAGGTGATGCGGTCTTTCAGCCGTTCGGATACCAGAAAATAGTCGATACGCCATCCGGCATTATTTTCACGGGCGTGGAACATATAGGACCACCAGGTATAGCGGCCAGGGACATCCCCGTTTATGTGTCGAAAACTGTCAACAAAGCCGCAATCCAGAAGTTGGGAGAGCTTGTCCCGTTCTTCGTTGGTAAAACCGGCGTTGCCCCGGTTGGAGCCGGGGTTTTTCAGATCGATCTCCCGGTGCGCAACATTGAGATCGCCGCAGATAACCACCGGCTTTCGCTGATCCAGCGCACAGACCCAATCACGAAAATCATCTTCCCATTCCATTCGATAGGGGAGCCGGGTCAGGCCCCGCTGGGCATTAGGTGTATAGACATTGACAAGCTGGAACGCCTCATATTCACACAGAATGATCCGCCCTTCGTGGTCGTGCATATCAAAGTCCATACCGTAGGAGGCTGACAGCGGCTCTGACTTTGAGAATACTGCTGTGCCGGAATACCCCTTTTTATCGGCGCTGTTCCAGTACTGGCGGTAGCCGTGCATATCCAGGACAAGCTGCCCGGGCTGGAGCTTGGTTTCCTGCAGGCAGAACATATCGGCATGTATCTCGTAGAAAAAATCCATAAAGCCTTTTCCAAGGCAGGCACGAAGGCCGTTGACATTCCAGGAAATGAGCCGCATATGGGTTACCTCCAAAGCTTGATATATCCCCATTCCCGTAGCTTAATCAGGCACAGTACTGTGACCGGCAGCAGGAACAGGCCCATAAACCCCGCTGTTCGGAATCCGAAATATAGGCACAGCAGGGTAACAAAAGGATGCAGGCCGAGTTGGCCGCCGACAATGCGGGGCTCAATCGCATTACGGACCATGAGTACGGCAGCGTAGATTAAAAGCAAGCCGATGGCATGGCGGAATGAGGCGGTCAGCAGATCGTAAAGCGCCCAGGGGATCAGCACAGTCCCTACGCCGAGAATCGGCAGCGCATCGATCACGGCGATGCAGACGGCCAGAAGAAGGACATAGGGCTGGTGGATAATCAGAAATCCCAGAGACAGCACACAAAAGGTGATGCAGATCAGGATAAGCTGAGCCTTGCACCATTTCCAGACCGAGCCGAAAAGAAAATCTTTAAGCTGTTTTCCGGCGGCGAAGGTGCCGGCGCCAACCTGACGCTGAAGAAATGCGACGACCTCTGTCCGCTGGGCAGTGAGGAAGTAGGTGGACATGATCACAAAGACGACGGTTATGATTGCCATCGGCAGGGACGATGCTGCACCCCATAGGGAGGTGGCGACGGCACTGACGTCAATCTGCGGCAGCTTGATATTCTGGAGCCAGCTTTCCAAAGAGAGCGCATTCGTCCCCTGAAGCCAGGCCGGGAGTTTCTGCAGTATCGTATCCAACCGGGATTGCAAGGCGTTCAGTTGATCGGCCAGAGAGGATAGGGAAGAGGGCAGGGAGTTAACAAAAGATACACCCTCTGAAATCAAGGCGCTGCCCAGCCACCAGACGAGCAGGGCGGCCAGTGTGACGATCAGCAGTGTGAATATCCCCGATGCCAATTTCCGCGGCAAAATTTTTTTTCGGCTGAGAAAGTTAACTGGCCGTGCAATGATGCAGGACAGAAGGTAGGCAATGATCAGTGGCGCAAGCCAAGGCAAGGCATACCGGAAAACCAGGTATACCGCGATGCCGATGACGGCCAGATATAGAAGCTTTAAGAGAAAATCGATGTACTTATTGGGATGCAGCGTCACGCGTCCGCCCCCCCTCGGAATTCATAAATATATTATACACGATATGCCGACAAAAAAACAATGGTTACTTTGAATGGGCCGTATTGGGCGGCACCGGGGTCGCATGTGCTCCATAGAATGGTACAAACTGCCCAGAAGGGCTTTGTTGTGGAGGGCTGTTATGCGGATCGTGATGAAATTCGGCGGCTCGTCGCTGGCCACCGTTTCCAGAATTGACAATGCGGCGCGGCTGATTGCCGCCCGGTACAGAGAGGGAGACCAGGTGGTGGCCGTGGTATCGGCACAGGGCGACTGCACGGATGAATTGATAGAGAAAGGAAAGGAGATCAGCGAGAAGCCGGAGGCACGTGAATTGGACGTGCTGTTGGCAGCCGGCGAGCAAATTTCCATGGCGCTGGTGACCATGCGACTTTGGGATCTTGGCTGTCCTGCCGTTTCGCTGCTGGGCTGGCAAGCGGGTATCTGCACCGATGCCCGGCACGGCGCGGCACGGATTACCGGTGTGGACAGCCGGCGGATTCTAAAGGAGCTTTCGCAGGAAAAGATAGTTGTTGTCGCGGGATTTCAGGGGATCGGTCCGGACGGGGATGTGACGACCATCGGCCGCGGCGGGTCTGATACCACCGCTGTTTCTCTGGCGGCGGCGCTGAAGGCCGACCTTTGCCAGATCTATACAGATGTCAGCGGCATCTATTCCGCCGATCCGCGAGTGGTGGAGGAAGCCGTCCGGCATGAGGAAATTTCCTATGACGAGATGATGGAAATGGCGACGCTGGGGGCGAAGGTGCTGCATAATCGCTCGGTGATTCTGGCAAAGAACTGTGGCGTTCCCTTAGAGGTGCGGAGCAGCTTTGCACCGGAGTATGGGACCCGGGTCGGCGGGGAACAGGGGATGGGTGCGGTATCGGGTATCACCTGCGACCGGGAGGTGGCAATGATGACACTGACCGGTGTGGACGATGGGGCGGCTACTTGCCGCGTCTTTTCCATTCTGGCGAAAAGCGGGGTATCCATTGATGTTATTATTCGCTCTCCTGGCACGGTGGAGCGAAGAGGAGTCGTCAGCTTTTCGCTGGCAGAAAGCTGCGTAAGCACAGCAAAAGCAGCACTGGAGGAAAACCGGGCTGATCTTGGATATCATTTTCTGCTCATTGAACCGGAAATGGCAAAGATATCGGCAGTTGGCGCAGGGATGCAGGGAGACTGTGGGATCGCTGCCCGGATGTTGGAGGCGCTCCGATCCGGCGGAATGGAGCCACGTTATATTACTACAGGGGAAATAAGGATTTCGGTCATTATACCGAGAAGCGTGGCCACTGATGCGGTACGCCGTGTACATAAAGAATTTTTTTCTGAATAAATGCTGGATAGATATTTAGCATTTTTAAACTGGCAGCGTAACAGAAAAAATGTTTTTTCAGCTGCGGCGGAGTACTCCGCCGCAGCAGTTTTTTTGTGCGTATACCCCGACTTAAGGACTTTTCTTTACCACAGTTTCATGTTATAATACAATTTACGAATTTTATATATATGGAGGCCCATATGGATAAGCCCCACAATGACCGGCCCCACAATAACCGGCCGCCTCGTTCTGCGTTTGCCGAACGGGAACGGATGGATGGCGGCACGGATACCGAATATGTGGAAGGCCGCAACGCTGTGTATGAAGCATTGCGGTCAGGCCGTCCCGTGGACAAGCTGCTGCTGGCGACAGGGGCGAAAAACATGGGACACATCCTTTCGGCTGCCCGTACCGCCGGCGTGCCGATTCAGGAATGCGACCGGCGGAAGCTGGACGCTGTAAGCCGGGGAGGCACGCACCAAGGTATTATTGCGCTATGCGCCGCGGCGGAATATCATGATCTGGAAGATTTGCTGTCGCTGGCCGCTCAGCGGAACGAAAAGCCTTTGCTCGTGCTGTGCGACGGCATTACGGATCCCCATAATCTGGGGGCGATTATCCGTAGCGCAGAAGTATTGGGTGCGCATGGTGTTGTCGTGCCGCGCCATCGCAGTGCGGGGCTTAATGCTGCCTGTGCCAAGGCTGCGGCCGGTGCCCTGGAACATATACCGGTTGCCAAATGCGCCAATCTGTCTGATGCGGCAAACCGCCTGAAAAAAGCGGGCGTCTTTGTATTTGCCGCAGATATGGGCGGGACGCCGGCAGAAAAGCTGGATCTGACACTGCCATGCGCGCTGATTATCGGGGCGGAGGGTGTGGGCGTATCTCAGAGCATGCGCCAGGCGGCGGATTTTGTCATCAGTATTCCTCAAAAAGGAAAGATTAACTCACTTAACGCTTCCAATGCTGCCGCCGTGCTACTTTATGAGGCGCTGCGGCAACGGGGATAGAGGTAAAGGAGATGCCAAAGAGCGGGGAGCCGGATGATCTCCAGTTCTCATTGGACGAGATCATTGCGGAGGTAAAAAGCGAACGGACGGTCGTACGGCCGGCCGATTCTGACATACCGCAAAATAACATTGACATTGATTTGGATGCGCCGGTGTGGGGGCACATGCCTGCCCATGCCGCCGGTGTGCCATCGCAGGATAGGGAAGCGCCGCAAGAAAGAGTAGCCGCCGGAGAGGAAGATCAGTACCGGCTTGCTAACACGCCGCAGCCGGAGACGAAGATACCGGCGCATGCGGAAGCCAGTCGGATATTGGAAGAGAAAGGGCGGCATACATTTCCGGATTCGCCCTCTCCGATTGAAAGCATTCTGGGGAGTATACCGGAGCCGGCTGAAGAGCCGGCGTGCAAAGAACCTCTGCATGAGACAACGGCACCGTGGCGTACTGCACCGTATCGACCGGCGCCTCCGCCGCCGGAGCCGGAGCCCGCGCCAGAGGAAGAGCCGGTAAAAAAACAAAAGCCGTCTTTGCCGTACGACCTGATGAATACCCCGACCGATGATCCGGAGGAAGCCGTTGCGCACCTGACGAAAGCGATGACATCGATTTCCTCACGGATGCTGCTGATGCTCCCGGTAATCGTAACGTCGCTGTACATGACGGTTTCCGGTCTGCTGAAGCTGCCGATGCCTTTCGGGTTTAACTACCTTGAACATCCGTTTCTTTATATGCTGGCCTTCTGTATTTTGCAAGGGCTGGCGCTGCTTCTCGCGGCACCGAGTACAGGCGCCGGCCTATGGCGGCTGCTGCATGGGAGGCCTACGCTGGACACGCTGGTGCTGTTTTCCGGCCTGAGCAGCCTGGCCCACAGCATTTCCATCATTGTAAAGCCTGAATGGGGCGGGTATCTGCCGTATACCTGTGTTTCTGCGCTGACCTGTCTGTTTGCACTGCAGCAAAAACGGCAGCGTGCCGCTGCGCTGCGCCGCAGCTATAAGGCGGTGCTGATGGGAACGGTGCCGGTTGGCATCAAGCTACATGTGGACGGGAACCGAATTGCCACGGCAGTCCGGACCACGGCAGGCTCATATACCGAGATTTCCGAGCTGGCACAGCCGGACACCACGGAGCGGTTTTCACAATATTATGCGCCGCTGGCGATGGTCTGCTGTATCGCGTTTGCCGCGGTTGCCTCGTTTGGGACGGGGGATGGCGGACGGTTTCTGTGGGCTCTGGCCGCGATCGCCTCAGTCAGTACGCCGGCTAATCTGCTGATTTCTGCCAGCGCACCGGGAAAGCGTCTGGGTAAAAAACTATTTACCTCCGGCAGCATGCTGCTGAATGGCCAGGCGGCACAGCGACTGTCAAAGGCACGTGCGCTGGTGGTTGGCGACGGCGATCTGTTTCCCGCCGGATCGGTTACGCTGACCGGTATGAAGATCGCGGACAACCAAAGTCCGGAGACCGTGATCGCCTGTGCGGCCGCCATGGTACAGGAGATTCCCGGCGGGCTTTCCCGTACCTTTTCCGACCTTGCGCGGCAGCAGTATATCCCGCCGCTGAAGGCGGAAGAGCTTCGCTTTTTTGAAAGCGGCGGTGTCTCCGCAAAAGTGGGCGGAAGCTATGCGCTGCTCGGCAGCGCGGGCTTTCTGATGCGGATGGGCGTCCGTGTCACTGAGGGACTGCAGCTCAAAAACAGTTTATTTTTGTCGATCGACGGAGCCTTCGCAGGTATTTTTTCCATGCGATATGGCGTACAGCCGCCGGTATATGCGGCTTTTGGCCTGCTGCATCGTGCCAGGATCCGTCCGGTATTGGCGTTGCGTGATTTTATAACCACACAGGCGTTTGTGGAGGAGCACTTCGAGCTGCGTTCCGACAGCACGGAATATCCGGTGCTTGCCGAACGGATGGAACTTTCGTCGCCTTCCTATGCGCAGGAACTCCCGACCTTGGCGCTGCTCTCCCGAGATGGGCTACTGCCGGCGGCCGAGGCCGTCGCCGCGGCAGCACGTTTGACCCGGGCTGCACGGTTTACGCGGTATCTGGGCCTGGTGACCGCAGCCGTCGGGATGCTGTTGCTGTAGTTTCTGACGT
>JAYFOA010000041.1:0-1528 GCA_034933145.1 Clostridiaceae bacterium
ACCGGCAGACAATCATGCCTTCACCGTGTTTCGTTATTCGGAGAACAACTTGAGCGCAGGCATTCTCTACAAAGGCGAAAAATACGGCACGTGCATACTGGGCTTCCCGGTCGAATCAATCAGAGACCAGGAAAGCAGGAATAGACTGATTAAAAACATCATGAAAGCGTGGGAGGAATAATCAATAGCAAATAAATAAAAATATATGAAAAAAATAAACGCTTTTATCCTTTTCTCCGATCCAGAACAGGCAAAGAAGACAGTGGACGAACTGAGACAGTCCGATTCAATCAGCAAAATTTTCTTGCTGACACCGGAGAACAACAAAGAAAAACTAAAAGGATGCGTAACCATACCCATTGACACCCTTCACAGCAGCGCCACGGTAAAAAAGATCGCACAGAAATCGAATGCCGATTATACGCTGATCTATCAGAAGCCAACCCCGCTGAAACCCGGCTACTTCGCTCTCGAAAGGATGATTTGCATTGCTGAGGACAGCGGCGCAGGGATGGTCTATTCCGATTATTACGCAAACATCCAGGGTGTAAAAAGCAACCATCCGGTAATCGACTACCAGGAAGGCAGTTTACGCGACGATTTCAATTTTGGCTCATTGCTCCTTTACCATGCCGGAGCGTTGAAGAAAGCCGCCCGGCGGATGAAGGCAGGAGAATATACCTATGCCGGACTCTATGACCTTAGGCTTAAAGTGTCACAAAAACATCCGTTGGTGCATATCAACGAGTTCCTCTATTCAGAGATAGAGGAGGATACGCGTGCCTCGGGAGAAAAAATATTCGACTATGTGGATCCCAAAAACAGACAAGTACAACTGGAAATGGAACAGGCTTGCACACAGCACCTGAAAGATGTGGGCGGCTACCTGGACCCCAAATTCGGGAACATTGAATTCAACAAAGATACCTTTGCAGTGGAGGCATCGGTCATCATCCCGGTGCGCAACCGCATCAAAACCATCCGTGACGCCATCACCTCGGTATTGAGACAAAAAACCCGTTTTCCTTTTAACCTGATCGTCGTAGACAATCACTCCATCGACGGCACTACGGAAGCCATCGCAGAATTCAGAAATGACGAACGACTGATACATATCGTCCCGGAAAGAGACGACCTGGGGATCGGCGGATGCTGGAACATGGGCGTACACCACAGACAATGTGGCAAGTTTGCCGTGCAGCTCGACAGCGATGATGTATATAGCGGAAATGACACACTGCAAAAGATTGTCGATGCCTTCTACGAGCAGCAGTGCGCCATGGTGGTGGGTACCTATCGGATGACCAACTTCAACATGGAGACGATCCCTCCCGGCATCATCGATCACCGGGAGTGGACTCCCGAAAACGGACGGAACAACGCACTGCGCATAAACGGGCTCGGTGCTCCGCGGGCTTTCTATACGCCGGTGCTGCGGGAAATCAAGGTACCCAACACCAGCTACGGCGAGGATTATGCCCTGGGACTGAGCATCTCCCGTCGTTATCAGATCGGGCGGATCTATGAT
>JAYFOA010000042.1:0-11481 GCA_034933145.1 Clostridiaceae bacterium
GCCGCCCCCCCGGGTCCCTGTCGCACCATGCTGTCCGTTTGTGTCTCTGCTTCTGTGGCCGAAGCATTTTTCTGTGGCTGATGTTCGGCCGCTCCGGCTATGTCCCCGTCTTCCGCCGGAAAGGGGCTGTCTTTGTGCGGAAGCATAGATCCCTTCTTGTCATTTTTTCCGGAGTATGATATGATGTCGCAGGAACGGAGGAGATCTATGAGCGAGCTGTTACGGACCTGCCTGATCGTCTGCCCCCTGATCTTTCTGGGCGCTTTCATCGATTCCATCGCAGGCGGCGGCGGGATCATCACACTCCCCGCCTATCTGCTGGCCGGTTTTCCCGCCCATCTGGCTGCCGGCACCAATAAGCTGGTCGCTTCCTGCGGCGCTGTTACCGCTTCCACCAAATATTTTCGCAGCGGGACCGTCAACCTGCGCATCGCCGCTTTCGCCGCGGCCGGCTCCCTTCTGGGCGGCATGCTGGGGGCAAAGCTGGCGCTTCTGGTTTCAGAGCAGACGCTTAAGCTGATCATCCTCGTCGCTCTGCCGCTGGTCGCCATCTTCCTTGTCACGCGCAAGGATTTCGGAAAAGAGCCGGCGGAACGCGGGCTTTCCGCCCGGATACAGGCACTGCTCTCCTCCACCATCGGCCTGATCATCGGATGCTATGACGGAATGGTCGGCCCCGGCACCGGTACATTTCTGATTCTTTTCTTCACAGGCGTACTGGGGCTCGATCTGCTGACCTCCTCGTCCTGCGCGCGGGTGGCCAATACGGCCTCCAATCTGGCGTCCTGTGCTGTTTTTGTCATCAGCGGCCAGGTCCGGTATGATGTGGCTGTTCCCGCGGCGGTCTGCTCCATCCTGGGAAGTTATCTGGGCGCCCGGCACGCTGTCCGCGGCGGCAGCCAAAGCATTCGGAAAATGATGTTTGTCGTGCTGGGACTGCTGTTTCTCAAACTGGGATACGATTATTTGATCAGTAAATAATTCCAATTATAAAATGAATTAAAAATCCCGCGAAACCTTTGAAATCAAGGTTTTACGGGACTTTTTCTGTTACCGTTTTGTTACCATTTCGCTGTTCGGAAATATTTGGGGAATTGTCCACACGTCAATTTGCCTATAAAATGGGAACAAAGGAGGCGAACGCCATGAAACGAGCATTCAGTATTCTTCTTCTCTTCTCTCTGCTTGCCCTGTTGGCGCTGCCGGTCTCTGCCGCGGGCATTACCGTCAGCTATAACGGCTCGGCAATGCGCGTGGAATCCGTATTGAAAAACGGCACCACGTATGTTCCCCTGCGCACTTTCTGTGACGAGATCGGCGGCTGCAAGATCAGCTGGAACAACAGTACGCGGCAGGCAACGGTCTCCGGCGAATGTTCCATGACGGTAACCGCCGGCACGCGCAGCGCCCGCTGCGCGGGAACCAACGTTACGCTGTCGGCCCCCAGCTATATCGCGGGCGGCAGCCTTTGGGTGCCGATCCGGGCGCTGGCCGCTGCGCTTGAATGCGGAATCGGCTGGACCCAGCGCACCCAGACAGTTTCCCTCGATCCCGGCGGATTCATCTGGCTTGCCCGAATCATTCAGGCGGAGGCCGGGCTGGAGTCCTACGCCGGCAAGATCGCCGTAGGCAATGTGGTGCTTAACCGCGTCAACAGCAGCGAGTTTCCAAACAGCATTTACAACGTGATCTTTGACAGCTCCTACGGCGGGCAATTTACCCCGGTGATCAACGGAACGATCAACTGCACGCCGTCGGCCGAAAGCTATGCCGCCGCCCGGGCCTGTCTGGCCGGCGAAAGCACAGCCGGAAAAAGTCTGTATTTCTTTAACCCGACAACCTCCACCCGGCAGGGATGGATCGAGCAGAACTGCACGCTCTGCGCCAGTATCGGCAGTCACGTTTTCTACGCCTGACCGCGGGTCGGTTACCATGCCTATACAAAGAAACCCCCGGTATCCGGCAGCTTTGCCGGATACCGGGGGTTTTTCCTGCTTACCTCTGCCGATCAGCTTTCATAGCGGTCCACGATCTCCTCGATGCCGCTTAAAAACGATTCTTCCCCCAGCGTATTGATCTTGAAAAACATAGCCTGACTCCCGCCGGAGGTAATGGCGGATAAAAACAGATCGGTTCCCCGGCCCACCAGCGTGATATTCAGGCTGACCCGGTTGCCGCCAAGGGCGCTGTACCGCTCATAGACCCGGACGGCGCACCGCACTTCGCCGACGGCATAATCGCTGCCGTCCTCATAGCTGGCCGATATGCTGCCCTCCAGAATCCCGGAATCCAGCTCCCGCAGCAGTCCGTGAAAGTCCCCCGTAAGTCTCCGTTCCAGCTTTGCCATGTTTCCTCCTTCTCTCTGTCAGCCCAAATCTTCCAGTTCCTGCATCCAGACCGTACCGCGCGCGTCGGAGGGCATCCGCCAGGAACCGCGGGGCGACAGGCTGATCTCGGTGGTGGCGGGCCCGTCGGGCATGCAGGAACGCTTGAACTGCTGCGCAAAGAAACGGCGATAGAAATTGCGCAGCCACTTAAGGATCGTCGCGTCATTATAGGTATCGGCAAAGGCCGATTTGGCCAGCCGGAAAATCTTTTTCGGAGAGAAGCCCCAGCGCAGGGCATACCAGATGAAGAAGTCGTGCAGCTCGTACGGGCCGACCAGATCCTCGGTCTTCTGCTCGATCTCCCCTTCTTTCGGCGGGAGCAGCTCGGGCGAAACCGGGGTGTCCAGCACGTCGCGCAGTACGGCGGCCAGCGTCTCATTACAGCAGATATCGGCATAATACCGCACCACCAGCCGAACCACGGTCTTCGGCATGCCGGCGTTGATGGCGTACATGCTCATGTGGTCTCCGTTATAGGTGGCCCAGCCGAGCGCCAGCTCCGACAGATCGCCCGTCCCAATCACCATGCCGCCCTCATCGTTGGCCACGTCCATCAGCACCTGCGTGCGTTCCCGCGCCTGGGCATTTTCAAAGGTGACGTTCCGGTTGCCAAGCTCGTGCCCGATGTCCTGAAAATGCCGCTCCACCGATTCGCCGATGGGCACGCAGCGAAGCTCCACGCCCAGCGCCTCGCACATCTTTTCCGCATTGCCCCGGGTACGGCCGGTGGTTCCAAAGCCCGGCATGGTCAGCGCCAGAATATCGGTGCGCGGCCGGTTCATCCGATCCATGGCCTCGCACAGGGCCAGCAGGGTCAGCGTGGAGTCAAGGCCGCCGGATACGCCGACGACGGCGCGCTTTGAGCCGACCCGCCCGATGCGGGCGGCCAGCGCGTGGGACTGGATGGTGAGCAGCAGGCGGCAGTAATCGGCCCGCTCGTCCATATCCGCCGGCATGAAGGGCTGCTTCGCCACCGGATGCTCAAGCGCGGTCTCCCGCGGCTCCATATCAAACCAGATCTCCGTCCCCCCGCTCTCCGCGGAGGGGTAGGTATTCTGCTTCCGACGCTCATACAAAATAGCCTCGATGTCGGCGTCGGCCACGGCCAGCGCGGAACCAAAGGGCGATGCTTCACAGAGCAGCGCGCCGTCCTGCGCGATGATTTCATGGCCGGAAAAAACCGCGTCGGTGGTGCTTTCCCCTTCGCCCGCGTTGGCGAGAAGATAGGCGCATTTGCACACGCCGCTGTGGATGCGGACCAGGTCGCGCCGATAGGCGGCCTTGTGTCCGCGCTCGCTGCTGGCGCAGAGATTGGCAATCACCGTTGCCCCCGCGCGGCAAAGAGCCAGCGACGGCTGCTGCGGCACCCACAGATCCTCACATACCTCGATCCCGACAGAAAATGCCGGCAGGCTGCGGCAGGAAAAACGGAGCCCCTGGCCGAACGGAATCTGCGCACCGCCGAGCATCACGGAGGAAACGCCCTCCGGCGCGGGCGCGAATACATGCGGCTCGGTCATGTCCTCATAGTCCGGCAGATGCCCCTTGGGCACCAGACCGAGCACGGCGCCCCGGTGCAGCAGCGCCCCGCAGTTATAGATCCGGCTGTCCTTCTTCACCGGAAGTCCGACAATCAGCAGCAGATCAAGCCCCGCCGTCTCCCTGGCCAGCCAGAGCAGATGCTCCGCCGCCGCGCGCAGCAGCGCTTCCTGCAGGAACAGGTCGCCGCAGGTATAGCCGGTCAGCGACAGCTCGGGCGTCACCAGCAGCCGCACGCCGCGGCCGGCGGCCGTTTTCGCCAGATCGGCGATATTCGCAGCATTATAAGGAATGTCGGCCACCCGCAGCGCAGGTGCGCCCGCGGCGACCTTGACAAATCCGTCTTTCACAGGAAATTCCCTCCCACGATCCGATTCATGCCTATTATGATATGCTTTTTCCCCTGAAAAAGCAAGAAAACATGGCTAAAAATGGTACGCTGTGGTATGATAAAAGCCGAGGTGATCCCATGGGTTGTACCCTTTGCCCCCGCCGCTGCGGCGCGGAACGTACGATCGCGCCCGGCTTCTGCGGCGGCGGTGCGCGGGTCCGTGTCGCCCGGGCGGCGCCCCACTTCTGGGAAGAGCCCTGCATCAGCGGGACGCGCGGTTCAGGTGCGGTGTTCTTTTCCGGCTGTACCCTGAAATGCGTCTTCTGCCAGAATACGGAGATCAGTGCCGGCAATTTCGGCCGGGAGCTGACGCCCCGGCAGCTGGCCGACGTATTTCTGCGCCTGCAGGAGCAGGGCGTTCATAACCTGAACCTGGTGACGCCGACCCACTATACCGATCAAATTCTGGAGGCGCTCGCGCTGGCAAAGCCGGTTATTCCCGTGGTGATGAACTGCGGCGGGTATGAGCGGGCGGAAACCCTCCGCCGATGGGAAGGCTATGTGGATGTCTATCTGCCCGACCTGAAATATTATGACGCCGCGCTGGCATCGCGCTATTCCGCCGCACCCGATTATTTCGAAGTGGCAGCGGGCGCCATCCGGGAAATGCACCGGCAGCAGCCGGCGCTGCACTGGGATGGCGAACTGCTTACAAAGGGCCTGATCATCCGGCATCTGGTACTGCCCGGGGCCAGCAGGGACAGCCTGCGGCTTCTCGACTGGCTGGATACCGAGCTGCCGAAGCACGCCTTTCTCCTTTCCCTCATGCGGCAGTTCACGCCCACCGAAAACTGCGCGGCGTATCCGGAGCTTTACCGCCGCCTCACCACCTTTGAATACCGGCGGGCGGCCGATAAAGCCGCCGACCTGGGCTTTCAGGGCTATCTGCAGGACAAATCCAGCGCAAAGAGCGAATATACCCCGGCCTTTGACCTGACGGGGATCGAATAGAGATACAAAATGCAGGAGGAAAAAACATGTATCGTAACGAAATCGACGCCTATTTCGCACAGCACAGAGACGACCTGCTCCGCGACATCGGACGGCTGATTGCCATCAAGAGCGTCCGGGAGGATCCGAAACCGGACATGCCCTACGGCGAGGGCCCGTACAAGGCCCTGCGGGCGGCTTGCGCCATTGCAGAGGCGCTGGGCTTCACGGTGCGCAGCTTTGATAACCACGTGCTGACCGCCGAAATGGGGCCTCAGCCTGCCGAGCTGGGCATCCTTGCCCATCTGGACGTGGTGCCGGAGGGCGCAGGTTGGACCTATGAGCCCTACCGCATGATCGAGGACGGCGGAAAAATCTATGGCCGCGGCGTCTCCGACGACAAAGGCCCCGCCGTGGTCGCCCTCTATGCCGCCGTCGCGGCAAAGGCCATCGCACCGCAGTTTAAAAAAGGCGTCCGCATCATTCTCGGCACGGCGGAGGAGACCGGCAGCGAGGATCTGGAGCATTACTTCAAGCAGGAGACGCCGCCGCCCTTCAGCTTCTCCCCCGACGCGGGCTACCCGGTCATCAACATCGAAAAGGGCTCTCACAGCCCGATCTTCAGCCAGTCGTGGCCGGAGGATAAGGCTCTCCCCCGCGTAAGCTATATCCACGGCGGCGTCACCAAGAACATCGTCACCCGTGAGGCTTACGCCCTGACCGAAGGCTTAAGCAAAGCCGAAGTGGACGCCCTGTGCGCAAAGCACGCGCAGAAAACCGGCGTCCGGTTCACCGTTTCCGAAACCGATACCGGCCTGCGGATCGACGCGCTGGGCGTTTCCGCCCACGCGGCGCATCCCTCCGATGGAAAAAACGCTCAGACCGCCCTGCTGGCTCTGCTGGCCGAGCTGCCGCTTGCCGACTCTGCCTGCGCCCGCGCCATCCGCTCGCTGCATGAGCTCTTCCCCTACGGCGACGATGGTGGAAACGCCATCGGCGTTGCGCAGAAGGATGACATCTCCGGCGAGCTGACGCTGGTGTTCAGCGTACTGGAGCTGACGCCCACCGGGTTCTCCGGCCGGTATGACAGCCGCGTTCCTATCTGCGCGACCTGGGAAACTATGGGCTCCATCACGGTCAATGCGCTCAAGGCAAAGGGCTTTGACGTGACGAGCACCCGGATGAAGCCGCCGCATCATACGCCCGCCGATCTGCCCTTTGTCAAGACCCTGCTCAAGGTCTATGAGGACTATACCGGCAACAAGGGCGAGTGCATCGCCATCGGCGGCGGCACCTACGTCCACGACATTGAAGGCGGCGTCGCCTTTGGCTGCGAGCTGCCCGGCACCGACAACCACATCCACGGCGCGGACGAGTTCGCGATCATCGACGAGCTGCTGCTCTCCGGAAGAATGTTTACCCAGATCATTCTGGATATGTGCTGCTGATATGAAAAACCTGGTCGGCTTCCGGCTGCGGGAAGGCCGGCTGCGCAAAAATATGTCGCAGGCGGGGCTGTGCCGGGGCATCTGCGCGGTGTCCTATCTCAGCAAGATCGAGCAGGGCCGCGCGGAGCCCGGGCCGGACATCGTGCGCCTGCTGTTTGCACGGCTGGGCGTTTCCTATGAGGATGACCCTCTCTTCCTGCAGGAGAGCCGCGCGCTGCTGCACAC
This sequence comes from Clostridiaceae bacterium, assembly GCA_034933145.1. Classification (GTDB taxonomy): domain Bacteria; phylum Bacillota; class Clostridia; order Oscillospirales; family Butyricicoccaceae; genus UBA4644. The sequence goes on from JAYFOA010000042.1 coordinate 6,921, forward strand.
CCTGTTTGAAAAGCATTTTCGGGAAGAGGACTGCGCCGCCGAAGAGGAAGAACTCTGGCGGCGCGGTCCCCGCCTGCTTCAAAGTCCGCTCTGTCTCACTTATCGGCTGGCCTGGGCCTTTCGCGGACAGGAGCCGGAAGCGGAATATGCAGCGCTGACGCCCTATGCGGAGTATATGGACGACGATGTCCGGTTTCTCTATGAGCTGCTGCGTGCACATCTGACGCCCTTTGAAGAGGGAATGCAGGCCCTTCGCCGGGCGGAAAGCCTAAACCCCTGCAGCCGGGTATCCTATACCGCGGCCGGTCTGCTGTTTGGGTCCGGAAAATATCAGGAGGCGCTGCGCTACTGCACCCAGGGCTATACCCGCGCCGCCGGAGAGGGCTGCATCCCCATGATGCGGGAAATCAGCTTTCTGGAAGCCCTCTGCTATGCCAATCTGTTTCAGCACACGCTGATGCTGCGCGCCTTTGACCGCACATCGGCTCTGTCCCAGGGCGACCCGGAGATGCTGGCCCGCATCGACTATAACATCGGCGCCTCCTTTCTGGAAAAGGGCCGCTTTGCTGAGGCGCTGCCGCGGCTGCTGGATGCCGAGCGGCGGTACCGGGACCCGACGATGCACACCGGGAAAGACAGCCGATGCATGGTCTTTCACAAGCTGGCCATCTGCTGCCGGGAGCTTTCCCATCAGGAAGAGGCACGGAAGTGGCTTGCACAGGCGCAGAGCGAGCTGCCGGGTCTGCCCGAAATTTACGGGCGGATGCTGCGGCTGATCGAGCTGCGCCTACAGCCGCAGTACAATTTGAACGATGAATATTTCACACTGCTGCAAAGCCTCTGCGCAGAGCTGGGCGACGCCCTGCACCATGGCTACCGCCAGTTCCATGCCCTGTTCCTCATGGAGGCGCTGGTTGCCCGGCGCAGATACCGGGAGGCCTATCTCCTCGCGCGGGAGCTCAATCCCATGTTTTCTCAGGAATGATCCAACATCTTATCATCCTACGGAACGGTCTTGACCGTTCCGTTTTTGTATCTGTTAACCGGCAGTCCTCTGCATGTTGCGGGACGCAGGGTTCGCGGCCTGCGCAGCCGCACGGCACTTTCGCGGCTTTTCGTGATGTAGGGAACGGTCTTGACCGTTCCGAAAGCTGCCTACCTCATACCGATAAAAGCAAATTGCCCGTACTCACAGCGGGACGTAGGGTTTGCGGCCTGCGCGGCCGCACGGCGATTCCATATCCGCATGCATGTTACGGGACGTAGGCTTCGCGGCCTGCGCGGCCGCATGGCGATTCCTTTTCAACGGGAAAAGGAACCGAAAACCGCCGGGGACGTTGCGCATGCGTCCCCGGACCCCTCCGCGCTTTGCCTTGTGACATCATGTGTACGATGGCTGGAAAATATGTGCGGTGGTATTGGACGGAATAACGGCGCTTCTGTGCCGCGCGGCGAGTGCCGCGTACGATGTCCGGCAATTTATTTGCCGGACATTTATGAATTCAAAAGGGGTCCCCGGCGGAGCATAGCTCCGTTGGGTTTGTAGGGAACGGTCTTGACCGTCCCTCTGTGGATTTTCCCCTTCTATACGCCGATATAATGTTTAACCTGTATTTTCTGCGCCAATTTTCCCATAACTGACAGGTTTCTTTTTCTTCAGCTGGATGGTACAATCCTTTTGAAAGGATTTGATGCCATGAAGCATACCCTCTGGACAAAGAACTTTACCATCCTGACCCTGGGCACGGTGGTCAGCGCGCTGGGCGGCGCGGCTATGAACATCGCCCTGTCGCTGGTGGTCTTTGACAATACCGACTCCACGCTGGCCACCGGCGTGTTTTCCGCCGTGTCCATGATCCCCTCCGTCCTGCTGCCCATCCTGCTGGCTCCGCGGATCGACAGCCGGCCGCGCACGCCGGTCATCGTGCGCCTGGATGCCCTGTCGGGCGCCTTCTACCTCCTTTTCGGCGCGTACATCCTCTCCGCTGGGTTCTCCTATACCGCCTATCTGCTCTTCGGCTTGCTGACCGGCGGCATCGGCGCTGTTTATTCCACGGCCTATTCCGCGCTGTATCCCACCCTGATCCCGGAGGGTTTTCTGCAGAAGGGATACGCCATTTCCTCCATCATCTACCCCACGGCCACAGTGGTGATGGCGCCCGTGGCGGCGCTGGTCTATACCCGTCTCGGCATCCATGTCCTCTATTTTGCCGAAGGGGTGATGCTGCTGGTGGCCAGCGCCTTTGAATCCCGCATCCGCGTGCAGGAGCGCGTTGAGGAGCGGCAGAAGTTCAGCTTCCGCGCCTATGGCAGCGAGCTGACTGCCGGCTTTCGGTATCTCCGGAAAGAGAAGGGCATCCGCAGTCTCTATGCCTATATGACGGTCACCAACGCGGTCAGCAACGGCGGGAATCTGATGACCATGACCTATTTCCAGACCGCGCCGCTGCTGACGACGGCGATGTATTCCCTGCTTATCAGCGCCGAGACCCTGGGCCGGATGCTGGGCGGTCTGGTCCATTACGCGGTGAAAATCCCGGCAAAACGCCGGTTCCCAATGGCGGCCTCGGTCTATTTTACCTATGAGGCGATGGACGGCATTTTGCTCTTTCTCCCCTACGTTGGCATGATCGCCAACCGGTTTTTGTGCGGCTTTCTGGGTGTCAACAGCGCCACCCTACGGGAGACGGCGGTGCAGCACCACCTGCCGGATACAATGCGCGCCCGCATCGGCAGCCTTTTAAACGTCGCCATCATGGCCGGCGTGCTTCTGGTCCAGCTTCTGGCCGGCGCGCTGGGCGAGGTCCTGCCCTACCGCACGGTTTCGGTGATTCTTGCCGGCACCGGTTTTCTGGCCTGCTGGCTGCTGGTGATCCGCAATCGGCAGAGCATCCGCACTCTGATGGAAGAGGAATGCTAACGCAAAGGCCGGGCGCAGCCCGGCGTCCACACGGCGGCCGCGGCATAGATCTGCATATTGTTCCCCATTATGTAGGGAACGGTCTTGACCGTTCCGTGCTGTCTATCTCACGCCTAGAAGAGCAAATTACCCGTACTCGCAGCGGGAAGTAAGCTTCGCGGCCTGCGCGGCCGCACGGCGATTCCTTATCCTCATGCATGTTGCGGGACGCAGGTTTCGCGGCCTCCGCGGCCGCACGGCGCCTCCTTTTCAGCGTGTAAAGTAGGCAAAAGCGCCGGGGACGTTGCAGCCCCAACGGGCTCTTGGCCTGTTGGGGACCCCGTTAAATCTCATAAAATCCCCGCAAATGAATTGCAGGGATTTGACGCGGCACCCGCCGCGCGGAACCCTTTGGGTACCGTCCCCGGACCCCTCCGCGCTTTGTCTTGTGGCATCGTATTTGCGGCGGCTGACAAGGAAGTGCAATGCTTATTGGACGGAGTAACGGCGCTTCTGCGCCGCGCACTATGTCCGGCAACTCATTTGCCAGACATTTATAAATTCAAAAGGGGTCCCTGGCGAAGCACAGCTCCGTTGGGGATACGGTGACCGCTCCTTACGGGTGGAAGGTTGTGCTGTGGTAAGGGACGGGGTACGGCCTGGCGGCATGATAATCCTCTTAATATAGAGAACGGTTTTGACCGTTCCCTATACTTTATTCTTTCATTCTGTAGCGGCGGATTTTCCCTACCCATTCCTTTCGGGGTAGATTATGGCCTGTACGGCAGTGAACCTTATTTCCCAAAAATTGATGATACGATACGATTTCAAAGCCTTTGTGTTATACTTAAAAAACAGGGGGTGTTTATACGGAACGCAGAATTCGTAACTCAGCAAAAGCGCTTATTTTCAAAGACGGTTGTATGGCTGCAATTAAAATCAACGACAATGGTGATATCTTTTACATAATGCCAGGCGGAGGGCAAGATCCGGAAGAATTACTTACAGATGCTGTTATTCGTGAATGTGCCGAAGAATTAGGCGTAGTTGTAACCGTTAAAGACTTGGCTTTTGTGGTTGAAGGAATGCATGGTGAATCGTTTCATAGAGTCGATTTGGTATTCTTGTGTAAATATGTATCAGACATTCCAAAGGCTCAATTGCACGGTGATACAAATCAGGTGGGCGTTGAATGGCTTACTATTGATGGGTTGGAAAACCAACCGCTCTATCCTTCCAAACTTCGCAAACAGATTATTAATCTTTATAATTCATTGCCTGCTGATATCTATTTAGGCGATGAAAGCATGGGAATATAGACGAATCTTCGCAGTCTTTTGTACGGAACGGGCTTGACCGTTCCAAAAGCTTACCACATGCTTATAATAGCAATTTATCTGCATGCTCGCAGCAGGAAAACCACTTAGCGGCCGCGCAGGCCACGAAGCTGTTTTCTCGCTATGGCTTTTCTTTATGGGATTGGGCGTGATTTTCGCGCTGGGCGTACACAAGAATGAAGCTCCTGTTGACGGGGCTACAGAAGATGTAAACGAAGCCAAAAAAACAAAGCCTTTGACAATCACAAAATCCGGAGCGCCGTAAATTGCGGCGCTCCGGATTTCTTTGTAAAAGATTCTCTGTGAAAGGCTAATATCTCAGCTT
>JAYFOA010000043.1:0-28249 GCA_034933145.1 Clostridiaceae bacterium
AACCGAGGCGGCTTTCTTCCCGTTTTCCCCCAGCGCGCTGCCGCTCTGCACCGCCCGGCGGACATGTTCAGAAATAAAGAAAGAGGGCTAAGGCGTTATCACCTTAGGTCCTCTTTTGCCCCATATACACTGCCGGATGCGTTCGCCAGGTGTCGCCCTGTGTGGCGTTTTGATGGCAAGCGGGAGAACGTACCCCAGCCAGCAGAGGCGGCGATCGTGAAGCCTTTGTGCGGCTCGTTTTGTGCTCAGAAGGTCAGCCGGGCATATGGCTTGCTCACCTTAAAATGAGGGGAAATTCGCAGGGTCGAAAGTAGTGCAGGTTAAAGGCTTTATGCCGCTTTCGCGGCACAAAGCCGATAAACACCGACCGGCAAAGCCGTTCGGGGATTGCGCGTTGCCACCCATGAGCATCAGAAAATAAAAATCAGGTGGCTTTTACAAAATTATCGGCTCAAACCAGCAATTTAGTAGGTGGTTTGCCCGGATTACGAGGTAGGAGCTGTCAATACACTCGGAAAACAGGGATTCATTTTTGGTGTGAGCAGCCTCTTGATAAACTCTCCATCAAGGGCCTCTAAAGTTTTCCTATTGATTTGATTTCAGCAATCCAATTCATAAATGTTTCTCCGGCACTTACACCCGTCCGAGCGGAGCAGACCTCGTTGTATTTGTAGTCCGCATTATATTTACCAGTATTTACATCGTAATACATTTTAATCTCTGTGGGTACTGGTTTGTTGAAGCTTTTACAAACAGACTTTATTTTTTCTAAATCTCCTGTACCCAATTTTAGTAACTGATTTATTATGGAATTGCTTAATCCCAATTGATTGAGCGTTTTTGTCTCTCCATCGACATCAAAGAAAGCGTTAAAAGTTTTGCTTTTTTCTTCAATTGAAGCATATGCATATACTTTATCAACTTTTTTTCCAGTTGCTTCTAAGCATAAAGAAATAAGTTCGGACTGCAAATTCATAAATTCATCTTCAAATTGATGACTCATCCTGAATCCCTCCTGCTAATTGCAAACGAGAACTCTCTGTGCTGCAAACCAAAGGCTTAAATTCAAATCTTTTCACGTTTGATTTCATCAAACCACTCGTTTGCCACATCATTCGCGGTCTTTTCAGCGTCTGTTGAATAAATCAGATCATATTTATAGTTGGCTGTCAGGCTGTTCTTCTTAACATTGTAAATAAGCTTCATTTCAGTTGGCATTTTTCGATTGTATTTTTCACAAAGTTCCTTGATATTCTCAATGTCTTCGTTAATTATATTCAATGTAGCACTTTGCCGGTTACCGGATGTATCATATTCAAATCCTTTTTCATCTGAATTGAGTGTTTCATTCAATTTATGCTTTCTTACCAACATGCCATTTATGCGATAAAAGAAATTGCTGGATATCGCATTTGCTTCACAAGAACAATAGATGTAGATCATATCTGCTTTTTTTGAAACATATTCCAGACATATTGATACCATATCTGCCTGTAACTCACTAAAATAATCTTCAAATACTTTTTCCATACCTGCCTCCTAATTTACTAGTGTTTGCGAATAATATTCGCCATCAATACTATAGTCAATGATAAACTTTGAAGGTCTTGAACTATTTACCTGATACTTAACTCGCACTTGAGTTTGAACTTTTTTCCCTTCTGAGATTGCCTTAGCCCATTGATTTTCAATTTTCTTATATTGGCTTAGATTAATATCAGATGATTGTGAGACTAAATTGTCAAGCTCAGAAGAACCACCAAATCTATCCCCGGCTAAATGCCCAGCATGATCGCCCGGCAGCTTGCCAGGAGTATTTGGATTATGTGGTAATCTATCTGTTCTCTCGGTAAGTCTTAAATCATCGGTTTGAAATACCTCTAACCGTCCTAAAGAATCTGTTTCATAGTTATAATTGAACTCGCCTGATTGATACTTAATATTCGCTTTTAGATTACCAGTATCATCAAATGGGTTATCAACGAAGTTCTTCCCCGCGCCCTCATTGGCGGGACGGTCTTCCGCCGAAGCGGGCTTGTCCCACGCGGCGGCCCGGTCCGGAGCCGTGCTGTCTCCGCCCGGACTGTTACCGGCCATGCTGCTGCCGACGATCCCGCCGCCGGATGCGCTGTCACTGGTGATCCCACCGCCGGATACGCTGTTCCCGGATGCGTGGTCCGACGGGGACGGGGGTTCCCCGGTATGTAAAAACCTTCCATCTGCCTCTACTATACCGCCGGGGCCGCCGGCTGTCAACGCCGGAGCCATCCCCCTGAGTCCGGGGAGATTCGCCGCACCGGCCGGCGACGCCGTATTCCCGGTCATGCGGCCTGTGAGGTCAAACGGCCGCGCCGTGCCGGTTCCCGGCCTTACACCGCTTCCGTTCTGAATCGGGCCGCTCGCATTTCCGTAGGAGGGCGCGTTCACCGCCTGCGCCCGCCGCATCTGCTGTGCTGCGGCGGCATCCTTCCGCCCGGAGGACATGGCCGCCCGCGCCTCCGCTTCGGACAGGACGGACGGGGACTAGCTCTCGTCTCCCTTCAGACCGGCGCGATAGGCGCGGGCAAAATCGAAATAGTACGATGCCGGGTCGGAGGCCCCGTCGTACAGAACCGACGCCGCTTTCTTCCCGTTTTCCCCCAGTGCGCTGCCGCTCTGCACCGCCCGTCCGAACAACGCAAGGTTGCTCCGCTGTTCGGAACCGGCGGCCGCGGCGGAAGGAATATCCAACGCCGCGGCATTGCTTCCCTGCTGCGTATCCGCCATACTGGCAGCAGGCAGCATTGGCCTGCCGGTAACTCCGTCCTGAACGGTAACGCCGGTCTTGAGCAAGTCGGCGCTGCCGCTCTGCATATCCGCTGCCGCCTGCCGCAGCGCTGGGATGTCCTGTGCCTGCTCCGTGCCTTGATAATCTCCTCCGCCTGTGTAGGCGGAGCCCATCACGTTTCCGCCCGTGCCGAAAGCGAGGCCGGACACGAACCCGCCCGCCGCCTGCTGCATCATATCTTTAGGATCAAACTTTGCGTTCGGGTCTTGGGCGGCCACATCTGCGATGTAATTGGCAACGTAAGAAGTCAGCTCTTCGCCGGCTTCTATCCCTCCCTGTTTAAGTAATTCACGGACAAAACTTTTCCCGCCGCTCTTGACCAGTTCCAACAAGCTGCCGAGGGAAATGCTTTCGGTCGCGGCCTCAATTCCGCCGGACACAAGGCCCCGCATAAACGCTTCGCTTGCGTTGACACCCTGGTTCGCCAGCTCATAAGTGCGGGAGGCCGCAGCGTTACCGCCCAGAACCGCCATCGGAATCGCGGGGGAAATGGCTGCCGTAGGCAAAACCGCAAGGTTTTCAAGAATGGAGTTTTCTGTTTCGCGGAGGAACCTTTCTACCCCCTCGGTTCCTTCCAACGATTTTTCATAGGCTTCATTTCCTTTGCGCTGAAGCTCCATACCCGTGCTGTTGGGATCCAGATAGGCTTCTTTCTGATATTTCTTCCATTCCGCCAACACAGACTCATAATCGTCTTTCGCCTGCAAATACGCCGTATCATCCCCGGAATAAGGTGCGTACTGGCGCTCCATGTCCATCTTCTCAAAAGCGCGCTGCAACTGATCATTCAGAGGGTTATTTGCATTATTATATTCCTGCGTTTCTGCGCTGGCGCGCAGGGATTCAGTCATCATCGGAATGATAGATGCCAGCTTATACCCAACGCCGGATAACTTAGCAGCGCTCCGGTCATATTCTCCGCTGCGTTCCGTGCGCTCCACGGCGTCTTCGCCGGGATCCTTAGTCCAGGTGATGTTGAGGGGTTTTCGGTCATGGGTCTTGTGCTCCATCGCGCGCTCCATTGTGTCGTTCGTCGGGGTGGGGCGAATGTCGAAATGGAAAAAGCTTCCGTCATAAGCGCCTGCCTGGGATGCCCGACCGACGGCATCCTCCGCATGCACGGCTTTGCGGCGGTCGATATCGTCTTGATACGCATCCGCGCGCGCGTGGTCTCCGCCGGTGGCCGTATCTGTCAGGACGGTTGCACGGGATTTCTGGAACGTGCTGGGCTTCCGTGCGATCAGTTGGCTTTTATCCGCAGCAGAAATGCCGGTTGCTGCGCCGACGGTATCACGGTAATTCTTCGTCGCCTGCGGCGTGGCGTAATGCGAAACAGCAGGGGCAGCCATCTGATTCAAAGAATACTGTGCCTGCTTTCGATCCAGTTCTGCCTGCTTCTGGTCCTGCTCTGCACGAAACTTAAGACCATACTCCCGCAGACGGCTCTTGGTATCGCTTCCACGATTATTCTTAATACCGGCTGCGGACTTGCTTGCCTGCTGCTCCTGCTGGAACTTTACCCCATAGGCATGCAATTTTGACTTGGTGTCCGTCGATCCATTTTTAACGATACTCGGCATACTGCCTCCTTATCTCGTAAGGGAAATCGGTTTATTGCCCAAGCCTTGATTCGTTTCCGGTACTGTCGCAAAGGATATAGGATTACCGTCTTTATCAACGGCGGTTACGTAGATTTTCCCGCTGTCGAGCAGTCTCGCAATATCGCTTTCAGACATCTTTCCCATACCCTCGACCATATAGGAGTTGTCGTCAGATTCCGTCTTCCGGCCTGCCGTTCTCCTTTCGGTGTCATACGCGCGGTATCCACTACTTGCAATGATTCCCTTCGCTTCTCCTTCGGTATAGCCATTGAGAATCAGATAGGTATAAGGATCACCGCTTTGGTACATGGCAGCAAACAGATCCTTTACGGACCTGTCTTCAGACGAGCCGCCGGATGAACCACCGGGCGAGCCGCTGGACAAGCTGGCACTTCTGTTGAGCGCGTCCTGCTGCGCTCTATAGTTAAAATCCTTATCCCACTGCTCGTTGCCGGTATCGAACTGCTTTTGCCACTGCTCGTTGCCGATTGCGTCCTGTCTGGCATTATAGTCAAACTGCCGGTTGGTGTTATACTGAGCAAGATCGTTCAGATATTTGTTATAGTCGTTGCTTTCCAGCGAGAGCAGCATGGAAAGGTTGTCCCGCATGTCGCTGCCCTGATCCCGGTACATCTCATAGGCCGCCTGCCGCAGCTCCGGGATCTTGTCGGAAAGCGCCTGCATGTAATTGTCATAGGTCTGCTGTGCCGCCGTCCCGGCATAAGAGCTGGCCATGCCTCCCGTGCGCGCGGCGATCTGCCCCAGCGTGTCCTGCATGGCCGTCTGCCCCTGCCGGGTATATTGCTTTTGATAAGACTGATACAGCGGGTCGCTCTCCGGGTCATAGGAGAACGCATCACGATTCATCAGCGCGGTGCTGACGGAATCGATCAGGCCCTGCTGATTATCGGTGTAGGTCGGTTCTTCGGATTTCGCGGAATAGGAAACGCTCGCGGGACTTCCGGATGAAGACGTATCTCCCGAATCGCCATACTGCGTGTATTTGTATGTCTTTTCATAGTTGAGGCCCAGATCGTCGATCTTCTCATTCCGCGCCTCTTCCAGCTGCGCCGCCGCTCCAAAATCTCCCTTTACCACCGCCTTGTCGATGAGCGCCTGATAATCCACGTTATTGTTATGTGCCATCTTACTTCCCCTCCTCCAAGGTTTTTACCCTGTCTCCCAGCGCATTCAGTTCCGCACGAAGCGCTTTATTCTCTTCGCTGAGCGCAGCGTTTTGTGTTTTGAGGCCAGTGAGCGTCAGCCCACTCTCGTCCTGCACAATGTTGAGCTGCTTCAGCAGCGCGCGCAGGGCGGCTTCGGTATTACGGAAGTCAAGCGTCTGCAATTTTCGGCTGTACATCGTCTTGATTCCCCACCGGCGTAACCGCCGTCGGGGGCACCCCCTTTTTCATTCAATACTCGCCGGCAAATCAATGGCCGGCTCCTATACGCCGCGCCGCGGCGCAGATGCGCTCGGAACGGTCAAGACCGTTTCCCTACATGACCAAGCCGTTTCAGCTAGATCAAGCGGTGCTGCGCCACTGCCACCGCAACAAACCTAGGCCCTATGCCCGTAATTCAATGCGTAATTGTCCGGGTTTTGGTTCCTTAGGTTCCGCCTGCGGCGGGGAATAATATCCCCATTCTCACGAATTGGGCCCCGTTTACGAAGGGCGGATTTTATAGCGGCTCCGCCACTGACGGCACGCCCTACGTGCCGAGACCGCCGTGCGGCTGCGCAGGCCGCGAAGCCTTTTCATCACTGAGCGCATAGCAGGCCGCGATGCGCTCGGAACGGTCAAGACCGTTCCCCTCGGCGTTCCGCAAATACAGGCCGTCCCTACTTTCCGCTGCACATATGACCCATAGGCCCGGACTTACGCTTCGCTTCCCGCATAATAGTCCCGGCGCAGGCTGAGCAGCTTCATGGGCCCTGTGCCGTTCAGTCGCAGAGACAGCCGGTCGCACCGCATGGGCGCCAGCGGGATCCGGAGGGTCCCGTCTCCGGTCAGCTTCCCGGTATAGGCCGTCTTCCACACGCCGCCGTCTGTGCGGACCTCTGCGGTGAGCGCCGTATCATCCCCCTCCGCATAGCGGAGGTACAGCCACTTGTAGTCCTTCTTTCCAAAGACATCTTCGTCCATCGGGCTGAGTTCCGCGCTCCAGGCAGCGCGGCCGCCCTGGCCGCACTGATACGCTTTGCCGCCGGCCAGTACATAGAAGCTGCCCTCCGTCAAAGCAAAGGCCGCTGCCAGCTCTGTCTCTTCGCACAGCCAGAGGGACATCACCGGATCATAAACCAAATGCCGGTATTCCCCGTCCTCCCGGACGCACAAATGATACAGCCGCCCGTCGCTTCCCGCGCCGACAAAGCTGCGCTGCGCGTCTCCCAGCGCATAGGAAACAAGCTCTGGCGTACCGCCGGTGTAGGCCATTACCCCGTCACGGGAGAGGTAATACAGAGCCTCGTTGATAATGGTCAGGCTCTTGTGCGCCCCCGCCTGTACACCGCGGATATTATAGGTGTTCATGTAATACTGCGCCGCATAATCGCCATAGATGCGGTGTAGCATATCTTCCTTCCAGCAGAGGATATTTCCGGAATAAGCGCAGATGCCGGTGAAATCCCCTTTGGTTTCAAAATTAAAATTAAAACTGTCATTTGCCGTACCGTTCGTATCGTAGAAATTCATCGGAAGCCCCAGGCCGGAGGCATAGACCGCGCGCTCCGTGTTGGATAATCCCCAGAGCCGGTTCTCTCCGGCACAGATATAATCGAGGTCAGGGATCGCCCGCTGCACGGTAATTGACGCAGTCTGCGTCCCTGCCGTGAAGGTGTCTGCGGCAAGGGTTAGCTTGGAATCCGCGACCGATTCGATCTTCAGCCGGACAATGTTGTTCGCCTCGTTTGTAGCCCCGGTAATGCTCACTACATCCCCGGAAGAAAAGAAGTCGGTAAACTTTCCGTTGTTCTCTCCATATCGGTATAGCTTGGCGACGCACCAGATGACATCTCCGATTCCAAAACCTTCATCATCTCCATGAGGTTCATCTGACTGAAGTGTAGATTCAGTATGTGCTTCTGTAATAACTCCATAGACGCCGTCGGTATTGGGAGCTGGCCATGTTCTGTTCGGATTGACCAAAAAGTTCGCGTCAAATTGATAGGACCCCGCCGCCGTTTTACTGGGCAGAATCACCCTTTCGTTCAGCCAAGTGGCCAGGTCGCTTTGACGGTCAAATACCATGCCCATATCTACTTCTTCAGAAGAAGTATACGTCCATTCTTCATTAGCAAACGCGGCCCCGGTATATAACTTGATACAAGGTTTACTATAATAACCGGTGGAAGCGTTCCCGGAACCCATATGGATGCTTTCCAGCCTTTGCAGCAGCGGCGACAACGCCAAGGTGACGCTGTCCGCTGTGAACGTAACCTCGCTGCCGGAAAGCGATTCTGTCTGCGCATCCATCTGCGTGACCTGCTTGTTGACGAGATCGACCATCAGTTTGTCCGGCCAGACAATGAGTTTTGTATTGACCACAGCAAACTGCTTTTCTCCGGGCATTACGTTGCAAATAAACGCGCCGTCGTAATACAGCCCGTTCCCATCCACGGCGACCAGCTTGTCCCAACCGTAAAGGTCAGTAGGAGCGGTAAAGGCCACCTGTTCCGTTCGGCCCTTGCGAACTACCATAGCGGGATATTTGAGCGGGGAAAGCCCCTTGCAATATGCAAGAGAGCCCTCCCGCGCATTATCCCGGTTTTCCAGACCGTAGAATACGGATGTCTGTTTGGATTTCACGCTTTCCTTATACGGAAGAACCGGCATATACATGTATGTTGCCTCCTTACGCCTGCCCGGCGGCGAGGATCTCATCTGCCTCTGTCTGCGTGATCCATCCCTTGGTCACCGCCGCCTGCACATGGGCTGCCTGCCAGATATGGGCCTTGTACCACGTCAAAATCAGATCATACATAATCAGCCCTCCATAACCACACTGGCAGCCAGGACGCCCATTGCGGCCTTCAATTCTTCAATCTTTGCTAAAAGTACCTCGACCTCGGAGGGCTGCGGTACTTCATCATTGATCAATATACCTGTGACAGCATTTCGGTAGGTGCGCTTTCCGTTGACTTCAATTTCTACATACCCAGGCTTTGGTACAAGTTGTGCATCGCGTAACATTTTAACCCTCCTTTGCTTTAATAAAAACGTATATTGGTTGTTGTGATGTAGATACGGGAGCATAAAGAGGTAATTGGTATTTTTCTTTGAAACGCCATATTCTGTCTGTTCCGCTGGATAACTCTGTAGCTACATAATACAATGCTCCATCTTCTTCGATGAAATTAAAAGGGCATTCATTGTAACATGAAGAAGAAGAAGTTGTACCACCAAAACTTAAAGACCTACCATCCGATACTACATTCAGTGGCTGAGTGAACGTGCCGTCTATCGTAGTGCCAATATAAAAATGCTCATCGCTTTCTCTTATGCACAAAATAAAATAATCAGTTCCATCAAAGTTTACCCTTGAAAAACCTCTTACCATGGCATTACCTTGCCCATTGGTGGAAGCATCTGTAATTATACGGTTTAGCTTAGTCCAACTTCCTGTAGGTGTTGATCCACAAGAATATATATCAACATAGGCCGAACCTGTATAGCCGTCATTAAGGACACAATAATAAACTCCGTCTACCTTTACAAACATACCTTGACAAGCAAGGCCGCTTGCTGTAGGTAGCCCAACAACGTTACCCGTAAAGCCACCAGTTAAATCAGTAGCATAATAAAGCCTGCCATTAGTTGTAGTGAACACATAATAGGGCGCATCATATATTAGATTTTGCACATCAAATGGTGCATTTGTTGTAGCATAATAAAGATTAATAGGTGATGAAATCCAAGTCCATGATGAATAAGTAACCGTTGGGTCTGTGAAAATGCCCATCTTTGTATTGTTTGCAGAAGCGGAAGTAAACAGTACAAATTGACCGTTTACAAAAAAGATGTGATTAATCCAGCCTAAATCATAAGTTGAATTAAATTGCATGTAAGTCCAATGAACAAGGTCTGTAGAGTAGTAAATACCCCTGTAACTATAATTAGTATTGAAAGCTGCTATAACATAATAACCATTGCCATAGGCAATATCATATAGTCTCGCACTCGCCGGGGATGATGGATATACAATTTCTTTTAGTGAAGTCCAAGGCCCCTCTATACTTGTAGAGTAGTATATATTTGATGAGCTTGATCCAGTAATTCTGAAGTACAAACCATTGCAATATCTAATTTTCTGTGGATTACCCAAAGACGGATTATAAAGACTAACGGAACCAGCATTTTCTGCTGTGGCTGTCTTTTTGTCAAAGAAGGTTAGTGCTGTGCTACACAATTCCGGGAATTGTATAGCGTCCACTTTATCCCCATTACAAAGCAGATAATTTTCACCGAGAGTATTGCGTGTGGTGGTAACCATCTCACCAATCTTCCGGATGGATGCAAATAGCGCACTGTGCGCGTCTGCCGCGCTGTTGTGAGCAGTCACTGCCGCCGCCGCCGCGCCGGAAGTGTCCGCCCCGACTTCCGCCGCCGTATAGCTTGGCTTGGCCGCTGCCTTGGCCCAGGTGGAAACGTCGGCCGCCGGACGGCTGTCACTCAGGCGCGAATCGCTGCCCATGACCACCTGCGTCGTGCCGGCGTTTCCGCTGGCGGGAACGTCCTTCGCCGCCGCCGTGCCCAGCGCGGGAAAGTCGGTGATCTGGCTCTTGGTGTGGGTATGGCTCAGCGCGGCGTACAGCCCGTCAAAATACGCCTTCAGCGTGCTTTTGACCGTGCTCCAGAGCGTCTTCTTCTCCGCCGCGGCACTGGTATCATATAGCGGAACATAATCCGCTTCCGCGATGTCGGCCGTGGCCGGGTTGCCGTTGATCGCTCCGGCTTTGAGGGAAAGGTCCGCCGCCGCCGCGTAATATCCGGGCAGCTGTCCGCCGAGCCGCTCCGCATCGTCCACCACGCCGTCATTGTCGGCGTCGTACTGGCTTTTCAGCATGTCACCGCTGCCTTCGCCGTCCGCGCCGTTGTAAACGGAGAAAGTGCCAACCTCCGTTTGTTCTTCATCATCAATTTTGACAGAATAAACGTCGGTTGATCCCGCTGTACCCGTCCCGGATTTTTTGGTAACCGAACCGATGGAATACCCCTGCGGCCCGGTCACCCCCGTCGCGCCGGTATCCCCTTTGGGGATTCCAAAGCCAAGGCTAACAGCGCCGTCGGAAACGGTCTTTTCTACCGTGGGCGCCACACCTTCCGCAAGCGGCAGGGCCGTTGCCGTCATGTTTTCTATCGCCTGCTGTGCCGCCTCCGCAGCCGTTTTCGCGGACGATGCCGACCCTGCGGATGCAGCCGCAGAAGCCGCCGATGCAGATGCCGCCGCCGCGTTGTTCGCTGCCGCCGATGCGCTCGCAGACGCCTCACCGGCTTTCGCGGCCGTCGCTGCGGAAGCGGTCTCTGCCACCGTTTTGGCCGCCATCGCGGTATCCCTTGCGCTTTCAGAAGCCATCTGTGCCGCTTCCGCAGTCAAAGCCGAGGCTGAGGCAGATGAAGCCGAAATATTTGCCGAATCCCGCGCCGTCTCTGCGTCGGCCTTTGCGCTCTCGGCCGCGGCCTGTGCCGTTTCCGCGCCGCTCTGCGCCGTCTGGGCAGCGGTCAACGTCTGCGATACCACGTCGCCCTGTATATCCGCAAGGGAAAGAAGATCATGCCAAATGCCATCGCTCAGGCTGCACCATTGGAGCGCGGAATCATCGCTTGAATAGCGCATCCCAATGCTCCATCCCTGATCTCCTTTAAGCGAAAGAAGCCATTCCTGCTCCGTCCCTACGAACCCGCTTTTAAGCGCCAGTCCGTAGGCTGTCAGAAAAAAACCAAGCGCCTCCGTTGTGCCGGGCACATGATTCCGGCTGAACCATTTGGAAAAATCATCCCAGACGGTGTTGTACCAGGTACGGTCATTGTTGTACCCTGACGCTTCGCCCATGTATAAGTTGATGCGCATCATCAGATAGGCTTCATAGATACGGTCATAGGGCGTTGGGACGAGCAGCACCGTATCCCGGCGGTCGGCATACGCCGCCCCGCTTTCCGGCGCTGCTCCGGCGGCCGGAAACGTGCCTGCCGCAAAGGTAATCGTCTGGCCGTCGGCGCTGACGGACAAAACCTTTGCGCTTAGATCGTTGTTTCCAGAATACGCTGTAAGTCCGCTGATTTTTACGGTGTCCCCGATGCAGAAGCCGCCGGCGGACGCAAGCAGAAGTGTCTGCGCATCCGGGAAGCTCATCGTTCCCGTATAGCTGACTTCCGGCAGGTAAGACGTCAGGGCATCGGTGGACAGGTGCAGGATTCGCGTCTGCACCAGCCCTTCCAGTTCATTGAGCCAATTTAGCTTCTCGCTTTCCGCGATCTGATTCGGGCGCTGAAGATCGGCGCTGGTGATTGCTTCCCGGATGGTCATGTATCTCAACCCTTTCGGCATATAGTTTCGGCAGTAAAAAACGGCACGGGAGGAACGGGGGAAATTTCTCCCCCGCTGCCTCCCATGCCGTGAATGGGATCGCCGTGTGTACCGCGGCAGATTCGGTTGTGTCAGTTGGAAATGCTCTGGATGACCTGCACCGCCTGCTCATCCTGCCGGAGGCTGTTTTCCAGCACCTCGGCAAACTTGCGCTTGATCCGCACCGGAATCCCGCGCCTTATGAGGCAGCTCTCGCCGTTGACCGAGACAAACACATCGTCGGCGTATTTCCCGCTGTCCCGGAAAAGCTGAACGGTGACGTATTCCTCCCCGCTCAGGTTCTGCCCGGCAGGCTGCGCCTGCGTCTCTTCTGGCTTTTTATTTGCCATACCTGTCCTCCCTTCCGCTTTATCCCGCTCCCTGCCGGGATCTTCCCGGCGGGGTGCAGGGCCCTGTCATAAAGTCCGTTCATAACATCGCGCTGGAATTGCAAATCTGTCAATTGGCCCCGCTGGCAAAGGTGGAGGCGGTCTCGACGCGGACCATGTACTGCTCCACCAGACGCACGGCGGTCTTGATAGCCTTCCAGCCGGCCGTTGCGCGCTGATTCAGCGGGTCTTCGCCGCTGCCCAGCGGCTTGATGATCATCTCGAGGCCGCCGCCCGTCACGTCGGTGACGCCATAGGCGTTCTCGCCGAGGATGAGGGTGGAATAGACGTCGCGGCCCGTGGCGCCCGCCTCGCCCGGATACAGGAGCTTCCCGTCGGTCCCGTCGGCCACGGGCACGCTTTCCGTCAGGGTGACCGAAGCGCTGCCGGCCGCGCCGGATGCGGCGGAGGCAACCGTGTACGGATGCCCGTTGAGAACGATCTTCCGGCCCGCCAGGGCGGCGGCGTCGGCCGCGGTAACGGCCTCATCCACGGCAACGGTCATACCCGGCGCGCCCAGCGTGGTCTTAACCGTCAGCGCGCGGGACCCCGCGGTCAGGTCGGGCGCGTGGAAGATCTTCGCCTCGGTGGTCTCCACAAAGCGGACGCCGGCGATCTCGCCGATCTCCCCGGAATAGATGTTCTGGGTGTCCACATACTGATGCGGATACTTCCAGTTCTCGTCGTCCATCAGGTCAAAGGTGACGTCCGGATGGGCGACGCCCGCGTAATAGCCGTTGATCTTCTTGGCGTTCTGCCGCTTGAGGGATGCCGCCGCCTTTCGCACGGCCAGAACGGTCAGATAGTGGTTGTTGGCGGCGGTTCCGTCCCCGCCGACCAGCTGATAGCGGGCGGAAACCTGGCCGCTGCCGTACTGGACATTGGTGCCGCCGCTCAGAATCTCGCGGGTGACGGTGTCCAGGGTGCGTCCCGCCTGGCTGGACAACAGCTTTGCCGCCTCGGTCAGGTTGTTGTCCACGGCGGTCAGCAGCAGCACGTCCGACAGCGTGACATAATCGCCGTACTGATCCACGGTGGCGCTGACGGCGGAAACCTTCAGCTTATTGCCGTTGGGCGTCACGCCCTCGGTGATGGGGGTGGTGGCTTTCGCCAGACTGTCATATTTGCGGAATTCGATGGTCTTGCCGCCCCCCTGCGGAATGGGGCGCTTCTGGCCGAACTGGTCATGCACCAGCTCCGGCTCGGTGAGGTCGACCAGATAGTCGCTGTAAAAGGTCTTCATCTCGTCCGACAGATCGGCCGAGCCCGTGGTCTGGGTATTCGGATCGGCGAACAGGCTGACGATCATCGGGATCAGCAGCAGCTCGTCCATAGATTGATACATATCGTTTCCTCCCTGTGTTTTTGTTGTTTTCGGGGGTTCTCCCCCGCTTCCGCCTCTGCCCCTTCGGGCTAAAAGGCGATCTTTTCTCCCCCGGCGGCCCGGCGGGCGATCTTTGCCCGCTCCTCCCGGGTCAGCGCGTGCACGTCGTTCCGGCTGTAAAGGCCGCTCTGTGCGGATGTGCCGTTCTCGTCGGGACGCATCCCCTTGGCGCGGATGGCTTCCACCGCCGCCTGCTGCGCCCCCTGCACCGCGACCCGCCGCAGGTCCGCTCCGTGAACGGCCTCAAACGCGGTCTTCATCGGAACGCCCGCCTTCAGCATCCGGACAAACTGCCCGCTGCGGCATTCCGCGGACAGGTTAAAGCCGGGATAGTCGTTTTTGATCTGTCCGGCCTCCCGCAGCCAGGCGTTATACTGCATCTCCTGTGCCTGCTGCCGGCGCTGTGCCGCCTGTGTCTGCTCCCGTGCCGCTTTTTCCTGCCGGAGCTGCATGGCCTCGCGGTACGCCGTTTCCTCCATGCCCGCCTTCTCCGCCGCCGCGCTCCAAAAGGTCTCGTCGCCCTCCAGCGCGTGCTGCAGCCGGGGCAGGTCGCCGTCGGCGATCCCGTACCGCTGCATCAGCAGATCGATCACCGGCTTGTGCGATGCCAGGCTTTCCTGCAGCTGCTTTGTCTCTTTGAAGCGGGCGTTGATGACCCGCTGGCTCTCCTGCGTGAACAGGTCCTTGTACGCCTGCTTGTATTCGCCGTCGATCAGCGCACGGAACTCCTGCTCCCGCTGCGCCGGCGTCTTTTCGCCGGGTGCGTCCCCGGCCCCCTGCTCCCCGGCGGCGGGAGTCTGTGTCCGCGCGCCGTCCGCCGGTTTTCCATTGACGGCCGCGGGCCTGCCGCCCGTGATATTCTGCTTTGCCCGGCGGTCGCTTCCGGGCATCCTGATTCCGGCCTCCGCCGCGATCTGGTCGCTGGTGCGGGCCGGTGCTGCCGCGGCGGGGGACGCGCCCACTCCGGAAGCTCCCGCTCCGGGCCCGCCCGCCCCGCCGGCGGCGCCGTCCGCAAACAGCCAGCAAAGATCCAGCAGTTTCAGCGTCATGATCATATAGATATCCTCCTCCGCGGGCTTTCCCGTGTGTCAGGCGGTTTCTCCGCCATTTCCTGAACTCATGCTACCATATCAAAAACCAAATTGCGTCTACACTTTGAAAGAAAAAACCGGCCATCGGCCGGGTGTTTGGTTGTTTTGTTTTTTCATCTGCCTGTTTCCGCCCGTGCCGGGATGCGGCCGAATAAATCAAACCGCTGAAAGAAATAATAGACCGAGATCCTTTCTGAAATAGTTTGTGCAGCGCCGCTTTTTCAGCCTCTTTGTGCTGATACGCAGCGGCAGAACGGAGATTTTTATGAGCAGCGACAACAAAATGAAAAGCAAGACAAACCGTAAAAAAGAAGACGGTACATTTCGTTCCAAGCACGTAAAGCACGACCCAAATGCCGAAAGCGCACGGGCGATTTCGGGTCTGCAGAACGACACCGAGAACCACAAGAAAGATTAGGCCCCACCGCTGTTATCTAATTGAGGAAGATGAAAATGAACAACAACAAGAACCGGTTAAGGGACAGGCCCAAGAGCGATGCCGAGCTCCGAAAAACCAAGCCGAAGGACAACGCGGACCTGGGCGTTCACAAGACCCCGCCGAGCGACCGCATTAATGAGGAGGACAAGCAATGAACACCATGCTTTGCAGCGTGTCAGGCATCCAGAACAAGGAATGCAAGACCCAGATCAAAAATGCGCTCAGCAAGATCGACGGCGTGAATAAGGTCGGCGTGAATTTAGCCTCTGGAACCGTGGAGATCCAATACAATGATCCGGCCACCGAAGCGGAACTGAAAAACTGCATTGAGAACACGGGATTTACCATCACGTACGAATAAGTCTGATCGTCATATAAATAAAGCAAGAAGTCCTATCCGGGCTTCTTGCTTTATTGTATAATCAGCTTATTTGTGTAAGCAGAGGTCAAAGACATCACCCATCTGCCCAGCCGTATTATAAGAGAACGTACTCCCCGCTCTTTCTTTTCCGCCTATATACCCGCATAAAACCACCGCCGACAGAAACTTCTGCGGACGGCGGCATAGCGGTATAACCTAAAGATTTCTCAAAATCTGTTCATGTCACATCTAGTAGCGTCCAGTAGATTTCTGATATTTATTGTTCCGAAATAATTCGCTATGATAAAGCCTGTACCTATGTTTAGATAAACCCTGTATGCTGCGAGAAATATTGTATATGAGCCATTCACTATTTTGAGTATTGTTCCCAATGCATTGAGCCTGACTATATCTACCCGATAAACCATATTCAGGGCAATTCGTTCCTCGTTCGATACAATGGATATATTCCTGTCTTCTATAAGTAAAATGCCTTTATTTACAACCGTTTCTAAGCCGATTGATTCACCAACATAATATATAATTTTATAGCTTTTCATTTTAGTCCCCACGTATTATAGATTATCTCCGTAATTTTCGTAATACAGTATTAGAGCTTTAGGCCTCCACCGTTTCCTGAATCTCTGTCCCTGTTGGTTCCGTGGGATTTCCGCTCAGTTGAGCTCGTAGATAGCGCAGGTCATTAAGCAAGTATCCGCAAATTTCTTCGTTTTTTTCAAAAAAATCTTTATAAATTTCCAGCAGGCTCAGGGCAAAAAATGCAACCAGCGCAATACTTCCAGTAACCGATACCGCATATAATATCGAATCGGACAGCGAGGCGCGGCTGATATAAATACCAAAAACCAGGGTAATCATTGGAAAGATGATAATCTTAAAATATTCTTTGATGGCTGCCTGCCATTTCTGGGATGCGGCACCACGCACCTTTGCTTCCCCACATTCGATTATCCAATCCAGACCGCCTTGATGGTATAGCCCCTTTTCTCCATATTTCTTATCTTCGAGCAGCGTTTCAAGCTGTGCAAGACGTTTTTGGTAACGGGCAAACCGCTCCTCCCTGTCGTGCTTCAAAGAATACCGATAACGTATGTATATAGCACCCACCACAGCGAACAACGCGCAAAGGCAATAAACCGCCGCTTTTCCCAGCCGCAGCAGAGCAAATATTATGCAAGCGATGACTGTAGCTGCCATCGTGCCCATCAGGAATTTTTCAAAAACAGTCAACCGCCGCATTGATGGCTTGTATGCTGTTTCTATGTACTCCTGAAAAATATAGTCAAACATTCTTTTCCCCCTGCAGATTACCAGATTTTTCCGTAGCAATTAAATCTATGTAAGCATCACGATTTTCTATTTTGTCCTGTCTCATTGTTATAACCTCTTTCTGCATTACTCAGAATTTATATGCAGAGAGTCTCTTTCTGCATATCTCTCTATCACTGTCACTAAATAGAGGGGCATACTTTGACAGCGTTACATAATTCTCAACAGATAAATCTGTCCTGCGAAGTTCCGCTAACTTTATAAAACCATTGGTTTCCTTGGCAATTAGTCTTTTGGCAATTTGAACAATGTCCTCTGGCGTGCTTATCATTTGTAAAAAATAGGAAGGACGATATCCAATTTTGCACGCTTCCTGATATATTGTAAACATGTCCTTACGAAAATCGCTTTTTAAAGTCTCAATCTCTTCTCCGCTCGGCATTTTTAGGTTTGAGTTCACCCTTTCAATTTTTGCTCCGCATTTCATACAATAGTTGCTATTGTCCGGGATCTTTTCGCCACATTGAAAGCAAAACATATAAAGCCCCTCCTTTATCCTTATACCTTATTGGTAAGCTCAGTTTCATCAAAACAAACCCGCCCTGCCATGCGGCAGAGCGGGCCCTGGTTCTCACACACTGCCGGGATCAAAAAACGCGGCGGAACGGCGAGGATAACAATATTTTGTCGTAATAAGTTATCTGAATTATAACACCGTCCTGCGCGGCTGGCAAGCACAAAAAACGGCTGCGCCTCCCTGCAGCCCGGCTTTGCTTCCGCCCTCGCTCATTCTCTATACAAAAAACCGCCGCCGACCATAATGGCCGGCGGCGGTACTTATAATCTTCCTATTCCTTTACAGACGCGCCGAAAGTCCCCCGCTATTCGGCATACTCATTGAAAAGGTCGGTGTCGATCGCTTTGATCTCAAAGGTCTTCTTCACGCTGACGCCAAAGTTATGCTCGATCATCAGCTTAACAAGCTTTTCCCCGTCGATCAGGATCACATGCTGATGGTCTGCATACTCCAGCGCCTGTTTTGAATATTTCGCCGTGGTCACAAACAGGCCCTTTCCGCCCTTTCCGGTGATCGCCCCCACAAAGCCCTGAATCGCCGGACGGCCAACCGTACTGCTCAGATCCCACTTTTTGGCCTGGATATAGATCAGATCAAAGCCCAGCTTGTCCTCCATGATGATGCCGTCAATGCCCTCATCCCCGGATACCGCCGTGACCCGGCCCGCGTTCTCAAACGAACCGTACCCCATTTGGGAAAGCAGATCGATGACCATACGCTCAAATTTCTGCGGGGTAAGCTTCATGACCTCGCCCAGCAGCTCGTCCGCCAGGCTTTCGCTGATCTTCCGAAACGATGCTTCAAACGTATCGTCCGGCGTATCGCTGTCTTCCGCCGGAGCCGCCTGAACCGGATGCTGCGAAGTCTCCTGAAATTTTCGGAAGCCTTCAAACTTCGCCAGATATTCGTTGTTGATCACGCCCGGATTGTCGCGCAGCACGTTCAGCCCGGCCGGGGTAATCATAAACGTGGCCCTTGCGGGGCTGTCGATCAGCCCGGCCTTTTTCAGATAGGTGCTTGCCCAGCCGAAGCGATTGCTGAACACCGACTGCCGGCCGCTGGGCAGCAGCTCGTCAAGCGCCGCACGGTCAAGGTGAAAGTACGCCGCCATCTGTTCACTTACGTCCTTGCGCGGATGCGCCGCGCCGTCCTTCAGCAGCTCCAGAAACGGCCTGTGCATTTCGTAATATTTTGGAATCTCCATATCCGGCATCCCCCTCATCGATCTGCGAACTTAAATAACCATGTTATCCGGGTTTTTATACAACCCCGAAATATTTCTCAAAGAAAGCTTTCAGCCTGTCGATCACGCCCTGCTTTTTCTCGGCCCGGCCGCCGCCGAATCTGGAAACCGGGGGCATGATTTTATCGATCTCTGTTCCGACCGTTTTGATCTCGCCGTCCCGGAATGCATTATTGAGGAATCTGCGGGTATCCTCCGGCTTTAGCTTTTCCTCCGTGATGATGGTTTGAAGGTCATGCTCACGCTGCAGGGCGACATAATCGTGCCATTCGGACATTACGTCATCGATCTCATTGACGCCCGCGATAAAGGTTTCGATCAGCTGCTTCTTGCTGCGGAGCTCCGGGCTGGCGTCAATGGCTTTTTTAATGGTGATCAGAACCTCCTGATCCTCGCAATGGGTGTCATGGTACTTTTTCACCAGCATGAGAATGTAATCGATGTTGATTTCGATCTGCTTGATCAGTTCTATCTCAAATACAATATCGTCCGTAATATCCGTACTTTCCCCGGCTTCGCGCCTGCGTTTCCATTCATCGCGCAAATCCTGATATCTGCCGAGGTAATCCTGCAAATCGCGCTCGGTGATCAGCTCTCTGCCCTGGAATTCATCAAAGGACAGCAGCAGATTCCGCATACGCAGAATCGCGCCGAAAAGGACGATGAAGTCTTTCTGCTTCTGTTCCCCGATGATCTGCGGCTCTTTCAGGGGGAACTTTTCAGCCAGTTCCGCCATCATATCCACATAGCCGGGCATCTTCCTGCCGTCGGCGGATTCATAGCCGCCATAGTAGTCCTTGAAGCTTTGCAGCAGCACGATGCCGCCGGCGTTCTTGTCGCCAAACAGGGAAATGGCGCTGTCCACACGCTTTTGAAGATTGCGGAAGCACACGATATTGCCAAAGGTCTTGATGGAATTGAGGATGCGGTTCGTCCGGCTGAATGCCTGGATCAGACCGTGCATTTTCAGGTTCTTATCCACCCACAGGGTATTCAGCGTGGTGGCATCAAAGCCCGTGAGGAACATATTGACCACGATCAAAAGGTCAAGCTCCTTGTTTTTCATGCGCAGGGACACATCTTTATAGTAATTCTGGAACCGGTCTCCGTCGGTGGAATAGTTCGTATGGAACATCGCGTTATAATCCCGGATGGCGGCATCCAGAAAATCGCGGGAGCTCTGGTCCAGGGCGGAGGTATCCTCCGGGTTTTCTTCGTCCAGAATGCCGTCTGCTTCTTCCTCGTTTGCTCCATAGCTGTAAATGACGGCGATCCGCAGCCGCTTGGCCGGGTCGGAGGCCATCTGGTTTGTCAGCTCCTGATACTACAGCTTCGCCATCTGCACGGACGACACGGCAAAGAGGGAGTTGAATCCGCTGAGGCGCTGTTTCTGCTTGATCTCTTCCACCGCGCCGCGGCCGGCGGACGCCACCTCGGAGATATTGGTCAGCGAATTAAAGCAGTAGGTCTTATCCCCGCGATAGGTCTTCTGGTCAAAATGCGCCAGAAGATACTGCGCCACCAGCGCGATCCGCTGCGGCGCCATCATCGCCTTTTCCCGGTCGATGTCCCAAACCTGCTCGTCGTCAATGTCCGGCTCACTATCCATCGTCTTGATATAGTCCACCCGGAACGGCAGTACATTTTTATCGTTGATGGCGTCTACGATGGTGTAGGTATGCAGCTGGTCGCCAAAGGTCTGCCCGGTGGTAAAAAGCCCCGGGGTCCTGCCCCTGCCGGCGTTGACCGCAAAGATCGGCGTCCCGGTGAAGCCGAACAGATGGTACTTTTTGAAGTTCTTGACGATGGCCGTGTGCATGTCCCCAAACTGGCTGCGGTGGCACTCGTCAAAAATGATCACGACGTGCTTCGTATACACCTCATGGCCGGGGTTCTTCTTGATGAAGGTCGCCAGCTTCTGGATGGTGGTGATGATAATATGGGCGTTGGGGTCTTCGAGCTGCCGTTTCAGGATCGTGGTGGAGGTATTGCTGTTGGCCGCGCCCTTTTCAAAGCGGTCATATTCCTTCATGGTCTGATAGTCCAGATCCTTGCGGTCCACCACGAACAGCACCTTGTCGATATAGGGCAGCAGGGATGCCAGCCGCGCCGTCTTGAAAGAGGTCAGCGTCTTGCCGGAGCCGGTGGTGTGCCAGATATAGCCGCCGCCCGCCGCGCTGCCGTATTTTTTATAGTTGTTGGCGATCTCGATGCGGTTGAGAATCCGCTCCGTAGCCGTGATCTGATACGGGCGCATGACCATCAGCATATGCTCTGAGGTAAATACGCAGTATTTGGTCAGCACGTTCAGAAGGGTATGCCTGGCGAAAAAGGTCCGGGTAAAGTCGATCAGGTCCGGGATCACACGGTTGTTGGCATCCGCCCAGAAGCAGGTGAATTCAAAGCTGTTGCTCGTTTTCCCCTTCCGGCCGCCGGCGGCCTTCGCGTCCCGGATGGCGTTAAAGCGGGTGCTGTTGGAATAGTATTTGGTGTTCGTGCCGTTGGAGATCACGAAGATCTGCACATACTCAAACAGGCCGCACCCGGCCCAGAAGGAATCCCGCTGATAGCGGTCGATCTGGTTGAACGCCTCGCGGATGGGCACGCCCCGGCGCTTCAGCTCGATATGTACCAGGGGCAGGCCGTTGACCAGCACCGTCACATCATAGCGGTTGTCGTGCCTTGCGCCGTCATCCGTGCCGACCTCGTATTGGTTGATGACCTGCAGCCGGTTGTTGTGGATATTCTTTTTATCGATGAGGGTGATGTTCTTGGAGGTGCCGTCGTCCCGTTTCAGTACCTGGACAAAGTCCTCCTGGATTTTGCGGGTCTTTTCCGCGATCTGCTCATTGGGGTCGGCAACGGCGTCCGAAAAGAACCGCGTCCATTCCGCATCGGAAAAGCGGTAGCCGTTCAGCTCTTCCAGCTTGCCGCGGAGGTTGGCAACCAGGTCCGCCGCGGTATGGATGGGCAGATACTCATAGCCCTGCTCCCCGAGCAGGCGGATAAACTCCCGTTCCAGCGCCGCTTCGCTCTGATAGCTGTCGGAGCGGGCCTTGACCGGCTCATATTCGGTAACGACGGTGTTCTCCGATGTTTCGGCCACGATATTGAAATACGGCACGGCGTTCACCTCCTATCAGGCAAGCTCTTTGAAGGTCAGCAGCTTGTCACGATAATATTCATATTGCTTTTGCCGGGCGGCGATTTCGGCGGGGAGGCCGGCGGTAAGGTCATTGCACAATGTATAAAACCGATTTAATATCTCAACGATTTTGTTTTGCTCCTCTATTGGAGGTATTGGAATTGAGATTTCTTTAAGCTGTCCAGCTGTTACCAACGGTTGTCCACCGCCTTTAGCATATTGATGTAGATTCATACTGGATAACTGATAATACACATACTGAAAGGAAACATCCGATTTCATATCTACAATCAGAGTATTATCCGAAACATCATAATCCCCTCTGGCAATGTGAACGTATCCTGCGTTTGCACCAACTCTTGCAATAAGAATTTGCTTCTTATGGTATACTGCAGTGTCGGTAGATGATATTACACCTGTAGAACCATACACTGGGAATTCTCCATCGTCAAGACGTTCCTTGTTTTTGCCCGAGGACACACTGCTTGATATATCTTTTAAAAGCAAACGAGGATAATCCGGCAATTTTAGCAGCGCATCCCGATAATACTCATACTGTTTTTTTCTCGCGGTAAGCTCCGCGGCAAGCTCCGCGGTAAGCTCCGCTGTAAGCTCCGTGAAATTGTCCAGAATACGGACGATTTCACGCTGCACCGGCAGCGGGGGAACGGGCACTTTATAGGCTTTTACATCTGCATCGGAGATAGCGGGATAACTTGCCCCCTTTTGAAAACGTTCAACATGGTCAAAAAAAGCTGTTGATGTTATATGATGATATAACCATCTTCTTAAAACAACAGTGGGATTTGCCCTTAAAACACAAAACCCCGTGCTACAAATCTGGCTATCATAGTCCTCGCCAATCATGCAGTATCTCTTAAGCATAGGTCTTGTCGCACCAAGCAAAATATCACCCTTGACTACGATTTGCTGTGCTCGACTCGGTGCATTGTCATTATGTATAATCTGTGTTTCGCCAATAAGGTGTGTGTCCCTATCTACAGATGTCAAATCAATATACTGAAATCTTTTTCCACCAACTGTTGCCCATTTGATATTTTCGACATTTTCCACGCAGCTCTTAATTGGAAGATACTCCACCCCATCCGGACACAGCTCCGCGATCAGTTCCTCCAATCTGCTCATTCGCCCACCTCGATCTCCTCGATGATGCTCCGAATGGCCTCCCGCAGTTTATCCTCCCGCCGCACGATCTCTTCGATCTCCGCGTTCAGCTTCGTAATATCTACCCGCTCACGGGTGTCCTCCGCCTCCACATAGGTGGAAACGGAAAGGTTATAAGCGTTCCCGCTGATTTCTTCATAGGCCGCCAGATGGGAGAAGTGCGCGATTTCCGCGCGCTGTGCGAAAACGTCCACGATCCGCCCGATGTTCTCCGGGGTCAGCTTATTGCTGTTCGTGACCTTGATGCACTCATTGCCGGCGTCGATGAACAGGGTCTTGTTATCGTTCTTGTTTTTCTTCATCACCATGATGCAGGTGGCGATGGACGTGCCGAAAAACAGGTTGCTCGGCAGCTGGATGACGCAGTCCACATAGTTGTTGTCGATCAGATACTTGCGGATTTTCTGTTCCGCGCCGCCGCGGTACAGGATGCCGGGGAAGCAGACGATGGCCGCCGTGCCGTTGGACGCCAGCCATGAAAGGCTGTGCATGATAAAGGCCAGGTCGGCCTTGCTCTTCGGCGCCAGAACGCCGGCGGGAGAAAAGCGGGGATCATTGATCAGCAGCGGGTTTTCGTCCCCCGCCCAATGGATGGAATAAGGAGGATTGGACACGATCAGCTCAAACGGCTCATCGTCCCAGTGCTGCGGCTCTGTCAGGGTATCTTCACAGGCGATACTGAAATAATTGAAGTCGACGTCATGCAAAAACATGTTGATGCGGCACAGGTTGTAGGTGGTGATATTGATCTCCTGCCCGTAGAACCCGTTGCGGATGGCGTCCCTGCCCAGGATCTTTTCCGCTTTCAAAAGCAGCGAGCCGGAACCGCAGGCGGGGTCATACACCTTATTGATCTCGGTTTTGCCCACGGTGCCCAGCCTTGTCAGCAGCTCGGAAACTTCGGCGGGCGTATAGAACTCGCCGCCGGATTTGCCCGCGCCGGAGGCGTACATAGACATGAGATACTCATAGGCGTCGCCAAAGGCGTCGATCGAGTGGTCTTTCACGTCGCCGAGGTTCATGTTGCCCACGCCGTTTAACAGCTTGACCAGCTTTTCATTGCGCTTTGCCACGGTGGCGCCCAGCTTGTTGCTGTTGACGTCAAAATCATCGAACAGACCGGCAAAGTTGCTCTCTGACTCGCTGCCTCTCGCGGACTCCTCGATGTGAACAAATATGCGTTCCAGCGTTTCGTTCAGGTTTTCATCGCTTGCCGCCCCGGCCCGGACATTACAGAACAGCTCGCTCGGCAGGAGGAAACAGCCTCTTTCCTGAACCACCCCGGCCCGCGCCTCTTCGGCTTCCTCGTCCGGCATCTTTGCAAAATTGAAATCCATGATGCCGGAATCATGTTCATTCTTGTTTATGTAGCTGGCCAAGTTTTCGGAGATATAGCGATAGAACATCGTGCCCAGCACATAGTTTTTAAAGTCCCAGCCATCGACCGCCCCGCGCAGCTCATCCGCGATCGCCCAGATGGCGCGGTGCAGCTCGTCCCGTTCCTGCTCTTTTTTCGTATCAATCATTTATATGGCTCCTGATTCACGGATGTGATCTATATTTCTACAGTAATTTCCATTATGGCACAAATTTTTCGTTTTTACAACTCGGCATCCGGGCAAGAAAAGCAGGGTTTCACCCTGCGGCGGCAAGGGGCCAGCACACAAAAAACGCAGCGCCGGCCAAACGACCCGCGCTGCGTCTGCATATTCGGCTGATCTGATCTGCTTGAACGGTCAAGACCGTTTCCTACATTACACCGTCCCCGCGGACGGTCAAAACCGTTCCCTACATAAGACCGGGCTTTAAAACTGCCACTCAACCGCTCTGTTATCCGCGTGATAATGCAATATACAAGAGGCGTGCGGCAAGAAAAATACTTTCATGGCATCAAGATTTGAATCCGGAAACACCTTTTGCGCAAATTGACTGTTTGCAGCAATTTTGACTTTGTCATCCTGGCTGTCGCTAAAAATAACACTTCCGGCAATCTTAACATAATTTAGATTTTCATCTGTGGCGCAAAAACTGATATAAGGATTTGCATTGAGCTGCTCAAATACGTCTTCGTCCGACGATGTATAGAAAAACATTCCTCTGCTGCAGTAAAATACCAGTTCAAAAGGCCTTATATCCGATTTTCCATCATTGCAGGTGGCCAGGCTCCCATATTTATTTCGCTCGATAAAACCAATGATTTCATTCATAATCAAACGCTGCCCCTCTCTTTTCAAATAGGATTAACCTGCAGTTCATTTTAGTATTTTCCCCGGCGGGCAACTATATTCATTTTCTGGCAGGAGGACAGCGCACAAAAAGCGCAGCGCCGGCCATAACGGCCCGCGCTGCGTCTGCGTAT
This sequence comes from Clostridiaceae bacterium, assembly GCA_034933145.1. Taxonomy (GTDB): domain Bacteria; phylum Bacillota; class Clostridia; order Oscillospirales; family Butyricicoccaceae; genus UBA4644. The sequence continues at coordinate 25,458 of JAYFOA010000043.1, forward strand.
TCGGCTGATCTTATCTGCTTCGGAACGGTCAAGACCGTTCCCTGCGGCCGTAAAGTCTGCCCGCGCGTCCCCCGCCCGGCGGCTCATACCCCGCGGCACTCTTCCGCGATCCGCAAAAGCTCCCGTTCGCTTTCCAGATCCCCGGCATACGGATAGGTCAGCGCGCGCTTTTCAAACCGGTCCCTGATCTGCCGCGCCTTGGGGGTGTCCTGTTCCTGCAGCAGCGCATAGGCATACTCCGTGCGGATCACCGCCGGGAACTTCCCCATCTGCTTCATGAACTTCAGCTGCTCCCCGCTGCGCAGCCGGTCCATGACCTCGACGTCTTTGCTCCCGACCAGCTCGCAGTACAGCCGGTCGCAGATCAGCAGGCGGCGGTGAAGCCCGACGATCGCCGTATCCATGGACAGCAGCCGGTCCATCAGGTCTTTTGCCGCGTCAAAGGCATGGGTGTCCAGGAGGCGGTTCGCGGCAAACACGCCCAGAACGGCCGTCATGCTGTTTTTCATGCCCTCGTCGGACGGAACCGCGAACCATTCCTCCGGCATGTCCCGCAGCCGGGCGCCCTTGGCCATCTGCTCATTGGCTTTCATCTGCACCCAGAAGGCAAACAGGGCGTCCGGGCTTTTGCCAAGCGATCTGGCGTTATAGCCGTCGTTGTCCACCGTCCCGAGGCGCAGCGGAATGCCGTTCATCAGCGCGAGCCCGAAGCCGCTGACGCACAGCAGCAGGAACAGCAGCCCCAGAAAAGGAAGCTTCCCCCACAGCGCATAGGCCGCGAGGAAAACCAGCGCGGCAAGAATATTCATCAGCGAGCCGCCGAGGTTATACAGCACATAGGGGATCTTTCCGTCCTTCATGTCCGGGGGGCTCATCAGGCACTGCCCGCCCGTCCCGACCAGCGACATGCGGCGGAACCGGATCTTCCCCGCCTCCTTACTCCACATGAGACTTCCGATCCGGAAGGAGGAAAAGCGGTAGCCGGTGAGCAGGCCGAAAACCAGATGTCCCGCTTCGTGAAGGATCATCTGCAGGAAAAACGCCGCGTAAATGCAGAGCAGCAAAAGGCCCAGCCGCATCAGATATTCGCCAAACGAAAGGCCCGCGGCCAGGTTGGATGCGGAATAGGCAATGACCGTATAGCCGCAGGCGGCGCCCAGGAGCAGGAAAAACACGATGCCCCAGAAATTACTTCCCTTTTTTACTTTCTTCTCTTGCTTCTTTTGCATATCCTTCTGTTTCCTTCTGTTTGCCTCCGGCAAATCGATTTTTTGTCGGCAACGGCCGGGCCCGCCACGGTATCCCCGCGGAACGGTCAAGACCGTTCCCTACGGTCATAAAGCCCGCCCGGCATCCTCCGCCCGGCGGCTCATCCCCGCGGCACTCCTTTGCGATCTGTTTTGTCAGGTTCGTAGAGCCGTCCCCACGGAACGGTCAAGCCCGTTCCCTACGTGAGGGGTGGTCAAAGCCGTTCTCTGCGCCCCCCAAAGATTCCTCTGCTGCCGAGGCTGTAAGCAGCCGCAACGGATTTTCGTCAATATACCGCCACACGGCCTGATATTCCTGTTCATTCCGGATTACCCGATCATAAAAAGATTTTTGCCAGACCCTTACGCCCGGATCTTTTTCATGTATCCGTTTTGAAACGCCCGATTTGTATAGGCCGACGACGGCAGATACCGTAGGGAACGGTCTTGACCGTTCCGCCCCGACGTTACCGCCGATTCTGATGATGGCATGTATATGATTTGACATAATGATATATTTTTCAATGCTCACGCCGTCAAAATGCTCCGGAACTTTCAGCGGCTCATCCGCCGCGATTTTGCCATATTCGTTAAGCTTCTTTGTCGCACCAAACAAATGATTTTTCCCGTATGTGCATATTGTAACATAATAATCATTTTGCCGCGCGTAGTCATAATTGCGCAATCGCGTCGGTTTTCGATTCGGCAGGTTCATAAAGCCTCCCTTGCGGAACGGTCAAGACCGTTCCCTACATGAGTTATATGTCGCACGTTTGCGATCGCCGACGCGGGACGAGAGTTCCTCCCCTACATTTACGCCGTCCCCGCGGAACGGTCAAGACCGTTCCCTACGGTCCTAAAGCCCTCCCCGCCCCTGCACGCCCTCCGTCAGCTTTTCCAGGGGCGCTTTTCCTTCAGCCAGCCCTTCGCCTTCCAATATTCATAGTCCGGGGGATTGAAGCCCCCGCGCTTTTCAAAAAACCGCATCACATAGAACAGCAGCTTTGCTTTCAGCGACGGGGTCACGCGGCCGTCCCGCCGGCGCAGCTTCCGCGCAAGAAACGTCATTTTCTCCCCGATCTCCCACTTTTTCTTATCGGAAACCCCGTCCCAGGAGATCGCCGCCACGCCCTTTCCATAGGTGTAGATCCGGCCGACGCCCCAGAACGAAAGGCTGTCCTTGATATCCTTATTGGTCGAGCGCATGCCGCCGCCGGCCGCGGTGGAAATGCACACCGCCTGTTTCCGGAACATCTTTTCCGACGGCCGGTGGACCATCCACCGGTAACCGTAATGATCCAGCAGGCTTTTCATCTGGCCGGTCACATGGAGCACATAGACCGGCGAGCAGAAGATCAGAACGTCCGCTTCATCGATGCGCTCCGTGATCGGCTGTATATACCCATAGTGGGGGCATTTCGTCTCGCCCTCCATAAAGCATCTGGTGCAGCCGCAGCAGGGCTCCGGCATGTCCCGGGGCAGAAAGATCTCACGGATCTCCTCCCCGCTCCCCAGCTGCTCCGCCAGCATGCGCCCGATGTGATA
>JAYFOA010000044.1:0-16071 GCA_034933145.1 Clostridiaceae bacterium
GGAGCCTCAGTCCGAGACCGTCTGGCGTCAGGCCGATAAATATGGGGTACCCCGTATGGCCTATGTCAACAAAATGGATATCATGGGTGCTGACTTTTATCATGTTGTCGATATGATGAAGGATCGGCTGAAATGTAATCCGGTACCCATCCAGCTTCCGATCGGTGCAGAAGATACCTTCCGCGGCATTATTGATCTGGTCGAAATGAATGCCGATATCTATTACGATGAGCTTGGCCGGGATATGCGTGTGGAGGAGATTCCCGCGGATATGCTGGAGCAGGCACAAGAGTATCGAACCGCGATGCTGGAGTCCATTTCGGAATTCGACGATAGCATCATGATGAAATACCTGGAAGGACAGGAGATCACGTCCGAGGAAATCAAGGCGGCTATTCGGGCCGGTACGATTGCAACAAAGATTATTCCTGTCATCTGTGGTACTTCCTATCGTAATAAAGGTGTTCAGAAGCTGCTGGACGCGGTGGTTGACTTTCTGCCTTCCCCACTGGATAAAAAGGCCATTGACGGTGTTGACCCCAACACGGATGAACCCATCCTGCGCCATCCGTCAGATGACGAGCCGTTCTCTGCGCTTGCGTTCAAGATCATGACCGACCCATATGTGGGAAAGCTTTGCTTTTTCCGCGTTTATTCCGGTAAGATCAACGCAGGTGAGACGGCGTATAACCCGGCCAAACGGCAGAGAGAACGCCTTGGCCGCATCCTTTTGATGCATGCAAATCACCGCGAGGATCTGGAGACTGCTTACAGCGGAGATATCTGCGCTGCCGTTGGTCTCAAGAATACTACAACCGGTGATACTCTGTGCGACGCCGATCATCCCATTGTCCTGGAGACGATGGAATTCCCCGAACCGGTCATCCGCGTGGCTATTGAGCCGAAGACCAAAGCCGGCCAGGAGAAGATGAGCATCGCGCTTGCAAAGCTGGCGGAAGAGGATCCTACTTTCCGCGCCTACACCGATCAGGAGACGGGACAGACGATCATTGCCGGTATGGGCGAGCTCCATCTGGAAATCATCGTGGACCGCATGCTCCGTGAATTCAAGGTGGAAGCCAATGTAGGCAAGCCACAGGTCGCCTATAAGGAGACCATCCGCAAGGCAGCAACCGTTGATCAGCGCTATGTGCGCCAGTCAGGCGGCAAGGGGCAGTATGGTCATGTTAAACTGACCGTTGAGCCCAATGAGTCCGGAAAAGGATATGAGTTCATCAACAGTGTCGTCGGCGGAGCGATCCCCAAGGAGTATATCCCCGCGGTCGATCAGGGCATTCAAGGCGCGATGCAGGCCGGTGTTATGGCTGGCTATCCGGTCGTGGATGTCAAAGTCACATTGTTTGACGGCTCTTATCACGAGGTTGACTCTTCCGAAATGGCCTTTAAGATCGCCGGATCTATGGCTTTCAAAGAAGGCATGCGCAAGGCGGATCCGGTTTTGATGGAACCGATCATGAAGGTATCTGTTACCGTGCCCGAAGAGTATATGGGCGACGTGATCGGTGACCTCAATTCCCGCCGCGGTCAGATTCAGAAACTGGAAGGTCGTTCCGGCGCACAGCAGATCGACGCATTCGTTCCGCTCTCCGAGATGTTCGGTTACGCCACCGACCTGCGGTCCCGTACCCAGGGCCGTGGACAGTATACCATGGAGCCCAGTCACTACACCGAGCTGCCCAAATCCCTGCAGGACAAGCTGGTCGGCGGGAAGTAGAGAGGGCAAATACGCAAAACCTCTTGCTTTTTCTGGCAAAATCGAGTAGAATGGATACATTCTACAACAAAAATTATGATTTGTTACACATAAGGAGGAAAGTACCATGGCAAAGGCAAAATTTGAAAGGACCAAGCCCCATGTGAACATCGGCACAATTGGCCACGTTGACCACGGTAAGACGACTTTGACCGCGGCTATCACAAAGTGGCTGGCCCTGCAGGGCAAGGCCAAGTTTGAGGCCTATGACATGATCGATAAGGCTCCCGAAGAGCGTGAGCGCGGCATCACGATCAACACCGCTCACGTCGAGTATGAGACCGATGCCCGCCACTATGCACATGTTGACTGCCCGGGCCACGCTGACTATATCAAGAACATGATCACCGGCGCTGCGCAGATGGACGGTGCAATCCTGGTTATCGCCGCTTCCGACGGCCCGATGGCCCAGACCCGTGAGCATATCCTGCTGGCCCGCCAGGTCGGCGTGCCTGCGATCGTTGTCTTCATGAACAAGGTTGACCAGGTTGACGATCCCGAACTGCTGGATCTGGTTGAGATGGAAATCCGTGAGCTGCTGAGCAAGTATGAGTTCCCGGGCGATGATACCCCGATTATTCGCGGTTCTGCGCTAGCTGCTCTTGAGAGCACCAGCACTGACCCCAGCGCTCCTGAGTTTGTCTGCATCAAAGAACTGATGGAAGCTGTAGATAGCTATATTCCGACGCCGGAGCGCAACGACAATCTGCCGTTCCTGATGCCGGTTGAGGATGTTTTCACCATCACTGGCCGCGGCACCGTGGCTACTGGTCGTGTCGAGCGCGGCATTCTGAAGCTGTCCGAAGAAGTCGAGATCGTTGGCCTGATGGAAGCCCCCCGCAAGACCGTTGTTACTGGTATCGAAATGTTCCGCAAGCTGCTTGACTTCGCAGAAGCCGGCGACAATATCGGTTGCCTGCTGCGCGGCATCAACAAGACCGATGTCGAGCGCGGCCAGGTTCTTGCGAAACCCGGCTCCATCCATCCCCATACCAAGTTCACAGGCCAGGTCTATGTTCTGACCAAGGAAGAAGGCGGCCGTCATACCCCGTTCTTCAATAACTATCGTCCCCAGTTTTATTTCCGTACCACCGACGTTACCGGCGTCATCACTCTGCCCGAAGGCACCGAGATGTGCATGCCCGGCGACTACGTCGACATGAAAGTTGAACTGATCACTCCGATCGCTATCGAGAATGGTCTTCGCTTCGCTATTCGTGAAGGCGGACGTACCGTTGGTTCTGGCGTGGTTATCGCCGTCAACGAGTAATTTTACCAAAGTAAGTAGGCCGCCGGCAAGCGTATGCTTGCCGGCGGCTTTTGCAATCAATTTATGCTTTTTACCGACGATGCTTATGGTGTTTTCAATATATATAGTTGCTATACGGTTATGTTTTGGCTGAAATACCGGTATAGAAGCAGGGAAAAGCCTTTGGGAAGAAATAGTATGGCGGGTATAATGGATAGATATTTTAGGGATGGAAAAAGTCGAAAAATATGATATAATTGACACATCAACTTTATGGAGGAAGCCATGGAGGAAAAATGTCTGCATACCCCGCGCGGTGACGTTTGGTACTGGATTTCCCATTGTACGGATGTGACAGCACCCTGCCTTGTATTGACGCATGGCATGACCGTCGATCATACGATGTTTGAGCCGCAGGAAAAACATTTCGCGGATGACTGTACGATCCTTGCCTGGGATGTTCCGCTGCATGGAAAATCACGGCCCTACCGGGATTTTTCCTATGAAAATGTTGCAGGGGATTTGGCTGCCATTTTGGAGACGGAAGAGATACAAAAGGCTGTTCTGGTCGGAATGTCCATGGGTGGCTTCATCGTTCAGGAGCTGATTGCCCGGCGGCCGGAGCTGGCAGCGGGTTTTGTGGCGCTGGATACAGCGCCCTTGGGAAACGAACTTTATTCTGCGTTCGATAGGTTCTGGCTGCGCCGGACAGGTGCAGTGGCTCGCTTGTACCCCGATCGGCTGCTTCGTGCCGCTATTGCAAACAACACCTGCGCAAGCGAGAGCGCACGTCGCAAGATGCTGGAGATGATCACTTCCTCCACAAAAGATGAGATTTGCCGGCAGATGGAGCTGGTCTACGGCGCATTTCCGGTACGAGAGCAGCCGGTGAATTTTCCGTGTCCTGTGCGTCTGATGCTGGGCCAGTATGACAAAACAGGAAAGGTTCGCCAATACAATGTGAATTGGGCCCGGCGTACCGGTTTTCCGCTGGAGATCATATCCAACGCGGCACACTTTTCCAACTGGGACAATCCTAATGCGGTCAACCGCGCGATTGAAGGAATATTTCGTACCATCGAAGAAAAACCGGTCAACGCATAAAAATGCCTTTGCGTAATTCGGAGAGAAATCCGAACGGTAAATTAAAGATAGAGGAGAATCGGATGTTTCGTAAGTTTGCTTCCTACTACCGCCCGCATATGCGGCTGTTTATCCTGGATATGGTCTGCGCCTTTCTGGCGGCGGTTTGCGATCTGTTTTATCCATTGATCGCAAAGGATATTATTAACGACTATGTGCCCAACAAGGAGCTGCGTCTCCTTATTGTCTGGTCTGCTGCGCTGTTGGGAATTTACCTGGTGAAGGCAGTATTTAACTTTATCATCGGCTATTGGGGCCATATCGTCGGCGTACGTATCCAGGCGGATATGCGGCGTGATCTGTTTCGCCATCTGGAGAAAATGCCCTTTTCCTTTTTTGATGGTAACAAAACCGGTGCCATAATGTCCCGCATGATTAACGATTTGCAGGATGTCTCTGAACTCGCACACCATGGGCCGGAAGACCTGTTTCTGTCAGCGATTATGCTGATCGGCTCATTCATCATGCTGTCTCGGATCAATCTGCTTTTGACGGTAATCATTTTTGCCGTGCTGCCGCTGATGGTTTGGTTCGCGGTCAAGACCCGTACGATGATGAACCGGGCTTTCCATCAGACCCGGATTGAAACGGCAGAAATCAATGCCAATGTGGAGACCGCCATTGCTGGGATTCGTGTTTCGCGCGCTTATACAGCCGCGTCCCATGAAATACAGAAATTTGATGGCGCCAACGAAAAGTATAAGAAGGCCCGCGGCCGCGCCTATAAGGCAATGACCACCTTTAATACCGGAATGACCCTTTTTACCGATCTGCTGTATCTGATCGTCCTTGTGGCCGGCGGCATGTTTTTGTACCTCGGTAAAATCGATACCGGCGAATTTGCAGCCTATCTTCTTTACATTAATATGTTCTTGAAACCGGTCAACCGGCTGGTCTCAATCTTTGAACAGATTCAGGAAGGAATGACCGGATTTCATCGGTTTCAGGAGGTTATGGCTCAGGGCGAAGAAGAGGAAAGACCCAGCCCTCTGGTGCCGGAGCGCCTGAAAGGGAATATAAAGTTTTATGACGTCAGTTTTCGCTACCAGAACAGCGATGATGCCGATTCGGAAAACTGTGTCATCGCACATCTGAACTTGTCCATCCAGGCGGGCAAGTCAGTGGCGCTGGTCGGTCCCTCTGGCGGTGGAAAAACCACCCTATGCCATCTGATTCCGCGGTTTTACGAGGTTTCCGATGGAAAGATCACGATTGACGGCATGGACATTCGGGATATGAGCCGGCTGGCACTTCGCCGCAATATAGGAATGGTGGCGCAGGACGTGTTCCTGTTCGGCGGTACCATCCGTGAAAACATCGCCTATGGAAACCTTGATGCCACCGATGAGGAGATCGTTGCTGCGGCAAAAAAGGCAAACATCCATGACTATGTGATGACGCTGGATAAAGGCTATGATACAGAAGTAGGCGAGCGAGGCATCAAGCTTTCTGGCGGGCAGAAACAGCGCATCTCCATCGCTCGCGTATTCCTCAAAAACCCGCCAATCCTGATCCTGGATGAAGCGACTTCCGCGCTGGATAATGCGACAGAGATGCTCATTCAGGCCTCGCTGGAGGAACTGGGCAAAGGGAGAACTTCTCTGGTTGTTGCCCACCGGCTGAGCACGATCAAAAATGCGGACGAGATCGTGGTGCTTACCAAGCAGGGCATTGAGGAGCGCGGCACCCATGAAGAACTGCTGGCAAAGGGCGGCCTGTACGCGACCCTTTATAAATATCAGTTCCGTGACTAAATGCATCCCCTCCCGCATAGGAATATGCAGGGAGGGGTGTTCCATGAGTGCCAAAACCAAAGAGCGTATCTATCTAGCGGTCACAGTTCTATGTCTTTTGATGTGTGCCGTCCTGCTGCTGAGTGTTTTTCTCGACCGGCCGGTATTTGGAATTCAGGCGGTGGAGCATACGCCGGTGATGCGAACCGGCCTGCCGGATAGCGAAGCGCCGGCTGAAACAGTCCCCTCGGAAGAAACGATGTCTCCCGACGGGCTGATTCTGACGGAGACAACACTGGCCTCCGGTCTGCGTGCCGCGCTGCCCACTTCATTCCCGGCAGATTCCGTGGATGCGGATATCAAAGAGAGCGGGGAAGTCTGTTTCTCCATGGAGATCAAGCGCCGCGCGCTGGAGGATTATCTGAAGAACGCAGGTGTGACGCTGACTTTTCGGCAAAGTCTGGCAATCAAATTGCTGCCTAAAGCCTTTGATACCGAAATTTGCTTTCTCGTGGCGTGCACCGACGGAAACGTTGTTATTACGCCGTTAAGCGCCTCTGTCAACAATGACAAGGTTTCGCTCAAGGCGCTGCCATCTGGCATGGCCGACGTATTGAACGCCGGCTTGAGTGCCGCGCTGAAAGCAACCGGCTATACATTCACAATCATTCAGTTTACAGAAGATTCCTTAATACTGAAATAAGGCGGGGTTTTCCGTTTGCCCTGTCATTTTGCTAACCAAGACCTGCCCGGAAGGGCGGGTTTTTTATTCGAATCCTTGCGGTTTTATCCGGTCTGTGATACAATATATTGAAATTATGTCGATATACGGAGGTCTTTATGGAGCAGCGCGTGAGGGCCCTGACACAACAGCAGCTGGAACGACAGCAGGACTGTGCACAGCAAGTGCGGGAGCTTTTGCACCAGCGCTTTGCGCGGCAGCCGCTGGCCTGTTGTATCACCTTTGGCTGTCAGCAGAATGAGGCAGACTCTGAGCAGCTCCGCGGCATGCTGATCGATATGGGGTACGGGCTTACCGATGATGAACAGGGCGCTGATCTTTTGATCTTTAACACCTGCGCCGTCCGGGAGCACGCGGAAATGCGGGTATATGGGAATGTGGGGAGCACTGTCCATTATAAGAAAGACAACCCCAATCTGTTGGTTTGTGTCTGCGGCTGTATGGCGCAGCAGCAGCAGGTGGCGGATAAGCTGCACGACAGCTATCCCTATGTGGATATTGTATTTGGCACCTTCGCCCTGTGGCGCTTTCCAGAGCTGGTTCTTCGGCGGCTGACCGAGGGAAAGCGGGTATTCGAGCTTTCAGGGGACCCGGATGGACTGATCCTGGAAGGCGTACCCTCCATCCGGAAAAAAGGTACACGGGCCTGGCTTTCCGTCATGTATGGCTGCAATAACTTTTGCTCGTACTGCATCGTTCCCTATGTCCGCGGGCGGGAGCGCAGCCGTACGCCGGAAGCGGTAGAGGCAGAATTTCGACAGCTGGTGAAGGAAGGATATAAGGATATCACTCTGCTGGGTCAGAATGTGAACTCTTATGGAAACGACCTTTCCGGCGGCGTGGATTTTTCCGAACTGCTTCGGCGGCTCAATGCCGTGCCGGGGGACTTCCGCATCCGCTTTATGACCAGTCACCCGAAGGATGCAACCTTCCGTCTGTTTGATACTATGGCCGACTGTGAAAAGGTCTGTAAGAACATTCATCTGCCGGTCCAGTGCGGGAGTGACCGTGTCCTGCATGAAATGAACCGGCGGTATGACCGCGCACGGTATCTCGAGCTGGTGGATTATGCTCGCTCAAGCATGCCTGATTTGACGATCAGCAGTGATATTATTGTCGGTTTTCCAGGAGAGACCGAACATGACTTTGAAGAGACCATCGACCTGATTCGGCAGGTGCGTTTTGATGCACTGTTTACCTTCATTTATTCCCGACGCGAGGGGACGAAAGCGGCTACGCTGTCCGACCCTGTATCTCGGGTGGAAAAACAGGTATGGTTTGACCGGTTGGTAGCGGCACAGCTGGAAATTTCCCGTGAGAAAAACGGGGCCTATGTGGGGCGGACGGAACGGGTTTTGATTGAAGGGGTAAGCGAGGATGACCGCTGGCAACTAAGCGGACGTACTGACGGATTTAAATTGGTGCATTTAGTCGGAGACCAGGCGCTGATTGGCGGCTTTGCCAATGTGTTAATTGAAGATAGTAGCACCTGGGCGTTGTTCGGGAGGCTTGTTTGATGGCAAAAGAGAAAAAAGCAGCCAGCAAGCAAAATGGCTTTACACCAATGATGCAGCAGTATTGGGAAGTAAAGAAGCAGACGGAAGACGCCATCCTGATGTACCGCCTTGGAGACTTTTACGAGATGTTTTTCGACGATGCCAAAACAGCGTCGCGGGAGCTGGAGCTTACGCTGACCGGGCGGGACTGTGGACAGGAGGAACGGGCGCCTATGTGCGGCGTTCCCTTCCATGCGGCGGAGACCTATATCGGTCGGTTGATCGCCAAGGGATATAAGGTCGCCATCTGTGAGCAGATGGAGGACCCTGCGCTGGCAAAAGGACTGGTCAAACGGGAGATAATACGCATGGTCACCCCCGGCACGGTGATGGAAAGCTCCATGCTGGAGGAAGGACGCAATAACTATATCGCCGCTATCTATCTGGATACGCGCGGTGCAGGCGCCTGCTTCTGTGATATCACTACCGGTGAATGCTATGCCACGATGCTTTCCGGCAGTACTGTTATTGAGGGACTGCAGGGCGAACTTGCCCGGTTTACGCCAAAAGAGCTGCTTCTTTCCGACGGCGCTTACAGCCTTGAACCGCTGGTCAAATTCGCACAGGAGCGTCTTTCCTGCCATTTGGAACGGGCGGGAGAATGGCGCTTTGTCTATGAAAATGCGCTGGAACGCTGTAAAAAGCAGTTTCCGCAGGATATACCGGAGGATGCGGGCGAGTTATGTGTCCGAGCCGCCGGCGGACTGCTGTCCTATCTGCACGAAACACAAAAGAATGACCTTGCCCACCTGTCCCATCTCGAAATTTATATGCAGAGCCAGTTCATGGAGCTTGACTATGCGGCCCGTCGAAATTTGGAGCTGACAAGTGCCCAGCGGACGGGGGAAAAGCGCGGATCGCTTTTGTGGGTGCTTGATCAGACCTGTACCGCTATGGGTGCGCGGACTCTTCGCCAGTGGCTGGAAAAGCCGCTGCTCAGCGTGCCGCTGATCCGGGCGCGGCAGGGCGCCGTCGCCGCTATGCTGGAATCTCCAGCTGCCCGCGGCCGTCTGGAGAGCGCGCTGAAGCGTGTTCTGGATCTGGAGCGGATTTCTGCGCGCATCGTTTATGGCAGTGCAAACGCCCGCGATCTGCGTGCGCTGCAGCAGGTCTGCGAAGCGCTGCCGGAGGTGCGTGCCGCCCTTTCCGAAATGCCGTCCCCGCTGCTTGCACGGCTACTTGAACGGCTTGACCCTCTGGAGGATCTATACGCGGCGGTCGCTGCCGCCATCGTGGATGAGCCTCCCTTCAGCGTCCGTGAAGGCGGGATGATCCGGGATGGCTATCACGCGGAAGTGGACCGTTTGCGCGCTCTTGTGGGCGGGGGAACGGCCCGTCTGAGCGCTATCGAACAGGGGGAGCGGGAAAAATCCGGCCTGTCAAAACTGAAGGTCGGATATAACCGCGTATTCGGCTATTACATCGAAGTAGGCCGAACCTGGGCTGATCAGGTGCCGGACTATTTTATCCGCAAGCAAACTCTGGCCAACTGCGAGCGGTATATCACACCGGAGCTCAAGGAGCTGGAGGGTGAAGTGCTGTCGGCCAGCGATCGGCTGACCGCGTTGGAATACCAACTCTTTGTCGAACTGCGGGACAAGCTGGCGGCCCAGATTGTACGTATTCAGAATACAGCGCAGGCACTGGCTGCCGCCGATGCGCTCTGCTCTCTGGCCATTGCGGCGGAAAAATATCACTATGTCTGCCCTGACGTGACCGATGACGACGTCATTGACATCAAGGATGGGCGCCATCCCGTAGTGGAACGGGTTTTGGATGGTGAACTCTTTGTTCCCAATGATACGCGGCTTGACTGTGGAGACAGCCGGGTTTGGGTGATCACCGGCCCCAACATGGCGGGGAAGTCAACCTTTATGCGGCAGGTAGCACTCATCGTGCTGATGGCGCAGTGCGGTAGCTATGTCCCGGCGTCGTTTGCGCATATCGGCGTTTGCGACCGCGTATTTACCCGTGTCGGTGCGTCAGACGACCTGTTTGCTGGCCGTTCCACCTTCCTTGTAGAGATGAACGAAGTGGCCGATATCCTCAGATATGCGACCCGCCGCAGCCTGCTGATCCTGGACGAAATAGGGAGGGGGACTTCTACCTTTGACGGAATGTCGATTGCCCGGGCGGTATTGGAATACTGCGCCGACCGGCGGAGGCTGGGTGCAAAGACCCTCTTTGCTACCCATTATCATGAGTTGTGCGCATTGGAAGGTAGCACCGATGGTATAAAAAATTATAATGTCGTCGTTAAAAAGCGCGGTGACGATATAATTTTTATCAAAAAAGTGATCCCCGGCGGCGTAAGCGACAGCTATGGAATCGAAGTAGCCAAGCTGGCCGGTCTGCCGGAACCGGTGATTAAACGGGCCAAAGAAGTTTTAGCGCAGACGGAAAAAGGTGCACCCGCTGTTTTGCCAAATATCCTGCTCCCGGTTGAAGAGGCGGATGTGCCGCCACAAATGGAGTTGTCCGGATTCACGGAAAATGAGCTGCTGCGGGAGCTGCGGGAACTGGAGCCGGACACACTCAGCCCTATTGAGGCGCTCAATACGCTGTACCGTCTGTCCAAACGTGCAAAGGAGAGCTGATATGGCGAAAATTGTTCAGATGACGCCGCAGTTGGCGAACCTGATTGCCGCCGGCGAGGTGGTGGAACGTCCCGGCTCTGTGGTTAAGGAGCTGGTTGAAAATGCCGTGGATGCCGAGGCAAGGCATATAATCGTCGAGATTAAAAGCGGCGGTGTCGCCTATATTCGTGTTACGGACGACGGAACCGGCATCCTGCCGGAGGACGTCCGAACCGCATTTCTTCGCCACGCGACCAGCAAGCTGTATACAGAAAAGCAACTTGCTGCCATCGGTACGCTGGGATTCCGGGGTGAGGCGCTTAGCTCCATTGCGTCGGTGTCAAAAATGGACGTATTTACCCGTACCAAGCATTATGACGCGGGTATTCAGATCAGCCTGGAGGCGGGGGACGAGAGCTATTTCGGTGATACCGGCTGCCCCGTGGGCACGACGGTCGTCGTTCGGGAGCTGTTCTACAATGTTCCCGCCCGGGCAAAGTTTCTGAAAAAGGACGTAACGGAGGCAGCCTATGCAGAAACCGCCGTCATTCAGGCTGCAATGGCGCATCCGGAAGTAGCTTTTCATTTTATCCGCGATGGGCGGGAGACCTTCCGTACCTCCGGCGATGGAAAGCTGCTGAACGTGCTTCGTGTCTATTGCAGTACAGAGACTGCGGACCGGCTTCGGGCGGTCACCGGTTCGTTCGGTGAGATTTCGTTGGAGGGGTATGTCTCCCCACCGGATGTAAACCGTGCCAACCGGAATTTTCAGAACTTTTTCATTAATGGACGACCCGTGCGTTCTCATCTGCTGACCGCTGCTGCGGAGGCGGCCTATAAGGGCCGGATGACCGTCGGCCGGAACCCGCTCTGCTTTATCGCCCTGCGCATCCCGCCGGCGGCAGTAGATGTCAATGTCCATCCGGCCAAGCTCGAGGTCAAGTTTTCCCGGGAAAAGGATATTTTCTCTGCGATTTATTACGCGGTACAGTCCTCGCTGGAAGCCGGAGAGCGTATCTCCGCCTTACGGCACGGCACACCGCTGCCGCATGAGGATCATGTGACCGAAGAGCAGCAAAAGCTGCCGAAAGAGACGGTCTATACCTGCCGTGAAACTTATGCATCCACCCTGGCACCGGTGGCAGAGGGCGGCGGAGGTATTCCCTATTCTACAAAGAGGGACGCAGAAGTGCCTCCGCCGGCGGCAGAAAAAATGCCCGCCTATGTGGCACCGATTTTGGATCACATCGGCATGAATGTAAAGCTTGGTAGCTATACACCTAAAGAAGGCCAATTATCTGCTTCCGAAGAGGTAGTTTGCGCTTCCATGAAGCAGACAGCAAAAGAAGAAATACCACCGGTTTCTGCGCCTGCAGAAAAAAACAGGTCGTCTTTTCCATTCGCCGCGATACCGGAAGTGCGTGTCCTGGGCGAGCTGTTTCATACCTATTTGCTGGCGGAGGAAAGCGGCGGCGTCTGGCTGATTGACAAGCATGCGGCACGGGAAAAGCAGATCTATAACGAACTTACGAGCGGGACGGCCGGAACGGCAGGCCAGCTGATGCTGGAACCCCTGTCCGTCACGCTTTCCCCGGTGGAGAAGGCTGCATGCCTTGAACATCGGGACTTGCTGGCGCAGGCTGGGTTTGAAATCGAGGATTTCGGCGCCGGCTCCATCCTCGTACGGCAGATTCCCATGTATTTGCAGATATCGGATGTGTCATCCGTACTTTCTGATACCGCACAGCGGTTGCTGGACCGCAAAATGCCGGATAGCGAGACGTTGGACGTACTTCGGAAGAGTGTCTCCTGTAAGGCGGCGATTAAGGCGGGCATGGAGAGTGACGTACGGGAGTTGCAAAAATTTGCCGGCGAGGTACTGGCCGACCCGGCAGTTCGCAACTGTCCGCATGGCCGCCCTGCGGTTGCGTTTATCACAAAAATGCAGCTGGAAAAGCTATTTAAGCGTATCTTATGAGCAGGATCATTGTGATTGCCGGACCGACGGCTTCCGGAAAAACCGGGTTAGCCGTGGAGTTGGCGCTTCGTCTTTCCGGCGAGGTGGTTTCTGCAGATTCTATGCAGATCTATCGGGGCATGAACATTGGTACTGCCAAACCGGATATGGCAGAGCGACGCGGCATCCCGCACCACATGCTGGACGTGGTGGAACCGGGAGAGGACTATTCTGTTTCCCGCTATGTGGAGGAAGCAACCGTCTGTGTTGACGATATTTTATCCCGGAGAAAGACCCCTATCATCTGTGGGGGTACAGGGCTGTATATCGATAGTCTGCTTCGCGGCGGCGGTTTTCGCGAAAGCGGAATTGATTCAGGACTCCGCGCCCAGTTGGAAAACGAATGGAGCGCCGACCCCGACCGGCTGACAGAAGAATTGCGGAGGGTGGATCCCGAGACAGCAGCGCGGCTGCACCCCAACGATCGGCGGCGCATCCTGCGTGCCCTTGAGGTTTATCGCCAGACGGGTATGACCATTACAGCCCATAATGCGTATACGCAGAGCCTGCCGTCCCGGTACGACGCATTATGCCTGGCACTGGATTTTGCGGATCGAGCCACCTTGTATGCCCGTATTGACCGAAGAGTGGACCGGATGCTGGCACAAGGACTGATTGACGAGGCGTGCAGCCTGCGTGAACGCGGAATGCTGAAAGGTACGGCGGCACAGGCCATTGGTTATAAGGAACTGATGGAATATTTTGATAATCGATGTTCGCTGGCCGAGACCGCGACGCTGATTCGGCAAAAATCGCGCAATTATGCGAAGCGCCAGCTTACCTGGTTCCGGCGGGATCGGAAGATGCACTGGATTATCAGACCCGATGAAAACGAAGATGTCCTCTTGCAGAAAGCGACAGATTATCTGAAAGAATACGGCTTATAATGTGCTTGTCAATAGCCTGGACGGCGAAATATAAAGAAAAGAGGACAAGCACATGGAAATCAGAACACAGCTGCAGGATTCTTTTCTCAATGCGGCCCGCCGGGAGCGCGCGCCCCTGACGGTATTTCTCACAAACGGATTTCAGCAACGGGGCGTGGTTACCGCTTATGACGGTTATACGGTCCTGCTTTGGTTCGAAGGAAAGCAGCATTTGATCTATAAGCATGCGATCTCTACGATCATTCCACAGAAACCGCTGGTAATGCAGACGGAGGAGACGCAGATACCCGTATAAATCGGGCGAAAGGAAGACCAATGAAGCTCGGAAATCGGCTGGCGATGCTCGGCGCGGCACTGTTGCTGCTGCTGTTTTTTGTTTACCTTGGGTTTCAGGTGACGCAAAACCTGTCAGAGCAGACGGTTACGGTGGATGCGGTGGAGGTTACCGTTGAGGACAAGCTGTCGGCGGAAGGTACGTTTCTGCGGGATCAGGTAAACGTCTACGGCGGCAGCGGCGGCAGCGCCGAATATCTGGTGGACGACGGAGAAAAGGTCTCTGTGGGCCAGACGATCGCCATTTTTTTTGACAACGCTTCATCACTGAAGCTTTATCGAGAATGCGAGGATCTTCAGAACCGGCTCTCCGCGCTGAAATACGCCCGGGATAATATTTCCAGTGGCGCGGATAGTCTGAAGATGGACGAGTTAATCCGCCGGCAGATCGCGTCTCTAAACAGCGATCTGGCAGACGGACAGTCAGGTATGACCGACGAAGGATACGCCCGGTTGCGGCAACTGATTATCAGCCGCAGCGCCTCAAAGGATGACGAGACTCGATTTGATGAAGCCGTCTCCGACCTGGAAAGTGAGCTTTTATCAAAAAAACAACAGCTTGGCAGTGGAAGCGGTTCAGTATCCTCACCGGTATCCGGATATTTTTTGAGCTTTTGTGATGGGTATGAGACAGTTCTGACGGCAGCTGCAAAGGATACGCTTTCTCCGGATGAGATTTTAAGCGCACCCGCCCAGCCGGATCCTGCGGCTATTGGGACAGTAACGGATGAATTTTCATGGTATTTTGCCGCGGTGGCCACCACAGAGGAAGCAGATGCCATTCGAAACCGAACGGCCGTCACCGTGTATTTTCCCGACCTTTCTTCGTCACCTATTGAGGTGGAGCTGGTCTCTGTACGCAGCTGTGGGGATGGTCGCGCCGTTTTGGTACTGCGCAGCGGTGTCATGGATATCTCCTATTTGGAGGCGCGGCGGCAGCCGGTTGATCTGGTACTCGGTTCCTATACGGGTCTTAAAGTGCCGAAGGATGCTTTGCGTCAGCAGGACGGTATCTGGGGGGTCTATGTTTTGGACGGTGCGGTTGCACGATTTAAGCCGGTTACATGGAGCTATCAGACAGAAAGCTATTATCTGGTGCCTTGCGCCGACAGTGCGAAAGACGGACTTTACCGACACGACAAAATCATTCTGCGGGCAAAGGATCTGGCGGACAATAAGGTTCTTGGGTGATGCTCCCGACATATTTCTAGAAAATCCGCCTTTTCGACACAGCTTTTTTACAAGTGTTTCTTGACAGTTGCCCGCAAAAATAGGATAATGTCTTTACAAGTGCTTTGCATAGAAAATTATGATTGACACGCTGCGAAAGGAGCGAGCGGATATGAGCTTTATGGAAGATCTCAAGCGCTGGGCGAAGGGAGAGGACGATGAAGAAGATCTGGACGAATTCGTACCGTCCAAAAAACAGGGCCGCCCTGCAGAAGACGAGGTCAGTATCCCCGTTACCGATTTTCGCCGCAATAACAAGGATAAAGTTGTGAACATCAATGCGACAACCCAGCTTTCGGTTGTGCTGGTTAAACCCGAAAAATTCGAAAATGCTGCGGAGATCGCAGACCATCTGCGCGAACGGCGTACAGTCGTTCTCAATTTGGAACAGACGAACAAGGATGTGGCCAGGCGGATGGTTGATTTTCTTAGCGGCGTGGTCTATGCTCAGGATGGAAAGATTAAAAAAGTTGCCAACAGCACGTTTATCATCACACCGTATACGGTGGATATCATGGGCGACCTGATCGACGAACTGGAAAACAACGGGCTTTACATCTGATATGGCTGTGATAACCCAAATGGTGCGAAACATCGCCTACCTGCTGCTCTCTATCCTGCAGATACTGATGCTGATTATGGCTGTGATGTCCTGGATCCCTCAGTTCCGGACAAACAGGATTTATCAGGGCATCAGCCTTCTGCTGGAACCGTTGCTGATGCCGATTCGCAAGCTACTGTGGCGAATTCCGGCGCTTCGTTCGTTTCCGCTGGACCTGTCTTTCCTGATCCTCTGGCTGCTGATCTCACTGATCCAACAGCTTCTATAAA
>JAYFOA010000045.1:0-56605 GCA_034933145.1 Clostridiaceae bacterium
CCGTGCCGCATAGATTGGACAGAGGATGCAGAGATCGGCATGATGCAGCGCCGCGGCGAAATCCGGCAAAAGTGCGGCGGTACGCGAATAGGTATGCGGCTGGAAGACGCAGATCACCCGCCCTGCGGTTACTTCCCGCGCGGCCCGGAGCGAAGCTTCGATCTCGCCGGGATGGTGGGCATAGTCGTCGTAAACGACGGCGTCGTGCCAACGCTTTTTGAATTCAAACCGTCGTCCAACACCCCGATAGTCAGTGATGCCGGTCGCAAATTGTTCGGCGGGAACACCCAGCTCCCGCGCTACTGCCGCCGCGGCGAGCGCATTCTGCAGATTGTGTCGGCCAGGGACAGAAAGCCGGATGCCGGCGTAAAGCACGCCGCCTATCATTACGTCACAGCCATAGCATCCGCCCTCATCGGTGATATGGGCCGGGCGCACATCACAGTCCTCGGCTGTTCCAAACCAGATGACGCGGCGGTCGATGCCAGCCAGAGCCGTACGGGTATTTATATCATCTCCATTGGCCACCACACATCCGTAAGCAGGCGTCCGCTCCGCAAAGCTGCGGAAAGAGTGCATGATATCGTCCATATCTTTAAAGAAATCAAGATGGTCGCGATCAATGTTGAGAATAACGGCCACCGTGGGGTGAAAATGGAGAAACGAATTTTTATATTCACAGGATTCCGCCACAATCAGGCCGCTGTGCCCGATTCGCAGCGTGCCGCCGATGCTGGGCAGATCACCGCCCACCATAACGGTGGGGTCCAGTCCTGCTGCCGCCGTAAAGGTGGCAATCATAGAGGTGGTGGTTGTTTTTCCATGGGTTCCGGCAATACAGACGGCAGCCTCAAAGCGCTTCATCAGCAGGCCCCAGGCCTCCGCACGTTCAATGACCGGCGTACCGCGTACCCGTGCGGCGGCGATCTCCGGATTATCATCCGGAACAGCGGCGGTACGGATCACCAGCGCGGCGCCGGCGGTATTTTCCGCTCGGTGGCCGATTGTCACAGGGATACCTTCTTCCCGAAGGTACCCGGTATAGATAGATTCGTCCCGGTCGGAACCGCGGACGTTGACTTCTAGATTTTTGAGCATACGTGCCAGCGCACGCATGGAAACACCGCCGATGCCCGTCAGATGGACGGGTGCGCCGGATCGCAGGATCGAATCGAATTCCTGATCGTTCAAAAACGTCACCTTCCGAATATAGTGTATGGGGAAATTCGGGCGTTTATTTCAGCAGGGCCCGGGCAGCGGCGGGCAATTCGTAAATTTTGCAGACAGCGGGCGCGTCCGGGACTTTGCCGAAGCCGTAGGCCGCATGGAGGAAGGGGAGACCGGCACGCTTTGCCGCCTCCTGATCCCAAAGAGTGTCCCCCACATAGATTGCTTTCTCAAAGTCGTTGCGGGTACAAACCAGGCGAATATTGTCCCATTTGGGAAGACCGGTGCGGCCGGCGTTTTCAGTGTCGGAAATATATGGCTTAAGCTCCGGGTGGCCGTGCAGGAAGGCCTCAATGTACCCCTCCTGACAGTTGCTGACGATACACAGGGCATAGTCCCGTGCAAGGTCGGCAAATGCGTTCTCCACGTCGTCATACAGCGGTGCCGTGTGCGTCTGCAGATAGATATTTTCGTACGCGCAGCAGGCTTCAATTGCCTCCACTGCCCGCGCCTGTGCCGCCATCGGGAACAGGGCCTGCCCGATATCGGGCAGCGTCTTTCCCATTAGCCTGCGCAAGGTCTCACCCGTCGGTCGAACGGAAATATCGGGAAAGCCGTTTTCCAGAGCTTCCCGCCAGCTAGCGGCGACCTGCTCTGAAGAATCCCAGAGAGTGCCGTCGAGATCGAACAATATCGCCTGTTTCAAGTGTATGCTCCCTTTTTCCAAATTTAAATTATTATACCACATTTCGCCCGGTTTGAACAGAACCAACCAAACAATCGGCGCATAGTCTGGGAAAAAAGGAGGAATGGAATGGAACAGGTATGGTTTGCGCTTCCGCCGGGCGACCGTCGGCAGGCTACACTGTGCGCCCTGCTGGAAAAAGACGGCCATCGGGTGCAGCTTTTGCCCGTGCCGGAGCGATGGGGAAAAGAGAATCTTCCGCCGCCGGGAACGATTGTGCCGGTGGCCAACGCTACCTCGGCCCTGCGGGAGCGGGCGGAGGAGTTGGGTCTGCGGCTGCTGGAATACGGAAGGCGGCCGGACTTTATGGCGGAAAATGGGGCGGTCACGGCGGAGAATGCTCTCCGCACCGCCATGGAGCAGGGAATCACGCTGCATGGAAAGCGGGCGCTGGTGATCGGCTGGGGAAATATCGGAAAGCCGCTGTGTATGATGCTTCGCGGTGTCGGCATGGCTGTGACCGCTTCGGCACGCAGGACGCACCATCTGTCGGAGATCACCGCCATGGCTTTTGCGCCGGTACATACCCTCGCCATGGAAGCGGCGCTGCCGCTGCAGGATGTGGTGTTCAATACGGTCCCCGTGTTGGTGCTCGGCGAAAAGCAGCTGGCACTGCTGCCAAAGCATGCCGTAGTCATCGATCTGGCCTCCGCGCCGGGCGGCGTGGACCTGGACGCAGCACGGGCACTTTCGCTCCGTGCGATGCCGGCGTTGGCCCTGCCCGGAAAGATGACGCCGCAGCCCGCTGCGGAAGCTATCCTGCACGCTGTCTATCACGCCATTGAGGAGGGGTTTTGATGGAAAACAAACGCATTGGCTTTGCAATCACCGGGTCTTTCTGTACCTTTGCCGAGGTGTTGCCCGTGCTGGAGCGGCTCTGCGCCCGCAATGAGGTGACGGCTATTTTGTCACCGGCGGCCGCATCCTTCGATACGCGGTTTTACAAAGCCGCAGATTTCCGCGCGGAGGTGCTGCGCTTAACCGGGAAGCCGCTCATAACCACGATTGTGGAGGCCGAGCCGGTCGGTCCGCAGAAGCTGTTTGATATCCTGCTTATCGCCCCCTGCACCGGCAACACGCTGGCCAAGCTTGCGCTCAACATCACCGACACGCCGGTAGTGATGGCGGCAAAGTCCCACGTTCGCAACGATCGGCCGCTGGTCCTCGCACCGTCCACCAATGATGCGCTGTATGCCGCCGCCCCCAATATCGGTGAACTGCTGACGCGCCGGAACTACTATTTCGTGCCCTATGGACAGGATAATTCCGAAAAGAAGCCTCGATCTATGGCGGCGAAATTTGTACTGTGCGAAGCGGCCCTCGATGCCGCACTGGAAGGAAAACAGCTTCAGCCGCTGATTCAATAAAGACGCTGTTTCATAAAAAAGCATCCCTGTCCGTTTTAACGGACAGGGATGCTGCTATTCTGTCATTACTGAGATCTTATTTCCGCCGCTGGCCGCCGCGCCGCCCGCGGGGGTGGCCCTGACGGTTGCCGCTCTTGGGGTTGCCAGCACCGTCCAACGCCTTGACGCCGCTGACGGCCCTGAGCGTCACCACAAAGTCATTCACGGTGGCTTCCTGCATGTCGCGCATGACCTGCCGCGCGCATTCGGGTGCCAGTTCCACGGTGGACTCCTGAGCACCCAGAGTGATTTTTCCGATCTCGTCCCGGCGCAGCCGGGCGTGCTTAATGATGGAATTGACGATCTGCTTTTCTGTCACATCGTGTTCTGTGCCGACGTCAAAGGCAATGACCGCGTTATCGCCGGAAGGTTTGGGACCGCGGGAGGAGGGCCTGCCGCCGCGCTCATGGGGCTGTCGGCGTGCACCGCCGTCTGCGCTGCCTGAGCTGCCTGCGCTGCCTGCGCTGCGGGACCGGAACGCATCCTCCGGCGTACTCTCGAGCCCTTCGAGAAAATAGGCCTTTAACTGGATGCCGGTGACGTCCTCAATATCACAGAGGGAGAACAGCTCCCCATGCCCTGCGATCAGCGTGAAGGCGGCACCGGTGTTGCCGGCGCGGCCCGTGCGGCCGATACGGTGGACATAATATTCCATATCTTGTGGAATATCGTAGTTGATGATGATGTCGACGCCTGAAGCATCGATGCCGCGGGCAGCCACGTCGGTAGCGATCAGCAGATTGACCTCGCCCGCCTTAAAGGCGGCCATCACTTGGGTGCGCGCACCCTGTGCCATGTCGCCGTGCAGACATTTGACGGACAGGCCCGTGTTGCTCAGCTCGCGGGTGAGGATATCCACCATCCGCTTGGTGTTGCAGAAAATCAGTCCGCGCTGTGCCTTCTGTTGCTCCATCAAAAGGCGGACGCTCTGCGCCTTTTTATTCCGCGGCACTTCGACATAATACTGATCGATCAGGTTAAAGGCGGCATCGCCTGCGTCCCCCTTGATATATTCCGGATTTTTAAGAAAGCGCTGGGTCAGGCGCAGAATAGGAGGGGGCATAGTGGCTGAAAAAAGCGCTGTCTGCCGCGTCTCCGGCGTGTTGAACAGAATCTGCTTGATATCGTCCAGAAAGCCCATGTCCAGCATCTCATCGGCCTCGTCCAGTACGGCGAGGCGGATGTCGCGAAGCTTCAGCGTGCGCCGGTGCAGGTGGTCAAGGATGCGGCCCGGCGTACCCACGACAATGGAACAGCGCTTGAGGGCACGAATCTGTGTGTCGATGCTCTGGCCGCCGTAGACGGTGACGACGCGGAAGCCTTCTTTGTATTTGCTGAATTTGCGAATCTCGTCGCTGACCTGCATGGCCAGCTCGCGTGTGGGGCAAATGACAAGGCCCTGCGGGTCCGGTTCCTCGGTTTCCTGCAGCATCTCTACCATCGGGATGCCGAAAGCGGCGGTTTTTCCGGTACCTGTGCTTGACTGGCCGATACAGTCGTGGCCCTCTCGGATAACCGGGATAACCTTTTGCTGGATAGGGGTCATCTGGGTATACCCCGCGTCGCCGATGGCGCGCATCATCTCCGGCGAAAGGGTTAAATTTTCGAATGAAAGCTCGTCCATGATCGTTCTCCCTTACATATAAACAATGATATTATACACGGAAAAGCGAGATTTCACAATAGACAGATGTGAAAATCATGGTATTATGTTATCATAATGACGAATTTAAAAAAGGTGGCGATGGGATGCTGACGGTGCTTCTGGGACCGCCGGGCTGCGGCCGGACCGGTCGGGTGCTGGAATGCATCCGGCTTCGCGCAGAGCGGAGGGAATATTCTATTCTTTTGGCGCCGGAGAGCGGCTCTCATCAGCTGGAGCGCCGACTGCTTATGCATTGCGGGAACCGCGCCTCCGAATATGCCGGGGTCAGCACGTTTTTAAAACTGACCGAGGATGTGCTCTCCGCCGCCGGGAGAAATCCGAAAACGCTGGACGCCGGCGGGCGAGTACTGACGATGTACCGTGCGCTGTCCGACGTGGCCGACGGGCTTTCCTATTACCGCGGGGCGTCGCGGCCGGAGCTGCTGCGCCGCCTGCTGGAGCTGGCAGAGGAGCTGAAGACCGCGGGTATTTTACCAAAGCAGTTGGCCGCTGCTGCTGACGGGGCAAAGCTGCAGGACCTGGCGCTGATCTATGCCCGCTACTGCAGACTGTGTGCGGAGGGAGCGCTGGATCCTGCCGACCGGCTGGCGATTGCGATGGAGGCCCTGCCGGAGAGTGGGCTGCTGAAGGGGAAAGCAGTATTCCTCGACGGCTTTGATGTTCTGACAGGACAGAAATACGCGGCGCTCAGCGCGATTCTCCGCTGTGCAGAGAGTCTGACCGTGGCGCTGCCGATGGGGGAGGACACGCAACTTTATGCCGAGCAGCGCAAGACGCTGGCTCGTCTCCGACGGCTGGCGGAGCGTTGCAGCGTGCCATTCGGGACGGAAATGCTGGCTGCCCCCGCCGGCACGCGTCTGTCCTCCCTGGAGTATCTGACGAAAAATCTGCTTGATTACCATGCGCCACGGATGGAAGGCGGCGCGGGTGTCGATTTGTTCCTTGCCGGAGACCCCGCCGAAGAATGTGAACTGGCAGCTGCGCTGCTGCGGCAGAAAATGCTGGACGGCTGCCGTCTGCGGGACACCGCGGTGGTCTGCGGCGATCTGACGGATTACGGGCCTCTTCTGGAAGAGGCCTTTCATCGGTATGAAGTACCTCTGTTCCTGAGCGTAAAGGAAGACATCCTGCAGAAGCCGGCACTGCAGGCCGCGCTGGGAGGTATCGCAGCGTTAGAAGACGGGCTTTCGCCCGAACGTGTACTCGACTGGCTACGGACGGGCCTGTGCGGTCTGTCCGGTGATAGGCTATACCGGCTGGAAAACTATGTGCTGCAGTGGAAGATAGCGGGGGCGGACTGGAAAAAGCCGTTCACCCTGCCCACCTGCGGCTATGACAATCCTGCTTCCGATGAAGATCTGCGGCTGACGGTCGTGGAGGATGTGCGTGCAGCCGTTATGGCACTGCTGACGCCGCTCGACGCCGATCTCAGACGCTGCCGTACCGGAGCGGATTTTTCTGCCGCACTTGTACGACATCTGGACGGGCTGGGGTTGGAGGAGGGCTTTTCCGTCCGGGCAGAACGTCTGCGTGCGCTCGGCCTACGGCGAGAGGCGGAGGAATATGCGCAGCTATGGGGTATATTGGATTCCGCGTTGGCGCAGTTTTCCGGCGCGGCGGGGGAGATGCCCATGGACAGACACTCATTCCTGCGCCTGCTGCGGCTGATGCTGGCTCAATATGACGTGTCGTCGATTCCTGTATCCCTGGACAGCGTGCAGGCCGTATCGCTGGAACGCATGGCTGTGGGGCCGATCCGACATTTGCTGTTGGTTGGCGCGCGGGAAGGGCTGCTGCCCGCCGACAAGACGCCCGACAGCCTGCTGACGGAGCGTGACCGCATTATGCTGGAAGGGGCGGGCATCGAGCTGACTCAGAATGCCGAGGATCGGGCATTTCAGCAGCAGTTGGCCGTCGTGCGGGCGCTGGCTGCACCGGCGGAGAGCCTGACGGTGATCGTACCGCGCCGACTGCCCGACGGGACGGAATGCCGCGTCAGCTATCTGGTCCGCCGGATGCAGGCGCTGATGCCGCTGCCGGAGCAGAGCGCGGAAAAAACGCTTGCTGTCTTGCGGCTGACGGCAAAGAAACCCGCCTTCGGGCTGGCCTGTACCGCGGCGGAGACAGGGGGGCGCGGAGAACGCGCCGCAGCTCTTTGCTGGTTCGGCGGGGCAGAGAGCGCCTTTCTCCGACAGCTGCGGGAATATGCCGTCGGTCCCCGGGGGCCGATCCCGGACCCCACGTTGGTTCGGCGCCTGTATGGCGGTCAGGTGAGGCTGACCGCCAGCCGGCTGGAGCGGCTGAGTGCCTGCCGTTTTGCCCATTTCATGCAGTACGGGCTGAAGGCGAAACCCAGGAGGGAAGCCCGGCTGGGCGCACCGGAGGCCGGAACATTTGTCCATTATATCGTCGAGCATGCGGTACGCGACCTGTGCGAAGGACGGGAAACCGACCCTGCCGCCGCGTCCGCCCATTGGACGGAGGAATATCTGCGGACGCTTTCCCGACCGGACACGGCGCGGCAGACCGTCCTGTGTGAAGGCATTGGGAATCTGGCGGCCCGGGTGACGGAAAACGCCTGGGAAGAAATTTTGGCGTCCGAATTCCAGCCGCGGTTCTTTGAACTGAGTTTTGGAACCGGATGCCTGCCGCCCCTGACGCTTCAAAAGGACGGTGTGCCGGTGGAAATCACCGGGAAGATCGACCGGGTCGACGTCTGGGAGGACGGCGGGAAGACATATCTCAAAGTAATCGACTACAAGACCGGAAGCAAGAGCTTCCGTCTTTCCGATATGCTGGAAGGCATCAATCTGCAGCTGTTTCTTTACCTGTTGATGCTTCGGCAGACCGGGGAGGAGACGCGAAAGCGGCTGGGTCTGCCGCCGGACACAGCCCCTGCCGCGGCACTCTATCTGCCGGCAAAGGCGCCCTATGCCGTCTGCCCGGCGGGAACCGGGGCGACAGAGCTTCGCGCTCTGCTTGATAAGGAACTGCGGCGCATCGGGCTGGTGCTGGACGACCCGCGTATAGCAGCAGCACTGGAAAATGACGGAGAATTCCGTTTTTTGCCCGTTCGGCTGAAAAGAGATGGCGGCTGGACTGCGGATTCCCATGTGGCGACCCAGGAGCAGCTTGCGCGGCTGCTGCAGCTGACAGAGCGAAAGACACTGGAGGCGGCGGATTTGCTGCTTCACGGCGATGTGGAGGCCCGACCCTATGAGGATGGGCAGGAAAACGTCTGTCGCTACTGCGATTTTCGGGACGCCTGCCATTTTGACCCAACGATGAAAAAAGACCGCTTCCGCCGCCTCCCGCACCTGCCAGAAGCGCAGGTACACGAAGCGCTGGCGGCACGGAAAACGGAGGAGGTGACCGAGCCATGCAGCTGACAGAGGAGCAGCGAGCTGCCGTAGAGCATCGGGGCGCAAGCCTGATCGTCTCGGCCGCCGCCGGCGCGGGAAAAACCGCTGTGCTGACCCAGCGGGTGCTGTCTCTGCTGTGTGATGGGGAAAATCCCTGCGGGGTTGACCAGCTGCTGGTGGTCACTTTTACCAATGCTGCCGCAGCCGAGCTGCGGGCCCGCATCGGGCAGGCACTGACAGAGCGCCTGGCCCTGAGACCGGATGACCGGGGACTGCGGCGGCAGCTGGCGCTGCTTGGAAATGCGCGGATTGGTACGGTTCATGGGTTCTGCCACCAGCTGCTGCGGCAGAATTTTTTCCGCTGTGGTCTTGCACCGGATTTTCGGCTGATCGACGACGCCGAATGTGGCGACCTTCGGGAGCGTGCTCTGGGGCAGGCGCTGGAGGAGTTATATTCCAAAGGAGATACAGACTTTTTAGCGCTGGCCCGGAACATGAGTGACGGACGGAGCGACCGGCGGCTGGAGGGCGCTGTGCTGGAGCTGTTCGATAAGCTGCGCAGCCATCCGGATCCCAACCGATGGCTGGAATATGCGCCGGCGTTGGCTGCTGCCGAGCCCGACGTATCGGAATGGTGCCTCGAAGTCCGGCGGGAGGCACGGGAACGTCTTCGGTTCGAAACCGAGCGGCTGACGTGTGCGACCGAAGAACTAGCGGGCACCTGCGCCGAGCCTTACAAGCCCTATTTTACACGGATGTTGGAATACGGCCATGCGCTCGACGCGGGGCTTGCGCAGGGCTGGGATGAAGCGCGGGTTGTGTTGGATGCCTTTGACAAAGGGCGGATTGCCTCTGTCCGGGGCGGTGATAAAGACTTTCTTGACCGGATGAAGCGCGCCCGCGACCGGTTCACCGATTGTATCGGCGCTCTGCGGGAGGACTTTTCCGCAACGGAGGATGATATCCGCGCGGAGAGCGGACGTACCGGCCCCCTGACTGCGGCGCTGTGCCGCGCCGTGCAGCGGTTCACGGAAAAATATGACGCCCTCAAGCGGGGGCGGAATACCGTCGATTTCAGCGATCTGGAGCATTTTGCATTGGCGCTGCTGCAGGAAGGCGGAGAAAAGAGCACGCTGGCAAAGGAAATCTCCGCCTCCCTCCGAGAAGTGCTGGTGGATGAATATCAGGATACCAACGAGGTGCAGGAGCGTATTTTTCGGCTCGTGACGCCGGAGGACGGCGAGAGCTTTTTCGTGGGTGACGTCAAACAGAGCGTCTATCGGTTCCGGCTGGCAGACCCGAGGATCTTCCAGAACCGCTGCCAGATGGCGGAAAAATACCCGGAGCGGCAGCAGAAGCTAAACCTGACGATGAACTTTCGTTCGCGGCCGGAGGTACTTTCCCTCTGCAACGCCGTCTTTCGGGAAACCATGACCGAGGCCTTTGGGGGAGTCAATTACCGGGATGGACACAGCCTTGTCCCTGGTCGAAAATGGGAAGGACATGACCCCTGTGAGCTGTGGCTGCTGGATGGCGGTGAGGATGAAGAACGCCGGGAGGAGCGGGAGGCCCGCGCCTGCGCTGCGCGTATTTCCCGCCTGCTGGCGGAGGAGACCGTTCAGACCGACGACGGACCCCGTCCCGTACGGCCGGAGGATGTGGCGATCCTGCTCAGTTCCTTTTCAGCAAAATCGGAATATTTCGTTTCTGCCCTGGCGGAGCAGCATATTCCCTGCGCTGCGGGGGGAGGTGCGTTTTTCGGTACATTGGAGATTGCCACGGTTACGTCACTTTTGCGGATTGTTGACAACCCACGACAGGACGTACCACTGGTTTCGGCGCTGCGTTCCCCCCTGTGGCTGTTTTCGGCGGCGGAGCTTTCCGAGCTGCGCCTGTGCGCGCCGGGAGGAGATCTGTATGACGCCCTGCAGATATCGGCAGAGCAGAATGAAAAAAGCGCCTCGTTTCTGTGGCAGCTGGCATACTATCAGGCATTAAGCGCCGATCTGGGTGCATCGAATCTGCTGCGCCGGATACTGGACGACCTGAATGCAGAAGCGATCTTTTCCGCGCTGGATAATGGGGCGCAGCGTGCCCGTAATTTGCGCCGACTTTTGACACTGGCCCTGCAGTATGAGGGCGGCGGCAGTCGGAATCTCTCCGGTTTTCTCCGGCGCCTGGATCGCCTGGCCCAGGAAGGCGGCCCGGACGAAGGAAATGCCGAGGGTACGGGCGTACGTCTGTTGTCTATCCATAGGTCGAAGGGGTTGGAGTTTCCCTTTGTCTTGCTGCCGGATCTGGCAAAACGTTTCAATACCGATGATTTGCGTCGGCCAGCGCTGATTCATACCGATTTAGGGCTTGGTTTTTCCCTGCGGGAGGAGGCACTGCGCACCGAGACACCGACGCGGCTGCGTCGAGCCATCGCTGCCCGTATGGGGCGGGAGACGCGGGAAGAGGAACTGCGCAAGCTCTATGTCGCCATGACGCGGGCAAAGCAGAAACTAATACTGATTTTGAGCGCCGGGGACCCGCTGCAACGTATCGCCCGTGTAGCAGAGGAAACGCGGCATACCGGACCGGCACCCTGTTTCCTGGCAGCCCGGGATAATGCGATGGACTGGATTCTGGCGGCGCTTATGGGGCACCCGGACGCCGGATCGCTGCGCAGTGTGGCGGGAGAGTGGAATTTTGTTTCGAAAGAGGACGCAGGGTGCTTTTCCTGCCATGTGCTGGAGGAGCCGTCACTGGTGGGGATTAGTTCGGAAAAGGAAAGTACGGAACTTGCAGGGCAGGAGCCGGACTATACGCCGTTGCTTCAGCGAAGCCAGGGCATTTATGCCCATCACCGCACGGCGGAACTTCCGTCCAAGCTGACGCCGTCCGGGGTGCGCCGCCTTTCACCGGAGAGCGGAGAATTAGCCGGGCCAGTCTCTGCACCGGAGGCACGAATGTATCCGCATGCCGAACTCATCCCGCGGGCACGGAAACAGGCCGCTCTGCGCGGCACAGCGCTGCACATTCTGCTGCGAAATACCGATCCTGGGATCTGTCGGACGGGGGAGGATGCCCGCATGCTGATTCAGGCACTGGTTTCCCGCGGTGCACTGACGGAAGAGCAGGCAGCGCTGTGCGACCCGAAGGTAGCCCTTTCCTTTTCCATTTCTGCCTTGGGGAGGCGGGTATTGGATGCAAAGCGCGTGCTGCGAGAATATGAATTCGGTGTTTTGATGGATGCCGGCGAACTGCTGCAGGATGGCCCGGCAGGTGAACGTATCCTGATGAATGGAGCTATCGACCTGCTGCTTTTTGAAGATGGCGGACTGACGGTAGTTGATTTCAAAAGTGATCGGGTTTCTCCGGGCGGAGAAGCGGCAAAAGCGGAGGAGCACCGGCTTCAGCTGCAGATCTACGGACGGGCGGCAGAAGAAGTTTTCGGGCTGCCAGTCCGAGAAAAATTAATCTGGTTTATTGAGACCGGCACAGCCGTGCCGGTGAAGCAGGGGGCGAAACTATGATCATTCGAAAAATGGAACCTGCGGATTGGAACGCCGTTTCCCATATTTATACGGAGGGACTTTTCGCCGGGAATACAACGTTTCAGACAAAGTGTCCAAACTGGAAACAATGGGATTCTACCCATCTGAAAGCATGCCGACTGGTGGCTGAAGAGGAAGGTGAGATCCGTGGATGGGCGGCGCTGAGGCCGGTATCTTCCCGACCGGTCTATGCCGGCGTAGCGGAGGTCAGTGTTTATATATTGGAAAAATACCGCAGACTCGGGATTGGCAGCGCGCTGCTGCGCGCACTCGTAATCTGCTCTGAGAAGGCGGGAATCTGGACGCTTCAATCCTCCATTTTGCGGGAGAATTCGGCAAGTCTGCGGCTGCATGTCCGGTGCGGCTTCCGCGTTGTTGGTTTTCGTGAGCGTATCGGGCGGGACAAGTATGGCGCATGGAGGGATACGGTCCTTTTGGAACGTCGGAGCGACAAGGTCGGGATTGCCTGAATTTGTGTGAACTAACCTTAAGCGGGCGATGCCGCATCGAGGAAAGATAAAAAGGCCGCACGGATATATTGATCCGTGCGGCCTTAATGAATCTTATGCGATCAGTTGGAGGCAACCATGTTCATGCCGAAGGAGGAGACAGAAGCTGCGTAGTTGGGGGAAACTCCATCATACCACTCGTTGTAGGCATTGTCTCTCAGCGTATTCATGATGCTGTAATACCAGTAATCTCCATCGTTGGAGACAAAGTACATCAGGTGATAGCCATAATCACTTTCGACAATATCGGTATCCCCATACTTCCGGGCCGGATCAAAGCTCCAATCGTTGAAAGAGGTAACCATGGTGCCTTCAGCAAAGTGCTCATACAGGCCGCCGTTAGTGCTGGAGCCGGTATCCTCGGACTTCTCCTCAGCCAGTGCGGCGAACTGATCTTCTGTGCCGCCCTCATCCTTCCACTGCTGCCAAAGAGCTTTCAGATTCTCAAGTACCTTATCGTTGGCTTCCTGGATAGAGGCCTTCTCTTCATCGGTCGCATCCGAAGCTGCAGTTTGGGTCTTGAAAAGAATATGGCGGACAGAAGCGGCTTGCGTTGTGTCGCGGTAACGGCTGACAAACAGGACTACGTCATAACTCTTGTCCGTGGTATTGTCAAGAACGGTAGTATCACCCGGGGCGCGGCTTTCGTCAGCCAGCCACTTGCCGCGGTCGGTGGAAGAGATGTCGGACAGCTTCAGCCCGGACTTGAGACCAGTGGTGAAGTCCTCATCTTCCGCAACCGCCTTGACAGCAGCGTCAAAAGTGTCGGCAGTGGTGATATTGGCCAGGGCTGCATCGGCCTTGGCCTTTGCCGCCTGTTTGGAGGCGTCGGTCATCTCGGTTGCCTGTTCGGCGCTGGTGGGATCGCCTTCTTTGATCTCGGCACC
The DNA here is from genome assembly GCA_034933145.1 of Clostridiaceae bacterium. GTDB lineage: Bacteria > Bacillota > Clostridia > Oscillospirales > Butyricicoccaceae > UBA4644. The sequence continues at coordinate 13,282 of JAYFOA010000045.1, forward strand.
TTCGGTAAATGTATACTCAGTATACGGGAAGCTGTAATAATAGGCGTCCACCATATCGTACTGGTCTTTATTCTCGTTATAATAGTTTGTGATGTCGTCGTCGCTCACTTCAAAAGATGCGTTTTTCACATCGTAATAGCCGGCGGCGTAGTAGCGCTTTTCATACAGAGATTCCACGTCGGAAAGCTTCGTGCCGGCACCGTAGACGGCGGACAGATAGCGGGAGACACTCAGGCTGTACCCGGCGGCGGCCTCTTCGACAGAAGCGATATAGGCATCCAGCTTCTGCTTATCGGCATCGGTCATTTCATACCCGGCGGCCTTACCTTCCTGACACAGGATGGCTACCTGCTGTGCCTGGCTCTTGGCGGACTCCAGGAAATATTCTTTCCAGGTCTTGGAGGAATCAAAGATGCAGGACTGCGCGTCCAGCGTGGCATCCAGCGTATAGCCATAAGATTGCAGCAGGTCGCCGTACTGATTAAGCATATTGCTGCGTACGTCGTAGTAATGAATGCTCATATCCATGGCGCTGACTTTTTCATCGCCTACGGTATAAGCCGTTGCCATGCGCTTGAGCGCGCCGGTGCTGCTGATCAGGGAATATGCCAGAACAAGCACGATGCAGATAGCGGTAAGAATCAGGATCAACTTGACAAACAGGCTGGTTTTGGCATCATCGGATTTCCGGCTGACCCCGGAAGTGAATTCTTTACTCATGTCGTATCAACCTCACAAAAGTGACTTTTGGAATATCATAACAGATGGACCCTAAAAAGATGTGGCTACCTTGTAAATTATCGGTGACTCAGAGGCAAAAGTCAACCTTTTTTTCAAATCTGAAGTAAAAACATAAAAAAACACTTGCATGAAAGTGCCTATTATGGTATGATAGGCGTTGCTAAAAGTTGAACGATGCGAGGTGAGACGAAATGAAAGAAGGCATCCATCCCAAGTATCAGGTGACAACCGTGAAATGTGCCTGCGGCAACGAATTCCAGACGGGTTCGACCAAGGGTAACATCCGCGTTGAAATTTGCAGCAACTGTCATCCGTTTTTCACCGGAAAGCAGAAGCTGGTCGATACCGGCGGACGCGTGGATCGGTTCAAAAAGCGTTTCAACATGGATCAGAAATAAGAAGACATGGGATGCGGCGCCTGAAATCAGGCGCCGTGTTTTATCAGTTTTCCGGGAATGTCGCTATCTTATCTGGAGCGTGCATAGACGTACGCGGCAATACAAAAAACGAGGGCGGCAAGGTTATCTCTGCCATAACCTGGGGATAAATAAAGGCGGCCCATACATTGTTCTAACAACAAAAATGGGCCGCAGCGGTATTTTTATAACGGGGGAGTTTGCTTGATCGAAAAACGAGAGGATGTCCGGGGCCGCGCGCTGCTGGTGGGGGTCGCCTGCCCCGGGCTCATGGATTTCGATAATTCGGACGCGGATACGATGGCGGAGCTTGCGGAACTAGTGAAGACCGCAGGCGGTGAAACCGTCCTTACCGCTATGCAGAACCGCCATAGCCCTGATCCCCGCACCTTTATCGGCGAGGGGAAATGTGCTGAGCTTAAGCAGATGATTTCTGATAATCAGATCGACCTTGTGATCTTTGACAACGAGCTTTCTCCCTCACAGGGCCGCGCGCTGGAGGAGGCACTCAGCTGCCGCGTCATTGACCGGAATGCGTTGATTCTGGACATCTTCGCTGATCGGGCCAGCACGGCGGAGGGCAAGCTGCAGGTGGAACTGGCCCAGTATCAGTACCTGCTGCCGCGTCTTACCGGTATGTGGAGCCACTTGGTGCGGCAGACGGCCGCCGGCGGGAGCAGCCCCATCGGTACCCGCGGCCCGGGTGAAACACAGCTTGAGACCGATCGCCGCCATATACGGCGGAAAATCCAGAAGCTCACCGAGGACCTGACGGCCGTCCGGCGTGTTCGCGCCACCCAGCGCAGCCGCCGGGAAAAGACCGAGATTCCGTTAATCTGTATCATCGGCTATACCAATGCTGGAAAGTCGACCCTTCTCAATGCATTGACCGGCGCAGACGTCCATGCCGCCGACCGTTTGTTCGACACGCTGGACCCTACGACAAAGCTGCTGCACACCGATCTGCTGGGTGATGTTTTAATCTCCGATACCGTAGGATTTATCCGCAAGTTGCCTCACCATCTGGTGGATGCCTTTCGTGCCACGCTGGAAGAGCTGAGTTATGCCGACGTGCTGGTGCACGTCATCGATGCATCTGATGAAAATTGGCGGCTGCAGGCCGAGGTTGTGGAAAAGCTGGCCAACGAACTGGGTGCGGCAGAGACGCCGCGGATTGTGGTATTCAACAAATGCGACAAACTGCGGGACGATCGGCTGCCGCGGGAAACCGATGCGCTGTACTGCTCCGCGCTTCGCGGTGTCGGACTGGACGCATTGATCGAGCGAATTTGCCAGGTATTGGGTCAGCGCCTGCGGCAAGTTGCGTTTCTGCTTCCTTATGACGCCGCGCAGACGCTGGACCTGCTCTATCGCGATGCGAACGTGAAGAAAACCGAATATATGCCGGAGGGCATTGCTGTGGAAGCCATTGTGGACGAACGCACCTATGGGCGAATCCGCGATTTTCTGCCGGAGGGCGAAAATGGAACCCTATAAAGTTCCTGCAGGGGTGGGAGCGGCTGAATTTACGGAAAAAAAATCCCGGTTTATCGGCCGCCTGTTTCCAGTAGAGACGGAGGAAACGGCGATTGAAAAGCTCAAGTCCCTGCGAAAGCAGCATTGGGATGCCAGCCATAACGTCTGGGCCTATATCCTGCATGCCGGTGCAGTACGCTTTTCCGATGATGGAGAGCCTCAGGGCACGGCGGGGATGCCGGCGCTTGAGGTGCTGCGCAGGGAGGAACTGTCCGATGTCCTTTGTGTGGTCACCCGATATTTTGGCGGGACGCTTTTGGGTGCCGGCGGGCTGACGCGGGCCTATGCCCGGGCCGCCAAGATGGCGGTGGATGCGGCTGGAATCGCGGAAATGCTGCCGTACGCACATCTGCAGCTGGTCTGCCCATATGATTTGTTGGAACCCGTACGGAGGGCGCTGCCCATGCTGGACGCGGAAGAGAGCGGGACGGAATATGGCGAACAGGTTGTGCTGGAAGTTTTGCTTCCGTCGGCGGAGCAGACACGGTTTGAAACACAGATGGCCGATCTGACCAGCGGACGGCTGAAACCGGTTTACCTAGGCGAAAAAATGTTTGCCAAACGGCTGCGGTAAAAAAGGATTGCCGCGGTCTTTTTCGTATTATAGTATAGAGCAAGAAAGACGGGGACGGAAAGGGGGGAGACGGAGTGGAGCTTCGAGAGGAATTTGAGCAGGCAGAACGACGCAATTTGTCATCGGGCGCGGCGTTTTCGGACGCTTCCTGCGGGCGTGAGCGAAAAGAACCGCCGGACGGTTTGCGTACCTGCTATATGCGCGACCGCGACCGTATCCTTCACTGCAAGGCGTTCCGCCGGCTGAAGCATAAGACCCAGGTGTTCCTGTCGCCGGAAGGAGACCATTACCGTACACGTCTGACGCATACGCTGGAGGTCTCCCAGATCTCCCGGACGGTGGCACGGGCCCTTCGCCTGAACGAGGATCTGACGGAGGCGGTGGCTCTGGGCCACGATCTTGGGCATACGCCCTTCGGCCATGCCGGCGAGCGTGCGCTGACCGAAGCCAGCGGCCGCCCTTTTGAGCACAACGAGCAGAGCGTCCGCGTCGTCCGCGTGCTGGAAAACGAGGGAAAGGGACTAAACCTGACCTTTGAGACGATGGACGGTATCCGCTGTCATACGGGGGACAAGCCTGCAGATACCAAAGAGGGGCGGATTGTCCATTGGGCCGACCGGATCGCTTATATCAGCCATGACCTGGATGACGCCGTCCGCGCCGGCGTACTGACCGAGGCGTCGGTTCCCTCCTCATTGCAGACGCGGCTGGGTGGGAGCCACAGTGCACGGATTAATACGCTGGTACTGGCAATGGTACACTTCGGGCTCGAAACAGGGATGATCGGAATGTACCCCGGCGATGCCGACGCCATGGAGGAGCTGCGCCAATTTTTGTTCGAACGTGTGTATAAGAACCCGGTCGCCAAGGGCGAAGAGGGCCGCGGCATTGATATTCTCAAGGCGCTTTATGCTTATTTCATTGGACATGTGGAAGAGCTGCCGCCTGAATACCGCTTTATCGCGGGAACTGACGGCGACAGCGTCGCTGTCTGCGACTATATCGCCGGCATGACCGATCGGTTTGCCGTGGCAAAATTTGAAGAGCTGTTTATTCCGAAATTCTGGAGCAAGATATAAAGATCCGCAGACGGCACAGATGTATTTCGGGGAGAGGAGGACGGGATGGCCCTTCCACAGAATTTTCTGGATGAACTGATTTACCGGGCTGACATTGTCGATGTAGTCGGCCGGTATGTACATCTTGTAAAAAAAGGAAGCGATTACTGGGCCTGCTGCCCGTTTCACAATGAGAAAACGCCTTCCTTTCATGTGAATCCGCAGAAGCAGATTTTCAAATGCTTTGGTTGCGGAGAGGGCGGCAACGCCCTTCAGTTTATCAGCAAAATTGAAAATTTAACCTTTTTTGATGCGGTGGCCAAGCTGGCCGACCTGTGCGGTATGACCGTGCCGGAGGATGATTACGACGGGGGAAAGGCCCGTGCCCGGCGCAGACGCCTGCTGGAGCTGAACAAAGAGGCCGCCCGCTGGTACCGGGAAGTGCTGCTGTCGGAAGAAGGTACAGAGGCGCGCGCCTATCTTGCCCGCCGCGGTCTCACAGCACCGACGGTTGCCCGCTTTGGCCTGGGCTATGCCCCGGACCGGTGGGATGGTTTGCTGACTGCTATGGAGCGGAAGGGCTTTTCCCGTGCTGAGCTGGAAGATGCCCGCTTATGTAGCCGGGGTCAAAAGGGCGGCCTGTACGATTTTTTCCGTGACCGCATCATGTTTCCCGTCATTGATGTCCGCGGCGATGTTGTCGCCTTTGGCGGACGAGTACTTAAGGGCGACGGCGGCGGACGAAAGTACATCAACAGCCCCGATACGCTGGTCTACAGCAAAAGCCGAACGCTGTATGGGCTCAATTTAGCCAAGATGAGCAAAGCGCAGCGGTTTCTTCTGTGCGAAGGCAATGTAGATGTGATTTCTCTGCATCAGGCCGGATTCGACAGTGCGGTGGCATCCTGCGGGACGGCACTGACCGCCGACCAGGCCCGGCTTCTGAGTAAATACACTCAGGAAGTCGTCGTCATCTACGATGCTGACGCGGCCGGGAAAAAGGCCACGGAAAAGGCCATCGATATCTTAAACGCCGCAAATTTGCAGGTACGGGTCCTGCGGCTGCCGCCCAAACGGGACGTGCAGGGCCGCGTGGTACTGGACAGCGACGGAAAACCTGCCAAAGTGGACCCAGATGATTATATCCGGGCAAACGGGGCAGACTCTTTCCGCAGGCTGCTCGATAGCCCGCAGACCGACGGACAATACCGTATGGCAGAGATTCGGACGAAATACGATCTTGCAGTCGACGAACAGCGAATCGCATATCTGAAGGAGTCGGCGTCATATATCGCATCGCTTCAGAGCGAGGTGGAGCGAGAAATTTTTGCCCGTGGTGCAGCGCAGGAGGCCGGCGTCTCACCGGAGAGTATGTTGCTGGAAGTTCGGCGCGTCGATGGACGGGCGGCACGGAAGGAACGCGTCCGCAGAGAGCGCGAGGCGCAGAGTCCGGTTCGTTTGATCCAGCCGGAGGAACGGGAGCTTCGTTATGAAAACCCTGCTTCAGGCGTGGCGGAAGAAAACCTGTTGGCGGCGGCGCTATGTGACCGAAAATTGATGGAATATACAAGGCCCCGCGTGACGCCGGAGGAGTTTTCTTCCGAATTTCTGGCGAAAATTTACCACAGGGCATTGGAACGGATGGATGCGGGACTTGAACTCTCACCGGCAGCCTGTATGACCGACCTGGAAGATAGGGAAAGCCGTCGGCTTTCCGACATCCTGGCATCCCCCGTCAAAGCCGCCGGCAGCCGGGAGGCACTCGATGACTGCATTGCAATCATAAAGAAAGAATATAAAAAACGCGTAGGCGGGGATGATGATGAGTTGTTCCGCAGCCTTACCGCGGCTAAAGGAAGATATAGGGAGGAACCGAAATGAGCGTGCCCGCGAATGACAACAACCAGACGCCCGCCCCCAGCAAGCAGCAGATTTTGCGCGACCTGCTGGAATATGGTAAGAAAAACGGTAAGATCACGATGAAGGAGATCAATACCGCGATTGATGAGCTGGAACTGGACAGCGCACAGCAGGACAAATTTTTTGAAGCCCTGGAAAAAATGGATATCGATATCGCCGTGGAAGACGAAGATCTGCTGGAAGAGCCCCCGGTCATAGAGACCGAGGATTTTCTGGAAGATGTTGAGGAAATCCCCGAGGAAGAGCTGGCCGATACCAATGTCATCGCCGAGGGCCTTGCCATCGACGACCCGGTACGCATGTATCTCAAGGAGATCGGCAAGGTCGATTTGCTCAGCCCCGACGAGGAGATTGAACTGGCCAAGCGGATGCTCGAGGGAGATGCGCGTGCCAAACAGCGGCTGGCGGAAGCTAACCTGCGTCTGGTGGTCTCCATCGCCAAACGGTATGTGGGCCGCGGTATGATGTTTCTTGATTTGATCCAGGAGGGCAACCTGGGTCTGATCAAGGCGGTCGAAAAATTCGATTATACCAAGGGCTATAAGTTTTCAACCTATGCCACATGGTGGATCCGTCAGGCGATCACCCGCGCCATTGCGGATCAGGCCCGCACTATCCGTATCCCGGTACATATGGTGGAGACAATCAACAAGGTCATCCGCGTTTCCAGGCAGCTTCTGCAGGAGCTGGGGCATGATCCGAGCCCGGAGGAGATCGCCGCGGAAATGAGCATGCCGGTGCAGAAAGTACGCGACATTCTGAAGATCGCACTCGAACCTGTCAGTCTGGAAACGCCGATCGGCGAGGAAGAGGATAGTCATCTGGGTGACTTTATCCCCGACGATGACGCGCCCGAGCCGGCGGAGGTGGCATCTTTTACAATGCTGAAAGAACAGCTGGTCGATGTACTCAAGACGCTGCCCCCCCGGGAGGAAAAGGTACTTCGCCTGCGGTTCGGCATTGAAGACGGCCGTACCCGTACGTTGGAGGAGGTCGGCAAGGAATTCAACTTCACCCGCGAACGCATCCGTCAGATCGAGGCGAAGGCCCTGCGCAAACTGCGTCATCCCAGCCGCAGCACGAAACGGAAGGATTTTCTGAACTGATATAAAAACCGATCTCCCCGATAAAAACGGGGAGATCGGTCTACATAGGAGAGAAAATTGATGATTGAGCTGCTCTATGGCACAGGGAACCCCGCAAAGCTTGTCTCTATGCGCCGAGCACTGGCCGGACTGCCGGTCCGCGTGATTGGCCCGTCCGACCTTTCCCTTTCTCTTCCCGCCGTACTGGAAAGCGGTGCAACGCCGCAGGAAAACGCACGGATTAAGGCGGAGACTTGTTTTCGCGCCTTTGAAAGGCCGGTGTTCGCCTGTGATTCGGGGCTTTATTTTGAGAATCTGCCCGATGAGCTGCAGCCCGGCGTCCATGTTCGCCGTGTTGGCGGGAAGGTGCTCAATGATGACGAGATGACGACGTATTATGCCGCTCTAGCACGGAAACACGGCCCGCTGCGTGCCAGTTATAAAAACGCGGTATGCTTTATTGCCGACGGAACCCGCCGCTTTGAGTGCATGAGCGACGACCTGGCAGGCGAGCGCTTTTTGCTGGTGGATACGCCGCATCCCAGACGTCAGTCGGGCTTTCCGCTTGATTGCCTGTCGGTCGAGCCACACAGCGGAAAGTATTACTATGACCTCGGCGCGTATCAGACCGATGACATCGCGCAGAACCAAGGCTTTTGCCGCTTTTTTGCCGCCGCGCTGCAGGCGCTTCACTGGCTATGAAATATAAATATGTTTTTTTTGATCGGGACGGCGTCCTGACCCGTTCAAAGCCAGAGACAGAGGCATGGAAAAAGGCGGAAATTGAGGGCTGGAGCGGTCGGGAATACCGCATGGATTACGACCGGATGATGCGGCTGTTCACGGCTGCAGGTTACCCGAAAACAGGGCTGAAGAGTGTTGAAGAGGAGATTACCTTCTGGCTCCGTTACTGGGTATGCCTGCTGCGGGAGGAGGGCGTCACCGATCTGCCGGAAGAAAAGGCGTGGATTCTGCATCGGGGCACCTGGCTGCGCGGCCATATGCTATGGCCGGATACAATTGACGCGCTGGAGTATTTTCGTAATCATGGATACAGAATGGGCGTCATCTCCGACACCTCCCCCTCACTGGAACTGACACTTCGGGCCGTGGGAATCGCAGACTATTTTGAGAGCTTTACCTGTTCCAGCCTGGTAGGCGCTATGAAGCCCGACGAGCGCATTTACCGGGCGGCTTTACATACGTTAGGGGCTGCGGAAGAGGAAAGCCTCTATGTAGACGACTATGAACCGGAGGCCGATGGGGCCAGGGCGTTGGGTCTTACTGCCTTTCATCTGGTACGCAGCGGCCCCTGCACATCGAGATGGGATATTCCAGGTCTGCAATCCATGGTAGACTATGCCGAGCGGAACGGATAAACAGAAGCATAAGTGCAGTGCGGTGAGCCTGGTGATTTCGCCGCCGACAGAAAGACAGGAAAATGATGAATAATTCTGAAATACTGGATATCGCCATGCATCAGAGCTCTGTTGACTCAAACTGCGCGCCGTCGGATTTTTGCAGGGAGGACAACGTGATCGTCCATTCAGTGCCGAACCCTGCGGCACGGAAATACCTGACGTTACCTTTCTACTGTGATCTGACGTCCTATGGAATCAATGTCGTAGCGTCGGTCAGCACGGAAATTGAGGGAGAGGTCAAAAATTATCTGAGCAGCTTTGCACCGGAGCACTGCTTTGAAACACCGAATCTGCACGTTCTGAACAACGCGCTGCAGAAAAGGAATATGTGTATCTGCTTCATGGCAGAGTATTTTCTGCCGGATGTGAATGCCCTGACGGAGCAGCGCTGCAGATATCGGACGGAGCTTCTGACGTCCGAAGATTTTTCCGGCCTCTATACCGGGGAATGGAGCAACGCCCTGTGCGAGCGGCGGAAGCAGCTTGATGTTCTGGGCGTGGGAGCCTACGATAACGGTCGGCTGATCGGTTTGGCGGGTTGCTCCGCCGACTGTGACACAATGTGGCAGATCGGGATCGACGTTCTGCCGGAATATCGGCGGCAGGGGATCGCCTCTGCGCTGACGAGCCGGCTGGCCCTTGAGATCCTGCACCGGGACAGGGTTCCTTTTTATTGTGCCGCTTGGTCGAACATCCGGTCGGTGCGGAACGCGATTAAATGCGGGTTTCGGCCCTCCTGGGTTCAAATGACCGCAAAAAGCGCGGAAGAAGTGGCAAAAATGAACCATAAAAGTGATTAACAAAAAATGGCGAGGCATCCATCATGGGCCCCGCCATTTTTTATTACAGCAGCTGAAAAAGTACGGGGGATATTGACAATAAATACTGCGCGATATATAGTATTGTGTGAGAGGGGGCATTGCATGGATGTACAGATGAAACGCGGCCTGCTGGAGGTTTGTGTGCTGGCCTCTCTTTTAAAGGAAGACTCTTATGGCTATCGTATCATTCGGGACGTATCACCATATGTGGAGATTTCCGAGTCAACGCTCTATCCGATCCTGCGGCGGCTGGAGGCGGCAAACCTCCTGTCGGTTCGGGAGGAACCTTATAACGGACGCCTGCGGAAATATTACCGTATCACGGAAACAGGCCGCAGGCGGGTAAGCGTGTTTCTGGAAGAATGGCGGTCGGTGATGACCGTATATGAGTATATCAGGGAGGCGCAGTACGATGACAAAAAATGAATACTTCGAGCGGCTGCGGCGGGCCATGGCCGATATGCCGGAGGAAGAAATGCGCAGGACTGTTGAATACTACGACGAGCTGATCGCAGATGCGATGGAAGCAGGAGAGGCAGAGGAACAGGCCATCGGTTCGCTTCCTGCGCCGGAGGATGCGGCAAACGACCAGCGCCCGCACCCGCTGAGCAGGCAGCACCGGAAGGACGTGCCAGGCTGGGTCTGGGTGCTGTGCGGTGCAGCGCTATGTGCGGTAATCGTACTGTGCATTCTGCCGGCGCTGAATATCCATATCGGGAAGACGCCCGCTGCCGGAGAGGCCGGGCAGCAGAGCAGTATTGACCAGCTCGTGGATGCAGTTGAAAGCGATTCTCGGATGACCGCCACGACGCAGACGTACAGCCCGGAGGAATTGAAATCCATTAATATCAGCAGTCCTGTTTTTCCCGTGGAGCTGATCGCAGAAGAGCGGCAGGATCTTGAGCTTACTTATTACGACCGTGACGGCTGGCGCTGCGACATCACATTGGAAAACGGCAAGTTGGAGCTCAAGTATCCGGCATATCATCACGACCTGAAAGACCTTTCCAACACACATTACGCGATTACTATACGTGTGCCGATGAACTATACGGCAGAATACGATGTGGACACGGATATGGGAAGCATCTCGGTATCCGGCTGCTCGGGCTCAATGGAACTCTCTGCGGACATGGGGAGCATTCAGGTCTCTGACTGTACGGGTGATATGAGGATTACTGCTGATATGGGCGACATCTCGGTATCCGATAGTACAGCCGGTTCATTGAAACTGGATTGCTCAATGGGCAGTATTACGCTGGAGGATACCGCGGGCGAAAGCCTGAACCTGAATTGTGATATGGGTACTGTCGAGCTTGACGGGGTGGACTATCAGCAGCTCACGCTGGAGGCTGATGCGGGTTCGATTGAAGGCACGCTGGCAGGTGTGCAGGACAGCTATATTGTGACATGCAAGGTTGGTATGGGTGCGAGTAATGTGCAATCCGGTGGCAGCGGACCCCGCACGTTACTCGTCGAATGTGACATGGGAAATATATCGTTAGACTTTTCAGAGCAATAGTCACAATTATTGCTATTAGATTATATGCATATACCACAAACCCCGTCTGCTTGCATCGAAGACGGGGTTTGTGGTATACTAACTGCATATTCGCAGTTTTTTGACGCAATTTAAGGGAAACTGGCGAAACAAACAAAATTGAATAAAATAAATATGCAAAATGTCCAAGGAGGCGGAAGCATGAGCGAGATTTACCGCAGCTTTGCGGAGACAGTCGACCGTACGGCAGAGATGCTGGGGTTGACGCGTACCCAGTACGAGTTTTCCAAATATCCGGAACGGGAACTGCGGGTCTCCATTCCCGTAGAAATGGATGACGGGACGGTCAAGCTGTTTGAGGGATATCGAGTGCAGCATTCCAGCCTGCTGGGGCCGTATGAAGGCGGCGTATGCTTTCATCCGGATGTCTGCCAGGAGGATCTGCGCGGCCTGGCCGGCCTGACGACGTTAAAGTGCACGCTGGCAGGGCTGCCATTTGGCGGCGCGAAAGGCGGCGTTGCCGTGGATCGGCGGAACCTGAGCGTCAGCGAACTGATGCGGCTGACCCGCCGTTATACGGCTATGATCCTGCCGATCATCGGGCCGGACCTGGACATTCCCGCCCCCGACGTGGGCACCGATCATGAGATCATGGGTTGGATCATGGATACCTACAGCATGATGGCAGGCTGTGCCGTGCCGGGTATCGTAACCGGAAAACCGGTGGCGCTGGGTGGAAGCCGGGGACGGGCCGATGCTACGGGGCAGGGCGCGATATATGTCCTGCGCGAGGCGATGAAACGGCTCAAGTTGCCGCGGGAACGCTGCACGGCGGCCATGGCCGGCTTTGGCAAGGTGGGCCGTGCGGCGGCCCGGGCCATGTATGAAGAGGGTATCAAACTGGTTGCTCTCAGTGACAGCACAGGGGCGGTACTTTGCCAGGGCGGGCTGGACGTACCCGAGCTGTGCGAGTTTAAACAGGGCGGCGGCTCTCTCTGCGATTATCGGGCCTCTGGCGTCTCGCATGCGGAGCGGGAGGCGGTTCTTTCCTGCAAATGCGATATTCTCCTGCCCTGCGCTGCTTCCGTGCTTCTGACGGCGGAAAATGCAGCGGAAGTGGATGTCGGTATGGTGCTGGAATGCGGCAGCGCACAGCTTACCGCTGCCGCGCATGACACGCTGGAAGAGCGTGGAATACCGGTGGTACCTGATTTGGTAAGCACGTTGGGCGGAGTCATTGTTTCTTATTTTGAGCGGGTGCAGAACATTCAGTCACTGATGTGGGATGAATACGAGGTCGGCCGGATGCTCAAAAGCCTGATTCTGAAAACGTTTGATGAAGTGTGGCAAAATGCCACGCGGCGCAATGTTTCCCTGCGCATGAGCGCCTATCTGCTTTCACTGGAGCGCCTGTGTGAGGCAAAACGCATCCGCGGCATTTTCCCGTGACCGTCCGGCAAAGGTGGAGACTGCCGCTTTCCTGCGGCATCGTCGGGTGGGGGACTTCCGTTGTCTGAGAAAGAAACAGCCACCCTGCTTTGTGCGGGATGACAGTGTGATCGGAAGGATGATATGATGGCATATAATCTGTTTGATATTCTGGGACCGGTTACGATCGGCCCATCCTCTTCTCATACCGCCGGTGCAGTGCGGATCGGGCTGGCCTGCCGCCTTTTGTTGGGCGGCGATGTTAAAAAGGCGAAAATCACCTTTTACGGTTCCTTTGCTGAGACCTATAAAGGCCACGGCACCGACAAGGCGGTTGTCGGCGGTCTGCTCGGTTTTAATACCGATAATGAAAAAATACGGGAAAGCCTGCAGCTGGCGGAATTCCGGGGCATGCAGTTTGAAATCGACACGGCGGAAGATCCCAGATTTCATCCCAATACCGTTGTGATCCGGGCGCAAAACGCCCAGCGGCAGGTTAAGCTCCGTGCCTGTTCCGTGGGCGGCGGCGCGATCCGATTGCAGGAAATCAACGGATTTGAAGTAAGCGTTTCTTGTACGTATGATACGCTGATCATCTTTCACAGGGATATGCCGGGCGTGTTGGCAGAGATCGCGCATACGCTTTCCAGCAGCGGCTATAATATCGGCAACCTACATCTTTCCCGTGCGCGGCGCGAAGGTGACGTTATCACCGTCGTGGAAACCGACGTCCCGGTGGACCCAAATACCGTTGCCCAGCTGCGGACTGTGGGAAGCGTGTTTGACGTGGTTGCGCTGCCCAAGTTCTGAGGAGGAACCATATGGAACTGCAAAGCATGGATCAGATTCTGGATGAATCCGCAAAAAATAATCAGCCGATTTGGCAGGTGGTTCTGCATGAGCAGCAGAGCGATTCCGGGGAGACAGCGGAGGAGATTCGTAACCGGGTGAGCCGGGCATGGCAGGTGATGAAGAACGCCGCCATGGCAGGTATCGCTTCCGATCTCCGGTCTGTTTCCGGCCTGACCGGCGGCGACGCCGCAAAGTATTACAGTCATCTCCGCGATCATAAGAGCCTGCTCGGTGGCTTCCCTTCCAAGGCGATGGCCTATGCGCTGGCTACCAGTGGGTATAACGCTGCCATGGGCATTATCGTAGCGGCACCGACTGCCGGAGCGGCGGGAATCCTCCCCGGCGTTCTTCTGGCGGCACAGGAGGAATATGGGTTCAGCGACCGGGAGGCAGTTAACGCTCTGCTGACGGCCGGTGGCGTCGGGGCAGTCGTGGCCACCCGGGCCACCATTTCCGGTGCGGCGGGCGGGTGCCAGGCGGAATGCGGTACGGCAGCCGCCATGGCGGCCGCAGCGCTGTGTGAGGTGCTGGACGGAACGCCGCGCCAGTGCAGTCATGCCGCGGCGCTGGCCCTGAAAAACCTGCTGGGGCTGGCCTGTGATCCGGTGGCCGGCTTGGTGGAAGTGCCCTGTGTCAAGCGCAACGGGATCCTGGCGATCCACGCGATTTCTGCCGCTGATATGGCGTTAGCGGGGATCGAAAGTTTTATTCCGCTGGATGAGGTCATTGATGCCATGTATCAGATCGGCTGCGCTATGCCTTCCTGCATCCGGGAGACCGCTGAGGGGGGGCTTGCCGTTACGCCCACCGGATTGGCGGCCAAGCGGAGGCTGTTCTGAAAATAAGAAAATGAATAGATAAAGATAGGATATAAGCCAGGGCCCGCTGCTTCTGCAGCGGGCCCTGATATAATTTTACATTTTTACCATCCGAAGGGGCAATCTGCATTTTTCACAGATGAAGGTGCGAAAGTGCGCTACCCCATCATCGGGAAAAGCAGTTTTCGAAAGTATGAAGCAGAGAACCTTCCCCTGAAACAGGATGAAATAGTCTTTTGTTTCGGTCAGAGCAGTTAGTACGCTATACTTGTGCACTGAATAGCTGCTGCCGTCATCGGTGGTGAAAGCATCCTTGCCAAAGGTGAAACGCATTTCCAGCCCGATTGCCGCGGCGTTTTTCATGTTCGTCTTCGTCATACGGCGTATGATCTTACGCTCGCTGCGACGCCAGAAAAAAACAACGAACAATCCATAGGCCACTGCGGCAAAGATCTGAAACCCTATCAATTCTCCGTCTGTATTTCCGCGGCTCAGCGGGAGAATGACTGCGACCAGCCCGGCCAGATAAAGGACAAAGCTGAGAATGCGGGTGTTTTTCCGGCCGAAGAGAACAAAACTTGCGGTCGTTGCAGCCCGCCAAGCCTGTTCATCCAGGACCGTTATGTTTTCAAAGGGTAGTTCCATCTTTTTCTGCTTTCAGTTTTTCCTGCGTATCCCGCAGAAGTTCCGTCCGGAGGGCAGCCAAAAAAGGAAACGGTTCCGCTTCTGCTGCGCCGTAGGTCTGCTGTAGCTCCCGTTCCAGGGGCAGCCAGCTGGAAAGGGGCGCCTCGTTATGCTGCAGAACGGCCTCCATCTTGTCGAGGGCGTTCCAGACCCGCGCCTCCGGCGTGACCTGCGCGTCCATTTCATCCAGCAGCCGATAAAGCCGCTCATGCTGGGGATCGGGCAGAAGGGAGATCAGCTTGAAGACCGCCAACTGCTCTTGCAGCTGATTGTCCCCGGTCTTCAGAAAAGACGGGATGTCCCCGGTGACGGCCTCACCAAAATCATGGATCAGGCACATTTGGATCACTTTATTGATATCTACCTGCGGAAGCTCACCCTCCAGCAGGAGAGCGAGCGTCGCCAGCCGCCAACAGTGGGCTGCGACGCTTTCCGGGACGCCGGCGGCGGTGACGCTGTGCCGCGTATTGGTCTTCAGGGGCTCGATCAGATGGAGAAACTCCAGCAATTCTCGCGGCTGCATATCAGTGATCCAGCACGCTGATACGGTAGCCGATAACACGGAAAAAGGGCCGTTCCTCCTGTAGCTGGAGCAGCGCGGCACGGGTATCCGTGGACGTCAGTTTGCCGGACAGCTCCGCAAATACGATATTGATGCGCTGCTCATCGTCGGCGGCAATATTATGAGTCTTGACACGGAAATATTCCACGTTCAAATCGGCCTCAGAAAAGACCGAGAGCGCCTGTGCCAGGTCACCGCGACGGTCCATCCGGATAGCAAAGGCTACGCTGAGGATACAGTTTTCCGGTGCGTTAATCAGCTTGCGCGACATAAGTGCCACCATCTGCCCATCGCCGGCGGGCGTCAGGGCGTTGATATATACCGGCTGATTATAGATCATACTGTACAGCCATTCGGTTTCGTAATAGCTGCCCACCAAAACGGCGGCCCGCTCATATTTTCCATTCACCAAACCTTCAAGAGCAGCGGCAGTGGAATGGCACGGCGAAGCCTCCATATGGAGAGAGGAAGATACTTCGCGGCACATATTGGAAGGACAGAGCACGGTCCCCTCGGGCATGGAAGGTAGAAGATCCCGCTCATGCTGTAATGTAAAGGATGGGTCATGAGTGATCACATAGCGATACTGACGGCCGCGGCTCATCCGCAGCAGAGAGGACCATAGGGAACGGGCGCGGATGGTCAGCTCGGGTGACAGGCCGGAGGTCACATGTTCAAGCACGGCTTTTTCGCGCGCCGGGTCATAGATTGGCGTGTCCTGATGTTCAAGATGCGCCTGCGCCGCCTGAAGAGAGATCTCCATTCGGCGAAGGAACACGTCCAGCAGCGCTTCGTCACAGCTGTCGATGATTTGCCGAAGTATTTCCTGCTCTTTCATATACGCGCCTCCCGGAGAAATCGTTCTTATTTTAGAATACCGCCTGCGGCCGCGGTTGTCAATTG
This sequence comes from Clostridiaceae bacterium, assembly GCA_034933145.1. Taxonomy (GTDB): domain Bacteria; phylum Bacillota; class Clostridia; order Oscillospirales; family Butyricicoccaceae; genus UBA4644. The sequence goes on from JAYFOA010000045.1 coordinate 29,602, forward strand.
AATACCGTCGTGTTATAATGTCTCTGATAAAAAAATTCACAAATGAGGTGAGTTTATGAAAGAGCAGTCTCATTATATCGATCTTCGCAGCGATACGGTAACACAACCGACACAGGCCATGCGCGACGCCATGTATCAGGCGCCTGTTGGCGACGATGTCTATCAGGATGACCCGACGGTCAACGAGCTGGAGCGCGTGGCGGCGGAGATTCTGGGCAAAGAGGCGGCGCTGTTTGTCACCAGCGGCACGATGGGAAATCAGCTGGGCATTATGGCGCAGACCCAGCGCGGAGATGAGATCATCGTCGGTGCGCATGCCCATATCCACATGCACGAGGGGGGCGCCGCGGCGGTGTTGTCCGGCGTCAACCAGCGGATCCTTGACTATCCCGGATGTATGCCGGATCTTGAAATGATCAAAAGTGCCATTCGTCCCGATGATATCCATGAGCCGCCGACGGCCCTCATCTGTTTGGAAAACGCGCTGGCCAATGGGCGGGTGGTGCCGGTGGAGACCATGGAGGCGATTTATAAGCTGGCGCGCCGCCGTCGGATTCCGGTGCATCTGGATGGAGCACGGCTGTTTAATGCCGCGGCCTCTTTGAACGTCGACGTACGGGAGATCACAGAGAATTGCGATACGCTGAGCTGCTGTCTGTCCAAAGGGCTGTGCGCGCCGGTCGGTGCGATCTTTGCGGGGCCGGCCAAGGTGGTTTCCAAAGCTCGGAAATACCGCAAAATGCTGGGCGGCGGCATGCGCCAGTGCGGGATTCTGGCTGCAGCGGGCCTGATTGCCATTCAGGAAATGCCGGCGCGGCTGTCTGTGGATCATGAGAACGCCCGCTATCTGGCTGATCGGCTGGAGAGCATCCCGGGCGTTTCGGTTCTGCGGGATCAGATGGACATCAACATGGTTTTCTTCCGCGTGGACGCCCCGAAAAAGATGGTTGAGAGCCTGCCGCAGAAGATGCTTGAAAAGGGTGTGAAGGTTGGCGGATATGAGGAAGGCGCGATTCGGTGGGTGACCAATAATGATGTCGGCCGGCCGGAGATCGATCAGGCGGTCGAGGCCTTGCGCGGGATTTTGGAAAGATAGCCCGGAATTTGGCAAAAATGATACCGCGGACGGGCGCCCGTCCGCGGTTTTCTATGTATCCGGCATAGACAAAGTGTGCATAGTATGGTAGATTAATAACGATTGAGAATCTAAAATAAGGAGAATATCATGACGAAGACGGCAGTCTATTATCCCAAGGGCGTCTGCTCCCAGCGTTATGAGATTACAGTAACCGACGGCAAGATCGAGAAGCTCGATGTTGTCGGCGGATGTAATGGAAATCTGAAAGGCATCGCCGGTCTGGTCGAAGGAATGGAGGTCAAGGAGGCCATCCATCGTATGGAAGGTATCACCTGCGGCTTTAAGACCACCAGCTGCCCCGATCAGATTTCAAAGGCTCTGCGCGAAATGTTGTAAACACACGCGGGCCTCTTGCCTCGTACGACGCTTCCCAGGCCGCCCTTCCGGCCGGGTGTGGATGAGGGCCAAACGAATGAAAAGAGGGTATGAAATATGTCCGTTACGACGGTGAAAGAAATTCTCCGCGAGCCGGAGGAATATATCGGAAAGCAGGTAGAGCTTCGCGGTTGGGTCCGTACTGCCCGCGATGTGAAGGCCTGTGCTTTTGTAGAGCTCAACGACGGTTCTGTCGTTCGCAATTTACAGGTGGTTTACGATGCGGAGAACCCCTGTTATGCCCGCGCCGCGTCGCTGAACGTGGGCTGCGCGGTCATTGTGCGCGGTGCTATGGTTTCCTCTCCCAACCCGAAGCAGCCGGTCGAACTGAAGGCCGATGCGCTGGAGGTGGAAGGTGACTGCCCGCCCGATTATCCGCTGCAGAAGAAGCGCCACACGCTGGAATATCTGCGCACTATCCAGCATCTGCGCCCGCGGACGAACACCTTCCATTCGATCTTCCGCATCCGCAGCGCGACTGCCTTTGCTATCCATAAGTTTTATCAGGAGCAAGGGTTCATCTATGCCCATACGCCGATTATCACCGCCAGTGATGCAGAGGGCGCCGGGGAAATGTTTCAGGTGACCACGCTGGACCTGGACAGCGTGCCCCGCGGCATGGATAACAAGCCCGATTATACCAAGGATTTTTTCGGAAAGTCCGCGAACCTTACCGTGTCAGGCCAGCTGGAGGCCGAGATATTTGCGCAGGCATTCGGAAAGACCTATACCTTTGGCCCGACGTTTCGTGCCGAGTGCAGCAACACCACCCGACATGCGGCAGAGTTTTGGATGATTGAGCCTGAGATTGCCTTTTCAGATCTCAACGATGTGATGGATCTGGAAGAGGCGATGATCAAATATGTGATCCGGTACGTCCTTGATACCTGCCCGGAGGAGCTGTCTTTCTGCAATCAATTTTTGGACAACGGCCTTCTGGAGCGCCTGAAGGCGGTCGCCTTTGAGGATAGCTTTGTACGTGTCAGCTATACCGAAGCGGTTGCGCTGCTTGAAAAGAACAAGGAAAACTTTGAATATTCGGTCTTTTGGGGCTGCGATCTGCAGACAGAGCACGAGCGGTATCTTACCGAGAAAATCTATAAAAAGCCGGTATTTGTCACCGATTATCCCAAGGAGATTAAGGCCTTTTATATGCGCCGCAACGACGACGGAAAGACCGTTGCCGCCTGCGATTTGCTGGTGCCCGGCATCGGCGAGCTCTGCGGCGGCAGCCAGCGTGAGGAGCGGCTCGAGGTTCTGGAAAAGATCATCGATGACGGCGGTATGGAACGCGAGAACTATTGGTGGTACCTGGAGCTGCGCAAATATGGCGGCACAAAGCACGCCGGCTTCGGCCTGGGATTTGAGCGCCTGATCATGTACCTCACCGGCGCGGGCAACATCCGCGACGTGCTGCCGTTCCCGCGCACCGTCGGCACGGCGGAGTTTTAAGCACAGCCTGCTTTCCTGTCCTGTGGCCGCTGTGTACTGCGCAGAGCGGCTGCCGCCTTGCCGCCGGCATGAAACGCCGGCGGCAATCACGCCGGCCCTCCTGCCGGCACTCGCAAGAGGAGGTACCTTTTTCATGGCTTATATGATCGGTATCGATATCGGAGGAAGCACAACCAAGATCGTTGGGCTTCAGGACGGCTCGCTGGCGGGTGCCTGTTCCGTCCGCGCCTCCGACCCTGTGACTTCTGCGTATGGCGCATTTGGCAAGTTTCTTACGGACTGGCACTTGAACCTGACCAGCGTGGACAAGGTGATGTTCACCGGGGTGGGCTCATCTTTCCTTCAGGGCCAGCAGATCTATGGCATTCCAACCCGGAAGGTGGATGAGTTTCGTGCCATCGGCCTGGGCGGCCGATATATTTCCGGGCTGGAAAAGTGCATTGTGGTCAGCATGGGTACCGGCACTGCCATTACGAGTGTTTCCGACGGAGAGATCCATCACGTCTGCGGCACCGGTGTCGGCGGCGGTACGATCCTTGGGCTGGGTGAGCGGCTATGTGCCTCTCACAGCTTTTCTCATCTGCTTGAGCTGGCGAAAAGCGGAGATCTTGGCAATGTGGATCTTGCTGTCGGCGATATTACTCACGATCAGCTGTCCAACATGCAAAACAAGACCACGGCCTCCAACTTTGGAAAGATCAGCGACAACGCGGGTGCCTCTGACCTGGCGCTGGGTCTGCTGAATATGGTATTTCAGACAGTTGGCACGTTTGCCATGATGGCGGCTCGGCCGCGGGGAATGCGGGATATCGTTCTGACGGGAACACTGGCCTGTATGGATCTGGCCCGCCCGATTCTCAACGAACTGGAAGAACTTTATGATGTACGTTACCTTGTACCTGAACATGCGGATTTTGCCACGGCCATCGGAGCCGCGATCTTAGGAGAACAGGAGCGATAAAGACATGAACATTCACAAGGCGTCTCGTGCGGAACTCCTGCGGATGCAGAAAGACCTGACAGCGGAATATGAGGGGTACCGGGCGCTGGGCCTGAAGCTCAACATGGCCCGCGGCCTGCCCAGCAGGGAGCAGCTCGATTTATGCGAGGGCCTCCTGACTGTTCTCAGTAAAAATGAGGACATGAAAGAAGGCACCGTTGATGTACGCAACTATGGTGTGCTCGAGGGCCTGCCGGCCTGTCGCGAATTGTTCGCAGAGCTGCTGGAGGTTTCGCCGGAGCTGGTGCTGGCCGGCGGTAACTCCAGTCTGACATTGATGTACGACGCACTGATGCGGCTGTGGGTCTACGGCGCAGCCGGCGTGGGTAAGCCCTGGTGCAGAGAAGCGAAAATCCGGTGGTTGTGCCCTGTGCCGGGATATGACCGCCACTTCGCCATGACCGAGCAGCTGGGTATTGAGATGATTCCCATTCCTATGCGTGAGGATGGACCGGACATGGAAGAAGTCGAACGTCTGGTTGCCGACCCGATGGTCAAAGGTATCTGGTGTGTTCCGAAATACAGTAATCCGGAAGGAAAGGTGTATTCCGACGAGGTGGTGCGTCGATTCGCTGCGATGAAGACCGCGGCGCCCGACTTCCGCATCTTCTGGGATAACGCTTACTGCGTCCACGACCTGACGGAGGATCCGCAAAAGCTACTGAATATTATTCCAGAGTGTGAAAAGGCCGGCTGCCCTGATCGGGTGTTCGAATTTGCCTCCACCTCCAAGATATCCTATCCCGGCGCCGGCGTCTCCTGCATGGTCTCGTCCGCTGCGAACATCGCATGGATGAAGAAGTATATGGCCAAGCAGATGGTTGGCCCGGACAAGGTGAATCAGCTGCGCCATGTGCGCTATTTTAAGAACGCCAACGGCATTCGAGCACATATGAAAAAGCATGCGGGGATTCTCCAGCCTAAATTTGACCTGGTACTTAATACATTGGAAGACCGTCTGGGCGGCACGGGCGCCGGCTCTTGGCATAAGCCTGAAGGCGGTTATTTCATCAGTTTTGATGCTATGCCCGGCTGCGCCCGGCGTATTAATGACCTGTGCCGGGATGCCGGCGTCCTCCTGACCGGCGCCGGCGCCACCTGGCCCTACGGCAGAGATCCCGAGGACAAAAATCAGCGCATTGCCCCCACTTTCCCCCCCATCGTCGAACTCAAGACCGCCATTGAGGTCTTCTGTACCTGCGCGCTGCTGGCTGCGGTGGAAAAGAGGCTGGCAGAATGACGGGGAAGATCACGGTGCGCCGGGCTACCCCGGACGATCTGGACGCAGTTTGTATACTCGAGAACCGGACCTTCCCGCAGGCAGAGGCCGGCACTCGGACCGCGTTTGCCTACCGGTTAAAAACCTTCCCGGAGCGTTTTTTACTGGCGGAAAAAGACGGGTGTGTGGTAGGCATGGTCAATGGATGCTTAAGCAGCCTGCCAACCATTGAAGATGAGCTGTTTGAAGAGAGTGGGCATGATCCCGCTGGAAAAAACCAGATGATTTTCGGCCTGGCCACCGATCCTGACTATCAGCGACAGGGCATTGCCGCTCTGCTGATGGAAACGCTGATCGCCCAGGCAAAGGCAGAGGGCAGAGAAAATATGGTGTTGACCTGCAAAGACCGGCTGATCCATTATTACGAAAAATTTGGGTATGAAAACCGGGGCGTTTCCGCCTCGACCCATGGCGGCGCGGTATGGTATGATATGGTATTGCCGCTGAAATGAATACAAAAAAGGCCGCCGTAGGGCGGCTTTTTTTATATATATGAGCTGAGTTCAGGGTGCATAAGCATTTATCGAATGAACTTATTTTAGGTACCCCAAAGCCCATGGTATTCCCATGAAGCAGAAGTCGCGGAAGGCAAAAAGATGATCTGCCATCAGCGCAGGGTAGAGGAAGGCCGCCGAAAATCACTTTCCGGCGTTCCTATCATGGGGAAATATTCGTCCCATCGGTATTCTCTGATTGGCATGGGTTTATGCTCGTCAAAATGGAGCAGCAGGCACGGACGGATTCCGTGGTATTCTTCCAGTATTTCATACCCTGTCAGATGTCCTTCAACGATCAGGCGCTTTGCCGTGGCGTGGTAATTAAAATAAGATCCCATGGTCTGGCTCCTCTCACTGAAACGGTCCAGCAATATCCATAGTATGTCCTGCATGATGAGAAGAAAGGCTGTCTGGCAAAATCAAAAGGATGAAACGAATGACAAGATCCCGTAGGGCAGCGAGCGAAAGCATTCGCTGCGGGAGTTCTTCACCGTGTAAAACGATACATATCTGTAAAACGGAAAAGCGCCGCCGGGTTTTCCGGCGGCGCCGTGCCTATTGCGACTTTATTTGGAGAACATAACTCGTTCGCTGTTGAACATGCGCGTCAGGAGGAAGACACCAAGGCCTGAATAGAACAAATTTGAAAGAACCCCTGCCGCGATATGCGCAGTCACAGCCTTAAAGGAAAAGATCGCCGTCATGCATTGGACGCTGTTATAGAGCGGGAGCAAATAGGGGAGCAGCGTGGTTTTCGGGCCGCTGCCGAACATGGCGGAGATACCCAGCAGCATGACTACGATCATCATGGGGGTAATGTACGTCTGCGCTTCCTTGACCGAGCGGGCATATGCGGAGACGATGGAGAGCAAGGTGATAAGCAGCAGTACGGTGGATAGGATTACCAGTCCGAGCATGAGATAATCGCCCATACCGTAGACTTGATTGGAGATCATCTCCGAGGCGCTGCCCATCAGCTTCGGCAGGGACAGGATCGTACCGAGGGCGCTGGACGTACCGGCCAGCAGCGCGATGATCGACAAGGCGGCAATTTTTCCCATGGCAATATCGCTGCGGCGAGCAGGGGTGATCAACAGAGTTGCGATTGTGCCGCGCTCTTTTTCACCGGCGATGGACTCCGGAGCAATCGCCATACACCCACTGAACAGGAAAATCATCAGCAGCATCGGCATCATGGAGGAGAAAATGGAGCCGGCGGCATCTTTTTCAGTAGCCAGATCGTGTTGGGTCTCGTTGCTATTCACGTCGAATTTGTTGGCCATGGAGGATTCATAAGCGTCCAGCACACCGACCATCATGGAATATGCCGCCTGTGAATCCTTGGATGCGGAGTTGTAGTAAAGCTCCACGTTAGGTGCCGGCGTGCCGGATGCCGGACTGTATGCCGTGACTTCCGCATCAAAATCGGCCGGGAAAACCGCCAGCAGATGCAGTGTTTGCCCGGCCACCCGAGCTTTTGCGTCCTCAATGGTGGAAGCGTCTACCGGCGTGAGCGTCAGGCCGGCTTTTTTCAGTGCCTCTTCCATGGAGGCGGAGGGATTGACTGCCTCAATCGTAGGGACAAAGTCGTCCGCCACGGAAAATTTCTCTGTCAGGGCACTGCCCATAAAGTTATACATGAAATAAATCATCAGGCCGGGCAGCAGAATCGTTGTAAAAGCCATTCGCTTATCGCCGAAGAAACGGGCAAGCTCTTTTTTGAAGATCGTTTTGACAGCGCTTTTCATTCCTGTTCACCCACCGTTTCTGAATAAAGGTCAAAGAACCGATCTTCCAGACTCTTGCCGGCACAGACCGCTTCCAGGGTGTCACAGAGAATCATTTTCCCTTCGATCAGGATACCGACCCGGTCACAGAGCTTTTCAATTAAATTAAAAATATGGGTGGAGACGATGATTGTCCGGCCCTCCGCCCGCAGCTGCAGCAAAAAATCCGTTACCACTTTGGCGGTCAGCACATCCAGGCCGTTGGTCGGCTCGTCGAAAATAATGACCGACGGGTCGTGAACCAGAGATATGGCAAGAGATGCCTTCTGCTTCATGCCGGTGGACAGGTGGGATACCTTTACCTCAGCAAATTTATCGATTCCGAAGGTGGAAAAAAGCTGCCGTTTCCGTACGTCGCGCACATCGGCAGGCACCTGATGCAGTTCTGAAAAAAAGTCAAACAGATAGTTGGGGGTAAAGAACTCCTCCAGCTTGAGCTCGCTGGTTAGAAAACCAATGCGCGCCCGCACCTGATCGGGCTGGGATACGATGCTGAATCCATCGATGTACGCGTCACCGCTGTCCGGCTTAATGAGCGTTGCCAGCATTCGCAGGGTCGTGGTCTTTCCCGCGCCGTTGGGGCCGAGCAGACCGAAAATCTCTCCCTGATAAGCGGAAAAGCTCAGGTCGTTTGCCGCAATCCGTTGCTTTTCTTTTGTTTTTTCCAGCCGCTGCTGTTTGGGAGACAGCCGGAAGTTTTTGCATAGGCCTTCTGCCCGAAGCACTTCGTTCACCAAATCATCCTTTCGCTTAACGCAGTCCGGGACAATAAGGCCCGCTGCCGGCTGACTGCGCGTGTAAAATAATAGCAGGGGTGAGCCGATGAACGGCTCACCCCTGCTCAGCATATCCATTTTAGCATTAATGGTAAACACAGTCAATTTATAAAAAACAAAGATTGCTTGATTTATACACCAAAGTAAAATGTTTGCTATAAACAATAAGATTCGGAGAACTGAGTGATAATGTATTGACATTGATAAAATTAAAAGATACTGTATGAATTACAGTTGAAAGCAAGGAGCATGATATTATGGATAATTTAGATTTTCCTAGCTATCCTTGGTGCATACTCATACTATCTTCCATTCAGCTCGTGTTGCTGTTGTTGCTGTTGTTTGGGAAAGAGATTGAAAACCATTTGGCAGTTCTTTTGATTTTGAACTCCGGCATGTTGGGCATGACAATTCGGGCCATCTGCGTTTCGCATAAGCACAGGTAATATTAGCCCTCCTGCTGTATTTTTGTACAGAGGAGGGCCTTTTTATGCTGTGAAACCGGATCGGCGCCAACGGTCACCGGCTTGCGTTTACGGTACGCGGAAAGTCTCACCGCAGAAGGGGCAGCGAACGATCTGACCTGTTTCTGAAAGCGTGGATTGCGCCTTGGGCAGCAGGGTATAATTATAGGTACGGATTGGCGAAGGGACGTCGTCTTCGTCCACGGCAATGACGCGAACTGTACGGCTGCCTTCGTCGAGTGCTATCGGCTCGGTATATTCTGTCCATTCTCCATCCGTTTGATAAAAGTACCGGATACCATCCCGGTCTTCCAGTGAAAACACCGTGCCGACCGGATAGTGGCCGCCAGGCAGCACGGCTTCTACGTCGGGCCGTTTTCCGGAAAGTGCGATGGAAACGTAAGGATTGTCGGCGGCGTCCAATACCGCTGACGCCTCGTCCGCCCGCCCTGTACGGATATAGAGAGCCGCCAGCCGAAGGTAGAGGTCTGCCCCGGAGGGGAAAATTTCGATCCCTTTCTTCAGCAGGGCCTCGGCCGCGGAAGTACGGCCCTGGCTTTCATAAAGGTCAGCCAGCAGGGTACGCGCCCGGACGTCGCAATCATTTAGATCCAGCACCTTGCGGTACAGACGTTCCGCCAATGCCGGATGCTCACTAGCTTCCGCTTTTTGTGCGGCGGAAATCAGGGGGCCAGTCAGGTATCCGGATCCGGCGGTCAGAAAAAAATAGACGGCACCGGCTGCCGAAAGCAAAAAGAACACCAGCAGCGCCCACAGAAGCTTTCGCAGACAGCATCGCCCCCTTTCAGGTAAGCTTTCCCAAAAGGAGGCGAAATTATGTATCAAATTGTCGGACAGCACCGGGATTCAGGCCCTTTGGATGAAATTATCCTTTCATTTTTACCAGCAGCAGCGTCAGCCCATAGATCGGGATCTGATGCAGCAGATAGATCCAGAAGCTCCATCGGCTGACCCATTCGAGCCAGGTGCAGCGGATACGGTAGAACCAGTCAGGCAGCTTATGCTCCATGATTGGAACTGCCGCCCACGCACCGAAGAGGTACATAAAAATCCATGGCAGCAGCGGGTAATAGTCTGCCGACCAGAAGCTGCGGGTGATAAAGCCCAGAGGCCACAGCCAGGGAATGTCGGTGCGTACGGGGAAAAATTGATAGGAAATCAGCCAGAGAATAAACCAAACCCACCCGGGTATACGGCATTTTTCAAACCAGGGGCGGATCAGCGGATACAGCAGGGACATGACGCCCAGGAAATGCAGGATACCAAACCGGATGAACATGTCATCTCCCAGGAACCAGGTGACAAGACTGATGGCGGCAGCGGCGGCGCAGATTTTAAGTCCACGGCGGATATTATTATGTCCGAACCGGCTGGAAGCCCCCGACATGGCAATAAAGCCGGAGGCGAAAATCGGCTGTACAATGCGGAAAGGCAGATTGTCGCATAGCCATGCCGGGATTAGGCCATTGCCGATCAGATCCACCGCAAAGTGATGACACATCATCAGCAGGATGGACAGTCCCCGCAGGATATCCAGCGCGAAGTACCGCTCCCGCGTGCTCATACGTTGAAGCGAAACAGGACTACGTCGCCGTCCTGCATGACATATTCTTTGCCTTCGCTGCGGATCAGTCCTTTTTCGCGGGCGGCGGGCATGGTGCCGCAGGCTTTCAGATCCTCAAAGGCGACGACTTCCGCACGGATAAAGCCACGCTCAAAGTCGCTGTGGATCTTTCCGGCCGCCTGCGGTGCACGGGTGCCGCGGCGGATGGTCCAGGCACGTACCTCGTCGGAGCCGGCAGTCAAAAAGGAAATCAAGCCCAACAGGGTATAGGAGCATTGGATCAGCCGATCCAAGCCGGATTGCTTAAGACCCAGCTCCTCCAGAAAGAGGGCTTTGTCCTCTGCCGGCAGTTCGGCAATCTCCTGCTCGGTCCGGGCACAGATGGGGAGGACCAAGCTGCCCTCTGCGTCGGCCCGTTCCTTGACCTGCTGATAGTACCGGTTTTCAGCAAAATGGGCACAGCCATCCTCATCCATATTGGCAGCGTAGATGACAGGTTTGAGAGTCAGCAGTTCGGCGGTGGAAATGACCTCCTGCTCGTCGGGCGGGCAATCATAGCTTCGTGCGCTTCGTCCGACATTCATGTGGGCGAGCAGGCCCTCGAATATCTCTGCCTCATGAAGAAACTTTTTATCCCCGCCCTTGGCAGCTTTGCGGGCCTTGTCAGCACGGCGCTCAACCATCTCGGCGTCGGCCATGATCAGCTCCAGGTCGATGATATCGATGTCCCGCAGCGGATCAGTGGTTCCCTCCACATGGATGACGTTCGGGTCGTCAAAGCAACGCACCACATGGACGATGGCGTCGGTCATCCGGATATTGCTTAAAAACTTATTTCCAAGCCCTTCACCGTTGGATGCGCCCTTGACCAGTCCTGCGATGTCTACAAATTCAATCACAGCGGGCGTATATTTTTTCGGGCTGTACATATCGGCCAGAAAATCCAGACGACTGTCCGGTACGGCCACAGTGCCTACATTGGGCTCAATAGTGCAGAACGGATAGTTGGCGCACTCGGCGCCGGCATTGGTGATGGCGTTGAACAGGGTGCTCTTACCCACGTTGGGCAGGCCCACAATCCCCAGTTTCATATGCAAACTCCTTTATTGATAATTTCAGGACAGATGGCCGCTTTCCAGCATCTCGCGTGCAGCGCGGCTATTTTCCTGCTCCAACGCCCGCAGACGCGGGCTGAATTCCATTTTTCGCGGCAAAGACATCATCCGGTCGATCTGAGCACACAGCCAGGGTACGGTCAGATCATCCAGTCCGCAGCAGGCATCGGAGCCAATATAGTTCATAAAAGACTGAACCTTGATATCGTAGGAAACGGCGATAAAGGGTGCGTCGGCGGCTGCGGCAAAGACCAACGCGTGCAGGCGCATGGCGCATGCCAGCCGCATCCGGCCCAGAACGGCAATAGCCAGAGGCACATTCTCCGGCGTCTGGACGATGGTAAAAGGCGTTTCCATCCGCTGGGCCGCCGTCAGGGAAGGCGGCAGATCGGTGGGCTGCTCAATCGGCATGAATACGGTATGCAGTCCATATTTTTTCGCGGCATAGTCCGCAGCTTCGGCAAAGATAGGGAAGCGGTCAAAATCTTTCCACCGGCGGATAGAAATGCAGAAGCAATCTCCCTTCGGGACCCCCTGGGCCCGCAGGTATTCTTCGGCCTCCTCCGCAGATGCGGGCGGCAGACTGAAGGCAGGATCAGCAGCGGCACGGATATCCGGCTTGGAAATGCCCATTGCACGCAGCTCATCCCGGGAAACCTGATCCCGCAGGGTGATAATGTCCACGTTTCGGTTTAATATTGAGCGTGCTAGACGGCGGTTAAAGGGGCTATGCACATGGCCGATACCACAGCCGTACATCAGTACCCGGCACCCGCTCCGATGGGCCGCCCAAATTGAGTAGAGGTAAAAATAGAGGGACCGGCTGGAGGTGCTGTCCTGGATCAGACTGCCGCCGCCGTTGATGAACAGCCTGCTGCGCCGGGCAGCCCGCAGAAACAGCGGCAGATTAAACGTATAGATCGCATCTACCCCATGGAGCAGGCGGGTCTGTGCCGGCCGGCGCGTCATCACGGTTAGAGGAACCAAAGGATCGATATTGCGCATCGAACGGAGGATCGCCCGCAGGATAGCCTCGTCACCGGAATTGCCCCGGCCGTAGGCACCGCAGATCAACACGCCGTCCCTGGCGCCGTGCCGACGTTCCATTTCCAGCACGGTACGGTAGATATTCTCCTGAGTATGGGCCATAGCATCCATGGAATAGAGCAGAGAAGCCTTTTCATAAAGGCGATGTGCAAAGAGCCGGCGTTTTTTCCCATCCAACGACAGGTCAAGAATATACGCTGCGAACGTATCTGCATCCCGCGGCTGAAAAATATAACCGCTTTCCCCATGGTCGATCAGCCGGCGCATACCGCCGACATCGGAGGTGATGACGGCGCAGCCCTCGCGGATGCCCTCCAGTACGGAATAGGGAAAGGATTCCGAGATTGAACACAGCACGTCAATGTCACATGCGGAGAAAAATCGAGGCACGTCCTTTACCCAGCCGCAGAAACAGATGCTCTTTCCCAGTTTCAGCTCTTTTGCCAGCGCTTGCAGATGACCCATCTCCTCACCATCGCCGCCGATCAGCAAACGGATGCGGGGATTTTTCGCCCGCGCTTTCGCAAAAGCACGCAGGAGGGTGGGAATATCCTTGACCGGGTTGAGGCGGGCGGGAATGCCCAGTACCACGTCGCCGTCTTCGTAATCCAGGCCCAGCGAACGCAGATATTCTGTCCGGTCGATGGGCGGCGCCTTTTGAGAAAAATCCAGACCATTATAGATCGTCATGCATCGCTGCGGAGGAAATCCACGCTCGATCAGCATGGATTTGAACTGGTCGGATACCGTTACGTAATAATCAAACTTCCGCAGCGCCGCTCCATTGAGCTTTCCGATGGTCAGCCGCTTGAGCGCACTGTGCAGATAATCCAGCCGGTAGTCGCTGTGAACGGTGGTGAGGATCGTTCGGCCGCAAAACAGCTTAATGAGGGCCCCGGCGATGTTCGCCTTCGCGCCGTGGCAATGGACCAGATCGGGTTTTTCCCGTCGAACCAGCCGCAGCAGGTGCAGATAATCCGCCGGAACAAAACGGGAGTAGATGGTCGTCGTGTCGATCCCCGCCTCCGCCGCTTCGTCGGAAAATTCTCCGCTGCGCAGGCTGACCAGCTTCAGATCACAGACCTGAGACAGGCGGGCGCACAGCGCGAGAATGTGGGTTTTTGCGCCGCCCCGGTCGCCGCCGCCGGCGATATGCAGGATCTTCATGGCAGTCCCCCGTAAACGTATATTTTATCTTCCCTATTATACGGCAGCGGGGGATGAGGGTCAAGCACTTCCTTTTGACGCGGGGCCGCGGCGGTGCTATAATCAGGCTATCAAGCCCGAAGGAGATGGGTATGCATGTGGATCGATGATTATCGTCTTGTGGCACATCGTGGCCTGCATGAAAACGGGAGCCCCGTGCCGGAAAATTCCCTTCCCGCGTTTGAACGTGCGGTTACCCGGGGGCAGGGAGTGGAATTTGACGTACACAGGACTCGGGACGGGCGTCTGGCGGTGTTTCATGATTACGACCTCCGGCGGATGACAGGAGTGGAGGGGGTCGTCGAGGAGCAGACGCTTGATGAACTGCGGGCGATGCGTCTTCTCGGCACCGACTGCTGCATTCCGGCGCTGGAAGAGGTACTGGAGGTGATCGGGGGCAAGGTGCCGATCATTCTGGAAATCAAAAATGATAAAACGGAAAATGTAGGCCGGCTGGAACCTCTGCTAATGAAGGCACTGGCTGAATATCAGGGAAAGCTGGTGTTGGAGTCCTTTAATCCCCGTGTGGTTGCCTGGCTGCGGGAATGTGCGCCCCAGTATATTCGAGGGCAGCTTGCCTGTCTGCGGGATCGGCGGGATTTCAGCTTTTATGTTCGGCACTTTCTGTTCAACCCGCTGACGCAGCCGCAATTTATTGCCTATGACATTGACAGTATCGACTGGAGGGTAAAGACGAACTGTCGAAGACACAATGTGCCGCTGATCGCATGGACAGTCCGCACGGCGGAGCAGCTGAACAAGGCCCGTCGGTTGTGCGACGGAATCATTTATGAGGGGTTGGAGTTATGAACTGCCACTATCAGGGCGAAATCGAGATCGAGGAGACAACGAAAGAGGATTTGCCGCATATCATGGCGCTCTGGAACGATGGGGAGGTCATGGGACATGTGGGGTTCCCGGAGGGTCTTGGCGTTACGCTGCCGGAGCTTGAGGATTGGCTGTCGTGGGCAGTACAGCTGCCGTACCGCTGCCATTACTCGATTTATACGGACGATCTCGGCTACTGCGGTGAGACCTTTTATAATGTGGATGCGGAAAAGCTCGGCGCACTGGATATCAAGCTGACTGCTGAGGCGCGGGGCAAAGGGATCGCAGGACAGGCGCTCGCCTTTGCTATCGGTAAGGCATTCGGTCAGGGTAAGGCGGAACGGGTCTATGTAGATCCGCATCCGGAGAATGCGCCGGCGCTGCGGCTTTATGATCGACTGGGCTTTGTGCCGCAGGAGCGGCCGGAGCACCTGGAACCGGCGGAGGACTGTCTGTATCTCGAACTGGCCCGGGACGCCTGGATGCAGGATTGAACCGGGAACGGGCAGCATCTGCGGCTGGGGTTGAGAACAGCGCTTCCGCCGATAGGCATTCTCCTTCTGCTGCTTTGACAAATAAAATGCCGCCCCCTTCAAAATCAAAGGGGGCGGCATTTCTATGCGTTGATATCAGAAAATCAGATCTTATAGAGCTCCTGCAGGCGCAGCAGGTGATCGTAGCGCTCCTTGGCAGCTTCTTCGGATTCTTTGAACAGCTCGGTGGCGCGCTCCGGGAAGGAACGGGTCAGGCTGCTGTAGCGGGCTTCGTTCATCAGGAACTCCTGATAGCCGCCGGCCGGTTCTTTGCTGTCCAGCGTGAACGGATTCTCGCCCTTTTCCTTGAGGGTCGGGTTAAAGCGGAACAGGTTCCAGTAGCCGCAGTCGACGGCACGCTTCATTTCCTTCTGGCAGTTTGTCATGCCGCCCTTGATGCTATGCATCTCGCAGGGAGCATAGCCGATGACCAGCGAGGGGCCATGATAGGATTCCGCTTCAGCAATGGCCTTGATGGTCTGAGCCGGGTTGGCGCCCATGGCGACCTGTGCGACATAGACATAGCCGTACTGCATGGCGATCTCCGCCAGGCTCTTCTTGGCAATGCTTTTGCCCGCGGCAGCAAACTGGGCCACCTGGCCGATATTGGAGGCCTTGGAGGCCTGGCCGCCGGTGTTGGAGTAAACTTCGGTATCGAAGACGAAGATGTTGACGTCGTTGCCGGAGGCGATGACGTGGTCAAGACCGCCGTAACCGATATCATAAGCCCAGCCGTCGCCGCCGAAGATCCAGACGGATTTCTTGACGAACATATCTTTTTCGGCCAGCACTTCACGGGCCAGCGTGCAGGCTTCGCAGTTGCAGCCTTCCACAATGGATTCCTTCAGCTCGGCTTCCAGCTTGGCAGAAGCGGCCTTGGAGGCTTCACCGTCATTGAAGGCGTCCAGCCAGGCCTGGCCGGCGGCTTTCAGGTCGGCGTCGCAGTAGTCGACGGAGATCATCTTCTTGACGTTCTCAGCCAGGCGGTTGCGGCGGAGCTCAACGGCCAGCTGCATGCCCAAACCATGCTCAGCGTTGTCTTCAAAGAGGGAGTTGCTCCACGCCGGACCCTTGCCTTCCTTGTTGGCGCAATACGGAGATACCGCGGCCGGGCCGCCCCAGATGGAGGACCAGCCGGTAGCGTTGGAGATAAACATCCGGTCGCCGTACAGCTGAGTGACGAGACGGGCATAGCTGGTCTCGGCGCAGCCGGCACAGGAGCCGGAGAACTCAAGCAGCGGCTGACGGAACTGGCTGCCCTTGACGGTGTTGTCCTCCATATCCTTCTTATCGGTGACCTTGGAAACCATATAGTTGAAGACTTCCTGCTGGGGCAGTTCCTGCTCCTGCGGAACCATGGTCAGAGCCTGGGTCGGGCAGGTGCCAACGCAGACGCCGCAGCCCATGCAGTCAAGCGGGGAGACGGCGATCGTGAACTTATATTGTCCCTTGCCCTTGCCGGCCTTGATGTCGACGATTGTGGCG
Source organism: Clostridiaceae bacterium (assembly GCA_034933145.1). Taxonomy (GTDB): domain Bacteria; phylum Bacillota; class Clostridia; order Oscillospirales; family Butyricicoccaceae; genus UBA4644. The sequence goes on from JAYFOA010000045.1 coordinate 46,169, forward strand.
GCGGCGGGGGCGGCTTTTGCCTCTTCTTCCGTCAGCGCATAAGGACGGATTGTGGCGTGCGGGCAGACATAGGAGCACTGGTTGCACTGGATGCACTTCTTGGAATTCCAGGTCGGAACGGTGACGGCGACACCGCGTTTTTCGTACGCGGAAGCACCCAGCTCAAACTGGCCGTCCACATGGGGAACGAAGGTGGAAACAGGCAGACTGTCGCCGTCCATCCGGCTGATGGGCTCCAGCAGATCCTTAACCATCTTGACCAGCTCGGGCTTGCCGTCCAGCTTGGTCGCGGGTTTCTCATCCACGGCGTCTTTCCAGGCGGCGGGCACATCGATCTTGACAAAGGCATTAGCGCCCAGATCGATGGCCTTATGGTTCATATCGACCACGTCCTGGCCCTTCTTCAGATAGGACTTGGTGGCGGCATCCTTCATATACTTGAGGGCGTCGGCCTCGGGCAGAACCTTGGCCAGCTTGAAGAACGCGCTCTGCAGAATCGTGTTGGTGCGCTTGCCCATACCGATCTTGATCGCCAGGTCGATGGCGTCAATGGTATAGAGCTGAATGTCGTTTTTGGCGATATACCGCTTGGCATCGGCACTCAGATGATGGCCGAGCTCCTCGGTGCTCCACTGGCAGTTGATCAGGAACACACCGCCGGGCTTGACATCGTTGACCATCTTAAAGCCCTTGGTGACATAGCTCGGGTTGTGACAGGCGACGAAGTCAGCCTTGTTGATATAATAGGGGGAACGAATCGGCTTATCGCCGAAGCGCAGGTGGGAGATCGTCACGCCGCCGGTCTTCTTGGAGTCATACTGGAAATACGCCTGAACGTATTTATCCGTGTGGTCGCCGATGATCTTGATGGAGTTCTTGTTGGCGCCGACGGTGCCGTCGCCGCCCAGACCCCAGAACTTACATTCGATGGTGCCGGCCGCCGCGGTATTGGGGGCGGGTTCTTCGGGCAGGGAGTAACCGGTGACGTCGTCCACGATGCCGAGGGTAAACTGACGGCGCGGCTCATCCTTCAGCAGCTCCTTATAAATCGCAAAGACGCTGGAAGGAGGCGTATCCTTGGAGCCGAGGCCGTAACGACCGCCGGAGACCTTGATATCGTTCTTACCGGCATCATGCAGCGCGGTGACAATATCCAGATAGAGCGGCTCGCCCAAAGAACCGGGTTCCTTGGTGCGGTCGAGAACGGCGAGCTTCTTGCAGGTGGCCGGAATGGCCTGCAGCAGACGGTCAGCGGCAAACGGACGATACAGGCGAACCTTGATCAGGCCGACCTTTTCGCCTTTGGCGTTCAAATAGTCGATAACTTCTTCCGCCACATCGCAGATAGAGCCCATAGCGATGATGACGCGGTCTGCGTCGGCAGCGCCGTAATAGTTGAACAGCTGATAATCAGTGCCCAGCTTGGCGTTGACCTTGGCCATATATTCTTCCACGACGCCCGGAATAGCATCATAGAACTTGTTGCAGGCTTCGCGGTTTTGGAAGAAGATATCACCGTTCTGATGGCTGCCGCGGGTAGTGGAATGCTCAGGGTTCAGGGCATGGTCGCGGAACGCGCGGACGGCGTCCATGTCGACCATTTCCTTCAGATCATCATAATCCCAGATGGAGATTTTCTGAATCTCGTGAGAGGTGCGGAAACCGTCGAAGAAGTTGATGAACGGGACTTTACCCTCGATGGCGGACAGATGCGCCACAGCACCCAGATCCATAACTTCCTGCACATTGCCTTCAGCCAGCATGGCAAAGCCGGTCTGGCGGCAGGCCATAACATCGCTGTGGTCGCCGAAGATGTTCAGGGCGTGGGTGGCGACGGTACGCGCGGAAACATGAAAGACGGAAGGCAGCAGTTCGGCCGCGATCTTGTACATGTTGGGGATCATCAGCAGCAGGCCCTGGGATGCGGTGTAGGTGGTGGTCAGAGCGCCGGCCGCCAGGCTGCCGTGGACGGTGCCGGCCGCGCCGCCTTCAGACTGCATCTCCATCACCTTGACGGTGGTTCCGAAGATGTTCTTCTGGCCGTTGGCGGCCCACTGATCCACGTAGTCTGCCATCGGACTGGAGGGTGTGATGGGGTAGATGGAAGCAACTTCGGTAAACGCATAGGATACATACGCCGCCGCGTTGTTACCATCCATGGACTTCATTTTTCTTGCCATTTCTGGAGTTCCTCCTTTATGTTTATGAAAGTAATAATCAATGCTTTGCAGCATGTTTCCAAACCTTATATATATTATCAAAAACCATCGCCGATGTAAACAGTTATCCGGTGAATTTCCTATTTATTTCAGATTGAGCACAAAAAAAGAACGTCAGAGTGCAAAAAATCTGTTTTTCTTGTGCTTTCACAAAGAATTTGCTATAATCGGTGCAGAAATCGAAGCTGAGAAAAAGGGGGAAATATTTTGGAAAAACGGACGCTGCGCGGGTTCCTGATGGACCGGTGCTTCTGGCGGGGAGCAATGTTCGTCTGTTTCCTTCTGGCGCTTCAGCTCGGGGTGCTTTCCTGGTGGCAGATTCACCGTGATCCGGGCCGGCCTGAAGTGTTTCTGCCCGATGGCCGTGGTGGCCTGTATGCAGAGCTGGGGGTGGCTGATGTCAGCGATGCGTTTACCAGTATCGGCGGTGATCGGTTCTATTTTCTGGTGGATACGGAAGATTATTATTATGTCGCCGTGCTCTCCGACCGGCAGTTTATGGATTTGTGCGAAGATCTAGACAGCGGCATACCGCAGGTATGCCTTTCAGGTATAACGGTAAATACCCCCGTTCCGGTCCGCCGTGACGCCTGTGATTATTTTGCCTACATTACCTATGAAGAATACGAGGATTATTTCGGCGCCAGTTATTTGGACTGCACCCGTACGCCGTTTTCGGCGGCGGCACTGCGGCTGGCTGCGGCTGCGGCTGTGGCCGGGCTGCTGTCGCTGGCCGCCCTGTTTTTTTGGCTGCGCCGCCGGCATCGGGTATCTCGGGACATGAGGCTGCTTCAGCGTTCGGGGCGGATGACCCGGGCGCTGGAGCAATTGGGAAATGCGTCTCCGGAGCAGATGGCCGGACCGCTGACGATGACCGATGATTTTCTGTGCGACGGGCGGACGGGGACGCTGTGCGCCCGAAGCGAGCTGAAAAATTTAGAGCTGCGCCGTGCCCGGCTGGGGCCGGCACATCTTCGAGCACGGAGAAGAGGCGGAATGCGCACCGTGGCCCGTCTTTCAAAGCGGCAGCTTTCCTGCCTGCCGGAACTTTTGCGTCCCTCCAGGACGGCGCTGACAGTGGGGAATTTCGCGGCGCCTGCCTATTGGACCGTACCCGCCGATGAAAAAAAGGAGGGGTGCTGATATGGTCGCAAAGATCCGGTCGTGCGGGCTGGTGGGGATCCGCGGTGTCAATGTTCTGTGTGAATGCGATCTTAGCGGCGGACTGCCCAGATTCGATGTGGTAGGCCTGCCCGATCAATCGGTGAAAGAATCCCGTGACCGGGTACACGCGGCCATGAAAAATAATGGCTTTGAGTTTCCGCAGCGCCATATTACAGTGAACCTGGCCCCCGGCGAGCTCAAAAAGGAAGGGCCGGTGTACGATCTCCCGATTTTTATCGGACTTCTGTGTGCGTCACGGCAGCTTCCGACGCCGCCCGGGGATGCTTGCTTCGTTGGGGAGCTTACGCTTGAGGGGGAGCTGCGGCCGGCTTCCGGAATTTTGCCGATGGCCGCCGCGGCTCTTGAAAACGGGGCAAAAAGTATGTTCGTGCCTGCCGCCAACGCGGAGGAGGCAACGGTTGCCGGCGATCTGGTCGTCTATCCGGTGAAGAATGCGGCTCAGCTGATCGGGCACCTGCGTGGCGAAACGTGCATAGAGCCATGCAAGCCCTATGTTTTTCAGAACTGTCGGACGGAGGGGCTTGACTTTGCCGATGTCGTGGGACAGGAGGGCGTCAAACGTCCGCTGGAGATCGCTGCCGCCGGATCCCATCATGCACTTCTTATCGGACCGCCGGGCAGTGGGAAAAGCATGCTGGCAAAGCGGCTGCCATCGATTCTGCCGGATCTGACACGGGAAGAGGCCCTGGAATCCACAAAGGTTTATTCGGTGGCCGGCCTGCTGGGTGCCGGTACGCCGATGCTGGAAAACCGGCCTTTTCGCAGCCCGCATCATACGGTTTCTGCCGCGGCGCTGACCGGAGGGGGAAGCACGCCGCGGCCCGGTGAGATATCCCTGGCACACAATGGTGTGCTGTTTTTGGACGAACTGCCCGAGTTTCAGCGGGATACGTTGGAAGCCCTGCGGCAGCCGCTGGAGGACGGTGCTGTAACCGTCGTCCGCGTGGCGGGAAGCTGCCAATATCCCAGCCGCTTTATGCTTATCTGTGCCATGAACCCATGTAAATGCGGTTATTTCGGACAACTGGGCGGGCGGTGTACCTGCACCGACCAGAGTGTACGCGCCTATCGAAAGCGTATTTCCGGCCCGCTGCTGGATCGGATTGATTTGCATATCCAGGTACCCGCCGTTCCGTATGAGCATCTGCGCGACCGTACGCCCGCTGAGCCGTCCGCCTCGATTCGCACACGGGTTAACGCCGCAAGGGTGCTTCAGCTGCGCCGCTATGAAGGACTGGGTATTTACTGCAACGCCCAACTGACACCTGCCATGATGCGGGAATGCTGTCCGCTTACACCGGCGGCACAGGAGCTGCTGCGTGCCGCCTTCGATACATTGGGCCTTTCCGCCCGTTCCTATGATCGCATTCTGAAAGTTGCCCGGACAATTGCCGACCTGGCGGGTGAAAAAGATATCGCCGCGGAGCATGTGGCAGAAGCTATCCAGTACCGGACGCTCGACAGGGAAGCACTTTTGTAATATAGTCGAATAAAAAATACGCCGCCCGCGGACAGCTTATCCGCGGGCGGCTGCATATACGAACATATGGCCGATTACCTTGGGTTGTCATCATTTTGTGATCATTTTCTGTGGAAAACTCTGTGGAAAATGTTCAAAACCCTTGAAATTTCACGATTTATGGCAGTAAGACTTACTGTAATATCCTAAAATTCGCCAAAATAACAACAAATTTTCAAAACCGACAGTTTTCGTGGCTTTACAACATGGGTAATCGCATACCGATATATAATGATCAGGGCGTCCGTTTCAGAAGAAACGGACGCCCTGATAAAACAATTTTGGAAAAAGGAGAGGCCGAATCATTCCTTAATAGCTTTTTTGACCAGAGGCAAAACAAGGATGGCCAGCACGCCGCCGATCAGTGCGGTTACCAGCTGGGGCCAGGAAAATGCGGCGGAAACCACGGCAGCTTTCGGCGCAGGCAGGCCCAGCACGATCGGAACGATCCATTTTGCAACACCCAGCCACAAAACCAGAAATTTAATGCCGGCGGCAGCGATCAGGGCGACAGGGTACCACATTTTCCGGTCGCCGCGGTTACCCAAAAGACGCCACAGCAGCACCAACACGAAATTTCCGAGCATGATCATGGGAATGATTTGCCACAGCGGCCCAATCCCAAACAGCTTGGCAAAAAGCGGAGAGACAATCGCCACCGTGGCGCCGGAGCTCAGCCCACAGGTCATTACGCTGACAATTAAAATCAGATTGACCGCGGAGCCGGTGACAAACTGGTTTCCCAGACCTGCCGTGGCGGCCTGTACAACCACCAAAAGTGCGACGAAGATCGCGGTACGGGTGATCCAGCGAAGAGTTTTCTTGTTCTTATCCATGGGAATACCTCCAATAATGTGCTTGCTTTTCTGTACAAAGTATACTATATTACCGACAGGAGGTATGTTGCATGTGCAACGAAAATTTGTGGGAAGCGCATTTGGATGTTATGATGCACGCACCGTTGTTCCGGGGGATGACGGAAAAACAGATGAGGTCGCTTTTGCTGTGTATCGGACCGATGGTAAAGAAATATAGCGCCGGGGAGCCACTCCTGCGGGAACAGGATGAGGTATCGCAGATTGGCCTGCTGCTGGCGGGGAACGCTCTGGCCAGTCAGACCGACTGGTCCGGCCGGCGTTCTGTGACGGCAGAACTGGCGTCGGGCAGCGTTTTTGCCGACGTGCTCGCCGCAGGAGAGCATATGAGAAGTCCGGTCACCGTTACGGCGGTATCCTCGTGTACTGCGCTGTTTCTGTCCTATGAGCGGGTGCTGCGCCGATGCGCCGGAGCCTGTGAGGGACATTCACTCCTGCTTGAAAACCTGCTGGTGAGCATCGCGGAGAAGTATTTTTCCCTGCAGGAAAGGATTGACTGTCTCGTCCGTCCATCACTGCGGGAAAAGCTGCTCCAGTATCTGCGGGGACAGGCAGAGAAGGCTGGCGCAGACGTGTTTTCTGTCCCCTTCGACCGGGCGGCGCTGGCCGATTATCTCAATGCGGATCGCAGCGCTTTGTCGCGGGAGCTGTCACATTTGAAGCATGAAGGCGTGCTGGATTATTATAAAAACAGCTTTCGTCTGCTATGAAAGGTCTGACCGTTTGATAAAGTCCTTTTGAGAATAAGCCGGGGAATCTATCGTAAAGAATCGTTAAGATCTTAGACAGGCACGGGGACCTCATCAAATACATCTGACGATCAAGAAAACTGCCGTCCATTCGGACGGCAGTTTTGGTTTGCCAGAAAATCATTCAGCGCCAACGATTAGTACGGGAAGATGATAAATAGTCATTTTCAGCAATATGCATAAAGAAATACCGTAGATCATTCTGCTCAAAAAAGCAGAATGGTTGGCAGCGCGGCAAACGACGCGCATCAAACGCAGAAGCATTTACTGCCTGAAGTCCTACGGCGGCGTTCATTTTGACAGCTGCCGCCCTGTATGGTCGATTGAGTAATCGCCGCAGATGAGCAGTTGGGATACCGGCACGATGGCATAGCCCTTTTGAATCAGCCCGTTGATGACGGAAGGCAGAGCGGCGGGCGTATTCTGTGCCGCATTGTGGAACAGGATGATTGATCCGGGCTGGACACGGGAAAGGACCCGCTTGCAGATATTCTCCGGCGTAGGATTCTTCCAGTCCAAACTGTCTACATCCCACTGGATAGGTTCCATCCCCAGGCCGCGTACGGTCAGGATTACCTTATCGTTATAATCCCCGTAGGGGGGGCGGAACAGGACCGGACGCACGCCGGTGAGCGCCTCGATTTTATCATTGCAGGTATTCAGCTGTGCGGTCATTTCATCGGTGCTGAGCTTTGTGAAATATGGATGATCGTTGGAGTGATTCATGATCTCGTGACCTGCGTCAGCCAGCGCCTTTACAGATTCCGGATATTTGTCTACCCATTCGCCAACGACAAAAAACGTGGCTTTGATGTTGTATTTTCCGAGAATGTCAATCAGCTGTTGGGTGTCCTCGTTCCCCCACGGTGAGGGAAATATGCGGCATGCGCCGCTGCTGGACGTGAACGGGACGGGTGCGGTTACAATATACTGGAATATCATGTATAAAAGAAACCGGCAAGCCGGTTTCTTTTATATGTCAGCGAGGTTCTATCCAGACGTCGGAGAAGGAAAAGTTTGCCTGGGCAGGAATCCCCGCAGGCGAGGCATATGAAGGGAGGAGGGTATTTCATGCAGAAGACGACATGTGTCAGCCTTTGTATGATTGTGCGTGATGAGGAGCGTTTTATCAGGCAGTGCCTTGAGAGTGTAAAGGAGATCGTCGACGAAATGATCGTAGTGGATACGGGATCTGTTGACGGTACTGTGGGTATTGCAGAAGGGCTGGGCGCATCCGTATATTATTATGCCTGGAATAACAGCTTCAGCGACGCACGAAATTTTGCTATTGGCAAAGCGACGGGTGATTGGCTTTTGCTTATGGACGCCGACGAACAGTTTGAAAAAGCAGACCGGGAAAAGTTTTTTGAACTGCTTTCTGCGCCGGAAGTCGATGGGTATTATTTCACCATGTTAAATTATGCGGGAAAGGGCGAGCGGGGACGCTATACAATGCACAGCGCGCTACGGCTGCTGCGAAACAATGGAAACTATCGGTTTGTCGGGGAGATCCATGAGCAAATCGTTCGGATCGATCAGACACCGGTTTTGCATAACGCGTTTATAAAATCGGATGTCAGACTTCATCATTATGGGTATCTGGAAGAAGTGATCAGGGAAAAGAAGAAAGGACAGCGCAACCTTCCGATGCTGCTGCGTGCTGTGGAGCAGGAGCCGCACAATGCGTTTTATCGGTTCAATCTGGCGAACGAATATGTGGCGGCGGAGGCATATGAACCGGCGCTGGAGGCCTATGAAAAGGCCTATGCGGCAATGGATCCCGCGATGGCCTACGCGCCTCATCTGGTATATCGCCGCGCCATGACGTACGGCCTGCTCGGACGGAATCGGGAGGCAATCGCCGCCGCAGCCGAGGGTCTTGCGGTTTTTCCTGCCTTTACCGATCTCGAATTCCTGCGCGGGATGACCTACTGCCGGTGGGGAAGGTATACACTGGGCATCGAAAGCTTTACTCGCTGCATTCAGATGGGAGACGCGCCGCGGGCACTGCAGCTTTTTGAGGGTGGGGCAACGACACGGCCGTATACCTGGCTTGGGAATGTCTATGCCCGCTTTTACGATTATGAAAAGGCGGCAGGCTTTTATCAGAAGGCGCTGCTTGCAGACCCGACGCAGCGTCGGAACCTGTACAATCTTGGCGACTGTCTCGGCAAACTGTATCAGGACAAGACAAAAACGGCGGATGCCATTCGGAAGCTGTTCGCCGATACGACCTATTTTCCAAATCAAATTGTACTGGCTGACCTTCTGATCTGTCAGCGACTGTATGAAGAGGCTGAGCATATACTGAAAACCATGAAAGAAAAAGAAGAATATGAAAAAGATCACAAATTTATTACTGCAAAGTTGTACTTTTATACTGGAAGACATGAGGAAGCGCGGGGGCTTTTTGAGTCTCTTTTCAGCGGCGGCACACAGGGGAGTGTTCTGCAGAATATCAGCGGAGAGAGTGCTGAATACCTCTTTTTGCTGCATCTGATCTCTAAAAGTGAGGAGGCGGAGAAATGCTTCGGCTATATCGAGACCTTCTGCGGAAAAGGCATGCTTCTATTGTGCCGGCAGATTCTTTCCCTGATGGAAGGGACGGCAGAGCCAATGACCCTGAAAAGCGAAGACTGGAAAGAAGTCAAAAGCGGTTTTGCCAGATTGCTCCTTAAGCTGCTTGACGGAAGGGAGCGCAGCCTGTTTGAAAAACTGCTGCGTGTGCTGGATTATGTCGACACCAGCGATGTACTGGTGTTTTTGGGGAGCGTCTATCACACTGGCGGGTATGACGACTTGGCGGTGCAACAGGCGATCCGGTCTGTGAGAGAATTCGGTTATATTGACGAGGCAGGTGTGGAGCTGCTGATGCTTGCCTATCGAAAATGAGAAGGCATTAAGGTACCTCTTTATTTCCATTTACGGGTCAGAAATTTTTGATTGCCGGATGGAATAAGAAGTCAGCGGATGATTGCTTTTTCGGCTGAATATACGGTGAAAATGCGATATTCCCGAACTTCCTGCAGAAAACTGGGAATAGTCATAAGCTGAGCCAAACTCGGTAAAAATGCAGGACAACCTCAAAACAGGAGGCGCCAAAGCGCCTCCTGTTTTGAAAAGAGAGGTATATTTTTACCACCCGGCAGAGCGCGGAAAATCGCTCCCGTCGTGTGCGGGGGGATGCCGGGCCTGTTTGGGAAGATTTCTGCGCTGCGGCCGGATGCAGCACGTTCACGCTTGCGACCTTTGGAAACCGGGGGATCGCTCTAGGACTGTATCAGCCGCCAAAGGTTTCTTCCAGAGCATCTGTTGTCAGCCGATTAACCTTGATCTCCACCCGCCGGTTGTCCGATCGGCCTTCTTCCGTTGTATTGTCGCCCACCGGGTCATAATGAGAGTAGCCGGCAATTTCCATTTTGGACTGAACGAACCCGCAGTTTTTCACAAGATATTTGAGGACCGATATTGCCCGGTCGGAAGAGAGCTCCCATGCAAAGAAATTATTGTTGGAATTGGACTCGTCACTGATTTGCGCCGTATGTCCGCCGATTTCGATGCTCTGTATGTACGGATCCACCTCGATCAGCAGCTTGCCCACATAGGCGAGCACATCGATACCGACTTGACGCATTTCTGCGCTGTCGGGATAAAACAACACGCTATTTTTAAACTTGAACTTGATATAGGCATCTTCTTTTTCCAGGTCGATTAGACTGGAGTATCCTTGCGCCTCTATACCGGTCTTTAGACGCTCATAAAGAGCATCAAACTGCGCGGCGGACTCGTTCTGCGCGGTGTCTTCAGGGGCGCTTGGGGTTTCCGGTGTTTCAGAGTCTTCCGGAATATCGATAATTCCATTATCCGATGCTCCACCAGACTCTACCTGG
>JAYFOA010000046.1:0-19378 GCA_034933145.1 Clostridiaceae bacterium
ATATTAGTCACGTGCTTTTGTCATTGAATTTTTCGCTATACGCCTAATCCGATACTCGCTGAAATTGCGGATAGAATGAGGTATATTTTAAAGCCGCCCCGAAAGGGCGGCTCTTGTTTATTCTATCGGATCTTCCGTGCCACGCAGCGGTAGATGGGATACCCCTGGTTTATAAAATTCTGCTCATACTCTGTGACGATGTTCGGCATATCGGTGCTGTGCAGGTCAAAAGTCACATCAAAAAGTCCCCAGCCGGACTGGGAAAAGTAGCATAGGGAATCCTCAAACAGCCGGCGGTTGTCGGTCTTGAAGCAGATCTCCGCCTCCGGTTTGAGAAAGGCCTCGTATCTCTGCAAAAATGTCGGGTAGGTCAGCCGGCGCTTATTCTGCTTTTTCGGCAGCCAGGGATCGCAGAAATTGATATAGAGCCGGTCTACCTCGTTTTCACCGAAGACCTCTCCCATCAGCACCGCGTCGCGGTCGAGCAGCAGCAGATTGGGAAGCTCCATGGTCTTTGTCTTTTCAAGTGCCATCAGCAGTACGCTCTTTACCCGCTCCGCCGCAACAAAGCACCGATCCGGGTTCTGCCGGGCCAGCTCTGTGATAAACGCGCCCTTGCCGCATCCGATCTCCAGCTCCAGCGGGGCGGCGTCCGGCTTTTCAAACTGTTCGCGCCATGTCCCGCGCAGCGCCTCCGGCTCGGAGATCAGCCAGTGCTCGCAGGCCGCCATGCGCGGCTCCAGATTCTTCTTTTTCCGCATTCTCATTAACAATCACCAAATAAATAGTATCAGTCTGTCAAAAGGCATGTCCGCATCCCTAACGCAAAAGAAGGCCAAAAATATTTTTTACCGCCGCATACGCAGGGCAAAACCGCCTGAGCCGTTCCATTTTCCCTTTAAAAATAAGAGAAGCCGCCTGCAGACAGAATCAAGCTTGCCGGAAAGTGAAATTTTCCGACAAGTTTATTATACCTGGCCCCGTACCGGCACGCAAGCCATATTGACGGCGGGAAGACAAAAAATGTATAATCAGGATATTGAGAGGTGAGCCCTATGAAAAAAGACTGGCGCAAAAATCCCATCCTGCGGTATGCGATAGTCCTCCTGGGCAGTGTGATCTATGCCGCCGCCATCAGTCTGTTTCTCGACCCCAACCAGCTGGCACCGGGCGGCGTGTCCGGTCTGGCCATTATCATTAATCGGCTGACAAGCCTCCCCACCGGCGTGCTCATGCTGTGCATGAACATCCCCCTCATGATCATCGGCATCTGGAAGCTGGGGCTTCGCTTCTTCATCTCCACCATCGTTGCCATCGGCGTCTCCTCCTGGGCCACCGATTTTCTGGCGCCGCTGGGCCCGCTGACCCGTGACCCGCTGCTGGCGGCAGCCGCCGGCGGCTCTCTGATGGCGCTGGGCATGGGTCTGCTGTTCAAGGTGGGCGCAACCTCCGGCGGGTCGGACATCATCGTCCGGCTCATCAAGCTGAAATACAAATATATCAAGACCGGAAAGCTCTTTCTGATGACCGACGCCTGTGTGGTGACGCTGTCCGCCATCGTATTTAAAAACATCGATCTGGGTCTGTACGCCGCCATCGCCATCCTGGTTTCCTCCATGGTCTTTGACCTGGTGCTTTACGGCCGGGATGAGGCAAAGCTCGTCTATATCATCACCGAAAAGGAAGAGGAAATCACCGGCCGCATCCTCTCGGAACTGGAGATCGGCGTCACCCATCTGGACGGCACCGGCGCCTATACCGAAAAGCCGAAGCAGGTCATCCTCTGCGCCATGCAGAAGCGGCTGCTGCCGCAGGTGCAGGATATCGCCATGCAGGAAGACCCCTTTGCCTTTTTGATCATCACTTCTGCCAGTGAGGTCTACGGAGAAGGCTTTAAGGATCTGCGCGGAGAGCGCCTGTGAAGCGGGTGATCTGCCTGGCGCTTATTTTGCTGCTTCTCTGCGGCTGCAGCGCCTCCGGCCAGTATGTATATACCCGTGCGCATGTATCCGCAGGTTCTTCGACTCAGACTTCGGACAACGGCATCGGCACCCGCGAGGATCTGACATCCGCCATTTCCTCCATGCTGCGGGCCGCCGTTGAAAGCGACACGCTGATGATCTATGATTATCAGGGCGATCTGGACACCGATCTGGAGTCTATCACAAGCGACCTGACAAAAAGCGATCCCTTCGGCGTCTACGCCGTGTCCTCCATCGTCTTTAAGCAGGTTACCATCCTGTCCCGTACGGAGCTGGCCGTTTCCATTCAATATAGCCGCACGGAGCAGGAGATCGCGTCGGTCGTGGAAGCTCCTACCGACGCCGACCTTGCCCTTCGGATCACCGAGGCTCTGGATAATTTTTCCACCGGGAAGGCATTCTATCTGGAGAAGGTCGGGATCGCCGACCCGGAAGCACTGGTTCAGAAGTGCTGGCTGCAGAATCCGGCGAACGCAGTCGGCCTGAAGGATTTTTCCGTGGCTTCCTATCCCCCGAAAGGAGAAAGCCGGATTCTGGAGCTAAAAGTCGAGTATCTGGACAACTTCACCGTGCTGCAAAAACAGCGGGAGGCTATCCGCAGCGCCACCGCCGCCGTCTGCGCGGAATATTCCGGGCAGAGTGACCGGGACAAGCTGGATTTTATCTACGCCTATCTGCACGACAACGTGACCTATGACACCGACGCGGCCCGCGTGGTCGCGGAAACCGGCGGGCGGCAGGCAAAGACCTCGCTCTATACCGCCTATGGCGCGCTGCTGGAAAACCGCGCCGCTCAGTCAGGCGTTGCACTGGCGGCCAAGGCGCTGTGCGATGGGCTGGGACTTTCCTCTCTAACGGTTTGCGGCACGCTGGACGGCGAGCCGTATGTCTGGCTGGTGGTAAGCACCGAAGAGGGCCTGCTGCACTTTGACCCCACCTCCCTTCTTGCAAAGAACGGGGAGTCCACTGATTCGACAAACGCGACAGAGGCGGAGAAGTCGGCGGACTATATTTACCTGTTCACGGCGGCGGAAGCCCGGCATATGTTTTCCTGGAACAAAAGCCTGTACGGCATATATTGAGTTTCTCCGCGGCGGCCTTCTGCCTCTTATTGGAGTTCTGTCAAGCGAAAGCCCGGCTTACGCTGCAGCGCAAACCGGGCTTTTCTTATGTCTTGTTTCCCCTATATACGGGCTGGAGGGAGCACCTCTTTTGCCGCCGGTATATTTTGAGAATCCCCTTTCCTCACGGTAATGTCACTTTCCCCGGCTATTCCGGCGGCAAAACGCATCGCGTTACAAAGCCGCCCCTTCCCTGTAAAACTGCATCGGAAGGGCTTTTCCGCTAAAACTCTGACATCCGCTGCGGATGATCCCTGTGAACAGCTCAACGATCTGGGGGTCAAACTGCGTGCCTGCGTTTTGCTCCAGCTCGCTTAGCGCCTCCGCCACGCTGCGGGCCGCTTTGTAAATCCGGCCCTGGATCATGACATCATAGGCGTCGGCCACGGCCAGAATACGGCATAACAGCGGAATCTGCGTGTTCCTATACCCCTTCGGATACCCGGCTCCGTCCCAGCGCTCGTGATGCAGCAGTATGTATTCGGAAACCATGGCAAGCTCTGGGATATTTTTCGTGATGCGGCAGCCGATTTCCGGATGGCACTTTATCTCTTCCCATTCCTCCGGAGAAAGCGGCCCCGGCTTTTGCAGAATATACCGCGGAATCCCAATTTTCCCAATATCATGAAGCATGGCCAAAAGCGACAGTTCGTTCAGTTCTTCGGCAGACAGCCGCAGATGCTGGCCGATCGTCAGACAATAGTTTTCCAGACGTTTGGAGTGTTCCTCCGTCTCGATGCTTCTTTCATTGAGTGTGGCAAGCAGTGTATTGACAATTGTGCTTCGATAGCTCTTCCCTTCCAACAGCTTTTTATGATACATCCATTTTTCCGCCTCTTTTAATGCGTTCGCCAGAGGCTCTTCCGCCGCATCCTTCACCGCATACCCCAGCGAAACGCTGACTTGCATCATTCCCCTGCTTTTTTGTTCAAAGGTATCTTTCATTCTCTGAACCATTTTTTTTGCTGTCTCCGCGGTTGTTTTCGGCAGCAAAATCAGAAATTCATCCCCGCCCCAACGCACGGCGATATCTTCCATCCGGCAGCTCGCCTTTAGTGCCGAGGCGACTTTTTTCAGCAACTGATCACCTTTGGCGTGGCCAAACGCGTCATTGGTGAGCTTCAGTCCATTGACATCCCCAATAATGATCGCCAACGGCAGTTGCCGCGGCGTATCCAGACGCCGGATCTCCTCCATCGCAAATCTGCGGTTATAAAGTCCCGTAAGCGCGTCATGGTAACTCATATAGCGGATTTGCTCCTGCTGCCCCCTTTCCCGGCTCACATCCCGGAACACCATGACCACACCGAAGATGTGTCCCTGCTTGTCCCTGATCGGCGCGGCGCTGTCCGCAATCGGAACCGTCCTTCCCCGTCGGTCGATCAATGCCGTATGATTGGCCAGCCCTATGGTTTTCCCGGTCCGCAGCACCTTGGCTATCGGGTCTACCGCCGGTTTGCCCGTCTCTTCATTTTCCAGCCGGAATACTTCGGGAAAAACCTTCCCCTGTGCTTCCTGCTCCTCCCATCCGGTCATTTCCTGCGCCGCCTTGTTCAGCGACGTGATCCGGCCATGCCGGTCGGTGGTAACCACTCCGTCGCCGATGGACCCCAGCGTGATGCCCAGAAGCTCCTGTCTCCGATACAGGTCCTCCCGATATTTTTCCCGATCTGTCACATCAAAAATGATCAGATAGCACCAGGCTTTATCCTGATATGCAATCGGAGAGGAATAGACGTCCACCATTCGGACGTCCCCATTTTTCAGCCGGTGAGGATACAAAAGATATGTGTGCTTGCGGTTCCAGCCCTCCATGTGCCGTTTTTTTATCTCTTCTTCAAATGCAGGGCTGATTTCCCCCATACGCATGCCTTTTAGTTCCTCCCTGCCGTATCCGTAAAAAGCGCAGGCGGCGGGATTGGCATCGATAATCCGCCCGCTTGCGGGATCGGTCGCCAGCATGGCTGCAGCATGCTCTTCGAACATCGCTTGCAGCCCCTGTAAATGTATCAGATCCCCGGTGAGCTGCGGTTCCGGCGTTTGCTCCTGAAAAATCGCCGCAAAATGTATCTGGTCGGCCGTGTCGGCAAGGACCTTATACCTGTGGCCCGACAGCTCGGCCTCCGCGTTTTCTTCCTTCCGTGCCGCCTTTTTCAAACGAATTGCCCAATCGGCGCCGCACGGCTGCCCGGCAAAGACCTCGGAGGCTCTTTTCCCTACAATCGATTCACTCGGCAGCCCCACCATACGCTCGAAGGCGGGATTGACCTTCAGAAATACGCAGTCCTCCGCCTGTCCGTTCTCTCCGGCAATTAGCTCCTGATCGGCGTATCCCATCGGGAGACGCTGCATCAGTCCATAAAGCTCATGGATTTCCTCATGCATATTCATCGCTTATGTATATACCCATCTTATGATATCCCTTCTCTCCGCGCTTTTGCGAAACCACGGCCGCCGCCCTGCTTTGGGGCGGCGTTCCTCCGGTCCCGGGGCTGCCGATGCCGGCCGGTTTTCCCGGTGTCCGGCATCAACGGCTCCGTCTTTTATTTCTGCGGTACGGATACCCAGCATCAATATTTGCCCAGGCCGCAGCCGACTTCACGCGGCTCAGTATCGGCTTCCTCCCGGTCCTCGAACAAAGAGATGGCGCCAATATCACCGCCCCCGTACGCGGAGGAATCCAGCTTGAATTTCCCGACCTCTGCACGCAGGGTGGCAGCCTGCGCCGACATCTCTTCGCTGGTGGCGGAGTTTTCTTCCGCCGTGGCCGCGTTCGTCTGCACGACGGAGGATACCTGATTGAGCCCGACCTTGATCTGTTCAATGGCGGCAGCCTGACTGGAAGACGCCTGGTTGATCCGGCTGATCACATCGTTTACCTGCTGGGTCTTTTCCTCGACAACGTGCAGGATCTGGGCTGTCTGTGTAGCTACTTCCGATCCCTTTTCCACAGTGCTGACCGTCGTCTGAATCAGTTCCGCGGTCTGTTTGGCTGCCTCTGCCGATTTCGCCGCAAGATTGCGCACCTCGTCCGCAACAACTGCGAATCCCTTGCCGGCGTTGCCGGCCCGGGCCGCCTCGATCGCGGCGTTCAGCGCCAGAATATTGGTCTGGAAGGCAATCTCTTCAATCGCCTTGGTGATGTTGGTGATCTGGCTGGAAGCGGACCCGATGTCCGCCATGGCTTCCGTCAGATTCTTCATATGCTTGGCGCTGTCCTGCACATTCGCATGGGCCTGCTCCACATACTGCGTTGCGGTCCGTACATTTTCGGAGTTCGCCGCGGCCTCCTCGGCAATGTTTGTAATGGAGGCGCTCAGCTCCTCGACGGAAGATGCCTGCTCGGTTGACCCGGTCGCGAGTGCCTGTGCACCGCTGGCGACCTGCGACGAACCGGTGCTGACCTGCTCGGCAGCCGTATCGATGACCGTCAGAATGTGGCTCAGCCCGGAGGCGGTGCTGAGCATCGCCTGCTTAATGGCGGCAAAGTCGCCGATATAATCCTTGTCCATGCGAACCCGCATGTCTCCCCTTGACATTTGGCCAAGTTTGTCCGAAATATCTTGAATGTAGGAAGAAAGCAGCGTATTGGTCTTATTGATACTCTTCGCCATCACGCCCAGCTCATCCCGGCTTTCATAGGTAAGCTGAACGCCCATGTTGCCCTTTGACATTTCGTCATAGACACCCACGATTTCTTTGACGGGACGCAGAATGGCCCCCGTGATGACCTTAATTACAACTACCTCGACCAGAATAGAAATAAGCGCGGCAGCGGCAAGTATAATCCATGCCTGATCCATTGTCTTCGTGGCAGAAGCGCTCTGTTCCGCATTGCGCACTTTCGCGCTTTCTGAAAACTGATCCAAAATATCCGTGATCTGTGTCAGGGCAGGCTCGTACTCTTCCACATACACCTCTGTCGCCTGTTGGTAGCTTACCGCAATCATATCTTTTATCTTTGCCCGGACGTCGACCACGCCGGCCTGAATGGTCCGGATTTGTTCGATATCCGCATCCCGGCTGCTGTCCCTCTGATTTCCGGCATAGAGCTCCAGTGCCTTTACAAAATCCTGTCCGTTTACGGTGGCGGCGTCCAGAGATTTTTGGGCATTGGCTGCATCATCTACCAAAATAGCCATCAATACATTTTGCTTTGCCTTCTCCATGTCCAGCCGCAGGTCGGAAAGATATTCGGCATTCGGCACCGTGTATTGCGAATACGCCTGTGTATCCTGATTAATGGTATTGATGCTGTACACGGATGCGGCGATTGTCAAAAGCAGCAGGCCCAACACGATGCTGAACCCCACAATCAACTTTTTGCTGACAGATAAGTTTTTCATTTGTTTTCTCCCTCCATATTCAGCTGCAATTTGCAGTTTTATCCCCATATTCACCCTGATGCGCGTTCATGCCGTTTTTGCTCTCCCGGGCGACCCAGGTAAATGCGCATGTCCGCCCGCCCGTTTCTACTTTCCCATCGGCTGACGGAAAACCTCCACCAGTCCCGTATTTGTGTTCATTGCCAGTGTCCTACTTGCACTCCCCCGCAGATCGGCCTTCTGAATTGTCAGGCCCATTCCGAGAAGGGAACGCTTTACCGCGTCGATGTTTTTCTTCCCGATACTGAAAATATCCTGCTGCAGCGTCGAGTCTGCTCCGCCGTACATTTGAATCCGGAGCTCCTCTTTCCTGCATCCGTATCCCCTGCAAAGGGTGGTGATCATCAGCGGAACGCCGGTTGAGGCGTAGTAAGCCGGCCGGTTGACTTCATCTCCCTGCCGGATCGGTGTCGGAAGTACCACATGGATCATACCCGCCGCTTTCCTTTCGGGATCGTACGCCGTGACCGCCACACAGGATGCAAGCGCAAATGTCCGAAGCACATCTTCCTTCCGATCAGTGACGATATACTCACCCATTCCGACTACTCGCTCCATTCTTTCACCCCCCAAAGCCGTGACCCGGTACTTTTCTGCTTTATTACCGTACGCTCGCTCAGCAAGCCACGCTCTCCGTCGTATTTCCGTCTATGCATGTCCCTACTCCTTCCTGTATACCGCGGGCATAATGCATCTGTACTTTGTCCGCTCTCGGTTCAAGCTTTCCGAATGCCCGACAAACAGGAAGCCGCCCGGTTCGGTGATCTCATAGAGCCGCTGACACAGCCTGTCCTTTGTCTCGTTGTCAAAATAGATCATGACATTCCGGCAAAAGATCACATGCATTTTCCTTCGAAAGGGGAGCATCGGGGTCATCAGATTGATATTACTGAAAATTACCTCATTCCGGATATGTTCGGAGACGATCAGGTTCTCTCCGTCGTATTCCCTGAAATATCGTTTTTTCCACGGTTCCGGCAAATTGGCGATTTTTTCCCGGCCGTAGATGCCGGCCTTTGCTTTGGCAAGAACGCCCTGTGAAATATCCGTGGCCAGTATTTTTGTGTCCCATGCCGCTTTGCCTTGCCCGAAAAACTCCTGAATCAGCATCGCCAGCGTATAGGGCTCTTCCCCCGTGGAGCAGGCGGCGCTCCAGATCCGAAGATCCCGGTCCTTCACGGTTTTCGCCAGATAAGGCAGCACCTTATCTTTGAAATAGTCGAAATGGTCCGCTTCCCGCATGAAATACGTATAGTTGGTCGTGATTTTGTCGAGCATGGCGGTGGCGGCCTGTCCCGTCCGATCCGCCATCACATACTCCGTATACTCGGACAGGCTGCTCATGTGCATGCTTTCCAGCATGCCGCTGAGCCGTCCCGCAACCAGCGTTCGCTTTTCATCTTTAAAGTGAATCCCGTAATTTGTCTTTACAAACTCAGCAAATTTACTGAATTCCCGCTCTGTTATGGCAATCATGGGTTCCTTCCATCCGAAAAGGAACAACGTCCGCCTTTACCTTTTCAGATTCTGTCATCAAAATTTGGTCCTGTATGCCGCCGTGCGTCAGGCCGGTGCCCTCAGCGTCTCCGCCCCTTCGTCCGTCAGCAGCTTCTGGCAGTCAAGCAACAGCTTGACGCTTCCCCCGGCCTTTCCGATTCCCCGGATGTATTTGTGTCCTCCCTGACCCATCTCGGGCGGAGGCGCGATATCTTCTTCCCGCATGGCCAGCACCTCCGATACGCTGTCCACAATCAGACCGATGGAAATTCCTTCCGCATCAAGCACGATGATGCAGGTGCGGTCGTTATACGCCCTGGCCTCTTTCTTAAACCGGAGGCGGACGTCCATCACCGGAATGATTTTCCCCCGGAGATTGGTCACCCCTTTTACATACGCCGGCATCTCCGGCACCTCTGTAATCGGCTGGATTCCAATGATCTCCGTAATATACCGGATCTCCATTCCGTAAAGCTCGTTCCCCATGGAAAAAATCAGGTACTTTCCCTTCAGCGTATCTTCTTCCTGTTCCTCCAGACACAGCATGTCCGTTTGTGCCATGAAGGCACCCCCTTTCATTTGATTCCGGGCCCCGCCGGCGGTATTATAGGTCCATTAGTCCTCCGATATTGAGGATCAGACTGATACTTCCATCGCCTAAAAGCGTACAGCCTGCCAGCCCTTCCACTTTCCGGATATTTTTCATATAGGTCGGAAGCGCTTTGACCACCACCTGATGCTGGCCGATCAGCTCATCTGCGAACAGGCAGCGGGTTCTGCCATCCTGCTCCACCATCAGCATGATTCCCTTTGTCAGATCGGTGATCTCCGTCTGTACATAGAACCGCTCGTGCAGGCGAAGCACGGGGTAGCAGGCTCCTCTGACCAAAATCATTTCGTTTCCGTCCGGATCCCTGACGAGGTCCTCCGCCTTTGCCTGGAAAGTCTCCTGTATGGAGGTGGTGGGCAGCGTATATTTCATATCACCTACCCGGATATTCATCCCGTCGATGATCGCCAGCGTAAGAGGAATCTTCAGCGTCGTTACCGTTCCCCGGTCTTTTTCGCTTTCAACCGATACCGTACCGCCGATCGCTTCCAGTTTTTTTGTCACCACATCCATACCAACGCCGCGGCCGGAAAACTCGGTGACCGCTTCCTTTGTTGAAAAACCGGGACGGAAAATCAGGCTGTAAACCTCTTTGTCGGTCATTTCGTTTTCCGGCTTGGTCAGCAGTCCCTGCTGTGCTGCTTTCTTCAGAATGCCGGCCCGGTCGAGACCCCGGCCATCATCCCTGACGATGATCAGAACATTGTTCCCGGCATTTGCCGCCTCCAGGATCACATGCCCTGTCCCCGACTTTCCCGCGGCTGTCCGCACGTCGGGCGGCTCAATGCCGTGGTCGATGGAATTGCGGACCAGATGCATCAGCGGATCTGAAATATGCTCAATAATGTTCTTGTCCACCTCGGTCTCTTCCCCTACCAGCCGAAGCTCGACCTCCTTATCAAGCTTTCGGCTCATATCCCGGACAATCCGCTGCATTTTGTGAAAGGTCGCCGATAGCGGCACCATTCGGATGGACATCACCATATCCTGCATTTCGCCCGTGATCTTCTGAAGGCGGCGCGCCGCTTTATAAAACGTATTGAGCCGTGCGGTCGCAAGCTCCGGGTTCTGCGTGACCATCGCCTCGGCAATCACCATTTCCCCCATCAGATCCATCAGCCTGTCCAGCTTTGCCACGTCGACGCTGACAATGCTTTGCCGTAAATCTCTGCCGTCGCCGGGGCCGATATCTGCAGGCACCCCATCTGGGAGCTTTCTGCCTTCATCCGGAAGAATTCCGTTCTCCGGAGGCTGTGCCTGCCCGGAGTCTGGCTCTGTCTCCGCAAGCTCCAGATCCCGGACGGCCGGAGTGCCCGCCAGAAAATCATTCAGCTCCCGCAAACTTTTTTCCGACCGAAAGCTGATGCGAAATCCCTGTTCCCGGATCACCTGTGCGCTGCCGCGGTTGTCTACGATATCCTCCGGGAAAAAACTGCGGATCTCCGCAATTTCCCTTAAATTATGCAGGATAGCGAATGCCCGGATATTCTCCATTTCACAGCCGTCCATAAAATAGATGACGGCTTCATAATTTTTTGCGTCCGGGCCTTCCACTTTTCCGCCGATCAGGCTTTCCTCCCCGGCAGGGGCCAGGCAAGCGGCCGGTGCGTCCCCGTTCTTGCCTTCTCGGGCGCCGATTTCCTGCAGCTTACGCAAAAAGCTGTGGATCCGCTCGGTCAGATGCGGGGGGCTCTCCTCCGAAGGCGCTTCCCCTCTGGTTTTTTCCATTTCCTTCCGGATAACATCCATGCTTTCCAAGATCAGATCGGAAAGCCGGCGGTAGTCCACGCCTTCCGCCCGGCGTTCTCTTAAAAAACCGAATAAATCCTCCAGCGCATGCGACAGGGCCGCAACTCCATTAAAGCACATCATGGCCGAAGAGCCCTTAATCGTATGCATGATCCGAAACACTTCATCCACCGCGCCCGGTGAAAATCCGCCGGCACGCTCCCCTGCCAGCACCAGTTCTTCCAGCTGCTCTACATTCTGCGTTGTCTCATATATGTATATATCCAGCATGGATTCGTCTGCTCCGCCGTTCACTCTGCCTCCCCCTTTATCTGAAATGATGGCTGCCGCGTTTCCCTGCCCCTCCTCCGTGCGCAGCGTCTGTACCAATGTATAAAAAAGCAACCCGCTCCCTAAGATGATGGGATCGCGCTCCTTATTCTCTCCTTTCGATATTTCTATAACGAAATATGTCGAAAATTGACATTCTTTTGAATAATCTATATATCGTCTTTTTTTGACTAAATTTTATGTATGATTCATCTTTTTATAGGTTTTGCATATATTTTCTTATCTTTTGTATGTCATTTTCCATGTCAAACCTACATGTCACACCTAAATTTTTTTATGTTTTATCCCGTTCATCTCAACGAACTAAATGTATAAACTGATATTGAGGTGAAAAAATGCATTTCACAGATGATATAAACGACCAGCGGTATATTCAAATAGGTCTGAAAATTGCTTATTATCGAAAACTGAACGGCTTGACACAAGAGCAGCTGGCGGAGATGGTAGATATCAGCCCCGGCTATCTCTCTCAGGTGGAAACGCCGAACTTTGTGCAGCCTATCTCCCTGAAAACGCTGTTTGCAGTTGCGGACCTGCTTCATATCCCTCCCGCCCGATTTCTGGAATTTGACCTGTATTAAGCTGTCCGGAACGCGAATATCCATCCGTCCTTTTTCCCGGTCCAGCAATGTTTTTTGCGCCCCTTCCGTACATAAAAAATGCCCGGCAAAGGCCGGGCATTTCTATAAAAAAAGACTCACATCCTGTGGGATGCAAGTCTTATGCTGGAGCGGACAACGAGGCTCGAACTCGCTACCTCCACCTTGGCAAGGTGGCGCTCTACCAGATGAGCTATGTCCGCGTTTGCGGTGCTTTTACAGTATAGTAAAAAGCACCGCTTTTGTCAAGGGCTTTTCAGGGATTTTCCACTGTTCCGACGGCACGGATATTTGTCAGAATGCTCGCTCCGTCGCTCCGCAGCACGTCGACGGAAGAGACCACCACGGAGTTTGCGACGTAAAAATCCTGTCCCGGATTCTGAAAGCCGTGGGTGGAATGGATCACATATCCCTTCCCCTCATAGACGCCGAGCCAGAACATCATATGACCTTTGAGTTCCAGCAGCGCGCCGGGACGTAGATCGGACAGCAGTGCCATTTTCTGCTCATCGGAAGCCGCGGACACATCGTGTGATGCCCCCACGCGGGCCTGTCGGCTCGAATTGCGCGGCAGCCGGACGCCAAAGACCGCATAGGTGTCCGCGCAGAGGGAGGAGCAGTCCCAGCCGCCGAACATACCGCCCCAGCCGTACCGCTGGCCCAGCAGACGGAACACCTGCCTTAG
Source organism: Clostridiaceae bacterium (assembly GCA_034933145.1). Lineage (GTDB taxonomy): Bacteria > Bacillota > Clostridia > Oscillospirales > Butyricicoccaceae > UBA4644. The sequence continues at coordinate 12,959 of JAYFOA010000046.1, forward strand.
CAGCTCCCGCTCGGTAAACTTTGCATAGCCGGCACATACGTCGTCGCCGTACGGGATGCGCACCACGGCGGTTTTCAGCGTCCCGTCCGCCCCCCGCATCGGCAGCAATACAGCGTAGGCGCTGGTGATACCGGCGTTGTCCGCCGCGGTCGCCTGCGTCAGGGGCAGACGCGTACCCACGGTCAGCACCGTGCCGCCGGTCTGCGGGTCATACGCGCTGCCGCCCAGCACCAGCCGCGGGGCGCGCACCATGACGAAGTCCTGCTCCCACAACGCCTGCCAGCTCTGCCGGTCTGTGAGAGCCACATCTCCTGCAGAGACCCAGCCGATATAATTGTACGCCTGTACCAGCAGCCACGCACCGTCGGCGGAGATGTGGAGCACAGCAATGCGCTCCCAGGTGTGCAGCGTACTCTCCCGCGCCAGGTCGTATTCCACATCATTTGCTTCCCCGTACAGCGGCAGGGCGGAGGGCCAGGTGCGCAGGGCGCAGTCGCGGACGGAAAAACCGAAACGCACGGCATTTTGCTCTCCGATACCGTCAAGATTCAGGTTTTGATGAATTTCTCCCTGCTGCGCCCCGCTGATCCGATCCGCCCCCGTGTACCGGGCGGCATCGGGATACAGGCCATAGGTTTCCACCGCATCTTTCAGCTCTGAACGGCTGAGCGTATCGGGATACTTGTCCAGATCGACGCACAGCGTTTCCGGGTCGGCCAGAACTTCCGCGTTGAACGCTACAATCTCCTCCGGCGTCATGCGCACCTCATCCGGCGCATCGCAGAGGGCAGCCCAGAAATCCGGATCATTCATGCCGGCAGACGCGTCGGTCTGTGGGATATAGATCCCCGCCTCCGGCGCGGCGGGCGCGGTTTCATGATCCTGCGGCTCGGGCGTCTGCTCCGACGGCTCGGTCTTGTGTGTGCAGCCGGACGGCAGCAGCAGCAGAAATATCAAAACGTACAGGCATAAACGCCGCATCGGAAACACCCCTCCTAAACTATGGCGCGGGTGGTTTGGCAGCCCGCGCCCACTTCTGCAAGTATCGCCGTTCTGCGCCGATTATATCACGCTTGAACGGCAGGACGCAATCTGATATGATAAAGGCAACCAAAAAATACCGTCCGGGAGGCACGTTCCATGGAGAAAAACGAAGAAAAACAACTCCGGCTGATGAACCTGAACGTCCGATCCTTTCTCGGTGCGCTGATCATCCTGTTCTGCCTGATGGCCCTGACGTATGCGCTGACCTTCCTGCTGCCCGCCGGCAGCTATGACCGGACCGAAACCGCTGCAGGCGCCGCTGTTGTCCCCGGTACATACCATTCCGTGTCCGGCGGCATCTCTTTCGGCAAATGGCTCGCCTCCCCCGTGCTGGTCCTGACGGCCGACGGGGGATTCACCATTGTTGCCATTCTTCTGTTCCTGCTGGTGATCGGCGGCGCTTTCAACGCGCTGGACGCCGCCGGCGTCATGCGTTATCTGCTGGGAAAGCTCTATCATCTCTATTCCGCCCGGCGGTACCGCCTGCTGGCGGTGGTCACCCTCTGCTTTATGCTGCTGGGCGCCTTTGTGGGCTCGTTTGAGGAGGTGGTGCCGCTGGTACCCATCGCCACGGCGCTGGCTTATTCGCTCGGCTGGGACGCGCTGATCGGCATGGGAATGAGCCTGCTTGCCGTGGGCTGCGGCTTTGCTACCGGCGTGTGCAACCCCTTTACCGTCGGCGTGGCGCAGACGCTAGCCGGCCTGCCGATGTTTTCCGGTATCTGGCTGCGGGCGCTGTCCTTTGTCGTGATCTATCCCCTGCTTCTCCTGTTTCTGACCCGCTACGCGAAAAGGATCGAGCTTGACCCCGCCCGCTCACCGGTTTACGACGCGGCGGCCGCCGAACGGTGGAACGCCCTGCGCGTGGATTTTTCCTCTGACGGGCGGATGGAAAAAGCTTTGCGCTGGTTCATCGGTACGCTGGCAACCGGCGTCGCGCTGATCCTCAGTTCCGCTTTTCTTCCGGCGCTGCAGGACCTTCTGATGCCGATGATCGCCCTGATTTTTCTCTTTGCCGGTACCTCGGCGGTGCTGGCCTCCGGCTACGGCCTTCGGAATTATCTCCGCCAGTTCGGCAAGGGCGCGCGGTCGATCCTGCCGGCCGTGCTGCTGATCCTGATGGCCAGCTCGGTCCGCTATACGCTGTCAGAGGCAAATATCCTCGATACGATTCTGTATAAGGTCGTAACGCTGACCGAAGGGCTGGGACCCGCGGGGGTCATTCTGATGATCTACGCACTGGTGCTGGTTATGAACTGCTTCATTGCCTCCGGCTCTGCAAAGGCGTTTCTGCTTATGCCCCTGCTGGCGCCCCTGGCGGATCTCTCCGGCGTGTCACGGCAGCTGACCGTGGTCGCCTTTGCCTTCGGAGACGGATTTTCCAATGTCTATTATCCCACGAACCCGGTGCTGCTGATCGCGCTGGGCATCGTCGGCGTCAGCTATGGGAAATGGGCCCGCTGGAGCGGGAAAATGCAGGCGATTATCCTGACGGTGACCTGCGGCCTGCTGCTGCTGGGCGTCGCCGCTGGATACCGATAAGGAGGGGAAAATATGATCGTTCTATGGTGTATTCTGGGCGTTCTGGCGGCACTTCTGCTGATCTGTATTCTACGGGCGGCGCTGATGAAGCCCACGGCGGCAAAGGCAACGGTCTTTGATACCGTGCCCGACGCGCGTGCCCATGCCTACGGTGAAAAGCTTGGCGCTCTGATCCGCTGTGAAACGGTATCCGAGATGGTCCAGCCGGACAAGAGCAAGTTCTATGCTTTCCATGAAGAGCTTGAGCGGCAGTTCCCGCTGGTACATCAAAAGATGGAAAAAACCGTCCTGGACGGCAGCCTGCTGTTTTCTCTGCCCGGCGGCGGCAAAGACCTGCCGCCGGTGCTGCTGATGAGCCACCACGACGTGGTGGAGGCCCCCGGCGCGTGGCGGCATCCGCCCTTTTCCGGTGAGATCGCCGACGGCCGCGTGTGGGGCCGCGGCACGCTGGACACCAAAGGGAGCCTGTTCTGCATTCTGCAGGCGGCGGAAGAGCTGCTGGCCGGCGGATGGCAGCCGCCATATGACTTTTACATCGCCTCTGCCTGCACGGAGGAGACCCTCGGCACAGGCGCCAAAGCCACCGCCGCGTATCTGAAGGAGAAAGGCGTACGGCTCGGTCTTCTGATTGACGAGGGCGGCATGGTGCTCGATGCGCCACTGGCCGGCGTCACCGGCCTGTACGCGCTGGTCGGCGTCCTGGAAAAGGGCTACGGAGACCTGCGCTTCACCGCTGCCGGAAACGGCGGGCACAGCAGCATGCCCGCTCCCGGCACGCCGATCCCCCGGCTGGCGGCCTTTGTCCATCAGGTCGAAACCCACGATCCCTTCACTCCGAAAATGAACGCGACCGTCCGCGAGATGCTGCGCCGTATGGCGCCCAACGCAGGCTTTGGCATGCGGGTGATCTTCGGCAATCTGTGGCTCTTTTCCCCGCTGCTCGCGCACCTGCTGCCCGTCGTCAGTCCCCTGGCCGGCGCGATGGTCAAGACCACAATCGCCTTTACGACCATGCAGGGCAGCAGCGGCCTGAACGTTGTGCCGGAGCGGGCCTATGTCACCGGCAATCTCCGGTTCATCCATCACCAGGGTGCGGATGAAAGCATTGCGCGGATGACCGCACTGGCCAAGCGCTACGGCCTGGAGACCGAAGTCATCACCAAAGAATACCCCTGCGCGGTGGTCTCCCACGACACCTCCGCGTTCCGGCTGATCGAACGCTGCGCGGAGACATGCTATCCCGGCGTCTGCGTCACGCCCTATGCCATGACGGGCGGCACCGACGCGAAATATTATAACGGGATCTGCGACAACTGCCTGCGCTTCGCCCCCCTTTACTGTGACGGGCAGCAGCTGGAGAGCATCCACGGCCGCGATGAAAACCTCTATCTGGCAGCCCTTCCGAAGGGCGTGGATTTTTATAAATCCGTTCTTGCCGGCTGGCCGGCAGAGCAAAAATAAAGGAGAATTCCCATGGATACCTTTGTTCGTCCGGCGCGGGTAATGCCGGTGTATGCGGCACGCGGGATGTGCGCCACCTCCAACCATCTGGCAGCTCAGGCCGGGCTGGACGCGATCAAGCGCGGCGGCAACGCCTTTGACGCGGCCATCGCCTGTGCCTCCTGCCTTACCGTGCTGGAGCCTCAGTCCAACGGCGTGGGCGGCGACGCCTTTGCCCTCATCTGGAGCGGCGGAAAGCTCTATGGCCTCAACGCCAGCGGGTACAGCGGCTCCGGCTGTACGCCGGAAGCACTGCAGGGACTGGGCCTTTCGGCCATGCCCCGCTACGGTTTCCCTTCGGTCACCGTTCCCGGCGCACCCAGCGCATGGGCGGCTGTCAACCGTCGGTTCGGCCGGCTCCCGCTCGCCGATGTGATGAGCGCGGCCATTTCCTATGCCGAGGACGGACAGGCGGTGTCCCAGAGCCTGTCGCGCTCGATCGGACGCTTTGCCGGCCTGCTGCGGGAAAACACCGGCGGCACGGGGGCCTTTGCCCATTGGTATGAGACCTTCTGCCCGGACGGAAATGTGCCGGCCGCCGGCGCGATGTTCCGCAACCCGGGCCTTGCGGAGACGCTCCGCACGCTGGCAAACAGCGGATGTGAGGATTTTTACCGGGGCGGGCTGGCCAAACGCATGGCCGCCTTCTTCTCCGGCAACGGCGGCTTTATCAATGATGCCGACCTTCGCGACTACCATCCCGATTGGGTGGACCCGATCTCGGTGCATTACCGGGGATACGACGTCTGCGAGATTCCGCCCAACGGGCAGGGACTCGTCGCACTGATGGCTCTCAACATCCTGTCCGGCTTTGAGGCATCCCGGGCGGGTGACCCGTCCTGCGTCCATCGGGAGATCGAAGCGCTCAAGCTGGCCTTTGCCGACGGCAAGCGGTATATCGCCGACCCGCGGTTTATGGAATACAGCGTATCCGACCTGCTTTCCTCCGCCTACGCCGCGCAGCGGCGCGCCGAGATCGGGGAAAGCGCCATTCTCCCCACCTGCGGCAAACCCAGCGGCTCCGGTACGGTCTATCTGTGCGCCGCCGACGGAGAGGGCAATATGATCTCTTATATTCAGAGCAACTATGCCGGCTTCGGCTCCGGCCTGGTGGTGCCCGGAACCGGTATCGCCCTTCAGAACCGCGGCCTCGGCTTCTCGCTTGACTCCGCTATGCCGGGCTGCGCCGGGCCGCGCAAAAAGCCCTATCATACGATTATCCCCGGCTTCCTGATGAAGGACGGGCAGGCCGTCGGCCCCTTTGGCGTCATGGGCGGGTTTATGCAGCCGCAGGGCCACCTTCAGACGCTGCTGCGTGTGATCGACCACGGCTGTGACCCGCAGGCCGCGCTGGACACCCCCCGCTGGCAGTGGACGGGCGACCGGAAAATCGAAATCGAGCCGTCCTTCCCCGCCGACATCGCATGCGACCTCCGGGCGCGGGGGCATGAGCTCTCCGTGCAGAACAACCTCGGCGAGTTCGGCCGCGGGCAGATGATCTTCCGCACCGAGACCGGCACGCTGGTCGGCGGCACGGAGCCCCGGTGTGAGGGTGCCTGCGCCGCCTGGTGACTTTCTTTCGGCGGATCACCGCCTGAATGGACGGTACAGGAGGAATCTATATGAAGCTGCCGCATGTGAATACCCGGGAAGAGCTCTGCGCGCTGATTGAAAAAATCGGCTTTCTTCCCCTGTTTGAAAACGACCTGCCGGGATTTTCCGTCCGTGAGATCACCGATGCGGGCGCCTGGTGGAACGATACTGCGCCGGCGCTTGACCCATGGGAATGGCGCAAGCACATCGCCGCCGAAGGGCAGATCGCTTACGGCAAGTTTTTTCGCGGCAACGCGGGATATATCTCCCGGGATTGGTTTCCCGTCTTCGCCAACTTCCGGCGGGATGGCTACGATTTTGACGCCCTGTGGGAAGAAGGCAGAGCAAAACGCCGGGAAAAACGGATCATGGACCTGTTTCCCGAAAGCGAGGTACTGCCCTCCTATGAAATCAAGCGCCGCGCTGGCTTTGGCCGCGACGGGGAAAAGGGGTTTGAAAGCACGCTTACCGGTCTGATGGGACAGACCTATCTGCTGCTGCGCGGTTTTGAGCGCCGAAAGAGTAAAGCCGGTGAACCTTACGGCTGGCCGGTGGGCCTCTGCGGCACGCCGGAAGCCCTGTTCGGTGAAGCACATGTGCGCAGCGAATACCGGGAAACGCCGGCACGGTCATTTTCCCGGGCGGCAGAACAGTGTATGCGGATGATTCCTGACGCACCGCGCGAAACGATCGAACGATTTCTTGCATAAATCATAGCCGTGGGCCGGGGAAGTTTCCCCG
>JAYFOA010000047.1:0-13782 GCA_034933145.1 Clostridiaceae bacterium
TTATACGTCCTGCTGTCGCTCGCAGCGGTTACTCTGATCTCCGTTGTATTCGCACTCACCGTCAGCGTGCCGCTAACATACTCGAATTTGTAGTTTCCGTGATTCGCCGCAAGGCTGCCCACGTCCGCCGTAATCGGGTACTGCCCCGCAGGCGACGCCGCAGTGGCCGTCGTGCTCAGTGCCGCCACACCCGTCAGAGCCGTGGCCGCCGTCTCGTTGTTTACAAAACCGCTGATCGTGTACGTCAGTGTCGGGTTCGCTTCGCCGTATGCCCTGCTCTTGTCTGCCGCAGTCACCGTCAGCTCCGCCGCACTTACCGCCAGCGTTACGTCTGCACAAGTCAGCTCAGGGCTACCGGTCTTCGTCGCCTTGACGCTCACTGTCAGCGTACCGTCCGACACGTTCGTCACGCTCGGCGCCGTCGTGCTCCAGCTGCCGGTGCCCACCTTGTAATAAATCGTGTAGCCGGTTCCGCCGGTCACACTGGCTGTCGCAGCGTGCGCCGCGCCGTCATACGTCCACGCGCCGCCCGTAGCGCTCAGCGTCGCACACTTTGTGAAATTCGCGGTAAACGTTAAATTTGCCAATACGGTATAAGTCGCATTGGGGATTCCGTTCAACGAGCCATCGCCAGACGTACAGGTCCAGCCGGAGAAATAATACCCGTTTTCTGCGACCGGGGTTGGAAGGATGACCCCCGTGTTTCCCCAGATCGTTCCATTAATAATGCTTCCGAAGTAAGTCTCCCCACTGAGGCTTCCGTTTGCGCCCGCCTCAAACTGCACATATCTCGAATTCAATTGATAGTACAGGTTCAGCGTCTTGTTCCCGGTATCGCGGGTTGCGCCGAGGAACATAAAGCTGGTATCGTTATATTGATCACCGATTTCCGCCAGCTCGTCGAGCCTCGGATTAACCGTCTGCGTTACGCCCAATGCGTTTGTTACAGAATAGCTGTCTGGCAGCGCATAATAACCGCTGCCATCCGGTCCGGCGCCCAGCGCGCCGAATGTCGTGCCGGATGCGACATTGATATTATAATTATAGAATGGTGTCGCAGCCCCATCGACGAAATAATTCACTGTCAGGCTGTCTGTGGTTGGCTGTGCCTTCACATAAATTTTAATCAGGATGGCACTGTTGGCAGAATGCCACTTAAGGGCCGTGTAGGGATCTTGTGTGGAATCAATAACGAGAGATCCATCGAGATCGCCCGTCCACCGCGTTGTTTCATCATTATTCCAGCCGAATGTGAAATAAGAGCTTGCCAAATCCTTTTCGGAACTATGGTAGGAAAACAGGCCGGTGGTAGAAGTTACTTTCCAGATGTCATAATCCCCGTTTTCAGAAAGCATCAGAACCCCAATCGGTCGATTGTGATTATAATAGAAAACCATGGCCGCGGTTCTGGCATCCATCGGCGCGACCGTGCCGTCTTCATAGACCACCTGATACGCAATTGCGCAGTATGGTGGATAGCTTCCCCAAGTCTGCCCATACTTGAAGCCCCAGTCTTTCATGCTGACCTGGACTTCCTGCGTCAGTTGGGTGTTTTCGAGATAATAGGCAACCAGCTGATCGCCGCTTTGAATATTTGTCCAGCCGGAGCGGTCTGCGGAATACTGCCATACTCCGCTATAATAGCGGACATACTGAAACTCCGTACCGCTTGCCGTTTCATCATCATCACCGCCGCCCGTCTGGTGGTGAGACGCATCCAGCCGGACGGTTTTCCAATAGATCACTTCATTCCCATTTGCGGCGCTTGACCCTGTTTCAGGTACCAGCGTGGTGATATCGATCCCGTTTACACCATAGGCCGCAGAGGCGGCAACCGCGACGCTATACGCACTATGATCATATACCCTGGCATTCGTGATCCAGAATTCAATTGTTTTGCTGCCCGCGGTAGTGAGATCCGCGCCATAGGTAAAGATGACGGTAGTATCCACTGCTGCCGTTCCGGTCTGGGTCGCCGGATCGGGAAGCGTATAGTTCCCAATCGCGGGTGCGGTAAAGCTGTACTCCGCCCCGTCTGCAAAGATATGCTCTTCGCTTGCGGCAATCGGATTACCCGCTTCATCGACATATTCCACCGTAACGGTAACGGAAGACGCCAGCAGCGCCTGATATGCGTTATACAGGGCCAGCGCGGCGGCATCAATTGCCTCCTGCCGTGCCAGAGCCGCGGCTTCCGTCATATACCCTGACTCCGTACCCGTCACCGCCGCATTTGCAGCAAGAAGGGCAGAGGTGTAGGCGTCCTGCAAATCCTGCGAAAAACTGTCCACATGCAGATTCGGGTTGCCCACCTCAGAAATCAACGCTTGGATGCCGGTAAGATCGGCCGTATAGACCGTCTCGCCGGGCATTTGTGTCTGCTTGTAGAGACGGACATTCGCATTGCTGCTTGTCAGATTGAAGTAGCTACTGTCATAATTAAGATAGTAGGTTTGGCCCGACTTTTCAGTAGAAATAGCATATGAGCCAGTAGTTCCGTTCGGAGATACCGCCCAGCTAGTAAAGTCGCTGGTGCGGATGCTTAAAATTGTTGAACCATGCTGCCTGCACAGTCCGCTGCTTCCATTTTGGATCGTGCTGCTGGTGCTGCCGCTAAATGCCCATACCGCGGTGGACTCATTGCCGCTAATCTCCGCAATATTATCATCGATTGTCACTGACTGTGCACGGATAGATGTGCCACTGTGATACAGCGCATAGTCATCATCCGCTGCGACAATCAGATAGTTACCGCCGGCATCCACGCCGTCGGTATCGAGGACATAGGAAATGCCACCCTCTGTGGTATGCGAACCGACCGTACCGGCATACTCATCCGGCAAAACGGTTTCCCCTGTGGCAAAAACGCTCATCGGCATCATGCCGATGACCATTGCCAGGCTCAAAACCAGTGCGAGGAACCTTGTTCTGTTCTTCTTCGTACCCATGTTTTCACCTTTCTTCTTATCCTTGAGTTCTAATTTTTATGTCAATGTATATGGGCGGCCGCCGTTTCGGACATTGCCCCGTCCAACAGAATCAGCAGTTCAAGCACACTGCGGAACTGCGCTTCCGTTTTATTATCCAACCAACAGATGGTTCCCTGCCAGCTGGCGTTCTGCCGAAACAGAATCCGAAGTGCGAACCTTGCTTTAAGCGGCACCTCGTCCTCCGCTTCGTCTATCTGTTCGCGTGCCACTTTCTCCGACCGTGCGTGACGTTCCTCATCGGCAGGCATCCGGCCGTCCAGACTGTCCAACAGTTCTTCTATCATAAGCAAAAAGGGAAGTGTGCCGGAAAATTTCCGTTCACCGCCAAAAAAGGGGTTCTTCAGCATTCCTTTCAGCGACTTATCTTTATAAGAAGTAATCGTAAGGAGTGTCGTACGCATTTCACCGGGGGAAAAGCCGGTACTTACATCCAAAATATCTCACCCCTTCATCAGGTATTCCGACGTTATGATATTTTATATATATCATCCGGCGGTTTCTAAACCGGTTACATTTTACTTTTTTCTTAGATAAATCTAAAAAACAAGTTTTACAGCTCGATATGAACAGCCGGCAAATTGGCAATGCCGCGGCGGCGGAAACGGCAAACTGCCGTCCCACCCCGCGTTTATCTGTCCGCATATTACCACCGGTGATATGGCGAAGTGTGTCATACCTTGTTTGTCTCACCGCCGCTTGCTGAAATAATTTGAAATCTGTGCCGTTTATGGAAAAATCCGGCGTTTATTACATAACATCTCCGAGCAGCTAAAAATAAAAGGCAGACAAGATTGTCTGCCTTTTTCCGTGTGAAGCTTTCCTCTTTGAATGCCAATGGCATGGCCTTTCGTTTATCGGGTGCTGACATAGGGTTCTTCATCCTCAAAGATGAGATCATCCAGATCGTATGCGCGCGGTGGCATGGTTGCTTCCTCCTTTTTCATATCTGTGGATTATAGACAGTCTATGCGGAAAACGCCGGAAAAGTGCTTCCAAAATTTGAGAGAGCGCATCCGCTCACCACTGCGGATGCGCTCTCCCTAAGGAAAGATGAGTAAGTTGTCTTATTCGATTTCGCTTTTGTCCGGAAAAATCACGGCGCAGACCAGATAGGCCACAATGCCGATGCCATAGAGCAGGCTGATGACCGCCCAGGCCACGCGAACCAGCGTTACATCCAGTCCCAGATATTCGGCCAGACCCGCGCAGACGCCGCTGATCTTGCGCTGGGACCGATCTTTATAGATTCTCTTCATCGTTTTTCAACTCCTTGATTTGATTCAGCTTGGAATTCCACAGGTAATGCGAATGCCGTTGCCTCCGCCGGGATCATGGCTGAGCTGGTCGAGGCGGCACTGAAGCGCCTGCATCTCGGCCTGATACAGCCGCCGGTCCCGGCCCAGAGCAAGCCGGCACTCATCATGCCGGGCACGCCCATCGTTTTTTGTCCAGAACCATTTCATATAACTTATCCTGTCCTTTATTCAGCGTTTCATAAGTTTAAGGTCGCCGGAAACCGTGGCCATGCTGTATTCGCACAGATCTCCATTTTTATATGTGGCATAGCCGCTGCGGCTGCCGAACGAGGTCGTCAGCGGGAAATCCGAGCGCAGGTCGCCGGATACGCGCTTATAGCGCAGCGTAAACCCGTCATTGTCAGGAAGGTAAACCCGAATGTCGCCGGAGACCGTCTCCAGGTCCATATTCTCCGGTACCGAGTCTAGCCGCAGGTCACAGTCACCGCTGGTAGTGTGGAGCAGAATGCGGTGTACTGTGCCGGACACTTCCATTTCGCCTGAAATGGTCTGGACATTGATCTCTTCCATTTCGCCGGTCATGCTGACATCCCCGGAAACGGTGCTGACTTCCGCCAGACCGCAGGTGAGGTGCGGGAGGCCAATGTCACCGCTGGTGGTCTTGACGTACAGACGCCGGAAGTCCCGGTCATCATCCAGATCCACGTCCCCGCTGGCGGTGACGATGTTTATGTTCTCATAGCTCTTCCGCGGCAGATAGATCTCAAAATCGCTCTGCAGCGCACCATAGCCAAAGAAGACAAACCCGGAGGAGCTACGCTGCCCCTGTCCGATACGCAGCACACCATCCACCACCTGGATATTGGCGCGTTTATCCTCTGGCAGTGCGGCAGCGGCATGCTCGACCACATAGATATTTTCGTTTTCGGAAATTCCAAAGACTACATCCCCGCCCGTCGTATGCACATCGACTGACAGGACGCCCGTCCCATCCACCTCATAGTCATAGCGGTTATCACCGCGGCTGTATGTGATATTAATGTTGCGTGCCGCGGTTTTAAAGCCGCCGCTGATCTCTTTTCCCACTTCGCGCCCCATCTCGCGCAGCGGGCCGCCGGCTTCTTTGGCAGCGTCACGGGCATGGATCGCTGCGCTCTTCAGATCGCCGGCCATCTCTCGCAGGCCAGGCTGAAGGCTGGTGGTCAGATCCTTTGCAAGACGCCGCAGGCTGTTTTCCAGATCGGAGAACGCTGCGCCTGCCCCGCTGTCAAAATTTGTTTTTTGTCGGCGGTTTCCTTCGTTGATAAAGGTGACGACTTCCTTCAGGTCGCCCATGCTTTCGCGTATCTCTGAAAAAGCCTCTTCCTCACTCTTGCCCTGCGCCAGCAATTCGTTATATTTGTCGGTCAGATCGGCGGTCAGCTCTTCTGCGATATCATTTTTCGCCGGGCAGTCCGCCGCGTTGCGCAGTTTTTCGGACACAAGCTCGTAAATCTTTTCATTCATGGTCTGCACCTCCCAATTACTCTGATATGAGGCAGTCAATAATCTCTTTGACCCGCTGCCATTCCTGCTTGTTGCTATAGAACTGTTTTCGTCCTTCCTCGGTAATGGAATAGTAACGCCGCCGCGCACCACTTTGTTCATCGCCCCAGTAGGAACGGATGCTTCCGCTTTCCTCCAGCCGGCGGAATGCGGTGTAAAGGGTTCCTTCCTTGGCCTCGAACGCGCCGCCGGAACGGTCACGGAGCGCCTTATTGATCTGATACCCATAGCTGTCGCCGTGGAGAAGCTGGGCCAGTATCACTGTCTCGGTGTGTCCGCGAATAATATCGGAACTCAGGGACATGATCTCTACCTCCTTCTTCGTGTATTGCTTTGTTGTGAATAGATAATATCACATGTTACCTCGCCTGTCAATGTATTTATTTATTAATAATATTTTAAGAAAATTTTGTCCGTCTAAAATACGGTGATAAAGCCCGCGCCCCGTGGCTGCAAACTGGTTGTAAAAAGGCACAGGACCGTGGTCCTGTACCTTTTTTGCTATCTCTATTCTTCCGGGCTGTCAGCGGATTTATCCTCCGTATCCGGGGACTCTTCCTGCTCTGCCGGCAAGCCGCCTGCGACCTGTGTCTTTTCAGCCCTGGCGATCTCCTTCTGCACGCCCTTCTGCCGATATTCACCGAACAGTGTAAAGAAGTCGTTCTTGTTCATTTCCTCAACATCAAATTCTTCCTGAATATTCTCCGGCGTGACAAACAAAGGCCACCGCTGAACCAGTTCCGCATTGCGGGCCTTGGTACCGACACCTTTCATCACTTCATACACCATGGGATCTCCCTGCTCCTCCAGTACACAGGGAAAGCACTGCAGCTTCCCAAACTGGCTGGCCTCAATCCAGAGGATAAAGATATCGTCTGTCTTGTGGCGCCCTCTGTAATACGTCTGCGCCGTCGACTGTCCCAGAAAGAACGACTTGACCCCGCGCAGCTTTTTTGTGTTGTTGACCAGTGCAGGTGTGGTGTATTTCATAGTGCCGTCTGCTCCTTTATTAGGAATATATCTTTCTCTTATCTTAGCGGCTTCGACAGAAAAAGTAAAGCGCCGTTTTGTGAATAATTTAAAACCATTTCCTCTATACATAAATGAAAAAGGCCGCGCCACCCGGCGCGGCCACGATAAGCGGCAGGAGTTTACAGTGCGAGGTCCTTCCTACAATTTTCGCAAACGAACTTTTCACGGAAAATGGTTACCTTTTTACTGCTTCCGCAGAACACGCACGCCGATTCGTGCTTGCGAAGAATGACTGCGTTCCCTTCCGTGTAAATTTCAAGCGGATCTCCGCAGTTCATATCCAGATTTTTCCGCAGCTCGATAGGCAGCGTGATGCGCCCCAAATTATCGATATGTCTTACGATGCCAGTGGATTTCATAGTGCCAGTCCTCCAATGAAATGATATGCATTTATTTTGACAAAGCTGTAAAGAATTGTCAACGCGCAAATCCGACAAGTTTTGGAAATTTATTGGACGGTTTCTGTTAAATGTCATAAAAATAAATTACTTCGATATATCGATTTACTTCGATAAATCTGATTTATTCTTCATTTTTCTATCTTTATCTTCTTATTTCTCGTTTTCATATGCATTTTTATTTTTCTCCCGGACACTGGCCCCCAAGGGGTCGTGTGCGCCGTCCGCAGACAGAATGTGAAAAGGGGGTGGCGTTTTCATGCTGATGACCCGCGTGCTGTGTGTACTGCTCGCCGTCGCGCTGCTTTGCGGTGCGCTGACGGGGCGGATTTCCGAAGTTTCCCAGGCCAGCATTTCCGGCGCAAAGGATGCCGTCACGCTGCTGATCGCCATTGGAGGCACAATCTGCCTCTGGAGCGGCCTGATGGAAGTTATGCGAGAAAGCGGCCTGGCCAATAAGGTGGCCCGGGCACTTCGGCCGGTGATCACCCTGCTGTTCGGCAAATATGCCAAGGACGAGGAGGCACGGGAGGCCCTGTCTCAAAACATGGCCGCCAATCTCCTGGGCCTTGGAAGCGCGGCGACACCCGCCGGACTCCGTGCGGCAAAACGCCTGAACGAGCTGGCTGACCGATATGGAGAACCGCCCGACGCCGCCTGCCTGCTGATCGTTGTCAATACCGCCTCCCTCCAGCTGCTGCCCACGACGATTGCCGCCGTGCGGGCGGCCTGCGGCAGTGCAGAGCCCTATGACATTCTGCCCTCCGTATGGCTGGCTAGTGCAGGCTCCGTTCTGGCCGCCGTTGTCGCGGCAAAGCTTCTGCAAAAGGCAAGGCACCGCCCATGACCGGCTATATCATCCCCTGCATTATCGCGCTGATCGTTCTTTATGGAGCACATAAAGATATCGACGTTTACAGTGCCATGGTTCGCGGAATGAAGGAAGGAATCCGGGTCTGCGTTTCCATTTTCCCGGCCGTGCTCACGATGCTGGTGGCATTATCGATGGTACGCGCCAGCGGTGCCATTGAGCTTTTGGTTTATATTCTGGCTCCGATATTCACGCCGCTGGGGATCCCAAAGGAATGCCTGCCGTTGGCGCTTCTGCGCCCATTTTCAGGCAGCGGCGCCCTCTCCGTCGGCAGCGGTATCATCGCGCAGGCGGGCGCGGACAGCACGGCAGGGCGGATCGCCGCCGTCATGCTGGGCAGCAGCGAAACCAGTTTTTATACCATCGCCGTCTATTCCGCCGCGCTCGGTATTAAGGATACGCGCCACACACTTCCGGCGGCGCTGTGCGGCGATCTGGCGGCATTTCTTCTTTCCGGTGTGGCAGTACGGCTGTTGATGCGTTGAAGCCCGTAAAAAATCTGCTATAATGAAAGCATCACAACCAAAGGATGTGGAAAGATGGAAACCAGACCGTATCTCCCCTGGGCGCTGGCCGACACGTTTATGCGCGCCGCTTTTGAAAAGCTGGGCGTACCAGCGCAGGACGCCGCGCTATGCGCCAACGTGCTGCTGGAAAGTGACCGGCGCGGTATTGAAAGCCACGGCTGCAACCGCTTTAAACCGATTTACATTGATCGGATCCGTACGGGGATTCAGAAGCCGATTACCGAGCTCGTCACCCTGCGGGAAACCTGCACCACCGCCGTCTATGATGCCCACGACGGCATGGGCATGGTGGCTGCCCACACGGCCATGACCACAGCCATCGAAAAGGCCCGGACCTACGGGATGGGCATGACCGCCGTCCGCAACTCCACCCATTACGGTATTGCTGGCTACTGGGCCTCTATGGCAGTCGACGCCGGCATGATCGGCATCACAGGTACCAACGCCCGTCCATCTATCGCGCCGACCTTTGGCGTGGAAAACATGATGGGTACCAATCCGCTGACTTTCGGCATGCCCACCGACGAGCCTTTCCCCTTCCTTCTGGATTGTGCCACATCCATTACTCAACGGGGAAAAATTGAATATTTCGCACGCAAAGGGGAATCGACGCCCGCCGGTATGGTGATCGGCCGGGATGGGCAAGCCATGACTGATAGTAAGGAAATTCTTCATGCCCTGGTGTCCGGGGATGCGGCACTGGCGCCGCTGGGCGGCATCGGAGAAGAATTGGCCGGGTATAAAGGCTACGGCTATGCCGCCGTTGTAGAAATCCTCTCGGCTGCCCTGCAGTCCGGCAGTTATATGAAAATGCTGACAGGTCTTGATGAAAGCGGCCGGAAACAGCCCTATCATCTCGGGCATTTTTTCATTGCCGTGGATCCGGAGGCATTTATGGGACTGGATGCTTTTCAAAAGACTGCAGGTGACATCCTGCGTGCTCTCCGTGCTTCGGAGAAAGCACCCGGCCAGGCACAGATCTATACCGCCGGTGAAAAAGAATGGCTTTGCCGGCAGGAGCGGCAGGACAAGGGCGTACCCGTTGGCGATGGGGTCCGGCGGGATTTTGAAACTGTACGGAACGAACTGGCACTGCCCTTCGCCTTCCCATGGGAACCGGAATCCCTGTAACGGCCGTAGTATTTTTCGTTTATGCAAATATTGTAAATATTGGAAGAAATCATAAAAGGTTACAAATCATTAACAAAAAGGACCGTTTTGGCAAGGACTGTACCTTGACAAAGCGGTCTTTTTGCGGTACGATACAAGTTGTAACCAAATTGTAATCTTTTAAAAGGAGGGGCTTTATGCGGCTTGCCGTCCTGCCCCGGAGACGCGGCGGTTTTGTATGGCCCAGCTTCGACGGGCTTCAGCGCGGCTGGATCAAGATCAGGCTGCGGCTGGCCCGCCTTGCAAATATAGGTGCCAATACCGGAGCATTGCGTGGTTTTCTTGGCGTCATGGCTGTCGGCGCCGGCGTGATTCTCCGCCTTCTTCACATAGCTGAACGTGGGGCGGAGTCCCTCTGGGCCGCGGCATACCGAGCCGCAAAGCCCGTTTCCCGTACCTTTTCGGCCGCCCTCGTTTGGGGGCGTACCGTGCGCAACCATGTGGCTGAATATGCTTATTCTGTTGAAAATCGGCGGCGTTCCCGCCTGACATCGGTCATGCTGCTTCTGACGGTAACGGTGCTGATTTTGTCCTTCAGCTATTTCGGCCTGGGGCTTCAGGTTAAACTGGATGGACAGGTTATCGGCTATGTCACCAGCAAGGACCAGATCGAATCTCTGGTTTCCGAGGTTGAGCAACGTGCCGCCGAATATCTTGGAACTCCCTACAGTCTTTCTCCAAATATCACTTATTCATTACGATATATGGACAGCAGCCGGCCGGTGGATACCGAGGCGCTGAAAGAAAAGCTGTTTTCCGAAATTGACGACGTTTCCCGCCAGTATGTCTTGACGGTGGACGGCACGGTCATCGGTGCCAACAGCAGTCGGACCGCCATAGAAATGATGCTTCACCGGCTGATCCGATCCCGACTCGGCGCTGATGAAAATGTAAAAGCCGATTTCGTCGAGAATATCCAGATCGAAGAACGCAGCGTCTCCAACAGTCAGATCCGCACAGTAGCGCAGATGGAGGATATTCTTTCTTCCAATAAGCAGGAGATTCAGACGTATACCGTGGCAGATGGAGATACCGTCAGCGGTATTGCGGTCAACCATGGCGTCTCCATCGCAGAAATTAAAAGCCTTAACCCCGGTCTGAATGTTGACCGGATTCATATCGGCGATAAAATTCAGCTCTCCGCTGCCGTACCGTACCTTTCGTTGCGAAAAACGGTCACCGAGGAGTATGACGCACCGATCCCCTATGAAACCACCATCGAGAAAGATGACTCCATGTACGTGAACAAGAGTTATATCAAGGTGGCCGGTGTGGAAGGAAAAGCTCATGTTACGGCCGATGTTGTTTATGTAAATAATCAGGAGGAAAGCCGTACAGTTCTGACCTATGAGGTGCTGCAGGCGCCTTCCACCGCAGTAAAAGTGGTCGGAACGAAAGCCCTGCCCGCCAAAGCGGCCACCGGCTCGTTTGTCAAGCCTTCCAACGGTTATTTCAGCTCGGGTTTTGGCTATCGCCCCCGCTTCGGCGATTATCACACAGGCGTAGATTTTGCCGGCAGCGTAGGCACCAATATCTGGGCTGCCGACGGCGGCGTGGTAATCTACGCCGGCTGGAAAGGAAACTACGGCTATTGCGTCATGATCAACCATGACGATAACGGATATGTCACGCTATATGGCCACTGCAGCAAGCTTCTGGTAACCGTCGGCCAGCGGGTAGCCAAGTACGAGGTTATCGCCAAGGTCGGCAGTACCGGGCGAAGCACCGGCCCCCATGTCCATTTTGAAATCCGGAAAAACGGTACGCCGGTCAACCCGCTGAAGTATATTTCAAAGTAAATTTCGCTGTCTTTTCTTACCTCAATATAAATTTACAGCGCATGACCGGAGACCCGGTCATGCGCTGCTCTTTATCGCAGAACCAAAAATAAAACGCGGGCGGACCCTAACGGATCCGCCCGCGCAGACACTGATATTGTTTCGCAGATCCGCTTACGCCAGCTTGACAGCCAGACGCTTGGAGATCTCGTCCAGGAACTCTTCGCTGTTCACGGCAGTGGCCTTGAAGCCGGGCTCCACCAGACCGACCAGGTCCTTGGTCATAATACCGTCGTTCAGCGTTTCAAAGCAGGCCTCTTCCAGCTTCTCACCGAAGGCGGTCAGCTCGGGCAGATTGTCCAGCTCGCCGCGCTTTTTGAAGGCGCCGCTCCAGGCGAAGATCGTCGCCATGGAATTGGTGGAGGTCTTTTCACCCTTCAGGTGTTTGTAATAATGCTTGGTAACCGTACCGTGGGCAGCCTCATACTCGTACTTGCCGTCCGGGGAAACCAGCACGGAGGTCATCATCGCCAGAGAGCCGAACGCGGTGGAAACCATATCGCTCATCACGTCGCCGTCATAGTTCTTGCAGGCCCAGATGTAGCCGCCTTCAGAACGGATAACACGCGCCACGGCATCATCAATCAGCGTGTAGAAATAGGTCAGGCCGAGCTTATCGAACTGCTCCGTGTAATTTACGAACTCTTCTTCAAAGACCTTTTTGAACTCGCCGTCATAGATCTTGGCAATGGTATCCTTGGTGGAGAACCACAGGTCCTGCTTGCTGTCGATGGCATACTGGAAGCAGGCGCGGGCGAAGGAACGGATAGAGCTCTCTTTGTTATGGGCGCCCTGCCAGACCGCGGGGCCGCTGACTTTCTGTACGGTAAGGGTCTTTTCCTCGCCGGTGGTATCACCCTTAAACGTCATGGTGCAGGTGCCCGGCTCAGTGGTATACATATCGACAGACTTATAGACATCGCCATAGGCGTGACGGGCGATGGTGATGGGCTTCTTCCAGTTCTTGACCACCGGCTTGATGGAATCGATGCAGATCGGGGTACGGAACACGGTGCCGTCCAGAATGGAACGGATCGTGCCGTTGGGGCTCTTCCACATCTCGGTAAGCTGCGGATATTCTTCCATACGCTGCTTATTCGGGGTGATGGTAGCGCACTTCACACCGACGCCGTATTTTTTATTGGCGTTGGCCGCATCGACGGTCACCTGATCCTTGGTCTCGTTGCGGTGCAGCAGGCCCAGGTCATAATACTCGGTCTTCAGGTCAACATAGGGCAGGATCAGCTTATCCTTAATCATCTGCCACAGGACACGGGTCATCTCGTCGCCGTCCATTTCGACCAGCGGGGTCTTCATCTGGATCTTGTTCATAGGGGATTGCACTCCTTATTTTAAATATAAAATTTGTAGATCGGGGTTTCTGAAGCGTCGCTTTCCGGCGCTTCAGAAATTTTATGCTATACCACTTAACTCTTCTCTGGTGGGAACAATGCTGCTGCCGGGTAAATGTGCTTAGCCTTTGCCGTACCCGGCGGCATAGTAGTTCATCAGGCAGCCTTCGGTAACGATCAGTTTTTCGTCCACGGTCAGACCTTTGCACTGGAGCGGGAGGTCATGAACCTTACCGTCTTTGGTAATAACCTTCGCAGCAAACTCCTCTTTCCCATCCAGGATGCCCTGACGGACGCCGGGAATGTAGATATAGTCACCGTCTTCATAGTCAAAGCTCAGGGCCTTATCCATCGTAAACGGAACAATGCCCCAGTTGATGCAGTTGCTGCGATAACGCTTGGTCGCATATTCATAGCAGACGTTGGCAAAGCCGCCCAGCACCTTCTGGCAGGAAGCGGCCTGCTCACGGGCAGAGCCGTCGCCCGGCTTGTTTGCGAAGACGCAGGAACCGATGGTGGTGCGTCGGATATCACCGCCGACCTTCATGAGCACATCGGCGGCCTCTGCGGGTGCCTCACCCTTTTCGCGCGCTTCCTCAAGAGCACGGACAGTCTTGCTGCGGCCAACGTATTCCGGAACACGGCGGGAAAGGGTAAATTCGGACAGGCCGATGGGGTTGGAGCGGTAGGAAGAGGTCTCACCGGAGGGGATCAGTTCGTCGGTGGTGGTCACCGGGTCATGGATAACCGCACAGAGCTTGACCAGAAGATTCTCTTCCAGCTTCGGCATATGCGGCCAGTCC
>JAYFOA010000048.1:0-5026 GCA_034933145.1 Clostridiaceae bacterium
GTCGGTATGCGGATGCAGGTCGCTATGACACTGGACACATTAAGCCGGCTAAAAAAATGAAATAAGGGCATCTTTTCTTATAACTTCCCCGCCGCTTTCTGCAAAAGCATCATGTGAAAAAACCGCGCCCATGACGGAGTCCCGTCACGGGCGCGGTTTTTTTCAATGGCTCGCTTTACATATCCAGTAGAACCGGCATAATGACCGGCTCGAGCTTCGTTTTCTTATACAAATGGTCGCTGAGGCGCTTGCACAGCGCTTCCTTGATGGCGCTGCGACTCATGTTTTTCTGCAGGCATGCGTTCAGCGTCTCAAATGTCAGGGAGCGCAGTTCATCCATGATCTCCTCTGCCTCGCGCACAAAAACGAACCCGCGGGAGACAATCTCCGGCCCGGAAACGATTGTATGCTCTTTTGTATCCACACCAGCGACGGCGGCAATAACACCACAGTCACTCAAATTCCGACGCTCACGCAGGACGGCGTTCCCTACGTTTCCAACCCCATAACCATCCACCAGCACGCGGCCGCTTGGCACCGTACCGTTAAAGCGGGCGGAGGTGCCGTCCAGCTCAAGCACGCGGCCCAGATCAGAAATAAAGATATTCTCCGCCGGGACGCCGCAGGCCCTGCCTAGTCCGGCGTTGACCATCAGATGACGATACTCACCGTGAGCGGGTAGGAAGAACTTCGGCTTGGTCAGTGCGATGATCATTTTGATCTCTTCCTGGCAGGCGTGGCCCGACACATGGATGTCGGCCAGACGCTCATAGACCACCTCGGCCCCCTTGCGGAACAGCTCGTTGATCATCGTATAGACCGGCTTTTCATTGCCTGGAATCGGGCTAGCCGCAATCAGGATCTTGTCGCCCGGCCCCACTTCCACCTGACGGTGGCCGGAAAAAGCCATCCGGTAAAGCGCGCTCATCGGCTCGCCCTGGCTGCCGGTGGTAATCAGCGTCATTTTCTCCTTGGGATATTTGTTGATTTCATTCAGCTCTACCATCGTATTGGCCGGCGGATTAATATAGCCGAGCTCGACGCCCACCTTGAGAATATTTTCCATGCTACGGCCGGATACGGCCACCTTCCGCCCATGGCGCGATGCCACATCCAGGATCTGTTGAATCCGGTAAACGTTACTGGCAAAGGAAGCGACGATAATGCGTTTATCGCAGCCCTTGAATTCCCGCTCAAATGAATCGCCAACCTTGCGTTCGCTCATGGCCATACCCGGCCGTTCGGCGTTGGTGGAATCGCACATTAACAGCAAAACGCCCTGCCGCCCCAGCTGACCGAACCGCTCAAGATTAATCATTTCACCGGAAATCGGTGTCGTGTCAATTTTAAAGTCACCGGTAACCACGCAAACACCCACAGGTGTTTTGATCGCCAGCGCGCACGCATCAGCCACCGAATGATTTACGCGGATAAACTCAATTTCAAAACAGCCGAGGCGCATCTTGTCCCCGTCTTTCCGGACATGGATCTTGGCTTTCGGCAGATTCTTGTGCTCTTTTAAGCGAAGCTCAATGATGCCAGCGGTCAGCGCCGTACAATAAACCGGTACATTCAGCTCCCGCAGGACATAGGGCAACGCCCCGATATGGTCCTCATGTGCATGAGTGAGAAAAATGCCGCGTACCTTCTCCTTGTTGCGGACAAGATAGGTTATGTCGGGAATCACCAGGTCAACGCCCAACAGCTCATCGTCCGGAAACGTCATGCCACAGTCAACAACAATGATGTCATTACCGTACTCGAACACCATCATATTCTTCCCGATCTCATTCATTCCGCCCAATGGGATAACGCGCAGCCTTGGTGCGCCATTCTGTGCACGTCCAATCTGGGCCGGTGCCTGATCGGCCAGATTATATTGCGGTGTCACGGCATCTGCCGGACGCGACGACGCGGCGGGTGCCTGCGCCGGAGCCTTCCGCGGGCGGCCCCGGTGATGGGTCTGCTGTGTCTGTGGGGAAATTGGTTTTGCAGCGAACCCGGACATTCCCTGCGGGGTGCTCTGCGACGTGTTCTGTGCAGCATTCTGCGCGTTCTTCCGCGGACGGCCCCGATGGCCCACAGCCGCCTCCCCTGTGCGGGCAGCCGGCTGTGAGTCGCGTGCCGGCGCTTTGGGCATGGTCTGTCCTGTGGGAGGAACGGTCGCCGGTTTTGCCGCAGGTCGATGCATCGGCCTGCGGCGCGATTTCTGAGCAGCCTTATTTTCCGGCTGCATGTTTTGCTTTTTTTCGTTGTTTTCGGTCATAAATACTCCTTTAAAGTCCTCCGCGCGCACGAAAACAAGCCGCTGGAACCTTTTTCACAGCGGGCGCGCACGGTTCTATGTATTTTTCCACATGTTCCGGCACTCCGGGGAAATGTGCTATAAAAACCCATGGATAGCGGCGCTCATCCCATGGGAAAAATTCGATATGAGAAGTATAGCATATCTTCCAAAAAAATACAAGTCTAATTCTTGCACAGCGCCGCGGATGCTTACGCATCCGCGGCACTATCTCCCGCCAGGCTATTCCACACCCCACGGCGGCAGAAAGGACCAAGGTTCGAACAGGTGTATCCGATCCTCCGACATCAGTCTTCGGCGTTCGTCCCCGTCCCATACCAGATTGTACTCCTCCCACTCGGTAGCGGGAATATCCGTTACGGGATCCTCCCAAAACAGCATCGGTTCCAACGGTCCGTTCATGACTTTTCCTCCCCGATCATGTCATGGAGACAGGCAAGTGCTTCCTTCAGGCTCCCCAGGCTGTCGCAAAGTCCCAGCTCCACTGCTTTCTTGCCGTGTACGACGCTCCCGACGTCATTGATCAGCTCATCGGTTTTCAGCATAAGTTCGCGCAAGACCTGCGGCGAAATGCGGGAATTGGACGTAATAAAGTCCACAATGCGTTCCTGTATCTTCTCAAAATAGCTGAAAGTCTGCGGAACGCCTAACACGGTACCGTTAAGACGCACGGGATGCAGTGTCATAGAGGCGGTTGGCGCGATAAAGCATCGCTTCGCTGCAACCGCCAACGGCACGCCAATGGAATGCCCTCCACCCAGAATCAGGGAAACAGTAGGCTTTCGCATGCCGGCAATCAGTTCAGCAATTGCCAGTCCGGCCTCGATGTCGCCGCCTACCGTATTGAGCAAAACCAAAAGGCCGTCGATCTCGTCGCTTTCCTCGATAGCGGCGAGCTGAGGAATCACATGCTCATATTTAGTGGTTTTTGTCTGCGGCGGCAGCTCCTGATGCCCTTCAATATGCCCGATGATGGTCAGGCAATGGATGGTGTGCTTCCCATGCAGCGTGGCGGCGCCGTCATGCGCAGCCGCGGCTTCCGCTTTTTGATGTTCGTCCTCCAAAAGAAAACACCTCCGCGCATATTTTGTGCGGAGGTGTTTGGATTATAGCTGTCAAAATAATAGATATTTGGTGCAGAATTCCTCAATTTTTATTTGAAAATCTTTTAAATCTCCATCGTTTTTCAGCAGAACATCACAATGGCGGCGATAAAACGCATTATCCGGCTGACTGAAAAGTCGGGCATGGGCACGCTCTTCCGAAATACCGTCACGAACCATGATGCGACGAAGCGATACGCGTCGGTCAGCCAACATACCCACCGTCAGATCGCAAAAACGGTCGATATGGCTCTCAAACAGCAGCGGCACATCGAGCAGTATCAGTCCGGCCGGCCCGGCTGCGATTCGCCGCCCCACCTCTCGGAACACGGCCGGATGGGCGAGAGCGTTGAGGTCGAGCCGCGCCAGCTCATCGGAAAAGACCAGCTTTCCAAGCGCGCTCCGGTCAAGCACCCCGTCTTTCACCGTTCCCGGAAAACGGGTCTCAATAGCTGCGAGCAGGGCATGGTCGGTCTGCAGCAATTCCCTGTAGATCATGTCCGCGTCCAAAACGCAGGCGCCCCGGATGATCAGCGCGGAGGCAAGCGCACTCTTCCCGCTCCCACTACGCCCGGTAACACCCACGACATAGCGCTCATCCCGGCAGTCGAGGGTCTGGAACCCGGCAGCCTTGCGCAGCCGGTTAACCGCACCGGCCTCCGCTCCCCGGGTGCGGGGACACTGGGCAAGAATACGCTTTGCCTCTGTTCCGTCCAGCCGCCGCAGCGCAGCGAACAGCCGGCGGGCGTGAGAGGCATGATCCCAGCTCTCACCCAGCGGACACAGATTTGAATGCGGCTTCAACAACCCTATGTACTCAGAAAAAACCAGCGCACCGTCCGTGGGCAGCAGCTCCCGCCGCAAAGCGGCGGCAGTATTTTCCGGCGGGCCTTCCAGCAGCAGCACCGGTGCCTTCGGCGCATAATGCCGATATTTCATGCCGGGCGCCTTCGGACGCTCTCCGGCAGAAAGCCCATGCTCTACGGCAGGGTCGGTGGCGGCATTCCCCAGTACCTCCGCAATCATCTCTTCTGTGATTGCACCGGGCCGCAGCACCTGCGCCGTGCCGCCGGTCAAATCAATGACCGTGGATTCCACCCCCACGCAACAGGGTCCGCCATCGACGACGGCGGCGATTTTTCCATCCATATCGTCCAGCACATGTCGTGCCGTAGTGGGCGATGGTTTTCCGGAAATATTCGCAGACGGCGCGGCCAGCGGCACACCGGCCGCCTCGATAACAGCACGTGCGACCGGGTGGGAAGGCATGCGGATGCCTACGGTAGGCAGCCCGGCAGTCACCTCATCGGGAATACAGGGTTTTTTGTACATCAAAAGGGTCATTGGACCGGGCCAGAACCGTGCTGCCAGCTTATATGCGGCCTCTGGTATATACTCTACCAGCCCCGGCAGCTGAGAAAGCTCGGTGATATGGACAATCAGGGGGTTATCCGCCGGCCGCCCTTTGGCCGCAAAGACCCTCAGTGCGGCCTTTGCCTCAAAGGCAGAGGCCGCCAGGCCATAAACCGTCTCGGTGGGAATTCCGACGACCTCACCGGCGGCCAGCAGACGGCCGGCTTCGGCAATATCGTCTGGCTTTTTACCGGAAAGCAAGCGG
>JAYFOA010000049.1:0-55722 GCA_034933145.1 Clostridiaceae bacterium
CAAGGCAGAGCGATGGGTCAAAACCAAGGTCAAGCAGTGCGTCAAACCCGGATTCATGTAGACTGGTATTTTCCCTGTACTCAAGGATAATTTTGCTTTTATCGCCCCTGACTTCATACGGAATTTCCAAGTCCATCAGGCAGCCCTCCTTTATGTATTATTGCATAAAAGCCAGCCGGAAACGTTCTCGGCTGGCTTTTATATTGTTATCCAATCAAGCTCAGTGCCGGCCGCCGCCGCTGCGTCCCCCGCCGCTGCGTCCACCACCGGAAAAACCGCCAAAACTGCGGCCGCCGCCGGAGAATCCGCCAGAGCTACGCCCGCCGCCAAAAAAACCGCCGCCGGAGCGGGGAGGCTTGGAGGACCGGTACGAGGGGGGCGGGGGAGGCGGCCGATGACCAGGTCTCGGACCCATTCCGCCCGGACGAGGCGGATAATACATGTCACCAGGGCGGTAGGTGCGGCTGGTATATCGCCGCCAACGGCGCGTGCTGTTGAACACAAGAATGACAACGAACAGCACAACGATCAGGAAGATCGCCAGCATGCCGCCGTCCATGCCGACCGAAACGTAGGCATCGTCGTTATAGTAATCGGAAGATGGCTGGGATACTGTCCCCAGCGACTGTGTAGCGGCGGTCACCAGAGCGATAGCCCCGGCTCCATAGTTCCCGTCGGCAAACTCCGGCTCCAGATACCGCTGAAGCAGCGAATCATATACCGGATCCAGCTGTGAAGCGCAGGCGTCGCCGTACGCAAAATAATAGTCGTCCTTATCCGTCACCAGCAGCAGCAGCAGGTCGTAAGAGCCCAGATGCCAGCTGCTCCAAATCTTATCCACATACTTCTCGGTACTGCCGGCACCGGTCGTTCTGACCGCGGCGACGTAAAAGCGGACGCCTTCCGTGCTGCGCGCTTCGGCGCATAACGCTGCCAGCGAGCTTTGCTCGGCGGTGGAAAACGCCTCGGCCTTGTCGACCACATAGCCCTGCGGCCGCGTGGGAGGTTTTCCGGCCTGACCGGCGATGACCGCCACGACCACCATGACGGCGGCGACAACAGCGGCTAGCTTGCGGTTATACATAGCTCTGCTCCTTTTTAAGTGGTGGGTTCCGGTAGCGTGTCAACGCACTTACTGGCGGATATCCAGCAGCTTTTGCTTGAGTTCGCCCTCGATCCGACCCAGCTCCGCCTCTGCGGCACGGCGCTTTGCACGGCCCTCGTCCTGGATTTTGACAACCTCGTCCAGCGATTCAATCAGCATTCGGTTCGTATGCTGCAAAGTCTCTATATCCACAATACCGCGCTCGCTCTCGCGGGCGGTTTCAATGGTGGCCATCTTCAGCTTTTCAGCGTTTTTACGCAGCAGCTCGTTGGTCATTTCGGTGACCTCACGCTGGGCCTTCAGCGCCTGCGCCGAATGCTCGACGCCCAGCGCCAGCACCATCTGGCTCTTCCACAGGGGGATGGTATTGTTAATCGTAGACTGGATCTTTTCCGCCATCAGGGTATCGTTATTCTGCACCAGGCGGATCTGCGGAGCCATCTGGAGGGAGATCATACGGGTCAATTCCAGGTCATGAAGCTTTTTCTCAAATCGGTCGCAAAACGCTGCCATGTCGTTGGCCTTTTGGCTGTCCTCCGGAAGACCGGTTTCCTTCGCTTTGGCCACCAGTGCCGGCAGAATGGTTTCCCGCACCCGCTGCAGCTTTTTCTTGCCGGCCAGGATGTACATACTGATCTCTTTAAAGTTAACCAGGTTCTTTTCATACATCTGATCTAGCATAGCAATATCCTTCAGCAGCTGTACCTGATGCCCTTCTAGCGCAGCGGAGATCTTCCCCACATTGACCTCTGCCTTATCATACCTTGTTTTCAGAGACGCAATCTTATTGGCGCTCTTGCGGAAAAAGCCGCGAACGCCCTTTTCATCTTCGTCCGCACTGAAGCCCTTGAGCTCGGTCACCAACCCGGTAATCATGTCGCCCACCTCGCCCAGATCTTTTGTCCGGACGCTGCTAAGCGCAGCTTCGGAAAAGTCGGACAGCTTTTTCTGCGCGGAGGCGCCGTACTGGAGGATCATCGTGCTGTTGCCGATGTCAATCTTTTCCGCAAAGTCATCGACGGCCTTGCGTTCCGCCTCGGTAAGGCTGCTCTCATCCAATTGGACGGGCGTAATCTCAGGCTTTTTCTCTTCCGCCGGCTGTTCCGCGGCAAAGGGATCCAGTGTCAGTGCAGGGGTTTCCTGTTTCAGTTCCATCTGCTCGTCGGTCATTATCAATTCCTCCGTTTATTCATTCGTATGCAGCTCATTTGTTCCTTTTGTCAGACCTTCCTGCGCCATCAGCTGTTCCATAACCGTGATGTCGGTGGAAATATCCAGCGCCGTCTCACCGAACAGCGCGTCCAATTGCTTGTCAAAAGCGCCGGCCATCGTATCCAGCATGACAGAGATCCGTTCCATGGAAGAAGAAAGGTTTTCGCCCTGGACATCCTGTTTTTCCATCAGGGCGTAGGTCTCCGCCAGCTTTTTGAGGGTCGGGAGATAGTAATTAAAAAACTTCCGCAGGTTGCCGGCAGTCTCCGGTTTTTTTACCATATAGTCCAGGATGCGGCGACTGGTGGCGTCAAGCCGTGCGAGCTTCTGCCGGACCTCCTCGTTCTCGATCCCGGCTGCGGCGATCTCGGCCAGCAGTGTCCGTCCGGTCTTCAGCAGCTCATCGGCGTCCTCGTTGCCCGTCAGCACCTCCGGCTCTTTGACGTATTCCGTCTTTACCGGAGCGATGGTGTTCAGCAGCAGATAGATCACCGCACTCGCCGCCGCGCATAAAAGGTAATGCAGCGGCTCGTAAAGGGGAAGCAGCAGCGCCCAGATCAGCCATACAAGGCCGATAGCATAAATGGGAAACACGTTCTTTTTCGTCACGGCCCGCATACCGGCCGGAGTTTCGCTCATGGCAAAGCCCCCCACAGTAAAAGTTAGGTATATATTATCCTTTTTCAACAGGGGTGTCAAGAAAAGTGCGATGTGATATAATGGAGATATTGTAAACAAAATCAAAATTTCCGGAGGGACAAACTATGAAATACAAGCTTGGGAGCATCGGCTGCGGCAATATGGGCGGCGCCATCCTGCGCGGCGCGGTGGAGAACAAGGCGTTCGCCGCAGGAGAGATTGCCGTCTGCGTCCGCACGGCGGAAACGGCGGAACGCTGCCGGAACGCCGGGTATTCCGTGCTGGAGCATGCAGCAGAGGTCTATGAACAAAGTTCGCTGGTGCTGCTGGCCATCAAGCCCCAGGGAATGCCCGGCCTGTTTGAGCAACTGCGGGAAAGCGATGCAACGGTTTCACCGGTGGTAATCAGCATCGTCGCCGGGCTGACAGAGGCGCGTATCCGTGCGGCGCTGCCCCATGCCCGCGTGGTGCTGGTAATGCCCAACACGCCGCTGATGCTGGGCTGCGGCGCCACGGCGATCAGCTGCGGTGATGGAGTCACCGACGCTGAATTTGCCGAGGTAAAAAGTCTCTTTTCCGCGCTGGGAGAAGTGCGTGAGGTACGCGCTGCCCTTCAGAACGAGGTCATTCCCCTGAACGGCTCCAGCCCCGCTTTTGTCTATTACATGATCGAAAGCTTGGCCCGCTGGGGTCAGCAGCAGGGCGTCCCCTATGAGGATGCCCTGGTACTGACCGCCAAAACCTTTGAGGGTGCGGCAAAGATGGTACTGCGCGGTGAGGACGAGCCGAAAACGCTGATCCGGAAAGTATGCTCGCCGGGGGGCGCCACGCTGGAAGGAATGCGCGTTCTGGATGATCGAAAAGTCAGCGACCTTCTGGGAGAGGTAGCGGAAGCCTGCGTTAAGCGGGCTTACGAGCTGGGAAAATAATCTACCTGCAGCTATATAGCATCCGGCTCCCCGGTCATACGAATGTGTATGGCCGGGGAGCCGGATATCTATATGGCTTTCTCCACAGCCTGTGGAAAACCGGACAGTCAGGCCTTTTCCCAGATTTCGTCCGTATAGGCCGGCTCAAATCCGATGCTCTGGTAAAAAGGGTTGCTGCCCCCTGTCAAAAATACTGCACCCTTTATCGCCGTGCGGCGCTGAAGCTCCGCCAAGGCGGCCGCGGCAAGCCCTTTTCGGCGGTATTGCGGCATGGTACATAGCGGCTCCAGATAGGCAAGACGGTTTTCCGGCACCATCCATACCCCCGCAAAACAGGCATATTCTCCATTTGGTGCCACAACAGTGACGTTCAGATCCCTCTGAAAATGAGGGGACGCCGTATAGTGGATTAAATCCTCAATATCCCTGTCGGGTGCACCCTCGTCCCCGTGGTTGAACCCGTACCATGTACAAACCCTGTGTTTCCAAAAGTCATCAGGCTCCCCGGCGTCCAGAAACCGAAACCCGTCCGGCAGCTCATAGGGAAGCGGCCCTTTGTCATACGGATACCCCGTCATGACCCAAAACTGAGTACGGTGATATCCTCGGGCGGCAAGTTCAGCACGCAGCTCTGCCTGCGTACTGAGCACATTCATTCGAATCTCTCCGCTTTCATTGCAAAGCCGCCGCTCAGCGTACGTCACCATTTCAGGTAATAGCCGTCGGCAGTCCGGCCGCACGGCAAGCAAGACCGTCCCCGGCTTCATCTCAAAAAACGCAACAGCCGCCAATTCGCCATCCTCTTCCCAGAGTCCAATCCGGTGAGATTGGGACGCATCAAAATACGAATGGCTCTGGGCGTATTCAAAAAACGGCGCGGCCTGCCCGTTGCGTCCATCCCGTGCATAGATATGGACAAGAAATTCATAAACCTTCGGAAAATCTAATAAAATTTGATACGGTCTTTGTCCCATTCTTAACCCCATCTTTTCTTCGGGCTTTACCGGCTATGCCTTGCCCTGATTTTTCGGATTCACACCGCCCGACCGCGTCTGGTTAATATTACTACAGTTGCAGGGCAATGCCCCATGAATCATCGATTTCATGTGCTACGTCAAATATACCATATTAATCTTAATTTAAAAAGAGATGGCGTGCCATAAGGCACGCCATTGCTTTTTCATTATTGCTTTTTCTGCGCTTACTTGCCCATTTTCTCCTTGACGGCGGCCTGTGCGGCAGCCAGACGGGCGATGGGTACGCGGTAGGGGGAGCAGGAGACATAGTCCAGGCCGATCCGATGGCAGAACTCGACGGAGGCGGGGTCGCCGCCGTGCTCGCCGCAGATGCCCAGATGGATGTCCGGACGGGTCTTGCGGCCCATCTCGACGGCCATCTTGACCAGCTTGCCGATGCCATCCTGATCCAGGCGGGCAAACGGATCGGTCTCAAAGATCTTCTTTTCATAATAGGCATTGAGTATCTTACCCACATCGTCGCGGGAGAAGCCGAAGCCCATCTGGGTGAGGTCATTGGTTCCGAAGGAGAAGAACTCGGCCTCGGTGGCGATCTCGTCGGCGGTAACCGCGGCGCGCGGCACTTCGATCATCGTCCCGACCAGATATTTCATGTCGGACTTGTGCTGCTTGATGATCTCGTCGGCAACGCGGGTGACGATGCCCTTGACAAACTTCAGCTCGTTGATATGGCCAACCAGCGGGATCATGATCTCCGGCGTGACCTTCAGGCCGATCCGCTCGCGGACATTCAGCGCGGCCTCGATGACGGCACGGGTCTGCATCTCGGCGATCTCCGGATAGGTGATGGCCAGACGGCAACCGCGGTGACCCAGCATCGGGTTGAACTCATGCAGATCAGAGATGATCTGATGAAGCTTCTCAACGGACATGTCCATCTCAGCGGCCAGCGCCTTGATGTCATCCTCGGCGGTGGGCAGGAACTCATGCAGCGGAGGATCAAGGAAGCGGATGGTTACCGGCCGCTCGCCCATGGCCTCAAACAGGCCCTCAAAGTCACCGCGCTGAATGGGCAGCAATTTGTCGAGCGCTTTGCGGCGCTGT
Organism: Clostridiaceae bacterium; assembly: GCA_034933145.1. Classification (GTDB taxonomy): domain Bacteria; phylum Bacillota; class Clostridia; order Oscillospirales; family Butyricicoccaceae; genus UBA4644. The sequence continues at coordinate 5,967 of JAYFOA010000049.1, forward strand.
TCTTCCGTGTCGGAGACGATCATCTCGCGCATAGCTTTGATGCGGTCGGCCTCAAAGAACATATGCTCCGTACGGCAGAGGCCAATGCCCTGGGCGCCGAAGCGGACAGCCTGGGCGGCGTCACGCGGTGTATCGGCATTGGTGCGGACTTTCAGACGGCGTTTTTCATCGGCCCAGCTCATAAAGCGGCCGAAATCGCCGGTCATGGAGGCTTCGACCGTCTTGATTTCACCCAAATAGACGTTGCCGGTGGAGCCGTCGATCGAGATCCAGTCTCCCTCAGTGACCACATGGTCACCCACGGTGAAGCGGCCATGCTCTTCATCCATCTTGATGGCGCCGCAGCCCGCGACGCAGCAGCGGCCCATGCCGCGGGCCACGACGGCCGCATGGGATGTCATACCGCCGCGAACCGTCAGCACGCCCTGTGCGGAGTTCATGCCCTCAATATCCTCCGGAGAGGTCTCGAGCCGGACCAAAACGACCTTGCCGTTTTTTGCGGCTTTGGTGGCGGTTTCGGCGGTGAAATAGACGGCACCGGTGGCCGCGCCAGGGGAAGCAGGCAGGCCCTGCGCCACCGGCTTGGCGGCTTTCAGGGCGGCGTCGTCAAACTGCGGGTGCAGCAGCGCGTCGAGCTGTTTGGGCTCGACCTTAAGCAGCGCATCCTCGATGGAAAGCATGCCTTCGTCTACCAGGTCTACTGCAATCTTCAGGGCGGCGGCAGCGGTACGCTTGCCGTTGCGGGTCTGGAGCATATAGAGCTTGCGCTCTTCAATGGTGAACTCCATATCCTGCATGTCCTTATAATGCTTCTCCAGGTTGTCCGCGATGGTGGCAAACTGCTCATAGACTTCGGGCATGACCTTAGCCAGCTGATCGATGGTCTGCGGAGTGCGGATTCCGGCGACTACGTCTTCGCCCTGGGCATTCATCAGAAATTCGCCGTACAGCTTGCGCTCGCCGGTGGCGGGATTGCGGGTAAACGCAACACCCGTACCGGAAGTCTCGCCCATGTTGCCGAAGACCATGGACTGGACATTGACTGCGGTGCCCCAGGAGGAGGGAATGTCGTTCATGCGGCGATAGTAGATGGCACGGGGATTGTCCCAGCTGCGGAACACGGCCTTAATGGCGCCCATCAGCTGGTCGCGGGCATCCGACGGGAAGTCCTGACCCAGCTTGGCCTTATACTCAGCCTTGAACTGGCCGGCCAACTCCTTGAGGTCGTCAGCGTTGAGCTCCGTATCCAGCGTAACGCCCTTTTTGGCCTTCATCTTGTCGATCAGCTCTTCAAAATATTTCTTACCCACTTCCATGACCACGTCGGAGTACATCTGGATGAACCGGCGATAGCTGTCATACGCGAAGCGGGGGTTCTGTGTCTTTTTCGCAAAGGCCTCGACCACCTGGTCGTTCAGGCCCAGGTTGAGGATCGTATCCATCATGCCAGGCATAGAAGCCCGGGCACCCGAACGAACGGAAACCAGCAGCGGGTTTTGGGTATCGCCGAACTTTTTGCCGGTCATCTGCTCCAGTTTGGCCATATAGTCATAAATTTCAGCGGACAGCGCGTTGTTGATCTTTTCGCCGTCCTCATAATACTTCATGCAGGCCTCGGTGGTAATGGTAAAGCCCTGCGGCACCGGCATGCCCAGGTTGGTCATCTCGGCCAAGTTCGCTCCTTTACCGCCAAGCAATTCACGCATACTCCCGTTGCCTTCGGTAAATAGATACACATACTTGTGCATTATTTCAGCTCCTTCTTTAAAATTCTCAATCATTATATCAAAATTTTTCCCTTTTTACAGTCCCTTTTGCAAATTCCAAAAAAAATAATTTATATTTGACACAATTACCTCGTATACGTCAAAAATAAGCCTGTATACGCCGTACTCACTTTTATATATCACGCGCGCGTATATATTTATAATAAATTCTATTATATACAAATAGGGTGGAACGTGTTATAATACTAAAGTGTATTTTTATATGTTACCCGTGAGGAGACTGCCTATGTATACGCCCGACGCGTTGTTGGACGCCATCGTATTGGAGCTGACCCGACGGAAAGGTCAGCTTTTGGTTTCTACCTGGTTTGATCAGGCGGAAGCCCTTGCCATCAGGGATGGAAAGTTCGTGGTGGCAACCACCAGCGAATTGTTTCGTGACACTCTGACACAGCGCTTTACCGATAATGTCGCCGAGATTGCGACACAGCTGACCGGAGAAGAACTGACCCCGCTTTATGTATGCGGCGAAGAATCGGATCGCTGGCGTCTCGGCAGCGGGGACAATATCTTTGCCGGTTATACGTTTGAAAAATTTATCGTGGGCAACAGCAACAAATTTGCCCATGCCGCCGCCCTGGCCGTGGCAAAAAACCCAGCCGCCCTCTATAACCCGCTGTTTATCTACGGCGGTGCTGGTCTCGGAAAAACGCATCTTCTTTGTGCCATCGCCAGCTATCTCCGCAAAACCCATGCCAATTTTCGAATCGTCTATATTACCAGCGAGGAATTCCTCAATGAGCTGGTGGAAGCGCTGCAAACCGGCTTTGCCCCCTTCCATGCAAAATACCGGCAAGCAGATCTTCTTTTGGTAGACGATGTACAATTTCTCGCCGGAAAACAACAGATGCAGGAAGAGTTCTTCCATACCTTCGAGGCAGTACAAAAAGCCGGCAAGCAGATTGTCCTGACTTCAGACCGACCGCCCAAAGAGATCGCCACACTGTCCCAGCGACTGATCTCCCGATTCGAAATGGGACTTCTGGCTGACATCAGCAGTCCTGATCTGGAGACCCGCATGGCAATGTGCATGTCCAAGGCACAAATCCTCGGCATCACACTTCCGCAGGACGTGGTGGAATACATAGCCACCTCCATTACGGAGAACGTCCGTGAACTGGAGGGCGTTGTCCGGAAAATCGCGGCTCTTTACAGCCTGATGGGCCGCGATATCAATATGGATCTGGCACGAGACGCCATCCGGGATATCTTCCGGGAGAAACCGGGTCTACATCCCACGCCGCAGTTGATTCTGGATGAAGTGGCCTCCTTCTACAATCTCCCGGCAGAACGGATCAAAGGTAACTCGCGCACCCGGGACGTAGTCCTACCCCGGCAGGTAACCGAATATCTGATCCGGGAAATGACCGATCTGAGCCTTCCTGACATTGGATCCTTCATCGGTCAGCATTACACCACCGTTCTTTACGGAATCAACAAATTATCCCAGATGATGACGGAAGACAAAGAGCTGAAAGCATCTGTGGAAGACCTGCAAAAAAACATACGCAGCCGATGAAGTCAAAAAATTCCGCAATCCGGACATAACACAGAACAATCGGATGAAAACAAGAATCACGATACCAAAATTTCGATAAAATTGATCTTTCATAACAACCTGTGGAAAACTTATTTAAGAATGTGGAAAACTTTCATATGTTAAAAACTGAGAAAAAAGCCCACCTTTTTCAACACCCCCTTTAGGACGCGTTTTATCAGTCCCCGTCAAGCGCCGACGGTTTTCTCCACAATTCCACAGCCTATACGAAGACGACGAAAAGAATTCCCAGTAAATCATAGAAGGGAGCGACCTATATGCGTTTTTCCTGTGAAAAAGAGACCCTGAACGAAGCCATCGCCGTCTGCATCCACGCGGTAAGCTCCAAAACGACTTCTCCCGTCATGGAAGGCCTGCTGATTAAAGCAGAATCGGATGTTACCATGTGCGGATTCAACTACAAAACCGGCATTCAGCGTACATTTGCCGCCTCTGTTTACGAAACCGGTGCAGCCGTTCTCAGCGCACGTATTTTGCAGGATATTGTCCGTAAACTGCCGGATGATATTGTAGAAATCATCGTAGACGAACGGCTGATGGCCACTATCAAATGTGCGGCTTCCGAATTCAATATCATCGCCTCCGACGCTCAGGAATTTCCGGAGATGCCAGCAGTAACAAAAGAAGGAGGCCTTTCCGTCCCCAATCTTACGCTGAAAGAGATGATCGGGGGAACGATTTTTGCTGTTTGTGAAAACGAAAATAAACCAATTATCACCGGCTCACTGTTCGAGACGGAAGGAAACATTCTTCGCTTGGTCAGCGTGGATGGATACCGGCTGGCTGTCCGTCAGACAAAACTTGAAGAGGCACCGCCACGGGATTTCTCCTTTGTCGTTCCCGGAGAGACGCTGAAAGAAATCTACCGGATTCTACCGGACGACGAAGAAATTTGTATTATCTCTCCGCAGAGAAAACAGGCTCTTTTCGAATTTGCGGGTACGCTGGTCAACACCCGCCTTCTGGAAGGAGAGTTTTTAAACTGGAAGGCCGCGATTCCCCAGGAACAGCCGGTCAGCATCCGTATAAATAAAACTGAACTGGTTGAAGCGGTGGAACGTGTCTCCCTCATTATTTCAGAGCGGCTGAAAAACCCGGTCCGCTGCCTGTTTGAAGGGACGTCTCTCAAACTGAGCTGTATTACCGCTCTGGGCCGCAGCTATGATGAGTGCCGCATCCCCGATGCCGGTCCTGCCATCGAGATCGGCTTTAACAACCGCTATCTGCTGGACGCGCTGCGCGCCTGCCCCGATGAAGAGTTGGTTCTCGGTCTGAAAAGCGGGCTGTCTCCCTGCACGATGAAGCCGGTGGAGGGTGATCAGTTTCTCTATTTGGTGCTGCCCGTACGGCTGAAAGCCGGAGAATGATATGAAAGAAATCACCGTTCCCATTCACACGGAGTTTATCCGTCTGGATGCGCTGCTTAAACTTGCAGGCATCTGCGGTTCCGGCGGCGAGGCAAAAATTCTGATTACTGAAGGCAATGTCCTTTTTAACGGAGAAATATGCCTTCAGCGCGGGAAAAAGTGCCGGCCCGGAGACAAGATCGAAGCGGCGGGGCTCTGCCTTCTGCCGGCGGCGGAATGAAAGTAGAGAGCATCGCGCTGCGGGAATTCCGCAGCTATGAACGGGCGGAATTTGACTTTTCCGATGGCGTCAATATCGTCTGTGGTGACAACGGAAGAGGAAAGACAAATCTGCTGGAAGCCATCTGGCTGTTGACCGGCACACGCAGTTGGCGCGCCGCAAGAAAGGCCGTGCTGGTGCGATGGGAGCAGGAATGCGCCCTGCTGCGGGCGAAGGTGTTTACCGGCGGACGGGAATGCGAACTCCGTCTTGAGCTGCCTGCCGCCGGGCGGACGCAGGCAGCGGTCAACGGCGTACGGCTCCGGCGGCAGGGAGAACTGAGCGACAGTCTGCGCTGCGTTCTCTTTTCTCCGGAGGATTTGCTGCTGGTCAAAGGGCCTGCTGCCGGACGGCGGGAATTGATGGATGACGCGCTGTGTCAGCTTCGTCCCCGCTATGCGGAGGTGCTGGCCCGATATCAGTATTTGCTTGAAAGCAAGGGAAAGCTGCTGCGGGATGAGCGGCAGAAAGACTATGCGGAACAGCTGCTGCCTGATTGTGATACGCAGCTGTCGCAGCTGGGCGCTCTTTTGATCGAATACCGTGCGCGGTTCTGCCGTGAGCTTGCCAAAGAGGCTTCCCGCCTGCACGGTGAAATCTCAGGAGGGAAAGAAGAACTGTCCCTGTGTTATCAAACGGTATCGTCCGTTTGCGACCCCCTGGCGCCTGTGGGGGAGATAGAGCAATCCCTGCGGGAACATCTTTTGTCCCACCGGCAGGCGGAACTTCGAAGCGGTACCTGCCTGTCCGGGGTTCATCGGGATGATCTGCTGCTTTCCATCGACGGGCGGGAAGCCCGGGCCTATGCTTCTCAGGGGCAGTCACGCAGTGCCGCGCTGGCCCTCAAGTTCGCACAGCGGGAACTGTTTTGCCGTGACGCGGGTGAACCTCCTGTTCTGCTTCTGGACGATGTGCTGAGCGAGCTGGATGGCGAGCGCAGGGCTTTCGTGGCTCGAAGGGCCCAGGGCGGACAGACAATCATCACCTGCTGCGAAGATGAACGCACTTTTCCCGGTGCAAATATTATCCCGCTATAAAGGAGTCTGCCTGCCAACGAGGCAGGTATACCGCGGCGGAATTTTACGGACATTTCCTGCTGTGCGTGTGAAGTGAGGAGGACGACGTATGTTCCTGCATCTTGGCCGCGATGTAGCGGTCAACAGCGATGATATCATTGCGGTGTGCGACATGGACACTTCTACCTGGTCCCGCCATACGCGGGCATGGCTGTCTGCTGCGGAAAAAGCGGGTAAGGTATTCGTCATCACCGATGAGCTTCCGAAATCCGCTGTTGTCTGCCGTGAAAGCGGAGATACGATCATCTATATATCTCAGATATCCAGTAAGACCCTTTATAAGCGCGCCGAAGAGGGTGCCGGTCTGCTGGAGGAGCTGAGCGAATGGTAAGACAGCGGGCCGTTTGTCCTTTGGCCCGGTCAAAAACGGTTTTCAAAAGAGTGAGTTCCTATTGTAGGGACGCCCGTATTGTTTCACGTGAAGCGAAATGCGGAGGTCCAGCGCCCGCAGGCGTTTTCTTATTATCATCCATCTGGAGGTTTCTATGAGCGAAAATCACAAGGTCGAGACGGCCTACGACGAAAGCCAAATTCAGGTTTTGGAAGGGCTGGAGGCCGTCCGCAAACGTCCGGGAATGTATATTGCCACCACCAGCGCCCGCGGTTTGCACCATCTGGTCTATGAAATCGTGGACAATGCCATTGATGAAGCGCTGGCAGGTTACTGCACCCATATTGAGGTGACAATCCTGCCGGGGGACGTGATCTGCGTCTGCGATAACGGGCGCGGCATCCCCACCGGTCCCCACCCGAAGATGGGCATCTCCACCCTGGAGGTGGTCTATACCGTTCTGCATGCCGGCGGCAAGTTCGGCGGCGGCGGGTATAAGGTGGCCGGCGGTCTCCACGGCGTGGGCGCCAGTGTGGTCAACGCCCTTTCCGAGTGGCTGCGGGTCAAGGTGTGCAATGAGGGTAAAATCCACGAAATGGCTTTCGCCCGCGGTGTCACCACCGAAAAAATGCGTGTGACCGGCGAAACCGACAAGACCGGTACGGAGGTCACCTTTAAGCCTGACCCGGAGATTTTTGATGAATTGGTCTTTGATTACGATACCCTGCTGACGCGCATGCGGGAGCAGGCGTTCCTCAATGCCGGCGTCCGCATCACCCTTACCGACAAGCGGGAGGGGATGGAGCGGCAGGACAGCATGTGCTATGCCGGTGGCATTAAGGAATTTGTTGCGTATCTGAACCGCAACAAGACGGCGCTGCACGATCAGGTCGTTTATCTGTCCGCAAGTCGGGACGACAGCGAGGCAGAGGTCGCCCTTCAATATAACGACAGCTATAACGAGCTGCTGCTGTCCTTTGCCAATAACATCCATACGCCGGAAGGCGGCATGCATGAAACCGGCTTTAAGGCGGCGCTGACACGGGTTATCAACGACTATGCCCGCAAGCACGGCCAGCTCAAGGAATCCGACAAGAATCTGTCCGGCGAGGATGTGCGCGAGGGGCTGACCTGCGTCATTTCCGTTAAGCTGACCGAGGCGCAGTTTGAAGGTCAGACCAAGACCAAGCTAGGCAACGCCTTCATGCGCACCATGGTGGACAATATGGTGGGGGATAGCCTTTCCGCCTTTCTGGAAGAGAACCCCGCCCTTGCCCGTGTGATCCTCGACAAAGCATTGACCGCTTCCCGTGCCCGGGAGGCGGCACGAAAGGCCCGTGAGGCCACCCGCCGCAAATCCGCGCTGGAGAGCGCGGCACTTCCCGGAAAGCTGGCCGACTGCCAGGAGCGGGATCCGGAGCTTACAGAGATCTTCATCGTAGAGGGAGACTCCGCCGGCGGCTCTGCCAAGGAAGGCCGCGACCGCCGGTTCCAGGCGATCCTTCCCCTGTGGGGCAAGATGCTCAACGTGGAAAAGGCGCGCATCGACAAGGTCTATGGGAACGAAAAGCTGTCACCGCTGATCACGGCCTTCGGTGCCGGCGTGGGCGATGAATTTGACACTTCCCGTCTCCGGTACGGGAAGATCATCCTGATGGCGGATGCCGATGTGGACGGCAGCCATATTCGTACGCTGCTGCTGACTTTCTTTTTCCGGTATATGCGGCCGCTGGTTGAAGAAGGCCATGTCTATATCGCCCAGCCGCCGCTGTATAAGGTCATTCCAAAAGGAAAAGGCAGCGAGATCCATTATGCCTATACGGAAGAGCAGCAGGCCCGGCTGGTGGCCGCCTATCCCGGCTCGGAGATCCAGCGGTATAAGGGCCTCGGCGAAATGGATCCTATTCAGCTTTGGGAGACCACGATGGATCCTGAAAGCCGCACGATCCTTCGCGTCAATTTGGAGGATGCCGCCGAGGCGGATGAGGTCTTCACCATTTTGATGGGCGAAAAGGTGGAGCCTCGCCGTGAATTCATCGAACGCAACGCAAAGAATGTTCGGAATCTTGATATCTGACCTCATTTCGGAAAGGAGATGACGGCGTGAGCGGAATTTTACCGATTCTGATCGTTATTCTTATCATTGCTTTTACCAGCGCCAACAGCAAGGCAAGGCAGCAGACACGGTCCGGACGTCCCGGCGGGCCAAGGCCACAGGGCGGTGCGGTGCCGCCTCCGCGCCCGGTACCCGGGGCCCGGCCAAAGCCGGCGGCACCGGTTTATCCACCGAAAGAAAACCCCCGCGGAGAGCGATCCTTTGAAAGGAACGCCGACAGCCTGGACAAAACGTTTGGCAGAAAGACCAGCAATGCGGCCGACATAAAATATACGGCCCATGGTTGCGGCTGCGATGAAAGCGGAGAGGCCAGCGTCGGCCGCGCCCACGGGCACAGCAACGCAAAGTATGACGAGGACCGCTTTTTTGAAGAAGCGCAGGAGATGCGGAAAGGCAACTGGACGTAAGTAAAATATGCGTGCGCGGACGGCTGGGAAAGAAAAGCATTCGTTTGTCTGCCAGGATTTCCCGCCGTACGCCGGTAAGCAACAATTGTATAAACTAATAAATAATATACCATCGGTATTCAAACAGGTGATGAAATGAGCGATATCCGCTACGAAAATCAGACCATCATCAACGTGGACCTGGAACGGGAGATGCGCAAAAGCTTTATCGATTACGCCATGAGCGTAATCGTGGCCCGTGCGCTTCCTGACGTCCGCGATGGATTAAAGCCAGTGCACCGCCGGATTTTGTATGCCATGTGGGAGGACAATCTGACTTCGGATAAACCGTACCGTAAGTCTGCCACCACGGTCGGCAACGTGCTGGGCCGGTACCATCCCCACGGCGACGCTTCGGTCTATGACGCGATGGTGCGCATGGCGCAGGGCTTTTCGCTCCGATATCCGTTGGTTGATGGGCACGGCAACTTCGGCTCAGTGGACGGCGATCCTCCGGCGGCCTACCGTTATACGGAGGCGCGCATGGCAAAGCTGTCCAATGAGATGATGGCTGACATCGAAAAGGAGACAGTTCCCTTTTCTCCCAACTTCGATGATAAGCTGAAGGAGCCTGATGTGCTGCCCTCCCGTTTCCCGAACCTGCTGGTCAACGGCAGTCAGGGGATCGCGGTGGGCATGGCGACCAATATTCCGCCCCATAACCTCCGGGAGGTCATCGACGCGACCTGCTGCCTCATCGATCATCCAGAGGCCGGTCTGGAAGAGCTCTGCCAGTATATCACAGGACCGGATTTCCCTACCGGCGGTGTCATCATGGGACGCAGCGGCATCCGTGCCGCCTATGCAACCGGACGGGGTAAAATTCTCGTCCGTGCCCGCGCGGAGATTGAGGAATGGAAGGACGGCCGCTATAAGATTGTCGTTACGGAAATCCCTTATATGGTCAACAAGGCCCGGCTGGTGGAATCTATTGCGGATCTGCACAAAGATAAGCGGGTGGACGGCATTACCGACCTCCGGGATGAGAGCGACCGTACCGGTATGCGGGTCGTCGTGGAGCTTCGGCGGGACGTCAACCCTCAGGTGATCCTCAATCAGCTCTACAAATATACCCAGATGCAGGAGACCTTTTCGGTCAATATGCTGGCCCTGACCGGCGGTCAGCCGCGGGTTATGAATCTCCGCGAGATGCTGAGCCATTATATCGCGCACCAGTATTCCGTAGTGGAGAGCCGGACGCGCTTTGACCTGCGCAAGGCACGGGAACGCGCCCATATTTTAGAGGGCCTGGCCGTTGCCTGTGACAATATCGACGAGGTCATCCGTATTATCCGGACAAGCTATGACAACGCGAAAGAGCGGCTGATGGAACGGTTCTCCATCAGTGAAATTCAGGCGCAGGCCATTCTTGAAATGCAGCTGCGCCGTCTGCAGGGGCTGGAGCGCGAGAAGATCGAGAGCGAGCTTGCCGCCCTGCATGTAAAGATCACCGATTACGAGGATATACTCGCTACCCCGGCACGCATCAACACCATCATCAAGGAAGAGATGCTGGAAATCCGCCGTAAATACGGTGATGACCGCCGGACGGAAATCTCCCATGTGGAAAACGAGATTGACATTGAGGACCTGATCGAGGATGAGGCCTGTGTTTTCACTATGACGAGCCTGGGGTATATCAAGCGCGTGCCGGCGGCCGAATACACCGTGCAGGGGCGCGGCGGCACGGGGAAAAAGGGCCTGACTATGCGGAACGAAGACGAGGTGGATACGATCTTCACCGCGACTGCGCATGAAAATCTGCTGTTTTTCACCTCCTTAGGCCGTATTTACCGGCTGAAGGGATACCAGATCCCTGAGAGCAGCAAGACTGCCAAGGGTATGAATATCGTCAATCTGCTGCCGGTGACCGGCGACGAGAAGGTCACTGCAGTCATTCCGGTGAGGGAGTTTGTCGACGACCGGTATATCTTCTTCACTACCCGCAACGGTACGGTCAAACGCACGGCGCTCAGCGCGCTCCATACCGCCCGGAAGGCGGGCGTCCGCGCCATCACGCTGGAAGAAGGGGACGCGCTGATCAATGTCCGCCTGACCGAAGGAAATGACCATATCTTCCTGGTGACTAAGCAGGGACAGGGAATTCGATTCGATGAAAGCGAAGTCCGCGTCATGGGCCGCGATGCCGCGGGCGTCCGCGGCATCCGCCTGCGGGAAGGCGATGAGGTTATTGGCGCCGCCCGGGAGCGCGAGGGTGCGCTGCTGCTCACCGTAACGGAAAACGGTTATGGCAAACTGACCGATCCGGCGGAATACCGGGATTGCCACCGGGGCGGCATGGGCGTTAAAGCTCATGACCTTACGGAAAAAACCGGCGCGCTGGTAGGCGTCAAATGTGTTTCTCCCACGGAGGATGATATTTTGCTTATCAGCAGTGACGGCAAGGTCATCCGCACCGGTGCGGATACCATTCGCGTATGCGGCCGCAGCTCGCAGGGCGTCCGCCTGATCCGCATGGACGAAGGGACAGCGGTGATCTCCATGGCCCGCACCCCCAAGGGCGACGGTGCAGAAGAGGGAGATGCCGAAGAGGACGGAGACGATGAGACCACGCCGACGCCCGCACCTTCTGAGGAGACGGAACAGTGAGACAATATCGGTTCCGCCCCTCCGGGGAGGCGCGGACCGCTAGCCGTCTATTCATGATCCCCTTTACCCTCATAGCGGCAGGCTTTATTGTCCTTGGCATCACGGTGGTCATTCCCTCCGGCGCAGGATTTTTCGGCTATCTCTGGACCGGCATGTCGGCCGTGTTCCTGTGCTTTGGCCTTTACGGCCTTCTCAGCAAAAAGGGGCTGCCCTGGGGATGGGACATGGAAGTGGAAGAGCGTCGCTCCGAAGAGGAGCCTCCGTTTGAGGAGGAGGGAATACCCCCGGCGACCTCCGCTGAGCCCGGGACGAATACTGCCCGGATGGAGGAACTGCATGCCATGTACGTCAAGGGGCTGATCACCCGGGACGAATATGATATCAAGCGCCGGGAGATTCTCAACCGGATGTAGAGCCGCCCCCCTGCAAATATTTTTTGCGGCTGGAGGCCGCCTTGATCCTTTTATCTCCGAGGTAACCGAATGAAAAGTATTGAGTTATATACCGACGGCTCCTGCAGCGGCAACCCCGGCCCCGGCGGCTGGGGTGCCGTTCTGTGCTGGAACGGGCAGGAAAGGGAACTATCCGGCGGCTGCGCCGATACCACCAACAATCGGATGGAGCTGACCGCCGCCATTGAGGGGCTGTGTGCGCTCAATCAGCCCTGTCATGTTACGCTTTTTACCGACAGCGCGTATCTGAGCAATGCGATTTCCAAGGGCTGGCTTTACGGCTGGAAGAAAAACGGATGGAAAAAGAGCGATAAAAGCCCGGTGCTCAATCGTGACTTATGGGAGACGCTTGATAGACAGCTGGCACGGCATGAGGTTTCGTTCGTCTGGGTTAAGGGCCATGCGGACAACGCATACAACAACCGCTGTGACGCATTGGCGGTGGCGCAGACGAAACAATATGCCCGGTCGGATCCCGAAGGGGCGTAATCGCCGCCCATTTTGTATATGGCAGCACAGGGATGCTTTTGAGCAAGTTGGTTCCGGGTGCGGCAGATCGTACCCGGAACTTTTTGTGCCGTGCAGAGATATGCCTGACGCATCATGTCGGGGGATAAATACGTTCTGGCTGGTGCAACCTAAAGAACTGGGAATTAATGCCCACATCTTGCGGGTACATTTTAGATGTCAAAAAACAAGAAATTTCTTTTTGAGGGTCTTGTAATCTGCACTAAAATGGTGTATGTTAACGGAGGAATAAAGGAAGTACGTCCTGCGGGCGTATAGAAGGAGACGCATCCATGGAAAACCGGTTCGTTTATGCGGACAACGCCGCGACGACTCCTGTGGCCGCCGAGGTGCTAAATAAACTGCTGCCGTTTTATACCACCGAATTCGGAAACGCCAGCACACTTTACAAGCTCGGACAAAGTAGCCATGCGGCACTGGAGAATGCTCGCCGGGAAGTGGCGCTGACCATGAACGCCCAGCCTGCGGAGGTCTTTTTCGTCGGCTGCGGCACCGAGGCGGATAATTTGGCGCTGCGCGGATTCATGCACAGTCCGGATGCCAAAGGGCGGAAGCACCTGATCACTACCGCCATTGAGCACCCCGCCATTCTCCGCACGGCAGAGGCGTTGGAAAAAGAAGGCTTTTCCGTCACTTACTTGCCGGTAGACAGCTTCGGTGTTGTTGACATGGCGGCGCTGAAACAGGCAATTACACCGGATACCGCGTTGGTATCGGTGATGTTCGGCAACAATGAGGTCGGGTCGATCGAACCGGTGGAGGAAATTGGAAAGCTATGTCATGAAAATGGCGTCTGCTTCCATACCGACGCGGTGCAGGCCTTCGGCCATGTGCCTATTGACGTGCGGGCGATGAATATTGATCTTTTGTCTCTGTCGGGGCATAAGCTCAACGCGCCCAAGGGCGTTGGAGCGATCTATATCCGCAGCGGCATTCGACTGCAGCCGATCCTAACCGGCGGCGGGCAGGAAAAAGGCCGCCGCAGCGGTACGGAAAATATCGCGGGGATCGTTGCTCTTGGTGAGGCCGCCCGCATAAAACGTGAAAACATGAACAAAGAGCGCGTCCATCTGACCGCCCTGCAGGAAAAGCTGATCTCCGGCGTGCTGAAACAGATTCCGCAGGTACAGCTTACCGGTCATCCGACCGACCGTCTGCCCGGTACCGCAAGCTTTGTATTTACCGGCGTAGAAGGGGAGAGCATTGTCCTTGATCTGGATAACAATGGTATTTGCGCCGCCACCGGCAGTGCGTGCAGCACTGCGAGCCTTGATCCCAGCCATGTGCTGTTGGCGCTCGGCCTGTCCCGTGAGGTGGCCCATGGCAGTCTGCGGCTCACCCTCGGTGCGCAGAATACCGAAGAAGACGTTGAATATATACTGGAGCGCCTTCCCCGCGTGATCGCGCGGCTGCGGGCAATGTCTCCGGTTTGGGAGGAGTAAAGAGGTATGGCATATTCTGAGAAAGTAATGGATCACTTCACAAATCCGCGCAACGTCGGTGAATTGCCCGGAGCCAATGCCGTGGGACAGGTGGGTAACCTGAAGTGCGGCGATATCATGAAGATCATGATGAAAATCGAGAATGATGTGATCGTGGACGTAAAGTTTCAGACTTTCGGCTGCGGCGCAGCCGTTGCCACTTCCAGCATGGCCACCGAATTGGTCAAAGGACATACGGTACAGGAAGCACTCAAGCTGACAAACGCCGCCGTGATGGAGGCACTGGATGGATTGCCTGCGGTCAAGGTTCACTGTTCCGTACTTGCGGAAGAGGCAATCCGTGCCGCATTGGCTGATTATTATAAGCGGCAGGGCATTGATCCCACGCCGATCGTCGGCTGCAGCGGAGAGTGCGAAGCCTGTCATGCTGAAAACGAAAAGGAATAATTTAAATAATATATACCAAAAGGAATTGGATTATTAAATTTAAAAACTCCTTTATGTAGAATTAATTTAATAATATCCCGTGAGTATATACTCGCGGGATATTTTATAGGCAAAAACAGGTATCTGCATTTATGTATGGCGACAGCAGGCTACGATACCGGCCGGATAATCATGAGCATACACCTTATAGCGGCTTATCTGTGATTTTGGAATACCGGCGGGGATATTTTTCCGGGGTGAGACGTGTTTTGCGGATACGCAGCACCTGCCGCGGCTTTTCCACGCCATCGATATGGTACTCCGGCGCATCTTCAAACTGCCCGCCCAGCATAGCAAAAGCTTTTTCTGCCTCGCGCAGCTCTGTCTCCCCTTCTGGGCCGCCGGTTTTCATAGCAAGAAAGGATCCGCCGACCCGGACAAAGGGTAAGCACAGTTCCGCAAGTACGTTGAGGGGGGCTACGGCACGGGATACTACAAGATCAAAGCTTGCCCGCAGCGGCCCGCGGGCAAGCTCTTCTGCCCGGCCCGTAACAGGGGAAACAGAAATGCCCATCGCGCAGCAGGCGTCCCGAACGAAGTCCATCCGTTTTCCGGTGCTGTCCAGCGGGGTGATTTGAAACGCAGGATCATAGCACAGCAGCGGCACAGAGGGAAAGCCTGCGCCACTGCCCACGTCGAGGGTATTAGCTCCGGAAAAATTTGCACAGGTCAGCAGGAACAAGCTATCCAGCATATGCCGGCGGGCGATCTCCGGCGGCTCAGTGACGGCAGTCAGATTCATCACGCGGTTTTTTTCGATCAGCAGATCGGAAAATCGCTCCATCCGGTCAAGTGCCGCGTCGGAGACCGCAAGGCCCCAGTTTTCGCAGCCGAGGCGAATGATTTCTTTAAATTCCAGCATGGAAACCTCCCGAGGATAAGTGTGAAAGGATATGACGGATTCTTAAAAAAGCGAATGCGTTCCGGCCGGTGATATACGAAAAAGGGAAACCCGGCACGCGGAAATACGCGCAGTCGCACAGCCGAATTTTACAGCGATGGGAGGATGGGCGGCCTGCGTCTGTTTCGGGCTTTCGTCCAGGGGTAGGTTGGCCTGCCGGCGCTATTCTGTACAGCCGGAGGAATGTTCGCCGGCGCCCGCTGGGGGAGTATCCCCGCTTTCGTGCAAGGCGGCCCTGCCGGAATGGGATAACCAAACGGTCAGCGCGCCGATATCGGCGGGAGAGACCCCGCTGATACGCGATGCCTGGCCCAGCGTCTCCGGCCGGACACGCTGGAGCTTCTGCCGAGCCTCGGTACGCAGGGTGGGAATGGACAGATAGTCAATCTCCTCCGGCAAATAACGGTCTTCCAGCCGCGCCTGCGCCCGAATGTCCTGCAGCTGTCGGCGAATATAGCCCTCATATTTGATCTCGATCTCCACCTGCTCAATCACTTTTGCGGACAGGCAGGGCCGCGCTTCATCCACCGGCGCCAGGTCGGCATATCGTACTTCCGGCCGCCGCAGCAGCTCCAACAGCGAAACGCCGGAAGGCGGCGGAGCGGTGCCCAGGGTCTCCAGCAGGGCGCACAGACGTGTATCCGGCGCAAGATATGTCTCGCGGAGCCGTGAAATTTCACCTTCCGCAGCAGCATAGGCCGCCTCCATTGCGGCAAGCCGAGCGTCGGAGATAAGGCCCAGTGCATGACCCATGGGCATCAGGCGGCGGTCGGCGTTATCCTGCCGGGACAAAAGCCGGTATTCGCTGCGGGAAGTCATCATTCGATATGGCTCATTGGTTCCCCGGGTCACCAGATCATCGATCAGCGTACCGATATAACCGTCGCTGCGTCGGAGGGTAAACGGTGACCGACCCTGCACGCTTAGTGCGGCGTTGATCCCGGCCACCAGCCCCTGACCGGCAGCCTCCTCGTACCCGCTGCTGCCGCAGATCTGTCCGGCGAAATACAGCCCCGGTACGTGCCGGGCCTCCAGCGTATGCCGAAGTTCCAGCGGATCGATGCAGTCGTATTCAATGGCATAGCCAGGCCGCATGATCCGGACCTGCTCCAGCCCCCGGACGGTGCGAAGGAAGTTTACCTGCACCTCCTCGGGCAGGGAGCTGCTCATGCCCTGGACGTAATATTCCATCGTGTGCTCACCGCAGGGCTCGAGAAAAAGCTGATGCCGCGGCTTATCCGAAAAGCGGACGACCTTATCCTCAATGGAGGGACAGTAGCGTGGTCCGACGCCGTGAATGACGCCGGTAAACAGAGGCGAGCGGTCCAGCGAGGCGCGGATGATCTCATGGGTACGCTCGTTGGTATAGGTCAGCCAGCAGCGGGCAATATTGCGCGGCGGCAGAGAACCGAAGGAAAAGCCTTCGTTTTCCGGCTCTCCCTCCTGTGGCTCCATCACGGAAAAATCTACCGTACGTCCGTCGACGCGGGCGGGCGTACCGGTCTTGAAGCGCCGAACCTGCAAGCCCAATGCCTGCAGGCAGGGAGTCAGCGCCATAGCGGCATACATACCGTCCGGACCCATTTCCCGCACGTCCTCGCCGGTAAAGGTCTTGCCTCCGAGGAAAGTACCGGTACATAATACGGCGGCTTTTGCGGCATAGCGTGCGCCGCCGGCCATCCGGATACCGGAAACGGCGCCGTTTTCCGTCAGAATCTCAGCGCACTCCCCCTGCCGGAGAAATAAGCCCGGTACAACTTCCAGCACGCGGCGCATATACGCGCGGTAGGCCATGCGGTCATTCTGTTCGCGGGGGGAGAAGACAGCCGGCCCTTTACCTCGGTTTAGCATCCGAAACTGCAGGCAGCTGGCATCGGCTGCCCGGGCCATTTCGCCGCCCAGCGCATCGATCTCCCGCACCAGCTGGCCTTTAGCCGTCCCACCGATGGAAGGATTGCAGGGCATATTGCCCACCGCATCCAGATTTGTGCACAGGCATAGGACGGAACAGCCCATCCGCCCGGCAGCCAGTGCGGCTTCAATACCCGCATGGCCCGCGCCCACCACGACAATATCATAGCTTCCCGCAAGATAATCCATAAACACTCCGTTAAATATAAAAAGAAAAATACAAATAGAAATTATTTTTTACCCGCTGACAGCGGGTCTTCGTAGGAGTGGTACCTGCGTGCCCTTGCAGAGGCATTCATTATTTACCCACGCAGAACCGGCTGAAAATCTCTGCCGCGATATCCGCCGAAGCGGTCTCGCCGGTGATTTCCCCCAGCAAGGAAAGTCCCCGCTCTGCATCGCTTAAAAAGGCGTCGGCGGTCATGCCCGCTCGGGCGCTTTCTGCCGCTTGCGCCAGCGCATCCGCTGCCCGGCCGAGCAGAGCGGCCTGGCGTGCGCCGGTAATGAGGATATCCTCCGGGGCGGGGGCAAGCGCGGCCAGCCATTGAACCAACGCAGCCACATCTCCGCTTTTTGCAGATAGGAAAAAAACTGTTTGGAATTCTGCAGAGTTTTCCATAGCCTGTGCAAAACTCTGCGGATCCGGACAAAGATCGCATTTGTTAATAATCAGCACCGCGTTTTCATGGGCGCGTGCCAATGTCAGCGTCTCCTCATCCTGCGCATCGAGGGGCAGGGAACTATCAAAAACGCAGAGCAGAGCCTGTGAGCTCTGTGCGGCCGTTCGGGCCCGCTCTATGCCGATTCGCTCCGCCGTACCCTCTGCCGCCCGTAGCCCGGCAGTATCCAGCATACGCACGGGTACGCCGCCGCAATCGATCAGGGTCTCCAACACATCGCGAGTGGTGCCGGCCTCGTCGGTGACGATGGCCTTGTCTGCACCCGCCAGTGCGTTAAAGAGTGTGCTCTTGCCTGCGTTCGGTTTTCCGACGATGGCCACGGGTATGCCCTCCCTTGCCAGGCGGCCTCGGGCGTAGCTTTGTTCCAGCATTCGCAGCTCATGTCCGACTGCGGAGAGGGTTTGCTCCGCCTTGGCGTATTGAAACGGCTCGATATCTTCATCGGGGTAATCACAGACGGCGTAAAAATGGGACAGTAACCCCGCGATGCGCGCCCGCAAGGGACGCAGACGCCCGCCGACTGCGCCTTCCAGCTGGGCGGCGGCCGCTTTGGCCGCCAGTGCGCTCCGCGCATCAATCAGATCTGCGGCGGCCTCGGCCTCGGTCAGATCCATCCGGCCGGAAAGAAACGCCCGTTTGGTAAATTCACCTGCCGGCGCGGGCAGACAGCCACATGTGTACAGATGCGCCAGCCCTTCAGATGCCACGGCGGAAGAGCCGTGAATATAAATTTCCGCCATATCCTCACCGGTATAGGAATGCCCGGCACGGAATATCGCTGCGAGACACAGATCGAGCGTCGTGCCATCCCGCGCCAACAGCCGGCCGTAATGCATCGTACGCGGTTGCCACTGATCGGGCGGCAGACCGGATTTTGCACGGAATACCGCGGTGAGCACAGGTAGCGCAGCCGGACCGGTGATACGCAGCAGGGAAACCGCGCAGGGCATGGACCCGCCGGAACAGGCGGCGACGGTAACAGACATGCAGGCGGCTCCTTTCATGAACACTTTATAGCATTACAATATATTATCACAATTTTTGCTTATTTGCGAGCGATTTGCTATAATATAGCCAACTTATAGGGACAGGAGAGAGAGAATATGAAGAAATTCATGACAGAATTCCGCGAATTCATCTCCCGCGGCAATGTGATGGACATGGCGGTCGGCGTAATCATCGGTTCAGCGTTCAGCGGGATCGTCGGCTCACTGATTAGCGACATTCTAATGCCTGCGCTGGGGATCTTCCTCGGCGGCGTGGACTTTTCCGCCTGGGTGGTTTCGCTGCCTAACCTTTACGGCGGGGAACCCGTTCTGATGAATCTCGGCATGTTTATTAATACGGTGGTCAATTTTCTGGTGCTGGCGTTGGCAGTCTTCCTGATGGTTCGGGGTGTCAATCGGATGCGCCGGAAGAAAGAAGAAGTCCCGCCCCCCGCGCCAAAGACTGATCCGCAGGTCGAGCTGCTGACCGAGATCCGGGATCTGCTGAAAAAGTAGCAACTCAGAAATAGCAACGAAAAACGAGCGGGGCAGTAGCCCCGCCGTTATTTTATGTCCAGGGGGGGAATGATTTTCTGGATCCGGTAGCGGATTCCCAGGGAAATGCCTTATCGTACCCGTAAAAACATGTACTTGCTCTCAGGGGGAGAAAGCGCAGCAGAAGGTGGGGTTAGCCTTTCAATGGATTTATCAGTGATGCGGCCTTCCCTTACTGTCTTTTGCTTCAAACCATGGGTAGAACTTTTTTGACAGACGGCGCGGCGGAGCAAATTGCTCCGCCGCGTTGCTTTACTCTATTTTTTTATCTGCCGTGCCAGAGCGCGAATGGATTTGCCGCGTATGCAGATTGCCGAAAAGAGAAATCCAAGGACACCCGTACATAAAAACATGACCGACATACCCGAGCCGGTACCGGTGCCGACCAGCGTCGTCAGAAGATGCGAAAATGCGCTGCCGGACGCCATCATCGGCTCAAATACTTTGTCGGCCAGCAGGCCGCCCAACAGCAGCCCGACCGGTACGGTCGCCTGCTGCAGTGCGCTTTTAAAGGCGTATACCCGCCCCTGAAGCCCCGCCGGAACGGTACCGTAAAACAGAACGTTTTGGCCGGAGATGATGAATGGGATCGGAAAGCTGGCACAGAAACCCGCAAGCAGCCATACCGGCAGGTTTCGGCCCAGACCCATCGGCAGATCACCCAACAGAAAAGACAGAGCAGCGCAGCCATAGATCATCTTTACCGGGTCGCGCCGCTTTTTATCCACCGCAACCGCCGCTCCTCCAAGAAGCCCGGCGAGGCCGAGCATGGAATTGACGGCACTTGCCGCTGCGGTACTGCCGGAGCGCGCCAAAAGCATCGGCGTCAGGATGTTTTCATAGGTGAGCCTCGAAAAAAGATTGATGACTGCGACGCCGACGATCATCTGCCGAAGGCCGGGGCTTTTACCCACATAGCGTGCTCCTTCAAGCAGGCTGAGACGCAGACTCGGTGCGAGCTGCGGGATTGTCTCCGGCAGTTTTACCTGCAGCAATACGCAGGGAAACGCCAGCGAAAAGGTCAGCAGGTCGCACAAAAACACGACCTTCATGCCGCCGACCCCAAGCAGCGCAGCAGCCAGTACCGGGGAGATAAGCGTTACCGCTGAATCTCCAAAACTGCGCAGCCCCGCGGCACGCGAGATATCGCCGGGTGGGACCAAAAGTCCGAACGCCGCGGCTGCCGCCGGACCCTGTAGCGCATTCATGCAGCCGAGCAGCAGGTTGAGCCCATAAAGATGCCAGATGCGCAATGCACCGGCCAGGAACAGCAGCAGAGCGAAAAGCGTTCCCGCAGCAGACACGGCATCCGGGATAAGCAGCAGCGGCTTTTTCGGCAGCCGATCAGCCAACGCGCCGGCTAACGGCGCAAAGACCGTATAGGGCAGGCAGGCGCAAAGCGTCAGCAGGGAGACGGTCAGGGCGCGGCCCGTCTGCTCATAGGACCACAAGGAAAGCGCAAAGGCCGTCATCATGCTGCCGAGCAGCGAGATCGTCTGGCTTCCCCAGAAAATAAGAAAGGTTTTGTTCTTCATCAAAGTTTCCGCTCCTTCGTAAATTATAAAGGCAGCGGAGCCGGGGAAAGGGGATCAGCTCTGTACGGCGTTCACCGGCCGGCTCCGCACAGAGCGGCTTTTCCCATGGGATAATACGCCATCGAGCACACCTCCCTTTGGTTTCTTAACCGGAAGTATAGCATACATTTCCCGACCTGTCACGATGAAAAGCGCGCTTTTGCGCCAGCGCCGTTTGACAGCCTTTTTCATTTCCCCGTGCTATTCTAAAAGCAAAGACAGGAAATGGAAGGATGTGGATGCCATGGCAGGTGTGTTCGCTTTTAAAGGCAGGCAGGATTTCCAGCGGATCCCCATCGACCGTATCGCAAAAAACCCAAATCAGCCGCGCAGATTGTTTGATGCAGAGAGTCTGGCGAGTCTGGCGGAGAGTATCCGCCGATATGGGGTGATCACACCGCTGACCGTCCGCCGCTTAAACGGCGGCTTTGAACTGGTGGCGGGGGAGCGCCGGCTGCGTGCCGCAAGGCTGGCCGGGCTGGAGACGGTACCCTGTTATATTGTGGAGGCGAGTGCAGAGAGCTCCGGTCTGATGGCGCTGCTGGAAAATCTGCAGCGTCAGGACCTTGATTTTTTTGAAGAGGCGGCCTTTCTGCGGCAGCTGTGCGACCGGTTCGGCATGACACAGCAGCAGGCTGCCGAACGAATCGGCCGGACACAGAGCGCTGTCGCCAACAAGCTTCGACTACTTCGCCTGTCGCCCGAAACGGTGGAGACGATTCGGGATGGAAACCTGACCGAACGGCATGCGCGCGCCTTGTTGCGGCTACCCGACGAAGAGCGCCAGCTTTCAGCAGCGCGGCAGATGGTTCGGCAGGGTATGAATGTGGAACGTGGCGAAAAATACATAGAATCGCTGTTGACGGAAAAATCGAAACAAAAAAAGCAATTTTTAATCCGGGATGTCCGTATCTTCCTGAATACGGTGGAAAGGGCTGCGGCGCTGATGCGGAAAAGCGGTACAGACGCTGCGGTGGAGCGGCGGCAGGAGGGTGACGACTTGATTATTTGCGTGCGGGTGCCATCTGCAGTTGTTTCACGTGAAACAGGACGAGTGGGACCTACCGCGTGGAATATAGCCGTCCCAGAAGAAAAGCTTTAAACGCGGATAGCCGACATCTAGGCGTGGGATTGTTTCACATGAAAAAATCCCACGCTTGCGTTTTGGCTGTTCCGTGGTATAATAGAAAAACACAGAGGTGGGTGAAGCTATGGCGAAGACGGTGGCCGTCGCCAACCAGAAGGGCGGCGTCGGGAAAACTACTACGGCGGTCAACCTCGCGGCCTGCGTCGCCGCAAAAGGATTGCGGGTGCTTTTGGTGGACTGCGACCCCCAGGGAAACGCAAGCTCCGGCTCCGGCGTGCAGGCTAAGGAGGGGCGAACCCTCTATGACGTACTGAACGGCGTGCTGGCACCCACAAGCGCGGTTATGCACACGAAATATTGCGATGTGCTGCCTGCCGACATCCGCCTGGCGGCTGCCGAGCAGGAGCTGGTGGATGCGCACCACCGGGAGCGGCGGCTGCGGGACGCATTGGAGCCGCTGAAACAGGAATATGATTATCTCTTCATCGACTGCCCGCCATCACTGGGCCTGTTGACGGTCAATGCGCTGGCCGCCTGTGATACGGTGCTGATCCCCATGCAGTGTGAATATTTTGCGCTGGAAGGACTGAGCCAGCTGATTTCCTCCATTCGCGCCGTTAAGCGCGGGATCAATACCCATATCGATGTGGAGGGCCTGGTACTGACCATGTATGACGGCCGAACAAACCTGACGATTCAGGTGGCCGAAGAAGTCAAAAAATATTTTGGCAATAAAGTTTATAAGACTGTGGTACCTCGGAACGTACGCCTGTCCGAGGCACCGAGTCACGGACTTCCGATCCTGGCCTATGACCGAAGTTCCCGCGGGGCGGAAGCCTATACCGCCGTGGCCGAAGAATTTTTAAAGAATAACAGGAGGGGATAACATGCCGAAGAGCAAGGGCCTTGGCAGAGGGCTGGACGCCCTGTTTTCCTCCGAAGGAGAGCCGGGCGGTATCACGCAGCTGCGTGTCAGCGAGATTTATCCAAATCCCGACCAACCGCGAAGGGAATTTGACGAGGCGGCATTGTCTGAACTGGCAGAAAGTATCCGCTGCAACGGCATCATCCAGCCTCTGGCGGTACGTCAGGTGGAAGACGGATACCAGATCATCGCCGGAGAACGCAGGTGGCGGGCCTGCCGGATGGCAGGATTGGCTCAGGTGCCGGCGGTCATCCTGAACGTGGATGAGAAGGCTGCATTTGAGCTGGCCCTGATTGAAAATCTTCAGCGGGAGGACTTAAACCCCATTGAAGAGGCACAGGGCTTTCAAAAATTGATGGAATCAGCCGGCCTGACCCAAGAACAGGCGGCGCAGCGGGTGGGGCGATCACGTCCCGCCGTAGCGAATGCTCTGCGGCTGCTTACCTTGCCGGAACCCCTGAGGAAGCTGGTGCAGGACAAAACACTGTCCGCCGGCCATGCCCGTGCGCTGCTGGCGATCGAAGATGTCGGGCGGATGGAACAGGCAGCCCGCCTGGTGGTGGAAAAAGAGCTGTCCGTACGGGAGACCGAGGCGTTGGCCAAAACCTTTGGGAAAGAAAAACCGGAGAAAACCGAGCGGCCGGAGGTGCTGTATATCCGTGAATTGGAGCGGGATATGGCGGCCGCCACCTCCCATCGGATTATGATTAAATCTACGGGGAAAAAGGGAAAACTGACGGTGGAATACAGTGACAACGCTGATCTGGAGCTGATCTGCGAGGCGCTGAAGCACATGAAGAAAAGCCGCTGACGCGGCGTTTGGAGGAAAAACCATGCTGGATATCCGTCTGATCCGGGAAAATACCGGGGACGTGGCGGCGCGCCTTGCTGCGAAGGGCTTTGACGGCGAGGCGGCCTTAAACCGTATTCTGGAGTTGGATGGCGCCCGCCGGGCGCTTATTGCCGAAACCGATGGGCTGAAAGCCGAGCAGAACCGCGTATCCAAAACGATTCCCGCCATGAAAAAGGCCGGGGAGGATACCGCGCCGATTTTCGCCGAAATGAACAAGCTCAAGGAGCAGATCAAAGGCAATGACGAGCGGCTGTCCGACATAGAGACGGAATACACCAATTTGATGCTCAGCCTTCCCAATCTGCCGGACCCGGATCTGGCACCCGGCGGGAAGGAGAACAATGAGCCGATTCGTTATTTCGGAGAACCGCATTCGTTTGATTTTACGCCAAAGCACCACGTGGATCTATGCACGGAGCTTGGCTTGATCGATTATGAACGCGCCGCCAAACTGGCAGGCAGCGGCTTTGTTATTTATCGGGGCATCGGTGCGCAGCTGGAGTGGGCGCTGCTGAGCTATTTTATTGACAGCCACCTTGCCGATGGGTACGAATTTGTCCTGCCGCCCCTGATGTTGGAATATGAATGCGGCGTAACGGCCGGTCAATTCCCCAAATTTGCCGACGAGGTCTACAAAATAGAGAATCCTACCGACGACCGGGTTCATTATATGCTGCCCACCGCCGAGGCGGCGCTGGTCTCTCTACACCGAAACGAGGTTTTGAAGGAGAGCGAGCTGCCGCGGAAGTATTTCGCCTACACCCCCTGCTTCCGGAGGGAAGCGGGCTCTTACCGCGCGGACGAGCGCGGCATGGTGCGCGGACATCAGTTCAATAAGGTGGAAATGGTCCAGTTTACCCGTCCGGAGGACAGCGATGCCGCGTTTGAAGAGCTGGTAGCAAAGGCAGAGCGCCTTGTCAGCGGCCTTGGTTTCCATTTCCGCACCGTCAAGCTGGCGGCGGGCGACTGCTCGGCCGCTATGGCGCGTACCTACGATATTGAAATCCAAATCCCGTCCATGAACGGGTATAAAGAAGTCAGCTCGGTATCCAATGCCCGCGATTATCAGGCACGGCGCGGCAACATTCGTTTTAAGCGGGAGAGTACCGGCAAGCCGGAGCTGGTTCATACGCTCAACGGCTCCGGCCTGGCGACCAGCCGCATCCTGCCGGCGATGATGGAACAGAATCAACGAGCGGATGGCACGGTGGTCATTCCGGAGGTTCTGCGCAAATATCTGGGAGGCCTGGAGGTTTTGACGAAATGAGGCACGACATGCGGCGGCGCGATCGCGCCACGACCACGGAAGAAGCGTGGAAGATCCTGAACAATGCGCTTTATGCGACGGTGGCTATGACCGGTGCGGACGGCTGGCCCTATGCCGTTACGGTCTCCTTTGCCCGCATGGGAGAAAAGCTATATTTTCACTCTGCGCTGGCGGGATTCAAGGTCGATAGCTTGGCTGCCGACGGGCGGGTTTGTGTGACGGCGGTGGAGTCCCAGCATACACTTCCGGATGAGCTTTCTGTGGCATACCGCAGTGCCGTAGGCTTCGGTATGGCAGAGCTGGTGACCGATGCCGTCGAGCGGAGGGAAGGGCTGATGGCCTTGTGCAAAAAATACGCGCCTGACAATCCGAATAATGAGAAGGAATGCGCAAGCTGTACCCGGGCATATGTATATAAGATTACAATTTCGGAGCTTACCGGGAAAACACAGATTCCGGATAGCGAAAAATAAGAAATATATTACTTTTAGTAATCAATATTCCGCCATATTATGCAAAATCCTGCCGCACCCGCTTTGTGAGTGCGGCAGGAAGGCGGCAAATCTGCCAAAATAAAATACGGAGAGATGGCCGAGCGGTTGAAGGCACCGGTCTTGAAAACCGGCGTGCGCAAGCACCATGGGTTCGAATCCCATTCTCTCCGCCAAAAAAGACACATTTTCCAGTACGTGGAAAGTGTGTCTTTCGCTGTATGGATAAACAGGATATGCTTACTGAAAACCTCGTTAGGGTGCACTGCAAAATAATAAACGCAGAGAAGTAAAATAATTTGTATAGGCTGTTGGAGGATACTATGAACATTGAATTGCTGTCACAAGAATATCAAGTAAAGAAAATGGAAGAAACGGACGTACCGGAGGTATACGATCTTTGCATGGGAAACCCCATGTATTACAGCTATTGCCCTCCTGGTGCAACCATTGACGGCATTAAAAATGATATGAGAATGCTACCGCCCGGTAAAAAGGCGGAGGACAAATTTTACATAGGCTTTTATCAGGAGAAAACTCTAATTGCGGTAATGGATCTGATAGACGGATATCCGAATCAAAAAACCGTGTTCATCGGCTTTTTCATGATGAATCAAGCGGTACAGGGAAAGGGAATTGGATCAAATATTATTACGGAATCGTGCAGGTATTTCGAAAAAGCCGGATTCTTAAAAGTTGGGCTTGGCTATGCAAAGGGCAATTTACAAAGCGAAAGGTTTTGGCTGAAAAATCAGTTTATCAAAACGGGATCGGAAACACAGGCGGATGGATACGTAATTGTACGGATGGAAAGGCAGCTATAACGTGTGATATGGCAATATAATCAAAAAATCGTACTAAATTGAGTAAATGCAGGGTATGCCTGTGTGGAATTCGCACGTAAGGGTCGTTTTTCTGCGCAATTTATGATATCATAAATAATGAAGTAATAATAATATTATATTATTTGATTCTATATCCATAAATCGAAATGGAAGGATTGCGGTGTGAAATATGAAGAAAAGGCTATGCGTTTTTTTGATGAGCATGATGCTGCTGTTCGCCGCTGCGGCTTGTAGCAGCGGCGGAGAAATCACGCCGGAAAACGTGACAAACCGGGACATCGTATTAAAAAATGACCAGACAAGTGAAGACCGAAATCGTCTTTTGACCGAAGACATCCTGTATCTTAAAGAAAACCTGCCAAAGCTGCATAAAAACTTATTCAGCGTTATTTCGCAGGAGGAGTTCAATGCGGCGATGGATGGGCTGTCTGCCCGGGTCGATGAGCTCAATAACGCGCAGGTGTTCACAGAACTTAACCGGATTGTCGCCTCTGTCGGAGATGCCCATACGAATATCAATATTCGGGATGACTATGGCTATCCGCTTGACTTTTGGGTGTTTGACGGTAAAATCTGCATCGTCAACGCCGACAAAAGCCTTGAGAAAATGATGTTTTCTCAGGTTGTAAAGATCGACGGCGTCGATATAGATACGGTGGTTCAGCAGCTCACGACCCTGATTTCCCACGAAAATGAGAGCTGGGTATCGGCGAGGTTGCCTGACTATCTGAAGGCGCCGATCTATCTGTACGGCCTTGGAATCGTTCAGGATGAAAAACAGGCGGTATTCACTGTCCGGAAAGACGGAGAGGAAAAGGAGTACACCGTTTCTGCGCTTTCTTCCGGAGAAGAGGATGAATATGTAAACCCCGCCGGAAAAGATGTCTTGATTGGTAAATATGATACCTATTATGACTATGAGTATCTGCCGGAGCAAAATGTCCTCTATTTTGAATACAATGTCTGCGCCAATCTAAAAAACCGCTCGTTTTCCGATTTTAATTCAGAGATGTTCGGCGTAATCGAGGAGAACAGCCCGGAGAAGATTGTCGTCGACCTGCGGAGCAACAGCGGCGGAAACTCCGAGGTTCTCAATCCGTTTACACAGCGGCTTGCCGGGTATATCGCGGAACATCCGGAGGTCAGAGTTTATACGCTGATAAGCCGCAACACCTTTTCTTCGGGAATGTTTGCCATCTATCGGATTAAAGAGGCAGCGCCTGATGCCGTTTTGGTCGGCGAGCCTACGGGCGGGGCGCTTGATTGTTATGGGGAGGTAAGGGGGACGGATCTGCCGAATTCGCAGCTGCCGGTCTCTTACAGTACCAAATATTTTGAGTTCAGTAAAGATTTTACTTACCATAACGGCGGCATTGGGACCTGCCTGCCCGACGTATCGATTCGGACGACGATTGAAGACTATGAAAGCGGGCGGGATCCCGCTCTTGCGTATGTTCTTGCCGACTGAAAAAAGGATCGGGGCATGCTAAAAAAGAGCTGCTTGCTCAGCGGATTTTACACAGGCGGCCGCGGGGTGTCTGCGGATTGTCCTGAGGGGAAAGAGGAGCCTTCCCCCTTGACAAACTTTTGACGCCTGTGTATAATCGTGTCGGATCTGAAAACTGAATACTGAAAAAGGCGTAGTGAGTGTCCGGCAGATGCCGGACGAAAGAAAGGGAAGCAGGTGCAACTCCTGCACAAGGGACATTACTGTGATAAGAGAAACGGTTTATATGCCGTGAATCTTTAAGTCAGGTTACTTTTCCTACGTTGTTACGAGATAATCGTAATGTTGCTTTTTCTCTATGAACCCTGGAGAAATGTGACGGAGGACATGCCCCCGCTTGGCGGAGCGGCATGGCCGTCTTGAAGTCTGTTTTACACGTTCTCTTCGGAGGACGTGTATTTTTTTATTTTTTGAGGAGGATGACAATGAAAACGAAAAAACTGCTCTGTCTGCTGCTGACGGTACTGCTTATCTGTACGCTGCTCGGAGGCTGCAGCACGACACTCGCCAACGCGAACGACGCCGGAACCGATAACGGAGCGACCCAGCCCGCCAACGACGCCGCACAGCCCGAAACCAACGAAGATACAGCCCAGCCGACGCAGGCAATCCTGGTGGTCAGCTTTGGAACCAGCTATAACGACAGCCGGGATATTACGATCGGCGCTATTGAAAACGCAATCGCCGAAGCTTATCCGGATTATTCCGTAAGGCGCGCCTTTACGGCTCAGACCATCATCGACATCCTCAAGGACCGGGAGGGCCTTGACATAGACAATGTATCCCAGGCAATGGACCGCCTGGTGGCCGACGGTGTCAAGACCTTGATTGTGCAGCCGACCCATTTGATGAGCGGCTATGAGTATGACGATCTGGTCGCCGAGCTGGGGAATTATACAGATAAGTTTGATTCTATCACGGTGGGCGCCCCGCTGCTTTCCAGTAAGGAAGACCGGGCTGCGGTCATTGCCGTCATCACCGCGGAGACGGCATCTTACAGTGACGATCATACGGCGGTCATTTTCATGGGCCACGGGACGGAGCACCCAGCCAACGCCGTATACGCCACGATGCAGGATGAAATTACGGCTGCCGGCTATTCCAATTATTTCATCGGAACGGTGGAGGCAACGCCCAGCCTCGATGACATGATCGCCGCTGCACAGGCCGGCGGATATACAAAGGTCGTACTGGAGCCGCTGATGGTCGTCGCGGGCGATCACGCCAACAACGACATGGCGGGCGATGAGGAAGGCTCCTGGAAGACCGCGTTTGAGGCCGCGGGCTTTGAGGTCGAATGCCTGATCCGCGGTCTCGGACAGTTCGAAGGGATCCAGCAGATCTATGTGCAGCATGTGCAGAAAGCCATTGACGGCGAAGGCTGCGTGATCGGCGAAACGGCGGGTGCTTCCGTACCGGAAGGACCGATTCAGGCTTCACAGATCAAGGACGGTACCTATGATATCACGGTGACCTCCAGTTCTTCCATGTTCAATATCGTCGCCGCCAGCCTGACCGTAAAGGACGGGGCGATGCACGCGATTATCACCCTGAGCGGGGATGGCTATCAAAAGCTGTATATGGGTACCGGCGAGGCAGCACAGGCCGATACCGACGATCACTGCATCTATTTTGTGACAGATGCAGAAGGCAAATACACCTACGATGTACCGGTGGAAGCACTGGATCAGGAAACTGATGTTGCCGCATGGAGTACCAAGAAGGAACAGTGGTATGACAGGACACTTGTGTTTGAGTCGAGCAAGATCCCAGCGGACGCGTTTACCGGAAACTGATACCGGCAGGCGGGAGCCGAAAAGCGGCTCCCGCCGAGCAAGGAGGGACTATGAAAAATTACCTGCGGATTGCGCTTGCACTGCTGTTTTTGCTGTCGGTACTGCCGGCAGAGAGCTTTGCAGCGGCCGTACCCGCCGATCGTATCTATACGGCGGAGGTCATCCTGACCGGCGGTTCCGGCCGTGCATCGGTGGCGTCTCCTGCGCGCCTGATCGTCCGGGACGGGAAGATAACCGCGGAAATTGTCTGGAGCAGCCCGAATTACGACCGGATGCGGATGGGCGGCACGGAATATTCCCCGGTCAATACCGAAGGAAACACCGTATTTGAGATTGCTGTGCCCGCCCTAGACACCGACATCGAGGTCAGTGCGGAAACGCTTGCCATGAGTGAGCCCCATTGGATTGACTATACACTGCGGTTTGACGCAGCGTCATTGACGCCTATATCGGACGACGGGTTGAGTACGGCAAAGGGTGGCATCGCTGCGGCGGCTGTCGCCGTGCTGCTGGCCGGCGGTGCCGTATGCCTGAAAAAGCGGGCAAAGAGTCAAAATGCGGCCAAATAGAAGAAGCGCCGGAAAGGCCAAACGGTATGCGGCGCTGGCGCTGAGCTTTCTATGCCTGCTCACCTTTCTGTCCGGGTGCCATAAAGAGGGAGACGCGGCCGGAGATACCGGACTCGGAAACGGGTGGGAACCCACCGGAAGCCTGCCGCTGCAGTATGCGCAGAATTTCGGGGTCGATTATTATGAGGGCGGCTATGCGCTCATCTCCCTGTCCGATGGAACCCGGTTCCTCACGGTTCCAGAAGGAGCCGATGTGCCGGAAGGAATTGCCCCGGACGTTGCGGTCCTGCATCAGCCGATCCAGAATATTTATCTGGTGGCCACCTCGGCTATGTGTCTGTTTGACGCGCTGGATGCACTGGACAGCGTCGGGCTTTCCGGTACACAGGCGGAAAGCTGGTATGTGGAAGACGCCAGGTCAGCGATGGAAGACGGGCGTATCCGTTACGCGGGGAAATACAGCGCACCGGATTATGAGCTGATCACCGCCGCCGGCTGCGATCTCGCGGTTGAATCCACTATGATCAACCACGTGCCCGAGGTGAAGGAGAAGCTGGAGGAGCTGGGCATCCCCGTATTGACCGAACAGTCAAGTTTTGAGCCGCACCCGCTGGGGCGTACGGAATGGATCAAGCTTTACGCGGTGCTTCTGGGCAAGGAAGATGAGGCCGAAACGCTGTTCGATACGCAGGCAGAATATTTGGAAGAGGCAGCGGCGCAGGAGGAGACCGGAAAGACGGCGGCTTTTTTCTATATCAGCGCCTCCGGTTCGGTCGTTGCCCGGAAGTCGGGGGATTATGTCACGCGGATGATTGAGCTGGCCGGCGGCCGGTATGTGTTCGACCAGCTGGGCGATCCGGAGACCGCCACCTCCACGGTGACACTGGAGATGGAGGAATTTTACCGGACGGCCAAGGACGCGGACTTTCTGATCTATAACGGCGCGATCGACGGCGGCGTTTCCACCCTGGCGGAGCTGGTTGCGAAAAATGGTCTGCTGGCGGACTTTAAGGCTGTACGGGACGGAAACGTCTGGTGTACCAACCAGAACATGTTCCAGGAGACAACCGAATTGGGCCGGATGGTATCGGAACTGCACCAGATCTTTTTGGGTGTGGCCGGCGGGTCGGACGGACCGGCGTATTTCAATAAACTATCGTGACGGCGGCAGGTGCAAAGCACCCCGCCGCATACGGAATTCTACGGGATGGAGAAACAGGATGAAAAACGGTCAAACAAGCAGGCGCGTACGGTTTTTTGCCGTGCTGCTGACACTGACGGCTCTGCTTGTACTGCTGATTTTGCTGAATATCGGGGTGGGGAGCGTATCTCTTTCGCTGAAGGAAATCCTTCGGACGCTGTTCGCACCGGGGAATGACGAACTAAGCGATGGGATCTTGTGGAAAATCCGTCTTCCGCGGCTTGCGGCCGCCGGGATCCTCGGCGGTGCGCTGGCCCTTTCGGGTTTTCTGCTCCAGACCTTTTTTAATAACCCCATCGCCGGGCCTTATGTACTTGGGATCTCTTCGGGTGCAAAGCTCACGGTGGCGCTGGTCATGGTCGCGGTCTTCGGACGCGGACAGGCCGTCGGCTCCGGCGTCCTGATCGGGACGGCCTTTCTCGGTTCGCTGATTTCCATGGGCTTTGTCCTTCTGATGGCGGGAAAGGTTCACCGCGCGTCCATGCTGATCGTCAGCGGGGTGATGATCGGCTATATCTGCTCGGCAATCACGGATTTTGTCATTGCCTTTGCGGACGACGCGAACATCGTGAATCTGCACAATTGGTCGAAAGGAAGTTTTTCCGGGGCGGACTGGGCCGACGTGCGTGTCATGGCGGCTGTGGTGCTGGCCGCCGCCGCCGCCGTTTTTTTGCTGGCCAAGCCCATCGGCGCATATCAGCTGGGAGAGAGTTATGCCCGGAACATGGGTGTGAATATCCGGCAATTCCGGATTCTGCTGATCCTGCTTTCCAGCATCCTCTCCGCCTGTGTGACCGCCTTTTCGGGGCCGGTTTCCTTTGTGGGGATCGCAGTTCCGCATTTGGTCAAGGCGCTGCTCAAAACGTCAAAGCCAATTCTGGTGATCCCGGTCTGTTTCCTTGGCGGCGCGATCTTCTGTCTCGGGTGCGACCTGATCGCCCGCACCCTGTTCGCACCCACCGACCTGAGCATCAGCGCCGTGACCGCCGTATTCGGTGCGCCGGTCGTCATCGGGATGCTGCTGCGGAAAAAGACGGGGTAGAATGCATGAACAGGACATTCTTTTTTCATACGGATCGGCTGACGGTCGGATATGACAAAAAGCCGCTGATCCGGGATATTGAAATTGGGATTGACCGAGGGCAGATCCTCACGCTGATCGGGCCCAACGGATCGGGAAAGTCAACCATCCTCAAAAGTATTACCAAGCAGCTGAAAGCCCTTGGCGGCACGGTATGGATCGGGGGATGCCCGGTTGAGCAGATGACGGAGCGTGACCTGTCCCGCCGGGCCTCCGTGGTGCTGACCGAGCGGCTGAAAACAGAGCTGATGACCTGTGAAGACGTGGTCGCGAGCGGTCGGTACCCCTATACCGGAACGCTGGGCATCCTGTCCGCCTTTGACCGGAGCCGGGTATGCGAGGCGATGGCGTTGGTGAATGTCCTCGATCTGAAGGACCGGGACTTCACGCGCATCAGCGACGGGCAGCGCCAGCGGGTTTTGTTGGCACGGGCGATTTGCCAGGAGACCGAGATCATCGTTCTGGACGAACCTACCTCGTTTCTTGATGCGCACCATGCACTGGAGCTGCTGGGCCTACTCCGCCGGTTGGCCAAGGAGCGGAACCTCGCGGTGATCATGTCCCTGCACGAGCTGGGGCTGGCACAAAAGGTCTCCGATCAGGTCCTGTGCGTAAAAGGGGAATATCTGACTCACTGGGGCCCTCCGTCGGAAATCTTCCGCCCGGAAATGATCTGCGGGCTGTACGGGCTCCCATTGGGAAGCTATAACCCGCTGTTTGGGAGTCTTGAGCTGGCGCGCCCGGCAGGTGAACCAAAAGTCTTTGTGATCGCGGGCGGCGGCACGGGGATCGGAGAATACCGGGCGTTGCAGCGGCAGGGCATCCCTTTCATCACCGGCGTCCTGCACGAAAACGATGTCGACTATCAGGTGGCGTCCGCTCTGGCGGCGGCGGTAATCGGTGAACAGAGCTTTTTACCGATCGGTGATGAGGCCTATGGGGCCGCTCTCCGGGCGATGGAGGACTGTGACACGGTGGTCAACTGCCTGCAGAGCTATGGGGAAATCAACGTGCGGAACAAGGCGCTATTTGAGGCGGCGAAGGCCATGGGCCTCCGTACGGCGGATCGGGCGGCGGAGGTGCGGACGTGACACATGTAGAGCAAAGTCGGGTACGAGTCCCCGGCCCGGCCGTTAAGGCTGCGCTGATCTCTATGGAGTCCCGCTGTGGGCAGGCGGAGGAGAATCTCAGGCGTATCTGCGCCTATATCGCCCGGGCCGGAAGCGAGGGCGCGCGCCTTGCGGTCTTTCCTGAGCTGGCCCTCACCGGTTATTGCCTGCGCCATGCAGACACAACGGCCCTGCCGCTTTCCCATCCTTTTGTGGCCGTGCTTTCCCGCGCAGCACAGGAAAACGGCGTGACGGCGCTGGTCGGTATGGCGGAGCGGACAGGGGAGACCCTGTGGGCGTCGCAGTTGGTTTGCGGGCTCGACGGCACGGTCGAAGTTTACCGGAAGACCCATCTCGGTATACGGGAACAGCCGGTCTTTACGCCGGGGGACTGCCTGCCGGTCTTTGACGGCACGCCCCCGTTTGGCATCCTTCTTTGCTATGACATGCATTTTCCGGAGGCGGCGGCTGCGCTTCGCACCCGTGGGGCGGAGCTGATTGCCGTTCCCCACGCCGTGCCGGTCATGGCGGGAGAGCGGGCGGCGGTATGGGCCCGCTATATGCCCGCCCGGGCATATGACAACCGGATGTACGTCCTCTGTTGCAACACCTGTGGAGAAAACGGCTGCGGGACGGCCTTTTCCGGCGGTGTAGCAGTCTATGACCCTGACGGACACATAGCAGCCACAGATTTTTCCGGGCGGGAGACCCTGTTGATCGTCGAATTGAAACCGATGCGTTTTGACGGGGCAAAGGATTTTCCATCCCATCGGCGGTCGGAACTGTATATCTGATGGAGGGATCCGATGAAAAAAGGAAAATTGTACGGCGTGAGCGTGGGGCCCGGCGACCCGGAACTGATGACGCTGAAGGCGGCGTCCATCCTGCAAAGATGCGATGTGATCGCCGCGCCACGGACCGTGGGAGGCCGTGCGCTGGCGCTTGAGATTGCCGCGGGTGCGGTCGATCTGTCAGGGAAGCAGATTGAATATCTGGACTTTTTGATGACGCGTGACCCCGCGGCGCTGGATGCAAGGCACGCGGTACTGGCCACAGGCCTGGCTGCTTACCTGGATGCCGGACGGGACGTTGCCATGCTGAATCTGGGCGACGCATCGCTGTACGGCTCCTGGAATTATCTCTGCCGCCGGCTGCTTGCACAGGGGTATGCGGTGGAAATCGTACCGGGTGTGACCAGCTTCTGCGCCTGCGCGGCGGTCCTCAACCGGAGCCTGACAGAGATGGGTTCGCCGCTGCATATCTTTCCCGCTGCGGTGCCCAATTTAGCAGAGACGCTGGGCCTGCCCGGCGGAAAGGTGCTGCTGAAGCCCGCCCGGGATATTTCGGAAACGGCGCATGCCATTCATGCGCAGGGCCTTTCGGAAAAAGCGGCCGCTGTCTGTGACTGCGGGCTGCCAACACAGCGGGTTTTTACCGATCTTATCCAGTTGCCGGAAGAACCTGGATATTTCACCACCATCCTGATCGCACCCTGAGAGCAGACAGGAGATTGCCGTAAAGGACAGATACGATGAATTTGGTACGCAACATCAATGGGAGACTGCTTCGCTGCGGATATACCACGGGCAGCTGCGCCGCCGCCGCCGCAAAGGCTGCGGCGGTCATGCTGCTTTCCGGGCGGGAATGTAAGCAGATATCGATCGACACACCGCGGGGAATACCGCTTACGCTGGACGTGTGCTGCCTAAGTACTGCACCCGATAGCGCCGCCTGTGCCGTCCGGAAGAACGGCGGGGACGACCCGGATGCTACCGACGGTCTGATGATTTGTGCCCGGGTGGAAAAAGCGCCTGTTGAAATCGAGATCGGCGGCGGAGAAGGGGTGGGCACGGTGACCCGGCCCGGCCTGGACCAGCCTGTGGGTGCGGCGGCGATCAACAGCGTGCCGCGCCGCATGATTGCAGCGGAACTCCGGGCGGCGGCGGCGGAACATGGTTATACGGGCGGATTCCGCGTGACGATCTCGATTCCCGGCGGCGCGGAGGTTGCGGCGCGCACCTTTAATCCCCGGATGGGGATCGCTCATGGGCTTTCGGTGATCGGCACCTCCGGGATCGTGGATCCGATGAGTAATCAGGCGTTGGCGGATACCGTCCGCCTGGAGCTGCGGCAATTGGCCGCCCGGGGCGGGCAGAGGGTGCTGCTTACGCCCGGAAACTACGGAAAAACGTTTGCGCAGGAACAGCTGCACCTGTCCCTGCGGGACCATGTGATCTGCTCGAACTTTATCGGCGACGCCATTGATGCGGCCGTTGAATGCGGCCTGCGGAATATCCTGTTGGTCGGGCACATCGGAAAGCTTGTCAAGCTGGGCATCGGCATGACAAACACCCATTCCTCTTTCGGTGACGGCCGGATGGAAACGCTGCTGGCCTGTGCCCTGCGGGCGGAGGCCGGGCTTGAAACGCTGCGCGCCGTCGCTGACTGTGTTACGGCCGATGCCGCGCTGGCGGTTCTGCGTGCTGCAAGCTGCCTCACGGAGACGCTGTCTGTCCTCGGCGGGCGCATGGAAGACTGCCTTGTCCGTCGCGTACCGCCGGAAGTTACGATCGGCTGGGTCTGCTTTACGAACGCGCCGCCGCCGGGAGAGGTTCTGGTACAAAGCGGGAACGCGGAGACATTGATGGAAATCTGGAGGAGTAAAACATGATTCATTTTCTGGGTGCGGGTCCCGGTGCGCCGGACCTGATCACCGTCCGCGGTATGCGGCTGCTCGCTGCCGCCGATGCCGTCGTATATGCCGGCTCGCTGGTGAATCCCGAGCTGCTGTCGTATACGAAACCGGACTGCATGCACTATGACAGCGCGAAGATGACGCTGGACGAAGTGCTGGACATACTGCTGCGCGTCGACCGTGCCGGCGGTATGGCAGTGCGGCTGCACACGGGCGACCCCTGTGTCTATGGCGCTATCCGGGAACAGATGGACGCGCTGACAGCGGCGGGCGTTGCGTATGAGGTCTGTCCCGGCGTATCGAGCTTCTGTGGGGCGGCGGCGGCGCTTAAGGCAGAATATACCCTGCCGGAGGTCAGCCAGAGCGTGATCATCACCCGCATGGCCGGACGAACCGCTGTACCGGAACGGGAGAGCATCCGCTCCTTTGCCGCCCATAGCGCCAGCATGGTAGTTTTTCTGAGCGCAGGTATGACCGGCACGCTGGAAAAAGAGCTGATGGCGGGCGGCTATGCGCCCGATACGCCGGCAGCTATTGTACATAAGGCCACCTGGCCCGAGGAAAAGGTAGTCCGCTGTACGGTCTCAACCCTCCGGTCCGCGGCGGATGCGGCGGGGATCAGAAATCACGCGCTGATTACTATTGGTAATTTTTTGGGTGATAAATACGATAAGTCCCGACTTTATGACCCGTCCTTTACTACGGCGTTCCGAAAGGGGACGGTCTGACATGCATCTGGGGGTGATCACGTTCAGCGAGCAGGGCCTTTGTACCGGAGAGCGGATCCGGGTGGCACGGGAAGCCAACGGCGACCAGGCGGCTCTTTCCCGCTGCGCATCTGGGGGGCTGGCGGCATGGACGGCGGCGCATTTTTCCGCCGATGACGCGCTGATTTTCGTCGGCTCCTGCGGGATTGCCGTGCGAGCCGTTGCGCCTTTTCTTCGGAGCAAGGCAGAGGATCCGGCTATCGTCGTCGTTGACGAGGGGGCGTCCTTTGTAATTTCTCTGCTGTCGGGGCATATCGGCGGGGCCAATGCACTGGCGTCGGCGCTGGCCGAAGACCTCGGTGCGCTGCCGGTGGTTACCACCGCTACCGATGTCCGCGGCCTGACGGCCATTGACGCGTGGGCGGCGGAAAAAGGGCTTTCCGTCGCCGATCCGACGCGGATCAAGGCGATCTCCGCCCGCATGCTGGCAGGGGAGCCGGCTCGGCTGAAAAGCGAGTTCCCCACTGCAGGGAAGCCGCCGAAGGGCATCGTACTGTGCGAAGGGGCGCCGGACGCGCGCGTCACCTGCCGTGCTTTTGATGTGGATGGAGCACTGCGCCTGATCCCGCGGATTGTCACATTCGGCGTCGGCTGCCGAAGAGGGATAGGGGCTGACGAGATTGAACGAGCCTTTCGACAGATACTGGAACGTGCCGATTGCCATCCCCTTGCCGTCAGAGAGGTCTGCAGCATTGATCTGAAGGCGGAAGAGCCAGGGCTTCTGGCGTTTTGCCGCCGGCACGGTCTGTCGATGCATACGTTTTCTCCGGAGGCGCTGTCGGCTGTTCCCGGGACGTATGCAGGTTCCGCGTTCGTCCGGTCTGTGACCGGCGTGGATAACATCTGTGAGCGAAGCGCGGTACTGGGCAGCGGGGGACGCCTGCTGGCCGGCAAGCAGGCGGAAAACGGCGTGACGGCAGCGTTGGCAATCGCCGATTATACCGTATGCTTTGAGGAGGAAACGACGCATGAATAAGCTGTATGTCGCGGGCATCGGTCCCGGCGACCCGGCGAATATGACGGAGGCCTGCCGCGCCGCTATCGAAGAGGCCGAGGTGGTCGTCGGATATACGGAATATATCCGACTGGTGCAGGCCGTATTTCCGGAAAAACGAATGCTGGATACCGCCATGACCCGGGAGACCGAGCGCTGCCGCGCGGCGCTGTCTCTGGCGGCGGACGGGACCTGCACCGCCGTGGTCTGCAGCGGCGACGCGGGCGTATATGGCATGGCGGGGCTGATCTATGAACTGTCGGAGGCATATCCCCCGGTGGAGATCGAGATCGTCCCCGGGGTGACCGCCGCCTTGGCCGGGGCAGCCCTGCTGGGTGCGCCGCTGACCCATGATTTCGCGGTTATCAGTCTTTCCGATCTGCTGACGCCGTGGAAGCTGATTGAGAAGCGCCTGCTCTGCGCGGCGATGGGAGATTTCTGCATCGCCATGTATAATCCGTCCAGCCGGAAGCGGGCAGACTATCTGCAAAAGGCCTGCGACCTGCTGCTTGCGCACAAATCACCCGAAACCCTGTGCGGTATCGCCCGATGTGTCGGACGGGAGGGGGAGCAGACGCACCTGCTAACGCTTTCGGAGCTGCGGAAAGCACAAGTGGACATGTTCACCACCGTGTTCATCGGTAACGCACAGACCCGCGCCATCCGAGGGAAAATGGTCACGCCGAGGGGGTATTCCCTTGACTGAAGTCGTTTTATTCGGGGGCACCACCGAGGGACGGGAGCTGGCACGGCTGCTGACAGAGAAAAAGATCCCGACGCTGGTCTGTGTGGCGACCGAATACGGACGGGAGCAGCTCTTTCCCGCGGAGGAGATGACCGTCCGCTGTGGCCGTCTGGACGCCCGGGAGATGGCAGCCCTGCTGCGGAGGGAGGCACCCCGGCTGGTGATCGATGCCACCCACCCCTATGCGGTCGAGGTCAGCCGGAATATCCGGGCGGCCTGCAGCGAATGCGGTCTGCGATGCCTTCGCGTCCGGCGGGAAGAGCAGCCTGCGGAGGGCTGCGCCTTGTTTTGCGGGACGGACGCGCTGGTTGCCTGGCTCAACCGACAGCCCGGCGTGATTTTTTCATCCCTCGGCGCGAAGGAGGCCGCCGCGCTCACTGCTGTGCGAGGATTTGAAACGCGCGTGTGGCTGCGCATCCTGCCCGCACCGGCGGGGCTTTCCGACTGCCTGGCCCTCGGGTATCCGGCCCAACACATCCTGTGCATGCAGGGGCCGTTTTCCGAGGAAATGAACGCCGCCATGTTTCGTGCGACGGGAGCGGAGATTTTGATTACCAAAGCTTCGGGTGAAGCCGGCGGGTTTGCGGAAAAAATTGCGGCCGCACGGCGGCGCGGCGTGCGCGTGGCGGTACTGATGCGGCCGGAAGAGCCGGAGGGGTTGACGGCACTGGAAATCCGGAGGAAAATAGAGGACGGCAACTTATGAAAAAAGTAACTGTCGTAGGCGTTGGGATGGGGCCGGATACGATCACGCAGGAGGGCCTGCGCGCCGTCCGGCAGGCGGATGCGCTGATCGGCGCACCGCGCCTGCTCTCACTGTTTGCGGGCGGGGGGAAGCCCGCATTTGCCGAATATCTGCCGGAACCGGTGGCCAAGGCAGTGCGGGAAAGCGATTGCCGCAGCTTTGCCGTGTTGGTATCGGGCGATACCGGATTTTACAGCGCGGCGGAAGGGCTGTGCGCCGCGCTGGCGGAGTATGAGCTGACCCTGATCCCCGGCGTTTCGTCCCTCAGCTGCTTTTTTGCCCGGCTGAAGCGGCCGTGGCAGGAGGCGGCGCTGGTCAGCTGTCACGGGCGGACGTCGAATCTGGCGGATACCGTCCGCCGCAGCCGGCTCACCTTCGTCCTGACGGGCGGTAATATGGCGCAGCTGGCGCAGACGCTTTCGAATGCAGGCTTTGGTTACCTGCGGGTGCAGGCGGGCGAGAACCTGGGGGCGGAAAACGAGCGGCTCTGGACCTGCCGCGCGGACGAACTGGAAAAAGCAGGCGCCGCCCTGACCATCCTGCTCATTGAAAATCCGGCGTGGGATGACCGCGTCCGCTTCGGTATTCCGGATGAGGAATTTCTTCGTGGCGGGGTGCCTATGACGAAAGAGGAGGTGCGCGCAGTGACCATGAGCCGTTTGTCTCCGCGGCCGGAGGCGGTCTGCTGGGACATCGGGGCCGGGACCGGCTCCGTCACGGTGGAGCTGGCGCTGGCGGCCTACCGGGGACAGGTATATGCCGTGGATAAAAACGAGGAGGCGCTTCACCTGATCCGCGCCAACTGCCGGGCCTTCCATATCGGAAATGTAACACCGGTTCTTGGCGATGCACCCTCTATGCTGGATGTACTGCCGCCGCCGGATACGGCTTTTATCGGCGGCAGCGGCGGCCGTCTGCGGGAGATTCTGGCGGCGCTGCTGCACAGAAATCCTCACGTGCGGGTGGCTGTCAACGCCATCGCGCTGGAGAGCACGTATGAGGCGCTCTCCGCCTTTGCGGAAAACGGGCTGACGGCAGAGGCCGTGCAGATCAGCGCCGCCCGGTGCAAAAGTGTGGGGAGCCTGCACCTGCTTATGGCGCAGAACCCGGTATTTGTTATCAGCGGAGGCAGAAATGGATAGAGTGCTGATTGCCGGTACCCACTCCGGATGCGGAAAGACCACCGTGACCACGGCGCTTTTGTGCGCACTGCGGGCACGCAAAGCAACGGTGAACGCTTTTAAATGCGGGCCGGATTATATCGATCCCATGTTTCATCGGGAGGCCATCGGTATCCCGTCTCAGAATTTGGACCCGTACTTCAGCACCGGGGCGCAGCTCCGCGCCCAGCTGTCCGGTCCAGGGCTGGCGGTTATCGAAGGTGTGATGGGCTATTACGACGGCATCGGAACGGAAGGGCTTGCCTCCACCTGGCAGGCGGCGGCGGAGACCGAGACGCCCGCGGTGCTGGTGATCGATCCGCGAGGGATGTACACCTCCGCCGGTGCGGTGCTGAAAGGATTTTTGACCTTCCGGCGGGAGAGCGGCCTGCGCGGCGTGATCTTCAACAACACGCCGCCGGAAATGTATCCCGGCTTACGGCGTATTGCGGAAGATGCTGGTATAAAGGCTTTCGGATTTCTGCCGCGGGACGGCCGCATATCGGTCGGAAGCCGTCATTTGGGTCTGATCACGGCCGGGGAGCTTTCCAACCTTAAGGAAAAGCTGAATGTACTCGGTGCGCTGGCGGAGGAGCATCTTGACATCGATGGCCTGCTCACTCTGGCGGCGGAAGCACCGGCGCTGAGTATGTCGTCTCCCCATCCGGCGTTCGGGTGCCGGGTGCGGATCGCTGTGGCACAGGATGAGGCCTTCTGCTTTATGTATGAGGAAAATCTGTCGCTGCTGCGTGCGATGGGGGCGGAGATTGTGCCGTTCAGCCCGCTGCGGGACGGCGGTCTGCCTGAAAAAATCGGCGGGCTGTGGCTGCCCGGCGGGTATCCCGAACTGTATCTTGACACATTGTCTGCAAATGTCATCATGTGCCGTGCGGTGCAGGCGGCGGTGGAGTCCGGCCTTCCGACCATC
This sequence comes from Clostridiaceae bacterium, assembly GCA_034933145.1. Classification (GTDB taxonomy): domain Bacteria; phylum Bacillota; class Clostridia; order Oscillospirales; family Butyricicoccaceae; genus UBA4644. The sequence continues at coordinate 47,797 of JAYFOA010000049.1, forward strand.
GCCGAATGCGGCGGGTTTCTGTATCTCCACGATATGCTGGACGGGATACCGATGGCCGGCGTTTTCCACGCCCGGGCGTACCGGATGGAAAAACTGCGGCGCTTCGGCTATACGGAACTTCGTGCCGGGCATGACAATCTGCTCTGCCGTACCGGAGAAAGCATCCGTGCCCATGAGTTCCATTATTACGACAGCGAAGACTGTGGAGACGATTTTACAGCGGAAAAGCCCGGCGGCGGCAGGAGTTGGCCCTGCGTTCACGCCACCGAGACCCTCTATGCCGGGTTTCCGCACCTCTATTTCCCGGCAAACCCCGCCTTTGCGGAAAATTTTCTGCGGAAAGCGTGTGACTATGACCGTATACATAACTGAAATCCGTCGGGCATTTCGTCCCGCGGCGGAAAGAAGTGTGCGTCTATGCTGATCTATGCGACCGCGGCGCTGGCCGTGGGTTTCCTTCTCGATCTTTTGTTGGGGGACCCGCAGGGTTGGCCACATGTCGCGCGGGGAATGGGGGCGCTGATCTCGGCGCTGGAGCGGCGGCTGTACCCGATAAAAAATCGGCGGTGTGGGGGGCTGCTGCTGACGGGGGCCGTGCTGCTGCTCTGCACGGCGTCGCCTGCCGCGCTGCTGTATGCAGCATACCAAGCCTCACCCTGGCTGTATCTGGCGCTGGAGGCTTTGCTCTGTTGGCAGCTGCTTGCCATGAAAAGTCTTCGGGTGGAGAGCGGCGCGGTATATGCCACGCTGAGGGCCGGCGATTTGCCCGGCGCACGGGCTGCCGTTTCCCGCATCGTGGGGCGGGATACCGCCGCGCTGGACGAATCGGGTGTTACCCGGGCAGCTGTGGAGACCGTGGCAGAAAACACCTCCGACGGACTGGCCGCCCCATTGTTTTATATTGCTTTCGGCGGTGCGGTTCTCGGCTGCTTTTACAAGGCGGCCAACACCATGGATTCCATGATCGGGTATAAAGATAAGCGATATTTAGACTTTGGGCGCTGTGCCGCCCGGGTGGACGACGTGCTTAACTTTTTGCCCTCCCGTCTGTGCGCTCTTGTCATGCTGCTTTCCGCGAGACTCTGCGGACTGGATGCGGTGAACGCATACCGAATCTGGCGTAGGGACCGTCGTCGGCACGCCAGTCCCAATTCCGCGCAGACAGAGTCGGTAATGGCGGGCGCACTGGGCGTTCGGCTGGCCGGCGATGCGCTCTATTCCGGCATCCTGTGCCGCAAACCGTACATCGGTGACGACCGGCGGCCTATTGAGGCGGAGGATATCCGCCGGGCACACCGGCTGCTTTATATCACCGGCGCACTGCTGTTTTTGCTGGCGCTGGCGGTCAGGGGGTGTCTGTATGCTGCCGTATGAGCACGGTGGGGATATTTACGGGGGCGGGGAGATCCGGCTGGACTTTTCCGTCAACATCAACCCGCTGGGGATGCCGCCCGGCGTAAAGCGGGCGGTGGCGGAGCATATGGGCGACTATGCCCGGTACCCAGATCCTCATTGCCGAAGGCTGTGCGCAGCCATTGCCCGCGCCTGCAGCGTGCCGGAAAGCAGCGTCCTCTGCGGTAACGGCGCGGCCGATCTTCTTCTGCGGTTCTGCGCCTGCCTCCGGCCTCGGCGGGTGCTGACCCTGGCGCCGACTTTTTCGGAATACGCCCGGACGGCAGAGCTGTTCGGGGGAGAGGTACGGGAGCACCGGTTATTGGAAAGCCAAGGCTTTGCTCTGACGGAGGCCGTGCTGTCTGATATCGCAGGCATAGACGCGGTATTCCTCTGCAATCCGAACAATCCTACCGGGCAGCTGGCACCGCTGTCCCTGATCCGCCAGGCGGCGGAAGAATGCAGAAAATGTGGCGCGCTGCTGCTGGTGGACGAATGCTTTCTTGATTTTACAGACGGGGAAAGTGCGATTCCGCTGCTGGCAGAGTATCCAAACCTGCTGATCCTCCGTGCCTTTACGAAGATTTACGCCATGGCCGGGCTGCGCCTCGGGTATCTTTTGTGTGCAGACAAGGAGCTTCTGTCGCGGATCGCAGTCTTTGGCGCACCGTGGAGCGTCTCTGCCCCGGCGCAGGCCGCGGGGCCGGCAGCCCTTGGAACACCCGGCTGGATCGAAGAGACCCGCCGGTTTGTCACGGAGGAGCGGGTCTATCTGACGCGTGCATTGGCCGAGCTCGGACTTGCCGTGCTCCCCGGCGATGCCAACTTCCTGCTGATCAAAAGCGAAACGCCCCTGCATTCACCCTTGCGGGCACGCGGCATCTTGGTGCGTGCCTGTGACAACTTCACTGGGCTTAATGCCCGATTTATCCGGGTCGGACTGAAGACCCATAAGGAAAACGAGGCGCTGATCTGCGCCATGAGGGAGGCCATCCATGGCTAAGGCAATCATGATTCAGGGCACCATGTCGAACGCGGGGAAGAGCCTGCTGGCCGCTGGCCTCTGCCGGGTCTTCTCGCAAGACGGGTACCGTGTCGCACCGTTCAAGAGCCAGAACATGGCGCTTAATTCGTTTATCACCCGGGAAGGCCTGGAGATGGGCCGTGCCCAGGTGGTGCAGGCCGAGGCCTGCGGGATTGAGCCGAGCGTGCGCATGAACCCTATCCTGCTCAAACCGGTGACCAACGTCGGTTCCCAGGTGATCGTCAACGGTGAGGTGCGGGGGAATATGAATGCTGGTGAATACTTCGCCACGAAAAAGATGCTTGTGCCCGAGGTCCGGCAGGCCTATGATTCCCTCGCTGCCGAATACGACATCCTCGTCATTGAAGGGGCCGGCAGCCCTGCCGAGATCAACCTGGGGACGGACGACTTTGTCAATATGGGCATGGCGCGTATGGCGGGCGCACCGGTGCGTTTGGTGGGAGATATCGACCGGGGCGGTGTGTTTGCGCAGCTGTACGGTACCATTGCCCTCCTGACCCCCGAGGAACAGGCGATGATTAAGGCCACAGTGATCAATAAATTCCGCGGCGACGAATCCCTGCTCTCCCCGGGCCTGTCCATGCTGGAGGAGCTGACGGGAAAGCCGGTGGCCGGGGTGCTTCCCCTGCTGCCGGTGGACATTGATGATGAGGACAGCCTTGCTGCCCGCCTCGACCGGAAAAGCCGGGACGCGGTGCTGGACATTGCGGTGATCCGCCTGCCCCATATCTCCAATTTTACGGATTTTGCCGCGCTGGAGGCGACGCCCGGCGTAGGCGTTCGGTATGTCCGTGCAGCGTCCGCGCTGAAAGAGCCGGATTTGATCATACTTCCCGGCACGAAAAGTACCATCGCTGATCTGAAATGGCTGCGGCAAAGCGGGCTGGAGGCTGCGGTTCTGCGGCAGGCTGCCGGCGGCACGGCGGTCTTTGGCGTGTGCGGCGGGTATCAGATGCTGGGCGAGCGCATCACGGACGCCGAGGGCGCAGAGGGCGGCGGTGAGATTGCCGGGATGGGCCTTTTGCCGGTTGCCACGGCCTTCGCGGCGGAAAAACACCGGACTCGTCTGTGCGGTACGGTGCTTTCGGCACCTGGCGTTCTGGCTCCGCTGGCCGATACGGCGGTAGAGGGTTATGAGATCCATATGGGCGAGACCGAGCGCCTGCCGGGCGGCACGCCGCTGGTATTGTTGGAAAACGGGGCTGCAGACGGCTGTGCCCGGGATAATGTATACGGAAGCTATCTGCATGGCTTCTTTGACACCGCAGCCTGCCGCGACGCGCTGCTCGGCGCGCTCTGCCGGAAAAAAGGTGTGTCACTGGCGGAGCGGGCCTTTGACCTGCAGGCATATAGAGAACGGCAGTATGACGTGCTGGCACAGGGTGTGCGGTCGCATCTGGATCTGCGCCTGATCTATGACATACTGGAGGCGGGAATATGATTCCGGAACTGGAAAAGCTTCGCCCACAGGAGATCGAACGGCGCAGCTTTGAACTTATTGAGCAGGAATTGGCGCGGCCGCTGGATCCGGCGCTGGCGCCCGTGATCCGGCGGGTAATCCATACGACGGCCGACTTTGACTATGCAGATACACTGTATTTTTCCAGGGACGCAGTGCCTGTGGCTCTTGAACTTCTCCGCGGTGGTGCGACCATTGTCACGGACACTCATATGGCAGAAGCCGGGATTAATAAGGTTGCGCTTAAGAAGCTCGGCTGCCAGGTCGCTTGTTTTATGTCTGATGCGGACGTGGCGGCAGCAGCCGAGCGCGACGGTACGACCCGGGCGACCGCGGCGGTGGACAAGGCGGCCGCTTTGCCGGGCAGGGTGATTTTCGCCGTGGGCAACGCACCCACCGCCCTGATTCGTATCTGCGAGCGGATGGATGAGGGGACGCTGACCCCGGCCTTTATCATCGGCGTGCCGGTGGGGTTCGTCAATGTGGTACCGGCAAAGGAGCTGGTTCTTCAGAGCGGGGCCCCCTGCATCGTGGCACGAGGGCGCAAGGGAGGCAGCAATGTGGCCGCTGCCATCGTCAATGCGCTGATGTACCTGTTGACGCGGGAGAACTGACCGCTTTCCGGGTGGCAAGACGCTGGAATTTTTCTGCGTTTTGTGATACCCTATGGGAAATGGATGCGGGAGGGATCAGGTATGCGGACATTGATTATCAACGGCTCGCCGCGGAAAAACGGCGACACGGCACACCTGCTGGCGGCGCTGAAGACACAGCTGCATGGTGAAATCACCGAACTTTCGGCCTATTATGGCGGCGTTTCTCCCTGCATCGATTGCCGTGCCTGTCAGACGATAAAGGGCTGTGTGGTCCGCGATGGGATGCAGGCGGTCTATGACGACGGGTATGACAACGTGGTCATCGCATCGCCGATCTATATGTCCGGGCTGACCGGCCCGCTGGTGGGCCTGGCCAGCAGGTTTCAGGCATATTACTGCGCACGGCGCTTTTTGCAGGATCCTTTTGTTTTAAAGAAGAAAAAAGGTGCGCTCATCTTCACGGGCGGCGGCGACGGCGCGCCGGGGGAAGCCCTGCGGCTGGGCGGCTGGATGCTCGGACAGATGAATGCCGAAGGCGGAGATGGCCATACGGCCCTTTCCCTGCATACCGATCGGCTGCCTGCGGCAGAGGATACCGCGGCGCTGGCGCAGGTGCGCGAAATCGCGGCGTATTTTAATGGGGATGTATGATAGTCGTACGGACGAGAAGGAGATGGCATGATGGATATTACCCTTCGGGAAATTGACCGTAGCAACTGGGAAGCCTGCTGTTCGCTGAAGGTTGCGCCCAGCCAGCGGAATTTTGTGGCGATAAATGCTTATTCGCTGGCGCAGGCCGCCTATGAGCCGGATACCTTTCCCATGGGTATTTTCTGTGACGGCACGCTGGTCGGATTTTTGATGTGGGACTTTGACAGTCAGATCGGCGTATGGGAAATGTGTCGGCTGATGGTTGACGAAACGCATCAGGGAAAGGGAATCGGACGGACTGCGGTTTCAAAACTACTGACACTGGTTCGGAACAAGCTGGGCCCGATCCGGTTTTATACCAGCGCCGATCCTGATAATACAGCGGCTATTGGACTTTATGAAGCACTGGGATTCCGGAAGAACGGACAGATCGTGTACGACGAGGTCATGCTGGAGATTCAGCTGTAAGGAAAAGCACCCGAATTTTTCGGGTGCTTCTATTTTTAGCGATTAAGAAAAGCCTGGCTGTATATGTCATGCTCCATTGCCATAGGTCTGAACGTATTCCACCTGGGCCTGCGAGGCGTTTTGCTGTCCGATGCCGCAGGCCGGCGTGAGCAGGCAGCAGTGCCGGTGGCAGCCGGTGCAGAACAGCTTGCTCAGATATTCATCCAGTGTGGGGACGTCGGCATCGTCGGCGGTAGTATGGGACTGTGTTTGTTCGTCTTCTTTCTTTGTCGCGGTAGATCCTGCGGGCGTCGTCGTCTCTGGCTCTGTCGGGGTATCACCGGACAAAGATGCGTCCTCGTTTCCCGAGGCGGATGCGGTAACCGAAGGGGTATAGAGGGCGGTATTGTCGGCTTGGTCAAAGACCGCATAGACCCGGGAGAAAAGTACTGCAAGCACCAGCAGTCCGGCGGCGCTGCTGGTCAGGGCACGGACCACGCCTTTTTGCCGCAGGCGGCGGAGCATGCCCCGAAAGACGCCGGCAACAAACCGCATATGCAGCGCCAGATGGAACGCCATCACCAGAGCCACGCTCCAGGCGGATACCTTATGGATTGCGTAAAGCAGGCTGTTACCGCTCAATGAAGAGGCCAATACGAATCGGGAAATAAGGGCGCCGGTACCGATGGTAATGACCAGCCCGACGGGCAGGAACAGGTCGGAAATCAGCAGCGCTACTGAAAGCGGGGAACGCGGCGAGGTGCCCAGGCGTCGCATCATCCGGAAATTGAGCCCGAAATGAAAAGCAAACAGCAGTGCGATCGCAAGTCCGGCCAGCTCGTGAAATAAAAGCCCGGTTCCGGCGCCGAACATCAGGGCGGCATAAAGCGCCGTCATGGTCACGTCCACGCAGAGCCGCAGCACATTTTTGTCGTACATGGAGAACCCTCCTTTTTGATTGATAAAAAAAGTATAATTTGAGAACCTTAACCGGAGTTAAAATGGAGAAGATATACACAAAAAGTTTATATTTCGGCATAATTCCATAGGTTATGGAAATGCTGATAATGAGGTGGATTGAATGAAAAATCCGTTTGATGAGGGCGAGCTGCCGATGGGATTCGGTATCGCCCTGCTGAAAAACCAGAGCGCGGTAAACCGGTTTTCAACCCTCTCCCCGCAGGAGCGTCGGCGGATCATAGACGGCGCGCATAACGTACGGTCCAAAAGGGAAATGGAAGAGTACGTCGCCAATATCTGAAAGACCGGAGCCGGAAGGCTCCGGTCTTGGTTGATGACATTTTTATACCAACATACCGCCCTGCCCCGTATTACCTTGGCGTAGGCGCTCAACCTGTTTGCATGGCCGAAAGAAAATTGACAAGCCTGCGCCTACGGCGGTAAAATGGGGAAAAAGGAGGCGTATGCCATGCGACTGACCGAACTGACCTGGCCGGCGGCCGGGGAATATTTTAAGCAAAACGATACCGTGCTTTTAAGCATCGGCAGCGTGGAATGTCATGGTAAGCACATGCCCCTCGGCACCGACACATTGATTCCGGAGCATCTGCTGAAGCTGATCGAGCCGCGGACCGACGTGCTGATTGCGCCGACGCTGCCCTTCGGGGCCTGCGACTACCTTGCGGAGTATCCCGGCACGATCAATCTGGGCACAGAGCTTTTGTATCATCTGTTCAGCCGTGTCTGCGACGAGTTTTACCGGCACGGAGCGCGGCATTTTGTAGTGCTAAACGGCCACGGCGGCAATCGCCCGGTCATCGAACAGGTCGGCCGCGATCTGCAGCGGCGCGGTGCACTGCTGGCAGAGCTCAACTGGTGGCTGATGGCCTGGGACCTTGATCCCGCCTGGAAGGGCGGTCACGGCGGCGCGGAGGAAACCTCCGCGATTCTGGCGATCGATCCGAAGCTGGTGGATCAGAGTGCCGTCGGCGGTGAATTGCAGTTTACCCATTTGACGGAAAATCTGGAGACAACCGGTTTTTCCTCGGTCCGATACAAGGGCGTTCAGGTGGAGATCCCGCGGATCACCCGCAGCATTACCGATAACGGCTGGATCGGACCGGATCACCCGGAAAAGGCTACCCGGCAGTGGGGCCTGGAAATGCTCAATGCCACCGCGGGATATATTGTGGAATTCATTGGGGAGTTCAAACAAGCGCCGCTGGGGCTGTAAAACGGCCTGCGTTCCGCTTTCGTACGGAATGCTTCGGATATAAACCATTGCTTTTTATAGAGAAAAATGCCGCCCGCGGGAGCCCCAAATCCCGCGAGCGGCATTTTCCCTGTGGGTAGTTATTCTTCTAGGGTTTTGATAT